>CAIRLC010000012.1 GCA_903879335.1 uncultured Pseudomonadota bacterium
AGCTTCGCGCGTGCTGTGCGTGCCCCCAACATTGGTGAGTTGTTCAGCGCAGTGATTGTCGGTCTTGATGGCGCGACGGATCCTTGCGCCGGTACAAATCCGCAATTCACCGTCGCACAGTGCCAGAACACGGGTGTTGACCCGTCGTTGTACGGCACGATCGACAGCAACCCGGCGGCTCAGTACAACGGCCAAGTGGGTGGTAACCAGAATCTGAAGCCAGAAACGGCAACGACGAAGTCCTTCGGTGTGGGCCTTACCCCATCGTTCGTGCCTAACTTGCGTGTCCAGGTCGACTACTACGACATCGACATCAAGAACGTTATCAGCACTGTGGGCGCGGATACCATCTTGCAGCTCTGCGGCAAGAGCGGTCAGTATTGCGATCGCATCCACCGTGACGTCAACGGGTCGCTCTGGCTGTCGAACAACGGCTACGTGATTGACACGCTCGCGAACACGGGCGCACTCCGCGAGACAGGTCTCGACTTCGACGTGTCGTACAGCTTCAACTTGGGCAAGTACGGCAAACTGCGCGCGAGCTACATCGCCACGTCGCTCAGCAAGTTCGAGACCACGCCGGTCGCGGCTCAGCCGGAGACGGCTTACGACTGCGTGGGTTACTTTGGCTCGAAGTGCGGCACTCCGAATCCGAAGTTCCGCTCGACGGCACACCTGACGTGGGCAACCCCATGGCAGGGTCTCGACGTGACGCTCGGCTGGCGCCACTGGGACAGCGTGACGCTCGACTCGTTGTCGCCGAATGCCACGCTGCGTTCGCCGCTTGCAATCGGCCTCAGCAACGCCGACGCCTTGTCGCAGGGTCTGGTGTCGAGCACGGACGCGCGCCTTGGCGCACGCGAGTACATCGACCTCTCGGCTTCGATGGATATCGGCAAGGGTCTGAGCCTGCGCGTTGGTGCTAACAACCTCCTCGACAAGAGCCCGCCGATCTTCGGATCGTCGAACTGCGCGTCTGGTTGCAACGGCAATACCTTCGCGTCGGTGTACGACACGTTGGGTCGCTACGTGTTCGCGACGATCTCAGCCCAGTTCTAAGGGTTGGATCTCGGTCGACACAGGACGGCGGGCTTCGGCCCGCCGTTTTTTTTGGGGCGACGTATTGGATAAGCCGCGGCTGCGGTCGCGCGAGTGGTTACGGTTTCGATACGGCTAAGACCACCTGGTCGCCGGCGGTGAGTCCGAGTGAATGAGCGAGGCCACCCCCAATTTCCAGTACTGCGCTCGCCGGCTTGCCGGATGGAATTCCCGTTAACGAGAGCGGCGTCGCGTTTTCCGCGATCCGCACCACATGGCCATCCGGTGCGATGTACAGCAGGTCAAGTGGGATATAGGTGTTCTTCATCCAGAAGGTCAGGATGTCCGGCTGGTCAAATACGAAGAGCATTCCTTGGTGAGGAGCGAGGCTTTTGACGAACATCAGGCCTTGCTCTCGACGCGCGTCCGTGGTGGCAAGCCACACGGAAAATTCGCGATCCGGGTGATGTCCCTTGACCGTGACCTTGCCCACCGGATAGCGGTCCAACGGCTCGGGCAGGCCATCGCCGAGGACTCTGGTCGTAATCAGAGTGCAGGTGGTGATCAGAAGCGATCGGAGCAGGAAGCGGCCCAACCGAGCCGCGCGAACTGAGTGAGTCATGACAGCGCCTCAAGTCACTAACATTAAAGAGAAGTATCGCACCGACCGTGAGATGTGACGACGGATTGGAGGGGTCCTGATGGCCGCGGACGCAGTGATAGACTGAGTGGCGCCGCCAATGGCTTTCATCCGCGCGGCCACTTGAGTTGTAGTGAATATCAATCTCTAGGTATTGGAGCGTTCTATGGCCGGCGATGCAGCTCGCGATATCGAGCGGTTGAAATCAATCCATGCCGTAGCGGTTGGCGGTGATTTCCCTCGTGCGGCGCAACTGGCCGAGGCGGCACTCGAGGATGGCCTAGAACACCCGTTTCTGCTCAATATGGCGGCTTCTGCGCGCGAGGAGGCCGGAGAGCTGGAGAGCGCCCTTCGGCTCCTGCAACGTGCTGTTGAGCTTGCTCCCCAGGATTTGGGGTCCCGCAACGCACTGGGCCTGTGCCTGCGCCGGTTGGACCGGCCGGCAGATGCCGTCGAGCATCTCAAATGGGTGGCACAAGCCGCACCTGAGCATGCTTTTGCCCACGCGAGCCTCGGAGACGTGCTGCAAATGCTCGGTGCCTTGAGTGAGGCGGACGCGTGTTACGTGGCGGCCCTGGCCCGTGATCCCCAACATCCCATCGCGCTCGCCGGGCGAGCCTCGGTCGCAAGCCTACGCGGTGATGCGAACAGTGCGCAGCGCCATGGCATAGCGGCGCTCGAGGCGATGCCAGGCCTGCCGGATGCGGTACTGGCAGTCGCAGCGGCAGAGCTCGCGAATCAGGACTATGAAGCGGCGGCGTTGCGATTGCGCGCGCTGATCGAGGACTCACGTGTCGGCCCCCTCGACCGCGCGCGTGCTCTGGGTGTGCTCGGTGATGTGCTCGATGCATCATTACAACCCCATCTCGCGTTCGTCGCGTATCACGAGTGCAATACGATCTTGCGCGAGGCGTATGCGCCGAAATTCGCGAACGGTCGCACGGCAGGTATTTTTGCGCGACAGTTGCTCAAGTATTTCGAAGCAGCGGACCCTCTCCGTTGGCAGCAGCGATCGGTGACTGCCGCATCGTCTGGGCAACATGTGTTTCTGATCGGTTTTCCCCGATCCGGAACGACGCTGCTAGAGGTCATTCTTGAGGGGCATCCGGATGTGGTGACGCTCGAAGAGCGTGAATTGTTTCGCGAATCGGCACTGCATTACATGAGTGACCTGAGCGATTTGGATAACTTGGCACATGCCTCAGATGAGGATTTGGATCGCTATCGCGCCGCGTATTGGGCCGCTGCGCGTAGCTGTGGAGTGAACCCGGAAGGTAAGGTGTTCATCGATAAATACCCGCTCAATATCCTCAAATTACCCCTGATTGCTAAGCTGTTCCCTCGCGCGAAGATTTTGCTGGCTCGTCGCGATCCGCGTGATGTGGTTTTAAGTTGCTTCCGCCGACGATTCCAAATGAGTCCACCAATGTACGAACTGCTCACGCTAGAGACGGGCGCTGCGTACTACGATCTCGTGATGCGCTTAGAACAAGCCCTGTTGAGGTTGTTGGTTCTGCACCCCCACGTGGTGAGTCACGAGAGCCTGTTGGATAACTTCGATGGCGAAATGCGGGCGATCTGTGAGTACGTCGGTATCCAATGGACAGCCAAAATGGGTGAATTCGCGGAACGGGCTAAGCGGCGTCCGAGCGCAACTCCGAGTACCGCGCAGCTGACTGCCGGTTTAAGCCGACGGGGATTGGGGCAGTGGCGCCGGTATGCCGCTGAACTCGCGCCGGTCCTGTCGACGTTGCAGCCCTGGGTTACCGAGTTCGGTTACGGGTGAGGCGGCGCGTCGGCTGTTGCGGCGAGGACCACCGCGCCCAACGGGGGTAAGCGTAGCGCAGCCGAATAGGGTTCGCCCATGGCCGGATCGGGATAGGCCACGACTGCTCCCAGATTGCCCACATCTGTTCCTGCATAATGGGCGGAGTCGGTGTTCAGCAGCTCCGTCCAGGTGCCTCCACTGGGTAAACCCACGAGGTAGCGCTCACGAGGCACTGGAGTGGCGTTCAGGATAATGATTAATCGTCGGGTGTCGGAATAACGCTCGTACACGTATATCGATCGTAGATCGTCGCGCGCACAGATAAATCGAATCCCGCGTGGATCTGTATCGCCGAGGTGGAGTGCTGGCTCGGTCCGATACAGGTGATTGAGATCTTTTATCAGGTGTAAGAGGCCGCGAACTTCAGGCCGCTGACTCCGCTCCCACGGCAGCGCTTTTTGGTGGTCCCATTCCTCTGGGGCTGCGAACTCCGTACCCATGAAGAGCAGCTTGGCGCCGGGATGCGTCCATTGCCATGCCAGGAGTAATTTCAGGTTGGCCATTTGTTGCCAGGCGTCGCCGGGCATTCGGCCCAGGATTGAGCGTTTGCCGTGCACCACCTCATCGTGACTGAGCGACAGTACGCCGCGCTCGGCGAGCGAATAGTTCACGATATTGGGGAGCACGTGATGGTGATGCCGGCGAAATAAGGGGTCTTCGCGGAAGTAACCCAGCGAGTCGTGCATCCACCCCAGATTCCACTTGTAGTCAAATCCGAGGCCTCCGTCGCTGACTGGCCGCGTGACACCCGCAAACAACGATGAGTCCTCGGCGATAAGCAGCACGCCAGGGAATTCGTCGTGAATGCGGCTCGTGAGCGTTTTGAGAAAGTCGATGGCTTCCAGATGCTCGCGCCCGCCCTCAGCATTCGGTGCCCATTCGCCGTCGGCTCGGTCGTAATCGCGATACAACATGGCAGCGACTGCGTCGATGCGTAAACCATCGACGTGGTAATCCCGCAGGAAACGAATTGCGCTGGCGAGCAGAAACGCGCGCACTTCTGGCCGACTCAGATCAAATACACGAGTGCCCCAATTGCGGTGCTGACCGTGCACGGGATCGGCGTACTCATAGAGCGGCGCCCCATCAAAGGCGGCAAGAGCGCCGTCATCGTTGGCGAAATGGCCCGGTACCCAATCCAGAATGACGCCAAGCCCGGCTCGGTGCAGCCGATCGATAAAGGCTTTAAAGTCATCCGGCGAGCCGTGTCGGGTCGTTGGCGCGTGGTAGCCCGTCGTCTGATATCCCCATGAACCCTCAAAAGGATGCTCCGTGATGGGGAGCAGTTCGACATGCGTGAAGCCGAGCGGTACGACGTGACGAACAATCCGTTCGGCCAGCGCCGCGTAGGTGGCCGACTCTGCGGGACGCCGTAAGAACGATCCAAGATGGAGTTCGTAAATGCTGCAGGGCGAGTCCCGATCGCGTTGCGCCCTGTCGGCCAACCAAGCGTGGTCCTCGAAGTGGGTTTGGCTTGGGCCCGCCACTCGAGCCCGCCAGCCAGGGCGAGGCTCGTAGGTGCGACCGCAAGGGTCCGTCCGCCAGAGCCGACGGCCATCGGCGAGCAGCAACTCAAAGCCGTAGGGCGTATTCGGTTCAACCCCCGGTACAAAGATCGACCAAACCCCGCTCGATAAGTGCCGATAGAGTGGGAGTGCTCCGCCGGGCACGGTCAGCGATACTCCGACAGCACGGGGCGCCCAAACGGCAAAACGCGTGCCCGCCACGTCGTCCCTTGTTTCTGGGGCTGCACCTAAACAATCTGCGCCTTCAGGCCGCCCGGCGGAAAGTTCATCGGCTTGCGCCTCCAGTAGGCCGACACCAAACGAATAGGGGTCCGCCCGCAGGTGGCGAACCCCGTAACGATCCGTCCATTCGATCCGGTACCGTTCCGGTAGGGTCGATCGGACCCCGAGCCAGGCGAATATTGAAGTCTCCCCGCACCGTGTCATCCGTCGACGACCTTCTAGGCTGACGTCATGCGCTTCGCCCCCAATGTAGGTCAGCACCAGCGCTTGCCGTCCAACCGAGTGGCGGCCAAGTAAACGGCCGACGGATTTCCCGTCGCCAGCGCTGAGGGCCTCAATATCGGGCAGCCAAGCCTGTAGTGCTTGCTGTAGCGTAGATGTCATCGTTCCATGGCTTGCAGGGGCGTTCTTGCAAGGTAACATAGGGTGAAAAGGAAGGGTCTAGGATGACTGAGCGCACACCCACCACAAGCTCCGGCCGATACGTCTCTCGTCTGACCAGTGGGACGCTCGCCATCATCATGGCTGGCGGACGCGGTGAGCGCCTCAAGCAGCTGACCATCAGTCGAGCCAAACCGGCAACGCCGTTCGGCGGTAAGTTTCGGATCATTGATTTCGTGCTCTCCAATTGCGTGAACTCCGGCATTCGGCAGATCGCTGTCCTGACTCAGTACAAAGGACAGTCACTGATTGAGCATGTCCAGCGTGGCTGGGGTTATTTGCGCGGCGAGTTCGGTGAGTTCGTGAGTGTGATCCCAGCGCAGCAGCAAATGGGTCCGCACTGGTACCAAGGTACCGCTGACGCGGTGTATCAGAATCTGGAATTCATTCGCTCGCACTCCCCCAAGCACGTGCTTGTGTTAGCGGGTGATCATATCTACACGATGGACTACGGCCCGATGATCGCGGCGCACGTAGAAAAAAATGCCGATGTCTCCATTGGCGTTGTTGAAGTGCCAAAAAATACCGCGCGCGAGTATGGCGTGCTGTCTGTGGATACCACCAATCGTGTGATCCGGTTCAATGAAAAGCCGAGTGAGCCTGAGACAGTTCCGGGAAGACCTGACATTGCGTTGGCGTCAATGGGCATCTACATCTTCAACGCAGACCTCCTGGACAGCATGCTGACCAGTGACGCGGCGAAGACCGACTCAGCGCACGATTTTGGTAAGAACATTATTCCCGTAGCGCTCGAAACTAGAGCCGTCTATGCGTACGCCTTTCAGGATGTGCGCACCAACGCGCAGGCGTATTGGCGCGACGTCGGTACGCTCGACGCGTATTACGAAGCCAATATGGAGTTGGTCCACGTCCGTCCCGAACTGAACATCTACGATGACGAGTGGCCGATCTGGACCTATCAGTTACAGCGTCCACCTGCCAAATTCATTTTGGACGATCCCGACACTGGGCGAGTAGGCACGGCGATAAATTCGATGGTGTCCGCGGGTTGCATCATTTCAGGCGCGAGCGTTCGTTCTTCGCTGCTCTTCTCCGACGTGCGGGTAGAAGAGTGTTCCGTCGTTGAAGAAGCGGTCTTACTGCCGCGGGTATCCATCGGTCGAGGCTGTGTGATCCGTCGTGCGATTCTTGATGAAGGTTGTGTGGTGCCAGATCACATGCAGATTGGCGTGGACGCATACACCGACTCAAGTCGTTTCGAAGTGACGGAAAAAGGGGTTGTGCTGGTCACCGCCCAGATGTTGCAGGCTCTCGTTTAAGCGCGAACCGAATTATTTCAATACAGTCGAGACGCTGTACGTCTGATTGCGAAGCCTTGGCGTGTGATGCGTCGAGTCGAGGATGCTGGAATGACGAATGTGGTTTCTAACGTGTTTGACCGTCGCCGCGCAGGCGTGTTGCTGCATCCCACTTCATTGCCGGATGCGCAGCATGGAGCGCTGGGTCAAGCGGCACGCAGTTTTGTCGACTGGTTACACGTCGGTGGTTTTAGCGTATGGCAGTTTCTGCCCTTGGGCCCTGTAGGGTCAGATCGCTCGCCGTATTTTGCTCGCTC
>CAIRLC010000013.1 GCA_903879335.1 uncultured Pseudomonadota bacterium
AGGGCCGGGTCGCCGCCCCGTTCGGCAATCGCATCGCGTAGGCCCGCCAAATCCACGAGCGCGGTCTGACCGAGAATGTCGTGACAGACGACACGCGCGGGGAACCAGGGAAAATCCTGCGACCGTTCAAAGCGGATCAACTGACCGAGGCTTTCCGTCAATTGCGCAGGATCAGCGCGGCGCACTAAGTTCTCGGCGAGCACCCTCGAGGTGTAGGGCAAGGTCGCCCAGGCGCCCGGCGTAATCGCCTCCACGGCGGCAGATGCATCGTAGTAATCAACGGCCGTACCGGGCAACAATCGGCGGTATGCATGGGTCATGATGTCACTCAGCGTCGATCCGCCAAGGCCACGAAAGGCCGTGGCTCGGGCCCGATGTAGTTGGCGCTTGGACGGATGATTTTTCCATCCTCGCGTTGCTCGATCACATGCGCGCACCAACCGGTGGTCCGGGCGATCACAAACAGTGGTGTGAACATCGCTGTCGGCACCCCCATCAGGTGATAGCTGACGGCGCTATACCAGTCGAGGTTCGGAAACATCTTCTTGATGTCCCACATCACCGACTCTAAACGCGACGCGATGTCGAACATCTTGCGGTCACCCGCACTGTCGGCGAGCCCGCGGGCCACCGACTTGATCACTTCATTGCGCGGATCGCCGATCGTGTAGACCGGATGACCGAAGCCGATGACCACTTCCTTGTTGCCGACCCGGCGACGGATATCGGCTTCCGCCTCATCAGCGTCGCGATACCGCTTCTGGATCTCAAAGGCGACTTCGTTGGCGCCACCGTGCTTCGGTCCGCGCAGCGCGCCGATCGCCCCCGCCACCGCCGAGTAAACATCGGATCCGGTACCGGCGACTACACGAGCGGTAAAGGTGCTCGCATTATATTCATGCTCGGCATAGAGATTGAGCGAGGTGTGCATCGCACGCACCCACTCCGCCGATGCAGGCTTGCCGTGTAGCAGTGTCAAGAAATGACCACCGATCGAATCGTCATCGGTTTCGACATCGATCACTCGCCCGTTATGACTCCCGTGGTACCAGTAGCAGAGCATCGATCCTAAGCAAGCGATGAGCTTATCGGCGATATCGCGCGCCCCTGCCGCGCCGTGATCATCCTTCTCAGGCAGCGTGCAGCCCAGGGCCGAGACGCCGGTGCGCAGAACGTCCATCGGGTGTGAGGCGGCCGGCAATGCATCCAGCACGTCGCGCACCACTTGTGGCAGCCCGCGCAAAGCCTTCAACTTCGCCTTGTACGCGAGTAACTCCGTAGCGGTCGGCAAGTGACCGTGGATCAACAAGTGCGCGATCTCTTCGAATTCCGCGGCTGCAGCGGTTTCCAGAATTTCGTAGCCGCGATAGTGCAAATCATTGCCGGAGCGGCCGACGGTGCACAGCGCCGTATTGCCGGCCGCGACACCCGATAAGGCAACCGATTTCTTCACGCGCGGTGCTGTGCTGACCGGTGTGGTCGCAGTGGATTCAGACATGATGTGCCCCTCAATCTTTTTGCTTAAATAATGCGTCGAGTTTTTGTTCGTAGTCGTGGTAGCCCAAGACTTCATACAACTCGGTCCGCGTTTGCATTCTGTCGAGCACCCCTTTCTGCGTGCCCTGAGTCCTCAACTCGCTGTAGACCTCCAGTGCGGCTTTGGACATGGCTCGGAATGCCGACAGCGGGTACAGCGCCAAGGCGATGCCCACCGATCCCAACTCGTCCACCGTGTACAGCGGTGTCTTGCCGAATTCGGTGATGTTGGCGAGCACGGGCACCTGGACTTTGGCAGTGAACTCGCGGTACTCATCCAGCGTCGCCAATGCTTCGGCGAAAATCATATCGGCCCCGGCTTCGACGTAGGCGAGTGCGCGATCAACCGCCGCCGATTGACCCTCGACCGCATGTGCATCGGTTCGAGCCATGATCACAAAGTGGGGGTCGGTACGGCCATCCACGGCCGCTTTAATGCGATCGACCATCTCCTCTTTCGGTACCAGGGCCTTGCCCGGACGGTGCCCACACCGCTTCGCCTGCACCTGATCTTCGAGGTGCAATCCTGCAGCCCCTGATTTCACAAGATCGTGGGCCGTTCGGGAGATATTAAATGCGGCGCCCCAACCGGTATCCGCGTCAACCAAGAGCGGCAAGTCCGTGGCCGAGGTGATGCGACGGACGTCCTCACAGACGTCATTCAGCGACGTGATGCCAAGGTCAGGCAGACCAAACGAGGCGTTCGCCACGCCCGCCCCCGACAAATAGATCGCCTTAAAGCCCGCCTGCTCAGCCAGCAGGGCAGAGTAGGCGTTGACAGCGCCAGCCACCTGCAATGGCTTTTCGCTGGCGACCGCCGCCCAGAGACGTTGACCGGCCGTAAGACTCATCGTGTGAACTCCTTGTTGTCAGGAACAGGCGCCTCAGGCACCTTCTTCGCAATTTTGCTGATTCTGCCAGTGCGAACTGTTTTCTCCAGAGAAATCTTGCGAGATACTGAAGACCTAATCGGTCTTTTTTGCAAAGTTGCAAATATGCGGCGCAAACTCTTCATGGGTCCACGGCTGCGCTTACTGCGCGAGGCCCAACAATTGACCCTGGAATTGGGCGCTGAGCGCCTTGGACTCTCCACCAGCTATCTCTCCCAGCTGGAAAACAATCATCGACCGGTGACCGCCAGCGTGTTGGTGGCCTTAGCACGGGCATACCAGCTCGATCCCTCTGAGTTCGATGTCGACGAGCAAAGCCGGCTGATCGCCGATCTGCGCGAGGCCAGTGTCGACCTGCCGTTAGGCGCCACACCGCCACCCTTGGCCGAACTGCGCATCGCGGCAGCCACAACGCCGCACCTCGCCCATCAATTTTTAAGCCTGCACGCGGCCTATCGGCGCCTCGAGGGTCGGGTCAATGAACTCGATGACCGATTGGGCGGCAATCCAACAGGTGCCTCTGGCTTAGCGCTGCCGTATGAGGAAGTCCGGGATTTTTTCCACTATCGGGATAATTACGTCGATGAGTTGGATGTCGCTGCCGAAGCCCTGGCCGCAACGCTGGGCGTTCGCGCCGACGCCGGCCCGGCCCCGCTGCTGGAGCAGGCGCTGAAAGATCTGCACGGCGTCAGCGTGCGCTCGGACTCAACCACGACGGATGGCCTGTGGTGGCGCTATGACGCCTCGAGCAGAATCCTGCGCTTCGCCGCCGAACTGAATGAGCCGACCCGCCTCTTCCAGCTCGGCGTCGTGCTCGCCCGGCTGAGCCTTGGTCCGATCATGGATCGCACGATTGCATCCGCTCAGTTCAGCTCCCCCGAATCGGCGGCGGTCGGTCGACTGGCCTGTGAAAACTATGCCGCCGGTGCCCTGATCTTTCCGTACGCTGACTTTGCCCACACCGCACGCGTGTTGCGACACGACGTCGAACAATTGCAACGCCGCTACCGGGCCAGCTTCGAACAGATCTGTCACCGTCTATCGACCTTGCAGCGACCGGGTGCACGCGGCATACCGTTTTACTTTGTTCGGGTCGATCAAGCGGGCAACATCACCAAGCGCCACAGTTCTACTCGCTTCCAGTTCGCTCGCTTCGGTGGCGCCTGTCCACTGTGGAATGTGCATGAGGCGTTCTCTCAACCGGGGCGCATCATGGTGCAGGTGGCCGAGATGCCCGACTCGGTGCGCTACTTGTGCATGGCCCGCAGCATCATCAAGCGCTCGGGTTCGTTTCAAGCCCCGAACCGTCACTATGCAGTCGGCTTTGGCTGTGAAATCACGCACGCTGACGATGTCGTCTATGCGGATGCGGTGTCTGAGTCGGCACAACCGGTACCCATTGGCGTCAGTTGTCGTATTTGCGAGCGACGGCAGTGCCACCAACGGGCCTACCCGCCGGTAGACCACGTGATGCAGATTCCAACCGATGAGCGCGGCGTGACGCCCTATCGGTTGCCCTGAGAGCGCGATGCGACAGCGGAGGCTGGCTCAGTCTTCTGTCTCCTCGCCCAAGAATCCACCCGTTTGATGCTCCCAGAGGCGTGCGTAGAGTCCGCCCTTGGCGAGCAAGGTGGCGTGATCACCCTCTTCAACGATGCGACCCTGATCGAGCACCACCAGCCGATCCATCGCCGCGATGGTCGACAAACGATGCGCGATCGCAATGACGGTCTTGCCTTCCATCAGGCGATACAAGCTCTCCTGAATGGCAGCCTCCGCTTCACTGTCTAAGGCGCTGGTCGCCTCATCCAACAGTAAGATCGGCGCATCCTTGAGCATGACGCGTGCAATGGCGATCCGCTGACGCTGACCGCCCGATAATTTGACACCGCGTTCGCCGACGTGCGCGTCATAACCGGTGCGGCCTTTGGCATCGGCCAAATGCGCAATAAATTCATCGGCCTCAGCGCGTTCAGCCGCACGGATCATCTCAGCATCGCCAGCATCTGGCCGCCCATACAAGATGTTGTCCCGCACCGAGCGGTGCAGCAGCGAGGTGTCTTGGGTGACCATCCCGATAGAGGCGCGCAAGCTCTCTTGCGTGATGGCTGAGATGTCGACGCCGTCAATCGTAATGGTGCCCGAATCAATGTCGTAGAAACGCAGCAGCAAGTTCACCAATGTGCTCTTGCCGGCGCCAGAGCGCCCGACCAGGCCGACCTTTTCTCCAGCCTTGACGGTCAAAGAAAAACGATCAAAGACAGGCTTTGCATTCGCGTTGCCACGTCCGTAAGAGAAGGTCACATCGTCAAATTCGACCGCGCCCTCATGCACCGTGATGGGAGGCGCGCCGTCGTGATCCAAGACCGTTCGCGGTGCTGACAAGGTGCCCATGCCGTCTTGGACGGTGCCCATCTGCTCGAAGAGGCTGGCCATCTCCCACATCACCCAATGGGAAATGCCGTTCAACCGCAGCGCCATGGCCGTGGCCGCAGCCACCCCGCCCACGCCCAAGGCACCGACACTCCACAGCCTGAGCGACATGAACGCGGTGCCGGCGACCAGCAACATGCTGAGCGCGTGGTTCACGGCCTCGAATGAAGTGACCATCCGCATTTGCCGGTGCACCGTCGTCAAGAACTCGGTCATCGCACTTTGCGCGTAATGCCCTTCGCGCTGCGCGTGGGAAAAGAGTTTGACGGTGGCGATGTTGGTGTACGCATCGGTGATGCGCCCCGTCATCATCGAGCGGGCATCAGCCTGGGCCGCGCCGACTTTCGCGAGCCGCGGCACGAACCACCAACAGGTCAGCCCGTACGCGACTAACCAACCCGCAAACGGCAACAACAACGCCGTATTAAAATCGCCGACGACCCAGAGCAGCGTTGCAAAATACAGCAGGATGTAAACCAAAATATCGGTGACGATGAACCACGCATCACGGACCGCGAGGGCCGTTTGCATGACCTTGGTGGCGACACGTCCCGCGAATTCGTCCTGATAAAACGACAAACTTTGCGCCAGCATCCGCCGATGAAAGTCCCAGCGCAGACGCATCGCAAAATTGCCGGCCAAGCCCTGACGCCGGACGAGACTTTGATAGCCCACCAGTGGAACGCTGGCGATGAGCACACCACCGAAGATCAAGATCGTCTGCCGCTCGCTGGCGAATAGGTGCGTGCGATCGACCGTAGTCAACCAATCGACCAGGTGACCGAGCATGCGAAACAACATGGCCTCGAAAATACCGATCGCGGCGGTAGCGAGGGTCATCCACAGGATTTGTCTCCGCACACCCTGCGTGCAGGCCCACAAGAACGCGACCAAGCCACGAGGCAAGGGTGCCGGGCGGTCGTCAGGGTATGGATTTACGATGCGTTCAAAGTAACGAAACATGTGCACTCCACGGTCCGCTGACAGCGGCCCGCTTGAATCGGTTGGGCGACGGACGAATGGCCGCAGGGATCATTGCGCGATCGCATCCGCCTCCGATTGGGGCGCTAGCCGATTCGTCTCGCCGCTGAATTATCGCACATGCGGCCGACTGACCGGATGGCCTAAGCCGCTAGGCAAGCGCGAAAAGTTAACCTCCGCCTGCTTTAAATCGCGAATCCGGATCCCCGCGACGACTCCAACACTGGCACGAGGCCCACGTCGCGCTTAAAGATTTAATTCAATTGTGCTATCAACTCGCCCCGTATCCAACGTCCGTCTCCGAGTTCCGATCTTGAAAATCCGTCTCATTTGGCCCGCCCTCATCGCCACGCTTGCGATGCCTTCGGCCTACGGTGCCGATGCAGACGCACCGACTCCGGAAACCGTGGCCTTACACGGCCAACTGACGTGGACCGAACAAGAGGATGGCGGCTTTACGGCGCCGTATGCCGGACCGAACAGCCTGCACCCGCATCAAGGCCGCGAGACGGTGGATGCGACGCTGTACGCCGGCGCGCGCCTGACGTCGACGATCGAGGGGTGGATTAACCTCGAGATCGATCAGGGTTTTGGCCTCGATAACACGCTAGGTGTGGCCGGCTTCCCGTCCGGTGAAGCGTACAAAGTGGGCAAGAAGCGTCCGTACCTGCGCCTACCACGAGCCTTTTTGCGTGACACCATTGAGTTTGGCGACGCCACTGAAGCGGTGAATTCGCAGGCCAACCAACTGGCCGGCCGGCACTCGACGGATCGCTGGGTGTTCACGTTTGGAAAATTTGGCGTCACCGATATTTTTGACGCCAGCCGCTACGCCCATGATCCGCGCAACGATTTTCTCAATTGGACCGCGGTCGATGCCGGCAGCTTTGACTATGCCGCCGATGCCTGGGGTTTTACCGCCGGCCTCGCCGTCGAGCGTTATGCGGGGGCATGGACAGGCCGCGTGGGACTGTTCGACCTGTCGACCCTGCCCAATAGCGAACACCTGACGCCGGGCGCTCGGCAGTACCAGTGGATTGGCGAACTTGAACATCGACATCAATGGAGTGGTCGTGACGGCAAATGGCTGGCCACCGTCTACGACAGTCATGCGCGGATGGGGCGACTACAAGACGCCATCACATGGGCCCAGACCGTCGGCGGCAGCCCTGATCTGGCCTTGGTGCGCCGTCCAGGCAATCGGGTGGGCGGCAGCGTCTTGATCGAGCAGGCGTTCAGCGACGATGTGGGCGGGTTCTTGCGTGCCGGCACCGCCACCGGCACGGTTGAGGCCTACGAGTTCACCGACGTGGATCGTTCCTTGGAGCTCGGCGCGTCCGTCGCCGGCTCGCGCTGGGGCCGCCCGTCGGACACCGTCGGCTTGGCCGTCATGAGAAACGGGATTTCTGCAGCGCGAACGGCCTATTTGGCGGCAGGCGGTCTCGGCATCTTGGTGGGCGATGGCCAACTCACCCATGCGGGGCCAGAATCGATTCTGGAGGCGTACTACGCCGTCGCCGCGTTCAGTGGGACCACGGTGACGCTCGATTTACAGCGAATCAACCACATCGCCTATAACGAAGACCGTGGACCCGTGACGGTTGCCGCTATACGCGTGCACGCCCAGTTCTAACGCTGCAGCGACCTGAGGCGCCGTTTTTAGCCAACGGCGCCTCGATGCGCATTTAGCTCCAGTCGTCTCCGCCACCGCCCGAGAACCCACCACCGTCGTCCCAACCGCCGGAGGTGCCGAAGTCACTGCCACCGAGATCAGCGTTCGGGTCGACATAGGTGTCTTGACCCGGATCCACGTAGTTTGGGTGCCCCGGCTCAAAGACGCGCCGCGCTAGGGCTTCGCCCGCGACGATACCGGCACCGACGGCTAATCCGGAGGCGACGCTGCCCATGATGCCGGAGCCCTGCCCCATCACGCCCGGACCACCGGCGCCATACCCATACCCGTAGCCAGGTCCGCCCATGGGCGTTGGGCCCCCCATGCCGCCGTTCGGGCCGTAGCCACCAGCGATCACCGTGGGTTGGCGATTGCGACGGATCAGCCATACGACCAAAAGCACGGCACCGAGCACCAAAAGAAAGAGCACCGTGGGTGACATGCCGCCGTTGCCGGCGCGGTTAACCGAACTTGAGCGCACCATGCCGCCGGAGGCTAGGCCCGCGCGCAACTCAGCCACAGCCCGCGGGCTCTCCTTTGGCAAGCCCGGCGACAGTTGTTCCGCAGTCGCGAATTCAGTGCGCGCACGATCCAGATGGCCCGCGCGGTACTCGACTTCTGCGCTGACAAAATGTGCAGTAGCGCTGTTGGGATGCTCTGCAAGCACCTGCTGCATCATCGCCTCGGCTTCGGCAATCCGGCCGGCTTTCGTGGCTTGATACACCTGATCGACCGTAGGGCTCGTCGCCAAGGCGAGGCCGGCAAAGGCAAACGCTAGAACGGCGAATAGACGCGTCATCAATAGTCTGGTCACGTGGACTCCCTGTGGGATGAACGATGTCAGGTTGGACCTCTCGAGGCCGGCACCGGTTCCCGTAAGGGGAGCCGACCTGTCGATCTGCTGACTGCAGCACCTAGCATGGGGCATTCCGATGAAATTTCTAGGGGCTGCTGCGGGAATCGGCCAGCGCTTGAGGTGGTTAGACCGCCTGATGCGATGAAACGACGACGGCGCAACTGCATCAGCGGATCAAGGCCTCGATCTCAGCGCGGTCAACGCCCGCGGCATGGGCGTGCTGCCGCGCGCGATCAAGCTTCGTGAAGACGTCTTCATAGCCCGTTGCGGCGCCCATCGGATCCACGTAGGTGTAGCCGCCCGTGACGTGGAAGAGGGCCACCATTTCCTCACCCGGCAAGACCACCAGGGTATGGGTCTCGCCCGGCGGCTCAAACACATAGTCGCCGGCGCGCGCCGTCCAGTTATGCTCCAAGTACCGCCAAGAACCGCGTAACGTGAACGCATGCACGGCGCCCGAATGCCGATGGCGCGACAGTACGCCCGTCGCCCGCACGCGCAGCAGATTGACGTAGTAGCCACCCGAAACGCCAAAAACGAGCGGCCGAAACCACACGCCCTCCGCCTGCGGAATCCAAAGCCCCTCATCGAGGGCTAGAGCCCCGGCGCTGAAGATCTCAGGGATCATCCCGAAGGGTTGCGGGCGCTGATAAGGCACGACGTCTTCCGACATGACGACTACTCCTTCGCGCCCGCCACCCAAGGGCGGGCTTTTAACCGGTCAATTATTCGGAAAACTGAAAACGGCCCGCAGCGGCGATCGCGGCGAGCGGCTTGCGCGGCGATGGCGCCTCGCGCGCTTTCAGCATGTCCGGGAGTACGTCCGCTGGACCGCGCCGCCCAACCGCAAACGCCGCATCGATCGCAAAGCCCTCCGACGCCCCGATCGCTTCACGCATGCGAGCGAAGTCGAGGCCGGTCATGGCGTGGGTGCTCCAACCCGATGCCGTCGCCTCTAACGCCACGCTCATCCAGGCAGCACCGGCATCGAAAGCATGTGAGGGGTTGGCCTGAAACGCGCCCGTTTGCGGCGAGACCAAAGTTTCTTTCGAGAGCACCACGACGAGAGCGGCGGCGTGCGCCGTCCACATCTGATTGAACTCAATCAACGCCCCATGGACTGCCGCCCATTCTGGGCTGTCGCGCAGGACGTAGACAAAGCGCCACGGCTGGTTATTAAAGGCTGAAGGCGCCCAGCGAGCCGCCTCCAGCAGACGGAGCAACTCGGCATCCGAAATCGTCTCGGACGTGAACGACCGGGGCGACCAACGATCGGTAAAAAGCGCGGAAATCGGTTGTTCAGTCACCCGGACTGTCGTCGACATCAGAGAGGCTCCTCGTGTTCATGCTCAGCGATCGTTAATGTAGCGCAGAACCGTCCTTCAAATGATGACAACCGCGCATCGCAAAGCCGTGCGCAGGAATGCCTCGCCGCTTGGGCTGATGGCGTCGGTCGATCAAAGTTCGGTGTATTTGCGCATCGATCCGCGCGCTTTATCGGCGGGGTATTTGGCGGCGTTCTTCTTGATCTTATCGTAACTCGCCGCCACCAAATCAACGCCCAACTTGTCCGATAGGCGCGTCAGGTACAGCAAGACATCCGCCAACTCGTCACGCACCGCCTCCTGCTTCTCAAGCGGTAACTCAGCCGCCTCTTCTACGGACAACCACTGAAAATGCTCCATGAGCTCGGCCACTTCAACCGACAGCGCCATCACCAGATTTTTCGGGCTGTGAAACTGATCCCAGTCACGCTCAGCCGCAAAGTCACGCAAGACCTGCGTGAGCACATCGAGGCTGTCGGGACGCGGCGTATCGGACATGAGTTAAACCTGAGAAGCTGACCGTCGACACTCTAACGCGGACATCGTTCGGCAACAGAAATTTAGCAATGACATCAAGACCGGTCCAGCGCACAAAAGCCTACGAAAAGAGCGCTTAACCCCATGATTTATTAGCTTATTTATACTTATGTTAAGTCATCAATCGCCCGGTTTTTTTACATAAGTAGCGCCGTTGTCGCGATCAAGAGACGGCAAGTCCCCTATTCCCTTCGGCCGGCGAACTTTATCGTTCACTTCAGATTGATGTTCACCGAAAGAAGCTGTCATGCCGAACTGGTTTCGCCGCAAGCGCATCGCCCCCACTGACGCCGTCCGCGACTTCGTCGACACGGTAGAGTTGATTAACGCCCTTCTGTCGCAAGAAGCGAGCGAGCGCGCGACTCCCAACAACCTCTTTCGCGGCACGGACAGCGCGGCACACCAAGCCACGCCGAGCGCCTTAGGCTGAGCGTCCTTTCATCGCGGGCCATCCAGTCACTTCGCGAGCGCAACGAAGTCCTGCGCAAACCATGATTTGAGACTGGGCTCTTCCAGTCCCGCATCATTCAGCACAGCGTCTAATCATCAGAATCCAGCGCACAGGCGACTGGCTGTGCGCCCAGTAAGCGAATCAGCACGTCCGGCGCAATGCCGACCAAGAACCCGCGTCGGCCGCCATTAATCGCGATCCGCGGCAACGACAAAATCGTCTCTTCCACATAGACCGGCATGCGTTTGCGCGTCGCGAAGGGCGATGTGCCACCCACGAGATAACCGCTGTGACGATTGGCCGTATCGGGAGTGCAGGGCGCAATGGTTTTCCGACCAATTTGCCGGGCTAAATTCTTCGTCGACACGATTTTGTTCCCGTGCATCAGGACGAGCAAGGGCTGCGCCTTGTCGTCTTGCATCACCAACGTTTTAACCACTGTGTAGGGATCCATCCCCAGCATCTCGGCGCTGTGCCGCGCCCCGCCGTGCTCGAGATACTCATAGGGATGCTCGGTGTACACCACCTGGTGCTGTTTGAGTAAAGCCGTCGCCGGCGTTTCGGTCACGTGTTTAGGTTTGGACATAGGCCGAAGTTTACTGGGATACGCATCGTCGGGGGATGGCGGGATCCTAACGAGCGCCTTGGTTTAGGCCGATCGAGAGCCGCTTCCACGTGAGCTCATGGGGCCTCGATCCCTAAAAAATCGGCAGCGGCCTGGAGTATGGCTAGATCCCGCTGCCGTCCTTGAGCCGTAGTCGTTTGCTCGAGATAAGCTCGCGCGTCAGCCAAGGTCACCCAGCGCACCTGAGCGGTTTCCCACGAATGAGCGACGGGTGGACCAAGCGGGCGCATCATGAACATCACTGTCGAGCCGGTGGTTCCCGGGAACATACCGGGCAGGAGGCCCGTGATCGTCGCGTCGTAACCGGTTTCCTCACGCACTTCGCGTAAAGCCGCCGCTTGCGGTGACTCACCCGGATCGGGACGTCCTTTCGCAAAGGTCCAGACGTAGCCGCCGAAATGATTTGTGGGTTCGCGCAACAAGAGTCGCCCTTGATCATCCACCAGGACCCCTCCGTAGGACTCCACCAGAGGCACCACGAGCGCCGCAGGAGGCGTGTCGGTTGGGACCTGCAATTTTTCTAGGCGGAGCAATTCCTCCCACACTCCACCGTAGACCTCAGCGCGCCGGCGTCCGTGATGTTTGGCCACCGTTGCTTTGAAATTCCCGTAATCAATCGCCAACACCATTTCAGCGACGGCCGATGCGACGTCGGCCCGAGGCGCCGTGGCGCGATAGGGATAGTCGGTGCCTCCGTCCGTCTGAATCGGACTTAAGGTCGGCAGTACGGTCGCTCGCAGGTGTTCCAGATCACTCCTGACGCGGGCCCTCAACGTCAGCCGGTCCAGCGTACGATCGCGGGGCTTTTCAACGATGCTCACGAATCCGTCTTTCGCAATCAGCCACATCACAGACCCCCTTTACCGTATTGAGACCCAAGACTTCAGCGCGCAGCCACGACTTCAGCGAGTTGTAGCGCCAAATCCGTGATCGTCGATCGGCATTCGAGCGCGTCGAGCCAGCGCGATGGAACGGACTCGAGTCCGTACAACAGTCCCAAGAACTGTCCCGCCACGGCCGCCGTCGAATCCGAGTCGCCGGAATGATTCGCCGCCAGCACAATGCCCGCTTCCAGCGTCGAGCTCACGAGCGCGCAGTACACCGCCATGGCGAGGGCTTCCTCGGCGACCCAGCCGGCACCGAGCGATTCAAGGACACGCGCCGAGGGCGCACCATCCATCGCCGCCGCCAGCGCCTGCTCCAGAGCGGCCGTCGTTTCCTCATGGCCAGGCGTCGACCGCAACAGCGTCAAGGCCGTAGCCACCGCCTCATGCAGGGATCGACCCGACGCCAGCTCGGCGATAATCACAGCCGTTGCGCCTGCCGCCAGATAGCCCGTAGGGTGGCCGTGGGTGATCGCAGCGGCTCGTTGCCCCCACACAAAAGCCACCCTTGGCGCGTCGGCTAAACCCGCCGCCAGCAAGCCGATGGGGGCCACCCGCATCACACCACCACAGCCCTTTCGGTCGTTCTGGATGGGGTCAGCCTCAAGACCGATGCGCGCCGCCAAGGCGTTCAAACAAGTGGTGCCAGGGGCGCGCTCGTGATTCAGTGCATCGATGGCGCGCAGGCGCAGTGCGCGACCGCCGAGGAGCGTCACTGACGTGGCGATGCCTTGAGAATTCAGCCAGTGCAAATACGCCGAGGACAATTCACGTCCAACGTTTGGCTCCATCCGTTCGAAGCTGCCCGGAGCCGCAGCCTCGGCATCCAACACAGCCGCCGCCGTATACAGCGTCATTTGGGTGTCATCGGTGATCCGGCCGATGCGGTCGTCATCCATCGAGTACTGCGTAATGCCGCCGGGGCCAAACGCCCGATGGATTTGTGCAAGCGTCATGAACTCAACTACACCACCCAAAGCATCCCCGGCGGCGCCCGCCAACAAACACGCGACATACCGATCGTGCGCGCTCAACCGATCCATGGTTTCTCCTTAAGTGCTACTGGACCACTATTTAAGTTGCACAATACCACTTATATTTTTAGACTGTCAACGATACATCGGAGCACGCATTGACACTCATACCATCCCCTGCGCAACTACCGACGGTCCGCCCCTTGGTGACGGTGGATCTGGCCATCCTGACGGTACGGGAGCATCGGCTGCACGTTTTGCTGGTGCGCCGACCCACCGAGCCGGCTGAACCCTATCCGGGGCATTGGGCGCTACCCGGCGGATTTATTCGCGTTGGGACCGACCAGACCCTGCTCGATTGCGCTCAGCGCAAATTAGCGGAGAAGACGGGCGTCGAATCGCCCTATCTCGAACAGGTAGCCGCCGTCGGCTCGGCCGATCGCGACCCTCGCGGCTGGTCAGTCACGCACCTCTATCTCGCACTCATCCCGAGCAACGATGTGATTCTGCGGGCCGGCGCCAACGCCGCCGCCGCGGAATGGCACCCAATCGAGGGCGATCGCGTCAACGTGCCGTTGGCCTTTGATCATGAGAGTTTGCTGGCGCTGGCGCTTGATCGACTGCGCGCGAAGATTGAATACACCTCGCTGCCGGCCTTTCTACTGGTAGAGCCATTTACGCTACCGGAACTGCAACACGTTTACGAAGTGGTACTGGACAGACCGGTCGAAAAAAGCGCCTTCCGTAAGCGCCTATTCGCACAGGATTTCATCGAAGCGACGGGCGCGTCGCGGGAAACGGGTAAACGCCCCGCAGCCCTGTACCGATTGCGTTACCGCGACAAACCGGTCTACTTTCCGCGCACCTTCAGTCCGCGGGGTGATTGACAGCACCGCCGTTGGTCGGCGTCAGGACTCATCGGTGTGTAGTGCGGTGAGACAATTGCGTTCATGAGTACGCAAGCATTTAATGGGGGCCCGTCTCAACGCTCGGTGCCCTCATGTCGCGACTTGTCAACGCTACCCTTTTGCTACTTTTGGCCGCAACCACCCAGGCCACGCCGCCGAAAGACACCGCGGATGGCGAAGCGCGTTTCCGCTCGCTCTACAAAGAACTCGTAGAAACGAATACCACCTACTCCGCGGGGAGTTGCACGGCTGCGGCCGAGAAGATGGCGCATCGTTTAGCGGATGCGGGATTCCCAAGTACCGATCTTCATCTCTTTGCTGATCCGGCCTACCCCAAAGACGGTGGCCTCGTGGCCGTCTATCCGGGCGCCAACAAAGATCGCAAAGCGATCCTGCTCTTGGCGCACATCGATGTGGTGGAGGCCAAGCGCGAAGACTGGACACGCGACCCCTTCACGCTGATTGAGGAGAACGGGAATTTCTACGCGCGTGGCGCTGCCGATGACAAAGCTGAAGCGGCCATCTGGACGGATCTATTCATCCGCCTGCGTGCCGAACACTACGTTCCGGCGCGACCCTTAAAACTCGCACTCACCTGCGGTGAAGAAGGCGGCGGACAACTGAACGGCGCGCAATGGCTCACGCAACACCATCGCGAGTTGATCGATGCCGAGTTTGCGCTCAACGAAGGTGCCTCGGGTGAGTTGGATGCGAAGGGCCATCGTGTCGCACTGCAGGTGGAAGCGGCGGAAAAACTACCCGTCAACTACCAGCTGGAAGTGACGAACCCCGGCGGTCACAGTTCTCGTCCACGCAAGGACAACGCGATTTACAGCTTGGCGAGTGCACTCACCAAGGTCAGCCAATATGAATTCCCGGCCCAGTTTGGCAATGCAAACCGCGGCTATTTCGAATCGATGTCCAAAGTTGTAGCGGCCAAGGGCGACAGCAAAACCGCACAAGCTATGAGAGACTTCCTCAAAAATCCAGCCGACCAGAAAGCCATTGCGACCGTAGCCGCGGCCGATGTGTCGTGGAATGCCATGTTGCGAACGACCTGCGTCGCCACACAACTCTCTGGCGGACACGCGCCAAATGCTCTGCCGCAGCGCTCGCGCGCCAACATCAACTGTCGGATTTATCCTGGAGTTTCGCCGGAAACAGTGCGCAAAACGCTTGAGCAAGTGATTGGCGATCCGCTCGTGAGCGTCACCCTGCCCGCAGAACGAGGTGTCGACCGGGTGGGTAATGGGACTGCCGTGGTGCCACCGCTCGGTCGCTCGATCTTGCAACCCATCGAGGACCTCATGGCAGAGTTCTGGCCGGGCGTTCCTGTCGTGCCGATGCTTCAGCCGGGGGCGACGGATGGGGCCTTCCTGAATGCGGCCGGCATTCCGACCTATGGCATTGAGCCGGTATTCATGGGTGCGGACCTCGGCAATATTCACGGCCTGAACGAATACATCGGCGTCGATTCGCTGTTGCAAGGACGGGAGTTCTTGTACCGGCTCGTGAAGCGGTACGCGGAGGCGCCATGAACCTAGAGCTGAGTGAGGCCGATCGCCAATTTCAGGAGCAAGTTCGCGCCTTCGTCACGGCGCACCTGCCCGCTGACATTGCTGAGCGGCAACTCAACGGCGGCAAACTCGCACCGGCAGAAGTGCTGCAGTGGCAACGTATCCTCTACGAGCAGGGCTACGGCGCAATCCACTGGCCGACCGCCTTTGGCGGTCAAGACGCATCGCCGCTTCGGCAGTACCTCTTTGAACTCGAATGCGCGCTCGCCGGCGCACCGATGCAACTGTCATTCGGGGTACGCATGCTGGCCCCAGTACTGATGCGCTTTGGTACGCCCGAACAGCAGCGGCAGTTTTTACCGTCGATCCTGAATGGAACCACGTGGTGGTGCCAAGGCTACTCCGAACCCGGCGCTGGATCAGATCTGGCTTCCCTGCGCACCTCGGCTGTGCTGGACGGCGACCACTACGTCGTCAATGGCCAAAAGTGCTGGAACACACTGGGCCAACATGCCGATTGGATATTTTGCCTCGTGCGTACGGATGCAAGCTCCAAGCCGCAGCGCGGCATCTCGATGCTCCTCATCGACATGAAGACGCCAGGCATCACGGTGCGTCCAACGGTGCTGTTGGACGGCACAGCCGAAGTCAACGACATCTACTTCGACAATGTGCGCGTCCCGGTTACTCAGCGGGTCGGTGTCGAAAACGACGGCTGGACGATCGCAAAATTTTTGCTGGTCCACGAGCGCACCAATATTGCGGGCGTGCCCTGGTCCAAACGTGATTTTGCACGGTTGCTGCGTATTGCTCAAAGCCGCTCGCGCGATGGGCGTCCGTTGCTCGATGATCCAGATTTCCGCGCCCGTATTGCTCGACTCCAAATCGACCTCGATGTATTGGAGTACACCAACCTGCGCATGCTCTCAGCGCCGACCGCCGATAAGACGACGCCGTCCATTCTGAAATACCGCGGCAGCGAAATACGACAGGCGATCAGTGCATTGACGATGGAAGCGATCGGACGCGCAGCATTACGCTTACCGCGACCGGACGATCACGAGTTCGCGCTGGATGACGAACTGACGCGCGGCATCACGGCGAGTTATCTCAATTTGCGTAAGCTGTCGATTTACGGTGGCTCGAACGAAATCCAAAAGAACATCGTCTCCCAAGTGACGATCGGTCTTTAAGGCATAGCTATGAATTTCAACCTCACCGAAGAACAAACGCTGCTCCAGGAAACCTTGAGACGGTGCCTCGCGGAACAAGCAGACTTCGCCACGCGCAAGGCGACCCTCGCGGCGTGCACCGGTTGGTCATCGTCGCTTTGGTCTACGTTAACCGAGTTGGGGATGCCAGCCCTGCCCTTGAGCGAAAGCGACGGTGGCCTCGGCGGCGGCGCGATTGAACTGGCGTTGGCTGCTGAGGCCGCGGGCACCGCATTGCTCGTGGAGCCACTCGTCAGCACCTTATGGGCGAACGCCATCATTGACCGCTATGGTCGCACGCCGGTACGCACGGCTTGGATTGCGGCGCTGGCGGCGGGGCGGCAGATGGCGGTACCCACGTTTGAGTCCGTCTCGGACGCCGTCATTGCCGACCGCGAACCCGGTGGTTACCGACTTCAGGGGTCAGCGTCGGTGGTGTATCACGCCCCATTAGCCACCCACTATTTGGTCGCGGCAACCACCAGTGCAAGCCACGTCGCGGACACGCTACTCGTGGTCGCCGCGGATACCGCTGGGCTGGACGTAGCCCGCTATACCACCGTCGACGATCAACTCGCCGGCGATGTGCGTCTGCGCGACGTGTTTGTGCCTGAAGCGGATGTTCTTGTTGTGAACGATCCGGAGGCGCTGGCGTGGGCGGTCGACGTCGGTCTACTCGTCGTCTCAGCCGATGCCCTCGGTAGCGCGGCGCGTGCGCTCACGCTAACGATCGAGTATCTGAAGACGCGGCAGCAATTTGGTGGACCCATCGGCCGTTTCCAAGCGCTGCAACATCGTGTGGTGGCGTGTTTAGCCAAACTCGAAGAACTGAAAACATCCGTGTGGGTCGCGGCGGCTCGCTTCGGCGACGAACCGGCCGCGCGGCGCGCAGCGTTGGCCGCATTAAAAGTGATTGCGAGCGAGACCGCGCGCCACATCGGCGAGGAGTCTGTTCAACTCCACGGCGGTATGGGCGTCACCCAAGAGATGGAAATCAGCCACCATTTCCGTCGATTAACCGCAGCCTCGATCCGCTTCGGCGCTCGCGACCAACACTTGGCCGCCTATGCGAATCTGCGTTACGGGCCGATCTCGCCAGGCTAGACCGGGAAATGGTCCTCGCCGGTCCAGTACAGCATGACGCCGTTCCCCGGTGTTTCTTCGAGATCGATCCGATGCAGTGACGGCAGGATCGACTCCGTACGCTGCCGAATCCATTGCGCGACGTCCACGGTCGCTTGCGAGGCGAGCCCAGCCACGCCCGCCAAGGGCTGATGGTCGAGAGCATCGTAGACCGGCGCGAACAGTCGCTGGACATCACCAAAGTCAGTCGCCCACCCGAAGACGGGATCCAAGGGGCCCGACAAATGCAGCCGCAATCGATAAGTGTGACCGTGAGTTCGGCGGCGCGGATCGGTATCCTCAACCTCGGATAATTGCACAGCCGCATCGAAGGTGAATGCGCGCCAGATGGAATGCTGCTGGCCATTAAAAGTGGCGCCGCACCGACCGGTCTCGTACACGGTGACGCTCGTCAGCGTCGGCAGTTGCGTCCTTAAGCGCGCCCACAACCAGGCGGCCAAAAATTCACTGGTCGGATTCGACATCCCGTCCAGATCATTCAGACAGTGATGCTCGAGCAAGGCACCGAGCGGCGCCCACGCTTGATCAATCGACTGCGGCAAGACGCCGCGGACGCGAATTTGAACTTCGAACGAGTGCCCGTGTAAGCGGCCGCATTTATGTCCGATGGGAACGTGCGGCAGGAAGTGCGAGGCTTCAAAGGCGTAGCGTCGGGTGCTGATGACGCGGCCTTGCGGATCCCACTCCAATCGCGTGGTCGGTGTGGGCGAGACGATGATCCGCTCAATATCGATACCGTCCAGCGCCCGCGCAACCCGGCGCGCAATCCCTAGATCCGACGGGTCCTCCAGCAACCCATCTAAATCGGCATAGTCTAATGGCGACACCGCGGCATGCAGCGCGTGCGACAGGTAGCCGACGGACTCGATCGGATGGGTCGGCGCCAGCTGACCTAATCGCGCCAACACATCGACCACAAAGCCGTGGCCATGGCGACGAGACAGGCGCACATCACCTGCGCCCGGCACGGTTCGGGAGGCTTCAAAGCGGGCGCGGGCAGTCGTTAAAAAATAGCTCAAGGGACACTCCAAGCGGCCGCGCACCATACCGAACCTGAGCGGCTTGCGCACCCTTCTCGGCCTCAGGGAAGGTCCATGACTCGTATTTAGGCTTCAATGTCATGAACTTACAGGGAAGCCGGTGCGTACAACGCGCGGTTCGCGCCGGTCTGGCGATTGCCCTAGGCCTGCGCTGACCAGACCAGCGGAAATTCCGGGGCCACCATCGGCTCGCCATCACGCAGCACGAGGTTTGGAAATGGCGGCGAGGTCCGCCCGGGCCTACGCACGAAGCGAGCGTCATCGCCCATCCAACGGGCGGAAAAGACACGCCGGTGGTTGACGGAGTCATTGCCAGCCGCACCGTGAATGGTACGGAAGTCGAAGGCGACGGCGTCACCGGGATTCATATCCCAGACTTTAATGGAATAAGTCTCACGAGCAGACTCGATGTCCGGATAGGCGTCGAAGTCGCCCCCGTCATAGAGAGAGGTGCCATCGAAGCGCTCCGGACGAAACCCTTTTTCGCTCCAGCGATGCGAGCCGGCGACGCATTGTAAAGAGGCCTTCGCTGATACTGGATCGAGCGGGATCCATAAGCTGACCGACTGCTCCGCCCGAACACAGTAGTACGGCTCATCCTGGTGCCATGGCGTCACGGTGCTGTTACCCGCCCATTTGATGAGCGTATGGTCATGAAAGAAACGAGCGGTGATCGACCGCATCAGTCGCGCAGCAATCTCCGCCGCGGGCGAATCAAAGACAAAGGCTCGGTAATCCGGATCATCCGACCAACGACAGAAATCCTGAAAAAAAGCCGCCGATCCATCACGCGGTTGATACGAGCGTTCCAAAAGACTGGGTTTGGCGTGTACGGCTGCCATCCCTCGGCTTAAGCGCTCAATCCAAGAAGCGAACACGCCACGCAGTACGACGACGCCGTCGCGCTGGAATGAGTTGATGCAGTCATCCGTGAACTGAACCACGACCAAACTCCCGTTGATCCTCAGTACGCTTTAATCAGCACGCACGCGATCGCCCGCCGCCATGACTGCCTCACCCGCGCAGTCCTCGATTGAGCCAAACAACATCCAGACCTTTTGGTCGGTCTGGATGTCGCTAAGAAAAACGCCTTCAATGGCGTGAAGGCAGCCTTGCGTATCGCTTAGAGGCGGTGCAACACGCACAACTTGTGGCCATCCGGATCGCGCAGATAGGCCAGATAGAGCTTACCGATGCCGAACTCTCGGACACCCGGTGGATTCTCACAGTCCGTTCCACCGGCCGCGAGTCCCGCGGCATGCCATGCATTGGCTTGCTCGATCGACGCCGCCTCAAATCCGACCGTGCCACCATTCGCAGCAGTCGCCGGCTCACCGTTGATCGGCTTGGTGATGCTGAAGGTACCCGTCGGGCTGCGGTAGAAAATCCGATGGCCGTCTAAGTGAGCCGGCGCAACCCCTAAGGTGCCGAGCACGGCATCATAAAACTTCTGCGAGCGCTCCAAATCATTCGTGCCAAGCATGATGTGCGAAAACATGGGATCTCCATAGTCTGAGTCAGACGACCGCGGGTGCGGGTCTTACCGGCAATATAGCGACCTTCGCACCGATGCGCGCGAGGAATGCAACTGCGCACGCGCTCAGGTTGTAGCGCTGTGGGTTTGGAAAATCAAACCCGTCGGACCTGACTTCGCTGCCCGCCGCCCTAATGTCTTATAGAATGCCGGCTTGGGAGGGGCACAGGTCGTAGCCTCCCTGTGTCTTTTCTGTACGTTAGGCCGAGGATCTTATGGCATCACACAATCAAGCCCCGCAGCGCGTTCGTTTGTCAATCGGTGAGACAGATCTCGATCTGGCGACGTTACGCCGGGTCTATCGCCACCCGGTACGCGTGAGTCTGACGGCCTCGGCCGTCGCGGCCATCAAAGCCAGCGTCGCCATCGTTGATCGTGTCATTGCCAGTGGCGAGACGGCCTACGGCATCAATACAGGCTTTGGTCTACTGGCCCAGACCCGTATTCCTAAAGACGATCTGCGTACCCTACAGCGCAATATCGTCCTATCCCATGCAGCGGGCACCGGGGCTTACCTCAGCGATGAGGTGGTGCGCCTGATCATGGTGCTGAAAATTGCGAGTCTCGCACAGGGCTATTCCGGCATTCGTTTGGGCACGCTGAGGGCCCTGATCAAGCTGCTCGATCACGAGATTTATCCGTGCATCCCGGGGCAAGGCTCCGTGGGTGCTTCGGGTGACCTCGCGCCGCTGGCCCACATGGTGGCTGTCCTCTTAGGCTACGGTCACGCTCGCGTGAATGGCGAGATCATCACCGCCGAAAAGGCCTTGGCCATTGCCGGCCTTGAGCCGATCGAATTGGGGCCGAAGGAAGGCCTCGCCTTGCTGAATGGCACGCAGGTATCGGCGGGCCTCGCCATTGCCGGCTTATTGAAAATTGAAGACGTTTTTGCTGCTGCCGTCGTCGCCGGAGCGCTCTCCATCGACGCCTTGAAGGGCTCCGATGCACCCTTTGATGCGCGGATTCACTTGCTACGTCGGCAGCCTGGCCAATCCGACGTCGCGGCGATCTATCGTCGTTTGCTCGCCGGTAGCGTGATCCGCGCAAGCCATGCCGACTGTGATCGAGTGCAAGACCCGTACTCACTGCGTTGCCAACCTCAGGTGATGGGGGCTTGCCTCGATGTCATGCGCTCTGCGGCCATCACTTTGGTCCGGGAAGCCAATGCGGTCACCGACAATCCGCTCATTTTCCCAGAAGAAGGAGACGTCTTGTCCGGCGGCAACTTCCACGCTGAGCCAGTCGCCTTTGCCGCTGACCACCTGGCGCTCGCGATCGCTGAGTTGGCCTCGCTGTCTGAGCGACGACTGGCGATTTTGGTCGACCCGAAGATGAGTGGCCTTCCCGCCTTCTTGGTCCAAAATAGCGGTCTGAACTCCGGCTTCATGCTGGCGCAAGTGACGGCTGCTGCGCTCGTGTCCGAGAACAAAGCCCTGGCACATCCGAGCAGTGTTGACTCGATCCCAACCTCCGCCAATCAAGAAGACCACGTCTCAATGGCGACCTACGCCGCACGACGTCTGTCGCAGATGGCAGAAAACTCGGCCACGGTGATCGCCATCGAATTGCTGGCGGCAGCGCAGGGGATCGGCTTCCACCGACCCGACAAGAGCTCAGAGGTCTTAGAGGCCTGCCGGGATATCATTCGTACGCGCGTACCGAGCTATGACGAAGATCGCTTCTTCGCCCCGGATATTGAGGCGATTAAGCAGCTCGTCCTAGACGGCATATTTGTACCGGCGATCGGTGCCATCGGTCTGAGCGGCTGAGCTTAGCGCGGCCACCGACCCCCAAGGAGCGCGCGCGTATGGGTTTGGACCGCCGTCATATCCTGCAAGGCATGGCGAGCGCCAGTCTGCTTGGAACAGCCGCGAGCCCTTCCCGGGCTGACTCGGTGTCGGTGGCGTCGGTGCGCTGGCCATCAGCGGAGATCATCCCCCTATGGCCAGACCCAGCGCCGGGTCACGCCGGCTTCAGGCCCCCGGAGCTCCCCAGCGATTGGCCCGCCCGGTTTTTGCGTGGCATCGAACGCCCCGAAGTGCATGTGTTTCGCCCCAGTCACCCGGATGGGCGCAGCGTACTCGTATGCCCGGGAGGGGCTTATCTCTTCGTCTCGATTGAGAACGAAGGGGTGGATGTGGCCAACGCATTTAACGCCCATGGCATCACGGTCTTCGTACTCGCCTATCGGCTGCCCTGCGAAGGCTGGGCCGCGCAGGCCGATGTACCGCTACAGGACGCGCAACGGGCGATGCGGGTCCTGCGCGATCGAGCGGACGGCTTGGGCATCGATCCGGCGCAACTCGGCATTTTGGGCTTCTCCGCCGGCGGTCATCTGGCGGCGACGCTCGCGACCCGCTGGATGAAGCCGACCTATGCGCCTGTCGATACCGCTGATCGACTCAGCGCTCGACCCGCACATGCTGCTTTCATATATCCGGTGATCACTCTGCAAGATCCGTTGACGCACCACGAGTCGCGGCGCAATTTACTGGGCGACCCAGCGACGGCGGCCGAAATCGCCGAGCAGTCACCGGAATTGCACGTCGCGTCAGACATGCCGCGCTGCTTCATCGCCCATGCCAGTGACGATGAGGCCGTGCCGGTAGACCACTCGCTGCTGATGCAGGCTGCCTTACGTCAAGCGCAGGTCCGCCAGGAGGTACACCTCTTCGAGACCGGCAACCATGCGTTTGGTATGGGCATCGCAGGGACACCCTGCGCCGAATGGCCGCACCTCTATAATGCTTGGCTGCGCCGCTAGCGACCGGCAACACCGACCGGCGAGCGGTCGGTGCCGGCGATCAAGGCTTGCGCAGACGTCGATCAGGCGGCGACAAAGGTCGTGAGTGAGGCCTTGAGCCGCTCAATCACAGCCGCCGGCACGTCGAGGTGCATCACGAAGCGGACGAGGTCAGGCCCCATGGTCGAGGCTTTGATGCCGTCTTGAGCCAAATGCGCTAAGACCGCATCGGCCGCCACGTGGGGCTGCAACCGGCAGATGACGAGGTTGGTTTCGACCGATAAGACCTGCGCCACCCACGGCAACGGCGCGAGCAGCGCTGCCGCTGACTGTGCGAGTGCGTGGTCGTCACGCAGGCGATCGATGTGATGTTCCAAGGCGTACAAGCCGGCGGCGGCCAGATACCCGGCTTGACGCATGCCGCCACCAAACATTTTCCGCAGTCGATGCGCACGAGCAATGTGCTCGCGACTGCCGAGCAATAACGAGCCAACCGGTGCGCCCAGCCCTTTAGACAGGCAAATGGATACCGTGTCGAACAGTTCTCCAAAACGCTTCGGGTCCTGACCGGTGGCCACGATCGCGTTAAAGAGCCGCGCCCCATCCAGATGATAGGCCAGTCCCTGTTCATCGCAGACGGCCCGAATTTGCTCCAAGGCCTCGAGTGTCCAACAGGCGCCACCGCCCTTGTTGACGGTGTTTTCGATGGCCACCAGTCGCGTCCAAGGCAAATGAGCATCCGATCGTTTGTTCACGGCTGCGCGCACCGCATCTGCGGTGAACCGGCCACGGTCACCGCCCAACAGCCGGACTGAAGCGCCGGAATTCGCTGCAATGCCGCCCCCCTCGTACAGATAGATGTGCGCCAGATCCGCACAGATCACTTCGTCCCCGGGGCGGGTATGGACGCGGATCGCGATCTGATTGGTCATCGTTCCAGAGGGGCAGAACAAGGCCGCCTCCATGCCGAAGTAAGCCGCAGCCTCCGACTGTAAGCGCAGCACTGTGGGGTCTTCGCCCAAGACATCGTCACCGACGGCCGCGCGCGACATCGCGTCCAACATCGCCGGCGTGGGTTGAGTAACCGTATCGCTGCGCAAATCGATCGTGGTCGGTGACATCTCGCACATTCCCCAATGCAGACAGAATGGCCATTGGTATATCACTAAATCGTGAATGACCGAACCTCAATGCCGCCGATCGGGGAGCGCACCGGGTCGTCCAGTGCAATTGACCTGCATCGGTTCGGCTGACAGGCTAGCGATTCCCGCAACGCCGCACACACGCCTACGACAGGACGGGATATGCCATGGCCAACTCCATTTCGCGTTTGCTGGCCACGCTGTGCCTCGGTTACGCGGCGTCGACGCACGCGAGCGCGTCGCCATCCGTCCCAGCCGCAGATCTCGTGATCCAACACGCACGGATCTGGACGGGGGCACACACCGCCGACGCGACCGCCATGGCGGTGCTCGGTGAGCGGATTGTGGCCGTCGGAAATGAGCGCGCCGTGAAAGCCTGGATTGGACCTCACACCACGCTCATTGACGGCGGCGGTCGGCGCGTGATTCCCGGCTTCAACGATGCCCATGTACATTTTTCTGACGGCGGCTCGTCGCTCGCGGCGGTGCAACTGAACGATGCACGATCGGCCGAGGAATTTGTACGCCGTATTGCGGAACAGGCAGCCCGTCTAACGCCCGGTGAATGGATCCTGGCGGGCGAATGGGACGAGAGCAAATGGCCAGTCGCAGCGTTACCGACGCGCCAAATGATTGATGCGGTCACTCCGAATAATCCAGTCGCGGTGGACCGCTATGACGGTCATGCGTTGTTGGCCAATAGCCAAGCCTTAGCCTTAGCCCATATCACCCGCAACACACCGGACCCGGATGGTGGCGTCATTGTTCGTGACGCCAGTGGCGAGCCCACCGGCGTCATGAAGGACGCCGCCGAGAATTTAGTGCATGCGGCGATTCCCGCACCATCGCATGCGCAACGGCGGGCCAATATTGAGCGTGCATTGGCGCATGCTGCGTCCTTAGGCGTGACGAGCGTGCAAGACATGGCCGCGCCGCATGAGGACATCGGCGTGTATGCAGAGCTCCGGCGTGAGGGCGCTTTGACCGCGCGTATCTACGTAGCCTCTCCCATTGATACCGCCGAAGACCAAGCCAAGCTTGGGATCGGTCATGCGTTTGGCGATGCGTGGCTGCGCATCGGCGCCGTCAAAGCCTTCGCCGACGGCTCGTTAGGCTCGCGGACCGCTTACTTTTTCGACGACTTCACGGATGAACCCGGGAATCGCGGCTTGCTGGCAGACACAATGCACCCCATCGAACGGACCCGGGGGTATTTTCTGCGTGCCGATGAGACTGCGCAGCAGCTTTGCACGCATGCAATTGGTGATCGTGGCATCTCAACAATTCTCGATCTGTATACCGACGTGGTCGCCCAACATGGCGTCAGCGATCGACGTTTCCGCATCGAACATGCCCAGCACATTGCCGACAAAGACTTTGAGCGGTTCCACCAGTTAGGCGTCATTGCATCGATGCAACCCACACACGCGATCGATGATGGACGCTGGGCTGAACCGCGCATCGGTCACGATCGCGCCAGTCGTACCTATGCGTTCAGAACCTTGCTGAGCCGCGGCGTCCATTTAGCCTTCGGTACCGACTGGCCTGTGGCCCCCTTAGATCCCATGCTCTCCACCTATGCCGCCGTGACTCGGCGCACCCTCGACGGCCTCAACCCCAACGGTTGGTTCCCAGAGCAAAAATTGTCCGTGGCCGAAGCCCTGGCGACGTACACCGAAGGCTCTGCCTACGCAGAGTTCCAAGAGCACGAGAAAGGGACCTTAGAGCCCGGCAAGCTCGCCGACTTCGTCCTGCTCGATCGCGATCCCTTCGCGGTAGATCCTGTGACCCTGCGGGATATCAAGGTACTGGGTACTTGGGTGGGTGGCCGGCAGGTCTATCGAGGAACCCCGCGCTGATGGCCGATCAGACCGTGCTGCCGACCACCGCCGGTGTGCTGGCCATCACCGTGACACCGGCCAGTGCAGGTGACGTTGCGGCCGCGTTATCGAGATATTGGGCGTTGAGTGGCAGGCTCGAGCTGGTTGCCGGCGAGCGCGATACCAATTTCAAGCTCGATACCGGAGAGGCGCAGTTTCTCGTGAAGGTCACGCACCCCGATGAGACCGATGCTGCGGTTGAAGCTCAGGTGGCCGTGCTGGAACATATCAACGAACACAAACCGGCGATCCCCACTCAGACCTTGGTTCGCCAGATTAACGGTGATCGACTATTGCGCTATCCCGCTGATCCGCGTCGCTCCATGCGTGTCGTCACCTATCTCGATGGGCAATTGCGTCGTCATACGCCCTGGCAGGACGCGATCGCACCAGCGATTGGCGCCATGGCGGCGGAGCTCGCCGATACGCTCGCCACTTTTCAGCATCCGGGATGCGAACAAGAGCTGCTGTGGGACCTCCGACGAATGCGAGAGCTCGCACCACTCTTGCCTTACCTCAAAGACGATCCCATCGCCGATGCCGTGGTCGCGACGTTCGGTCACTACGAGGACTGCATCCCCCTCATCAACGAATTACCAAGCCAAGCGATCCATAACGATCTGAATCCCACCAACGTGCTGGTCAGCCCAGACGGGCGAAGGATCCGTGGCTTGATCGACTTCGGCGATATGATTCGGGCCCCGGCGATCCTTGATCTCGCCGTGGCCTGTGCGTATTTAACCGACGCTCCAAGAATATCGCCGGCGATCGTCGCTTGCGTCGCGGGCTATCATGCCCGTCGGCCGTTGACTCGCCCGTGTCTGCGTGCGCTGCCGGACTTAATCGCCACGCGCTGGGCCATGACGATCCTCATTACGGAATGGCGAGCGACCTTACAGCCGCAGAACGCGAGCTATATCTTGCGTAACAATGCTGCCTCAAGGACAGGGCTTGCAATGCTGTCTGGCGACGGGCGTCAGCAACTCATAGAAGCTCTAGAGGAATGCGCGTCGTGAACCGAATGTCGATGATCAACGCTTTCGACCCCAGTACGCTCGAAGCCCTAGACCCAAGCTCGCGGGCATTGATCGAGCGGCGGCAACGCGTGCTCGGCCCTGCCTATCGGCTGTTCTATGAAGATCCACTGCATTTGGTGCGCGGCGATGGCGTTTGGCTCTATGACCCGCAGGGCCAGGCCTACCTCGATGCCTATAACAACGTGGCCAGTCTCGGGCACGCTCAACCTGACGTCGTGCGGGCAATTGCCGAACAGTCCGCCACCCTCGTGACGCACACCCGCTACCTGCATGAGGGCGTACTGCAGCTGGCGGAGCGCTTACTGGCCACATTACCGTCTGAGATGAGCCACGTGATGTTGACCTGCACGGGCTCTGAAGCGAATGATCTCGCGTACCGTCTTGCGCGCACCGTCACCGGCAACACGGGGGTCATCGTGACCCAACTCGCCTACCACGGCGTCACGCACTCGGTCGCTGAGTTCTCACCATCGCTTGGGCAAGGCGTGCCCTTGGGCGCACATGTACGCGTCGTCCCACCCCCGGATGCATATCGGGGCGAAACCGATGTCGCCGGGGCCTTTGGCCGTGCGGTGGCTGCGGCAGCTCAGGACTTGCAGGAGGCCGGGCATGGGCTAGCCATGCTCATCGTCGATTCGATTTTTTCCAGTGACGGCGTATATGCGGATCCGGCCGGCTTTCTAGCGCCGGCCGTTGCCGCCGCGCGAGCCGCTGGCGGGCTCTATGTTGCGGATGAAGTGCAGCCGGGCTTTGGACGAACCGGCGCGGCCATGTGGGGCTTTCAACGCCATCAGGTGATCCCAGACCTGGTCACCATGGGCAAACCCATGGGTAATGGCTATCCGGTGGCCGCTTTAGTGGCGCAAGCCAAACATCTGGAGCGCTTTGGACGTGAAGCGCGCTATTTCAATACCTTCGGCGGTAACCCCGTCGCTGCAGCCGCCGCCAATGCGGTGTTGGATGTCATTGAGCGCGACGCCCTCATTCAACACGCACATCGTGTGGGCGCTCACCTGATCACGCAACTCCACGACCTGGCGGCACGGCATCCGGCCATCGGGGATGTACGCGGCGTCGGTCTCTTTATCGGTGTTGATCTGGTTCAAGATCTATCCACACGCGCACCGGACCGTGAACTCGCCACGCGCCTTGTGAATGCGCTTCGTCAGCGAAAAATTCTGTTAAGCGCGTCGGGGCCTGGCGGCAACGTCTTGAAGATTCGGCCACCACTGGCCTTCCAGATCGAACACGCGGATCTGCTCATCACGGCCCTGGATGAGATTTTAAGTTCGGCGCCGTGACTTTACGACGCCGTCCCTAGGTACCAGCGCAAGTTTTGTTCGACCCGCGAACGCATCTCAGCCGGTAGACCGGTCATCGCCAACAGTTGTTGGGTCACCGCGATGCCCTCAGCGCGCGGCCCCACGTAATACGCAGACACGGAAAATTCGTCTAAGGCCGCCCATTCGTAAGTGGCCGCGTCAATGAACAACAGATCGGTGGGCCTTGGAATCGTCAGTGCATGCCTCGCGTACATAGCGGCAAGGGCAAATTCGCCGCGCTCGCGATGGTAACGGGCGAGCGCCACCAAGGGCTCAGCCCGCGTTGGCCGTGTTTGATAAGCCTCCAAAAAAGCCTGCGAGACGCGCTCAGGCGTCTCGTTGAGACGAATATTCAGCACACCAATTTGATATTTCGAATACCAAATCTCTTCGTCAAAGCCACCCATTTGTGCGCGCTTTCTGTAGGTGTGGCGACTCTCGTGGGACTTGCCGGCATCCCGATAGGACTGCGCGAGATAGAACCAATAGCGGGTGTTCTCCGGTTCCGCCTTGAGCGCTTGCTCAAGTAGCGCCGCATCTTTGAGATAGGTCGACGGATCGCGACTGCGGGCGCCCTCATGCGCCACCCAAATAATCGGCCCGATTAATGATTGATGGGTATAGGGAGCGTCGCACTCCAAAAACTCATGCACGACACCATTCCAACGCCAGGGCAACGCGCCCTTGACGAGGGCCACACGGCCGTAGCGCATACCGGCATATTCGCAGGTAAGGTAGTACGCATCACCATCCAATCCCGATGTATCGAGCGGGCGCTCCAACATCAAGGTCTCATCGGCATCAATAAAAAACACATACTCGCCGCGTTCCTGCGCGAGCGTCAGCGCTTCGTTTCGATTGTGCGCGAAATTAACCCACGGCCGCTCTACAAGCATGCCCGGCTTGCCGGCCATGACGCTGCGCACGATGTCCTGCGTGCCATCGGTGGATCCCGTGTCACAGATAATCCAGGCATCGATGAAAGGATATACCGAACGCAGACAGCGCTCGATCACGTGCGCTTCGTTTTTCACGATCATGCTGAGGCAGATTTTCGGCGCCATGGAGAGCTCGATAATGGGCAAGGATTAACTCCATTTTAGGTGGCTGTCGGCCGAAGTCTAGGCGGCGGGGCAGAAAGAACCGTCCGTTCAGCCTAGGGTCGGCTCGTCCGATGCCCTTTATTCGATTTATTTTCGAGTACTCTTCCGGCAAAGGATGCGCTGGGCATCAAATCCGAAGTGGACAGGGGGAGCGATGAACTATCGACTGGCGGGTATGCTGCTATGGGCATTTTCGACCGTGGCCAGCGCTCGAGACGTGCATGTGGACGTTGATCGATTAGCGCAGAAATCAGTCCCCGACGTGGTCCATTGGCGACGCGACTTTCACGAACATCCCGAACTCTCCAACCACGAGGATCGGACCAGCGCGGTGGTCGCCGCGCACCTGCATGCCCTCGGCTTTGACGAGGTTCGGACCGGTCTCTCTAAAACCGGCGTCATTGGTATCCTCAGAGGCGGCCGGCCTGGCAAAGTCGTGGCCTTACGCGCCGATATGGATGCGCTACCGGTCACAGAAACGACGGGACTGCCTTTTGCGTCCAAGGTGCGCTCCACCTACCAAGGGCATGATGTCGGTGTGATGCACGCCTGCGGACATGACTCGCATACAGCCATGCTGATGGGTGTGGCCAGCGTACTGGCCGGAATCCGCAAAGACCTACCCGGCACCGTGATGCTCATCTTCCAACCGGCCGAAGAAGGCGCCGAGGATCGCTCGCGACCATGGGGTGCCGAGGGGATGTTGAACGAAGGAGCCTTTGATGCCCCGAAGCCAGACGCCGTCTTTGGCATGCACGTCATGCCCAATCAAGCCGGCCTATTGGGTTGGCATAAGGGCGGCGCCACCGCGAGCAGCGACACCTTGCACGTGAAGGTAAACGGCGTGCAAACCCACGGCGCCATGCCGTGGATGGGCAAAGATCCCGTGACCGTCGCTGGCGAGATTGTCGTTGCGCTACAAACCATCCCAAGCCGTCAGATGAACGTATCGCAAGCGCCAACCATCGTCTCAATCGGATCAATCCATGGCGGCGTGCGCAACAACGTGATCCCGAACGAGGTGGTGATGGACGGCACGATCCGGGTGCTGGATCCGACGCAGCGGGAGGACTTTCTCAACCGCATCACGCGTTTGATCCACATGACCGCAGAAGCCTCCGGGCTTGAGGCGGACGTGGATATCGACCGCGGCTATGGCGTGACCGTCAACGATCCAGGCTTGGTCGACGCGATGCTGCCCTCTCTCAAACGAGTCAGCGCCACTGAGGAAATGCCGGCGACCCTGGCCTCGGAAGATTTCTCGTATTTTGCAGCGAAAGTTCCGGGATTCTTTTTCACCTTGGGCGTGAATCCCAACGGGACCGATCCACGGAACGCGCCGGCGAACCATTCGCCGAACTTTACGGTCAATGAGGACGCGATGGTGATCGGCGTCCGTGCAATGGCGTCCGTGGCCGTAGATTATCTCTCGACACACTAGTGTTCTTGGGCACCGCATGCGTCTGAGTGAACGGTCACTCAGACGCCTCAGACCCTGATCATGCTCGTGAGGTGCGCGCCTCACGGGCAATTCCCGCGATCACACTCGCTCTAAGAGCAACGCAATCCCCTGCCCCACACCGATGCACATCGTGCAGAGCGCATACCGTGCACCGCGCTGCTGGAGTTCGATGGTTGCGGTGGTTGCCAACCGGGCCCCGCTCATCCCCAAGGGATGGCCGAGGGCAATGGCCCCGCCATTGGGATTGACGTGAGCCGCGTCATCCGGCAATCCGAGCCGTCGCGTGACGGCAAGCCCTTGGGCTGCGAAGGCTTCATTCAGCTCAATCACCTCGATATCGCCGATCGTGAGACCGTGCCGGGCGAGTAACTTCTCGGTCGCCGGGGCTGGACCGATACCCATGATCCGTGGCTCGACACCCGCCACGGCTGCGCCCACCACACGCGCCAATGGGCGCAACCCATAGCGCGCGATCGCGGTTTCGCCCGCGATCAACACGGCTGCAGCGCCGTCATTCACGCCCGACGCATTGCCTGCAGTGACAGACCCGTCGACGCGAAATGGAGTATTCAGTTTCGCGAGCGCCGCCAGCGAGGTTTGCCGCGGATGTTCATCCACGCTCACCACCACCGGCTCGCCTTTTCTGCCCGGTACCGTCACCGGTGTGATTTCGAGTGCATATCGGCCGGCCGCTTGGGCCGCCAAGGCACGCTCTTGGCTGCGCAGCGCAAACGCATCTTGGTCTGCTCGGCTGATTCCAAATTCGGCGGCGACGTTCTCCGCCGTTTCAGGCATGGAGTCAACGCCGTATTGGCGCTTCATCAGTTGATTGACGAAGCGCCAACCAATCGTCGTGTCGTACATCTGGGTATCGCGGGCAAACGCGTTCTCGGCCTTGCCGAGCACGAATGGTGCCCGGCTCATGCTTTCCACGCCGCCCGCGATCACGAACTCCGCATCGCCGACGCGGATTTGGCGTGCGGCAGTGGCCACTGCATCCAACCCAGATCCACAGAGGCGATTGAGCGTGACGCCACCAACGGCAGTCGGCAATCCGGCCAAGAGCCCGGCCATTCGGGCCACGTTGCGATTATCTTCACCGGCCTGGTTGGCGCAGCCGAAGACGACATCCTCCAGCTGCCGCCAATCGACGGATGGATTACGCGCCATCAGCGCATTGATCGGAATCGCGGCGAGGTCATCGGCGCGCACGGCGGACAACGCACCGCCATAGCGGCCAATCGGGGTACGGATAGCGTCACAAATGAAGGCGTGCATGCGCTGGGCTTCCTTGAGTTAGGATGAGGCTACCTGACTTCATTCGCCGATTCGACGGGACCTCGCAAAAATATCGGACCGGCAATCACGTCCAGTGCCACACGCGCTTCAGGCGAGGCGCGAAGTCACGCAATGAGTTGGCCCATCCACGTCCAGCGGTCACTCGTCAATGCCGATGACTAAAGCCCCAATAGCCGGCCGCGATGATGACGATGGCTTTCATCGCAACCATCACCCGTGCGACCAATTGCGAACGTCGTTTCACAACGCTTCGAGCTGACCCATCGCCGCACTCACGTCCGGCAATATGTCGTAACTCGCCTGAAACGCGGGCGGCCAACGCGCTGGCCGTCCGGTCGATAACTCGATGCAGGCGTAATCGACTTCGGCGCGCACCAAGGTTTGTGCATCAGCATCCCGAATGATTTGAAAGCGCCGCCGCACTCGCATGCGCGAACTGCTCGGCAGTAACCAGGTCGCCACGGTCACCGCCTCGTCAAGAAAAGCGGGGCGACGATAAACGATCACGGTGCGGACCACCGCCATGCCGCGATCCAAGGCCACACAGGCTTCGACCGGCAGACCCAAAGCCGTCGAATGGCCCCATGCGGCATCATCGAGCCAACGCACGTAATAAGTGTTATTCACATGGTTGTATTCATCGATCTCATCCGCGCGCACCACCCGAGCGTGCAAAAACGGGTGCGGGAGATCAAACACAGGGTCGGGGCTTACAGGCGCCATCATGGTTCCGATCGAGCGTTAACATCCAAGTGTAGCTTGATAGGCCTACGCGGTGCAGGACGCGTGTGATACGGTCCAAGCATGCGCGATTGTGAACCGATGATCCTAGCCAGTGCACCCGTGCCCATTCCGGCTGCGACTGTGCTCATTGTGCGTGACGGCGATCAGGGACCTGAGGTCTTGATGGTGCAAAGGCAAGCGGCCCTCGCGGCTTTTGGCGGCCTCTGGGTGTTTCCCGGCGGGAAAGTCGACCCATTGGATCGAGAATGGGCGAAGCGCCTCGCCGTCGGCCCTGCAGAACCAGACGCCAAGCCAGAATACGGTCTCGGTGATGAACCGTCTTTAGGCGTTCACGATTTGCTCGCCTCAAAGATTGCGGCTATCCGCGAGACCTACGAGGAAGCCGGCCTGCTGTACGCGGACCCAGCGAGCCCAGCGGATCGCCACGCTGAGGCAGGACTTCAAACCTTGCCGCATTACGCTCAAGAGCACGAGCCTCGGCCTTTTCACCGTTGGATACACGACTCCGGTCAAACGCCCGCACTGGATCGACTGGCCTATTGGGTTCGATGGGTTCCACCCGAAGACGTACTGAGGCGTTTTGACACGGTATTTTTTCTAGCGCCTGCGCCAGAAGGTCAAGAACCCACCCATGACGGCCAAGAGACCGCCGCTGTGCGCTGGGTGCGCTTTGCCGATTTTGAGGACGATGCGCTGGTCTGCGCGCCGGTCACGCGTGTAGTGCTTTTAGAACTGCGGCAACGGTACGCCCAAAGCGGCAATCTGCCGTCACTCATCCGCGACACGGCCCGACGCGCTCGACTCACCGTGTTCCCGCGTCGTTCCTATGCTGAGGGCGACACCTACGTGGTCTTTCCGTGGGATCCGCAATACTGCGCGCTTGAGGGCGGGGGTGCGCCATGGCCGTTCGCTGAATGCGGCGCGATGTCAGGCTTGCCCGGACGCCTTGCTGTACAGGACGAATTTATCGTCAAGTTTTCTTCACAGACCTCAGTCTCACAACCGGAGTAAAATATCGATATACGTTCGAATCAGGTCTTATCCATGATTGCACTCAATATTAACGGCCATACCCAACAATTGGATGTTGAGCCTGACACGCCGCTGCTATGGGCGTTACGGGACACGCTGAAGCTCACCGGCACGAAATTCGGCTGCGGACAGGCACTCTGCGGCGCGTGCACGGTGCATCTCGACGGCCAGGCAACGCGCAGCTGCGTGCTGCCGGTATCGGCGGTCGCCGGGCGCAAAATCACCACGATCGAAGGCCTCCATCCGGATGCTGAGCATCCGGTGCAACAAGCCTGGCGTGCACACGACGTACCACAGTGTGGCTACTGCCAATCGGGCCAAATCATGAGCGCCGCTGCGCTTTTAGCCCACAACCCGAAGCCCTCGGACGCCGACATCGACACCGCGATGGCCGGCAATATCTGTCGCTGCGGAACCTATAACGATATCCGAGCCGCCATCCATACCGCTGCTCGTAAGATGCAGAAGGGGCACAGCGCATGAGCCCAACCAACGCGATGGATCGACGTACGTTCCTACAAGGCTCAGTGGCAGCGGCCGGTGGCCTCGTTGTTGCCTTTAGCCTGACCCCGACAGCGATGGCCGCATCGACGGATTCCGATCACGTCTTTGCGCCGAATGCGTTTATACGGATTTCACCTAACGGTGCGGTGACGCTGATGGTCAGCATGGCGGAGATGGGGCAAGGCGTACGAACCGCCTTGCCGATGATTTTGGCGGAAGAGCTGGACGCCGACTGGTCACGTATCACCGTTGAGCAAGCGCCGGTGGACGAGAAATACAACAATCCGCTCTTTCACATGCAAGGCACGGGTGGATCGAGTTCAGTGCGAGCGTTTTATACTCCGCTTCGCACCGCAGGCGCGGCCGCGCGCAGCATGCTGCTCGATGCAGCCGCGGAACGACTCGGCGTCGCTGTTGCAGACTGCGGCACCGCGACCGGCTATGTGATCGGACCGCAGGGCCAACGCCTGTCCTACGGGGATCTCGCGACTGCTGCGGCGAAACGCGCTGTGCCCGAGCACCCGACGCTGAAAAATCCGAGGGAATTTCGTCTGATTGGTCACGAGATCGGTCGTACCGATACCGCGGACAAAGTGCGCGGTCGGGCAACCTTCGGCATTGACGTAGAGCTGCCGGGCTTATTGACCGCGGTGATCGCGCGTCCGCCCGCCCTCGGCGCGACCTTGAAATCGTTCGACGCCACCAAGGCACTGGCTGTAAAAGGCGTACGGTACGTGACACCGATCAGCGCCGGTATCGCCGTTGTTGCCGACGGATTTTACGCCGCCCGTAAAGGCCGTGACGCCCTTGAGGTCGACTGGGACGAAACCGCATCGTCCAGCCTATCGAGCGCCAGCATTCGGGCGACCATGACGGAATTGCTGGATAGCAACACAGCGATGGTCGCCAAAACACAGGGTGATCCTGATGTCAGCGGCAATCGTCGGATCGAGGCCACGTACGCGGCGCCCTATCTGGCACATGCGTGCATGGAACCGATGAACGCAACCGCGCACGTCACCGCGTCCAGTTGCGAGGTGTACGCGCCGACGCAAGCGCCGGGACCGAACCGAGCCATGGTAGCTGCGTTGTTGGGACTCAAGCCCGAACAGGTCACTATTTCTCAGACTTACCTTGGTGGCGGATTTGGTCGACGATTTTGCCCCGACTTTATTACCGCAGCGGTCGAGGCCTCAAAAGCCACCGGTGTACCCGTCAAGGTGGTCTACACGCGTGAAGACGACATGCGTGCGCAGTATTACCGCCCCGGCGCGGTCGCGCGGCTGAGCGCAACAGTCGAAGACTCGGGTCTGCCCGCATCGTTCAAGGCTCGAGCGGTTGCCGCCTCGATCAATCGAGCATCGGGTTTCGGCAAGCAGAACGAACTCGACGGACAAGCCGTTGAGGGTCTGGCCTCGTGGCCATACAAGACGGCGAATATCCATGTCGACTGGGCTGAATATAAGGCGGGTCCCGGGGTCTGGTTTTGGCGCAGCGTCGGCTGCTCGCAGAACATTTTCTTTGCTGAAAGCTTTATCGATGAGCTGGCGCATCTCAGTGGGCGGGATCCTTACGAGTACCGACGTGAACTGCTCAAGGACGAACCTCGTCTACTCGGGGTCTTGGATCTCGCCGCCAGTAAAGCGGGCTGGGGGACCCCTCTGCCGACAGGGCATGCCCGGGGCATCGCGGTCGCTGAAAGCTTCTCGAGCTACGTCGCGGAGGTGGTCGAGGTCTCGCTCAATCCGGACGGTACTCCCAAAGTGCATCGAGTCGTCGCTGCAGTCGATTGCGGTACGGTAGTCAATCCAGCCATTGTGCGGCGGCAAACCCAAAGCGCGATCGTTTATGGGTTATCGGCGGCTTTATGGGGCGAAATCACCGTTGCCGCCGGCCGTATTGAACAGGGCAATTTCGACACCTACCCCGTGGCAAGAATGCCGCACGTGCCACAGATCGATGTGCACGTGATTGAGAGCACAGCAGCCCCAACAGGCATTGGTGAGCCCGGCACCCCGCCGATCGCCCCCGCGATCGCGAATGCGCTCTACGTGCTGAACGGACGACGTTTGCGCGAACTGCCGTTAACCAAAAGCGTTTAAGGCCTAAATCCAACGCCTGGAGCAACGCGGCCTAGCCACGTTGCTCCAGGCGTTATCGACCGGTCAATGCGCTTGAGAAGTATCTACGTTGGGCTTTGGACGATGGGTCAGCCAGATGAGTGGCGCGAGCAGCAAGACGACGATAGCGGCCCGCGAACAATAGTCGCGTAACGCGAGCACTGCTGCCTGTTGGTTGATCGTGTAATCGATCATCCACAGCGCACCCTGGTGCGAGCCGGTCAAAGTCGACAACGTGCTCATGGCGTGCGGAACAGCCGGGGCGCCGTTATGCACGCTTTCGGTCAGTATCGCGTGGTGGCGTGTGATTCCGTTTTCCCAATAAGAGGCTGCGATCGCGGTGCCAAAGGCGCCGAATAGCGTTCGCAAGAAATTCTGCAAACCCGATGCCGTCGCGATTTGTGAAGCCGGAACCTCAGACATCGCAATTGCGGTGAGCGGCAAAAACAACGTGGACATGCCAAGTCCCAATACCGCTTGGGGAATCAGGATGTCCATGAACGTGACATCCGGCGTCATCGACGATCGCCAGGTATAGATCAATAAGAAAATGCAGGCTGAGAAGGTCGCGAAGTAGCGTGGGTCAACCCGCTGCAACGACATGGCGACGATCGGCGCCATCACCATGGAAAAGAGCCCCATCGGGGCTAAAGCCATGCCGGCCTGCAAGGCGGAGTAGCCCTTGAATGATTGCAGCCACAGCGGCATGAGCACGATATAGCCAAAGACCACCGCGAATAGCGTCGCCAAGGCAACACACGCACAGGCAAAACCACGATTCTTGAACAACGACAAATCCACAACCGGATGCTTGTCCGTCAATTCCCAAATCAGAAAGGCCACAAAACCCACCGCCGCGACGCAACTGAGAGTCGTAATCAGTGTCGAGTTGAACCAATCCAGCTCTCGGCCTTTATCCAAGACCAGCTGCAAGGCGCCCACCCAAACGACCAGCAGTACTAAACCAATGCCATCGACCGGTTCATTTTTGGTGGGCGTCTCACGGCTTCGATAAATGCGCCAGACCATCGCGCTGGACACAAGGCCCACAGGAATATTGATGTAGAAAATCCACGGCCAGGACAAATTGTCGGAGATCAATCCGCCCAGCATGGGTCCTGCGATGGGGGCGAGAAGAGTCGTCATCACCCAAGCGCCGAGCGCCGGGCCTGTTTTACCGCGCGGATAACTGCCCAGCAGCAAGGTCTGCGAGAGCGGCATGATCGGACCGCCACATAAACCTTGCGCGATACGGGCGACAACCAGCATCGGCAAACTGACCGACAGTGAACACAGCAGCGAGGACAGTGTAAAGCCTAAAATCGCCAGGACAAAAAGTCTGACTGTACCCACGCGACGCGTGAGCCAGCCGGTCAACGGCACAATAATCGCTTCGGCAACCGCGTAGGACGTGATGACCCAGGTACCTTGGCTCGGGCTGACGGCAAGACTGCCCGCAATATGCGGCACAGAGACGTTCGCAATGGTCATATCCAACACGACCATGAAGTTGGTCATGGCCAAGAAGAGCGTCGCGTAGAGCCGCGCCGGTCCTTCTAAGGGGCCATGTGCCGCCGGTCCACTCACCGCGTTGAAGCCTCGTGATGACGTTTCGTCACGTGGCTGTCGCCAGACATGACCTCGTGTAACAACGCGGCGATGCGCGCATCCGCCTCAGCCTCCAAGCCCTCGTACCCCGACGATGCCGTCGCAGGGGCAGTGACGGTTGCTTTCGCATCGCTTGGATGAGTATCCACGTCGGCCACCATGGAGAGGCCAACCCGCAAGGGATGTTCAGCCAACTCCTTGGCATCCAAGTCGACCCGCACCGGCACGCGCTGAACCACTTTGATCCAATTGCCGGTGGCATTTTGTGCGGGCAGCAACGCGAAAGCCGATCCGGTTCCCGCATCTAAACCGGCCACACGGCCGCGGTATTTCACCGCGCTGCCATAAAGATCTGCCGTGAGTTCAACCGGCTGCCCGACGCGCACGTTGCGCAATTGCGCTTCCTTAAAATTCGCATCGACCCAGACTGCGCTCAAAGGCACGATGGCCATGATAGGCGTCCCGGGGGCCACATAGGAGCCGACCGTGACGGCGCGTCGTGCAACTTGCCCATCGATCGGTGCACGGATCGTCGCCCGACCTTCATTGATGATGCCTTGACGCAACACGGATGCCGCGGTGAGAACCCGCGGATGGTGGGACGCGTCGACGCCGTTCGTCATTGCGGCCTGCGCGATATAGCGTTGATTCGCTGATTCCGCACGCCGTGCGGCGGCCAACGCGCGAGCCGCAGTTGCTTTACTGGCTTCCTCCGCGTGAGCAAGCTCCTCGCCCATCACGCCGCCATCGGTCGATGCCGCTTGACGGCGCGACAAGTCGGCCCGAGCGTGTTCCTGATCGATGTGGGCGACGTCGAGGTCTGCTCGGGCAGAAGCGGCATCAGCGGCCAGCGAGGCCGTCTGCGCATAGAGCGAACGGACTTCACGCACCGTGCGGACAAATTCAGCTTCAGCCCGCTCGCGATTAATGCGCATATCGGTCACGTCAAACTGAACCAGCGGGTCGCCGGCTGTCACCGCCATGGTGTCTTCGACCAAAATCTTTGCGACCGTGCCGGACACTTGCGGCGTCACTGAGACGATATCGCCGGCAACGGTCGCGTCATCGGTCTCGACATGAAAGCGGCCATGCAAAAACCAACGCGCGACGATCGTCCCGACAATCACCAATACCACGAGGCCGAGAATACTCAGGGCCCTGCGCCGGAATGAACTTTTGGGTTGATCCGTTGTTTCGCTATTCATTTCGCTTTTTCCTCTCGGGTCGTTCCACCGAGTGCTTCGATAAGATCCACATCCAGAGTTTTGGCCCGCGCAACAAGGCGGATGATTTCACGCTCTCGTTCGAGCACGTGGATTTGAGCCGCATGGAGTTCCGTTTCTGCCGAAATACCCGCGGCGTAACGACGTTCGACGGACTTCATGGCCAGCACGTCCGCATCCTTCGCCTTCTCAACGGCAGCAAGCGACGCCGCGTTTGCCGTTCGCCCGGACAATGCCCGACTGACCTCGTCCACGGCGCGAATCACGGTGGCCTGATAATCCGCGCGCATCGCAGCGTATTGCGCGTCTTGAATGCGCACGGCCGCGGCGCGTTGCCCACCGTCGAAAATAGGCAGCGAGAGCGCCGGGCCGGCACTCCATTCATGGCTACCGGATTCGAATAACCGTCCGGCTGTACGGGACTGCAGTCCGAAATTGGCATTGAACTCCAGATCAGGCAAGTACGCCCGGTGAGCCGCGACCTGCTCATAGGCGACCGCCGCGACTCGATCGCGCGCAGCGCGCACGTCAGCCCGGCGCGCGAGCAGCCCAAGGCGCATGTCTTTCGGTAATGCCAGCGAATGTGCTGCCGCTAATGCTTTGGGCTGTAGGCCTTGCATGGCATCTGGCCCTTGCCCCGCCAACGCGGCCAAGACCTCTTTCGCCCGCGCGATCCGCTCATCGGCTGCGGCCAGTTGCTCGACGAAGGCCTCGGTCTCAGCTGCGGTGTGGTGTGCGGCAGCTGCCGCATCCAGTCCGGCATCTGCACGTGCATCGGCGATCGCGCGAATGCGCACGACTTGTTGATAGATATGCGCCAGCGATTCGCGGTCGGCGATCGCGGCGGCAAGCTCGAAGTAGACCCGCGCCGTGGTGGCGGCCACAGCCTCAGCGGCACGCGCGGCCTCTTCACGGGCAGCGGCCGCTTCTTGGACACGGGCGCCCACTTGGGCGCGCGCAACCCCTGTCAGATCGAGGCGATAAGTTAACGCCGATGCGATCTCGAGGAGCGTGAATGTCTGGCCGCCGAACGGCGCCGGAAACATGCCATTGGCGCTGATTTGCTGCCGACCCGGCGCCACTCGAATGCCGAAATGCGGTCTGAGACTGCTCGCCTGAGCCTCAGCCACGGCCGCTGAGGCTGACGCATGTGCACGGGCCAGCGCGATAGAGGGATTCGCTACCAAGATATCCTTCATCAGCGAGGACAGCACGGGGTCTTCATAGCGGGACCACCAGCCCGCCGTCGGCCACGCGGCCTCTCCAGTGCCCCACGTCGTGGTTGCCTCGACGACCGCATTGCGGTCATCCGCGGGAAGATCAATTTTCGGCACCGGTGCGCACGCTGCCATCAGGGCCGTGCATGCAACGATTGCTGCCCTTAGGTTTTCGGTATTCATCGCGAAGTCTCGGCCAGCCTTAATGACTTGCGCGTATAGTAAATTTATATAAAAATGACTGTCAAGTCATTTAAGCGCATCGTATAAGTTATGTCCGCCTCATATCCAGAACAAATATTAGACGACAAGGACTCGTCCGCGCCAAAAACGGCACGCCAACGGGAGCGCGATGCCGTCATTTTGCAAGCAGCCACCGCCGAATTTGCAGCTGCAGGCTATGAAAACGCGCGACTCGAGGACATCGCCCAGCGCGCCGGCGTCGCCAAAGGCACGCTCTACCTGTACTACGAAGATAAGGCCGCTCTCTTCAAAGCCGCCGTCCGTTCGCTCATCCAACCGGCACTGCAGCGACTGCAAGAGCGCGTGATGTCGGCTGAGGGGTCCGCGGTTGACCTGTTACGTGCGTCGTTACAACAGATTTACGGTGAAATCGCCTCAGACAATGCGCGGCGTGAACTGGTCCGTCTGTTGATCGCGGACGGACGACGGTTCCCGGACCTCGGCGACTTTTACCATGACGAAGTCATCGCCAAAGGCACTGCAACGTTTCGGATGATTCTCTGGCGAGGCATCGCTACCGGGGAGTTTCGACATTCACCGGCGGAAGAATTTCCGCAGTTAATGCTAGCACCGGCCGTGGCGTTCTCTAACTGGAAGCTGATGTTCGGCGAGCGGCATCAAATGGATCTCGATCGTTATGTCGAAGCCCATTTTCAGTTCCTCTTAGCCGCGATTCGTAATCCAGACGCTGGATCAGATCGAACGTGATCCAGCGTCTGGGACAATTTCGACTCACGAGCGTTCACCCCGCAGCAAAAGGCAAGCCCGCATAATTTTCAGCCATCGCTGCCGACCCCGCAGCGGATTGGGCAATCCAATCCAACTCCGCAACCTGCAAGCGCTGTGCGAACGTTTCATCGCCGAATCGATGCATCAGAGTGGTGAACCACCAACTGAATCGAGTGGCTTTCCAGACCCTGGATAGCGCACGACTTGAATAGGCGGCTAGCAGCGTGTCGTTCTGCCGGCGGAAATAATCCACAAGACCTTCATGCAGAACGCGCACATCGGATGCCGCTAAATTCAGCCCCTTAGCCCCAGTGGGTGGAACGATGTGCGCAGCATCGCCGACCAAAAACAAACGATCAAATCGCATCGGCTCCGTCACAAAACTGCGCAGCGGCGCGATACTTTTCTCAATGGAAGGACCACGGACAAGCTTTGCGACATAGTCTGCTGGCAATCGACGGGCCAATTCATCCCAAAACCGATCGTCGTCCCACTTCTCCACCTGATCATTCAGTGCGCACTGGATGTAATACCGGCTCCGGGTCGCCGAGCGTTGACTGCACAACGCAAAGCCGCGTTCATGATTGGCATACACCAGCTCGTGGTGCAGCGGCGGTACGTCGGCCAGCACGCCGAGCCAACCGAAGGGATACACGCGCTCATGTTCGACGACCCGATCGCGAGGGATGCTCGCGCGGCATATGCCGTGATAGCCATCGCAGCCGGCGATGTACTCCGCCTCTACCACCTCGCGCACGCCGTCTTTGAGGTACGAGACGTGCGCCGCGTGTGTGAAGTCTTCAATCCGGACGTCGGCCGCTTCCCACACCACACGATCAGCTGATGCGTCGCCTAAATCCTTTTGCAATTCGGACTGCCCATAGACGAGGAGATTTTTGCCGGTGAGCCCCTTGACGTCGATGCGGTGGCTTCGCCCATCGAATGCGAGATCAAAACCGTCATGGACGAGTCCCTCGCGCAACATCCGCTCGCCGACACCGGCGTCCCTGATCAACTCAACCGTGGTCCATTCCAGCAAGCCCGCACGAATACGCGCCTCGACGTAGGGGCGGGCTTGGCGCTCCAGTACGAGACAATCCACGCCATCGCGGGCTAATAGCTGCGACAACAACAGTCCCGAAGGACCCGCTCCAATAATCACAACTTGAGTTTTTTTCACTTATCAGACCCACTCATCACATCGATGATCGATGTAAGTACAACGAAGAATCCCGCTTTATCTCATCCCAAGGAATGGATTCTAGCCACTGGAACTTGTACTTTTCTCACATGGTCAATCCTGTAAAACATCGTATTCGCCGTTCCACGGCCATTCCCGCCTATGTGCTTTACGGCGAAGCCCTCGAAATCGCGAGCGAACGATTGATCCACATCGAGACCGTTGCCGCCCGTAGCCGCTTGCACGACTGGCATATTCGACCTCACCGTCATACGGACCTGCACCAGCTCCTGCTGCTGCGCCGTGGACGGGTCCTGGCGCGTCTGGACGGTCAGGAAACGGACTTAGCCACCCCAGCGGCGCTGGTTATTCCCCCCGGCGTCGTCCATTCCTTCCAATTTCGACCTGACACCGTCGGGTTCGTCTTATCCATCGCGACCGACCTGGTCGAAGATCTGGCGAGCGCTGATCCGTTTCTACGATCGTTGCTGGCGCAAGTGTCCGCCGAGCGGATCGAATCGCGCGCCCTAGCCCGCACCGATTTGTGGCCACTCAGTGACATGCTGCTGCGCGAATTTACGCGCGCGGCGCATGGCCGTCAGAGCGCCTTACGCGGCCTGCTGGCCGCCTTGTTGGCCAATTTCCGTCGTCTGAAGGCGGGCGCATCCCACCAGGACGCTGCGGCAACGGGTTCGCGCGAATTGGTCGCACGATTCCGAGAACTGCTGGAAAAGCGCTTGCATGAACGAAGAACGATCGCGCAATACGCCACGGAGCTCGGCGTGAACGAGGCCCGTTTACGGCGAGCCTGTGTCGCCATCACCACTCGCACGCCGATTGAACTCATACAGCGGCGCGTGCTCCTCGAGGCGGAGCGCCTTCTGAGGTACACGTCGATGTCCGTCAGCCAAGTCGCGTACCACCTCGGATTCGAGGATCCAGCCTATTTTTCGCGCTTCTTTACTCGCGGCACCGGTCGAGCACCGCGACTATTCCGCGCCAGTGACGGATTAGAACCATCCGCATCCAGTGACTCCTGAGCGACGCGGCGAGATTCCAGCACCAACAGGTCCAGCATCACTCGCTGGGTGAGGGTAGGCTCCCAATCGCGACGACGGGTTATGCCGATGGTGCGTGTCAGCCGTCCAAAGGGGTGGTGAACCACGGCCAACACGCCGGCATTCAATTCATGGCGTACCTGATGGGTCGAGGACAGCATCAGTCGATCACTGGCGACTAAAATCGAGCGGGCCGCCATCAGTGAATTGCACTCGATGGGTTCGGTCGGGGCAGCCATCCCGATCAGTTCATCAAAACGACGACGCAGCGGAGAACCCCTCCGCGGCGCAATCCAAGACTGACCCGACAAGGCCGTGAGAGATATTTTCTGACCGGTGGCGAGCGGATGCTGGGCGCGGGCGATAATGGCCAGCGGATCATCGAACAGCGCTTCCTGCACGACGTCGGCGGTGACCACATCCCGCAAAGCGCCAATCAACCAATCGGCGCGGCCATCACGTAAAGCCTCCAGCATACTTTCATAAGGTCCATCCAACACTTCCACCCGATGACGAGGAAATTGCTGCGCAAAGGCGAGCACGGTGGCCGGCACAATGACACTCCGCGCGAGTGGCATCGCCCCGATCACCGTGGCGCCCTTTTCTTCGCCGCCGGCCGCCGCCATTTCGGCGCAGGCCTGCTGCCATTCTGATTCGGCCAAGCGGACTCGCCGAGCCAATCGACCGGCGGCTCGCGTCGGCCGAATCCCGTGACTCGTCGCTTCCACTAAGTGGATCCCTAGCAAAGCCTCGAGCTGCCGTAACGGTCGATGCAAGGTGGCTCGGGTCGTACCCACCGTTCGCGCCGCCGCCCCGATCCCACCCGCGGCCACCACCTCGGATACCGCGCGCAATTGCGTCGCCGTCACGCTGCGCGCCAGTGCCGCGCGCTGGGCGCTGGCCGCCCCCGCCTCCGCTAGACCTATGGAGATCTGCTCCAACGCCCGTTCAAGCCGCAATCCAGTACGCTGCCCCGTCTCCGTCGGCCGGACGCCCTGCGCAGATCGGTCGAATAAACGACCGCCCATCGACTGTTCCAGCGCGTTCATGGCCTGGGTAACCGCCGGCTGGGTGAGGTGTACTGAACGGGCCGCGGCTGATATCGAGCGCTGCTGCAAGACGGCGATGGCCGCCGTGAGGTGCCGAATGTTCGGCAATGCGGAGGAGGTCTTTTTCATTGCGTTCGCAATTTCTTATATCTGAGCGCGAATTGCAATTGGCGGACTTGCCGGTGACATTGGACAATTGCGCCACTTAGATTTCGTCGGGAGCACTGCCGTGAACGTTGTCTACACTGATATCCGTCGCGCTGACATCGAGGCCGTCGACGGTCTGGCGCGCTGCGGCGTCGCTACTGTCCACGAAGCCCAAGGTCGTACTGGACTGCTCGCACCGGCGATGCGACCGATCTATGCCGGCGCCCGGATTGCCGGTCCGGCCGTAACGGTCAGCGTCGCGCCGTGTGATAACTGGATGATCCATGTGGCTGTTGAGCAATGCCAGCCTGGGGATATTTTGGTCGTCGCACCCACCTCGTACTCTGACGCGGGCTACTTTGGCGAACTGCTGGCCCGCTCACTGATGGCGAGAGGCGTTCGAGGTCTCATCATCGATGCCGGCGTGCGCGATGTACGGGACCTCACTGAAATCGGTTTCCCCGTCTGGTCGAAGGCTGTGTCGGCGCAAGGGACAGTCAAGGAAACGCTCGGTAGCGTCAATGTACCCGTGGTGTGCGCCGGACAAATCATTCATCCCGGTGACGTCGTCGTCGCCGACGATGACGGCGTCTGCGTGGTGCCACGCCACCGAGCCGCTGAGATCCGAGCGGCCAGTGATGCGCGTGAAGCCAAAGAAGCGCGGGTCCGCAAGCGCCTGATGGCCGGCGAGCTTGGCCTTGATATCTATGGGATGCGCGAGAAGTTAGCGGCGCGCGGACTGGTTTGGACACCGCAACCGTCCGAGGACTGAGCCGTGCAAACCGCCATACCGGCCACGCTGATGCGGGGCGGCACCTCGAAGGGACTCTACTTTGAGGCGAAGCATCTGCCGCTGGATCCGGCGGCGCGCGCTGCCATCTTGATGGCGGCGATGGGGTCACCGGACGAACGGCAGATCGACGGCGTCGGCGGGGCACACCCGCTGACCAGCAAGATTGCCATCGTATCCCCCTCAACTCGCGCCGATGCAGATGTCGACTATTTGTTTTTACAAGTGAGTGTCGACAAGGCGGAGGTCAGCGATTCTCAGAACTGCGGCAACTTATTGGCCGGTGTCGGGCCCTTTGCGATCGACTGTGGGCTCATCAAAGCTGAGGTCGGCGTAACGCCCGTTCGCATCCACATGGTCAATACCGGCGCCCTCGCCTGCGCCTATGTGCAAACGCCCTCCGGGGTAGTGGAGTACGCTGGGACAGCCCGCATCGACGGTGTGCCCGGATCAGCGGCACCGATCCCGATCGAATTTCTGGACGTCGCCGGGTCAAGCTGCGGTGCGTTGTTTCCCACCGGTCGCGTCGTCGACACGGTCCTCGAGACGAAGATCACCTGCATTGATAACGGGATGCCCGTGGTCATTCTTTCAGCCCTCGATTTTGGGTTAACCGGGACGGAGACGCCCGAGGCTTTAGAAGCGAACGGCGAACTCAGGGCGCGCATCGAAGCCATTCGCTTGGCCGTCGGGCCCATGATGAATTTAGGGGACGTCACCAAGAAAACGGTGCCGAAGATGACGCTGGTTTCACCAGCCCGCAACGGCGGCGCGATCAGCACACGGACATTTATTCCGCACCGGGTGCATGAGGCCATTGGCGTGTTGGGCGCGGTATCCGTGGCCACCGCGGTGGCGGCGCCCGGCAGCATCGCCGCACAGTTTGCGCCGACCGAGATCAGTCATGGGGTTCGAACGCTCGAGATTGAACATCCCACCGGATTTTTTAGCGTAGAGATCGATCTTACCGTGGGGCCGGACCAAGTCACGGTCCATCGCTCAGCTCTGCTGCGAACCGCGCGGAAACTGATGGCCGGGATGGTCTTTGTCCCAGGTCACGTGACCGTCCCATGACTCGAATTGCGCTCATTGGCTTCGGTGAGGTCGGACAGCGATTAGCCCACGATCTGCATCAGCAGGGCGAGTTGGATCTCATCGTCTGGGATGTGCTGTTTGCCGATCTCAACAGCACACCGGCTAAGCAAGCCCGCGCGCGACGCTTGACTATGGCCCCGTCGATGGCCCGCGCCGTGGCCGATGCGGAACTTGTGATCAGCGCCGTGACCGCGGCGTCGGCGGTTGATGCCGCGCAGGAGGCGGCCAAGGCCATACCGTCAGCGACTTGGTTCCTAGACCTCAATTCCATTTCTCCGGACTCTCGTATCCGCGCGGCCGGTGCCATGGAGGACGCAGGGGCGCGATATGTGGAAGCCGCCGTGATGTCACCGTTCCATCCCCACGGAGTGGCCTCACCGATCCTATTGGGCGGGCCGCATGCCGACACCTTTGACGCCGCCCGCTTCGGCCTGAGTAATGCCCGCACCTATTCCCGCACGCTCGGTCAGGCGTCTGCAGCCAAAATGTGTCGCAGCGTCGTCATCAAGGGTTTGGAATCGTTATTCACGGAGGCGCTTCTGGCCGCGCGCCACTACGGCGTGGAAGAGACGGTCATCACCTCATTGAGCGGCATCCTGCCCGCCGCAGACTGGGCGGAAAAAGCGCATTACATGATTTCACGCTCGGTTGAGCACGGAGCTCGCCGAGCGGCTGAAATGCGAGAAGTCGCCGCTACAGTCCGAGAGGCCGGCATCGACCCCATCATGAGCACTGGGGCGGCCCGTCGGCAAAGCTGGGCTTCGCATCGCATCGCTGGGCAGCCCAGCCTGACATCCCAACTCGATGCCTTGCTCGCATCGCGCTGATATCGGAGATCGCATGTTAATTATCGACTGCCACGGCCATTACACGACAGCCCCTAAGGGCCTGCAGGACTTTCGCGATGCGCAACTCGCGTCACTGAAAGATCCCGCGAACCCCTCCGTACCGGCGCCCCGCATCTCGGACGATGAGATTCGCGAAAGCATTGAAAAGAATCAGCTCAAGCTGCAAAAAGAACGCGGTGCCGACGTCACCATTTTCTCACCCCGCGCCTCCGCAATGGCCCATCACATCGGCGATGAGGCAACGTCCATCGCTTGGACGCAGACGTCGAACGACCTGATCAAGCGGGTCGTTGATCTGTACCCAGAAAATTTTGTTGGTGTCTGCCAATTGCCGCAGTCACCCGGCGCTTCGCTTGCCGGCTCTATCGTTGAACTCGAGCGTTGCGTTCGCGAGCTTGGTTTTATCGGCTGCAATCTCAACCCGGACCCCTCGGGTGGGCATTGGACGGCACCGCCCTTGACGGATCGATTCTGGTATCCCTTCTACGAAAAGATGGTGGAACTGGACGTGCCGGCCATGATCCACGTCTCATCGTCCTGCAACCCAAACTTCCATGCCACCGGCGCGCATTACATCAACGCCGATACGACGGCCTTCATGCAGTTCATTGAAGGCGATTTGTTCCGTGACTTTCCCGCGCTGCGTTTCCTCATCCCGCACGGCGGTGGAGCGGTGCCTTACCACTGGGGCCGGTATCGCGGACTTGCCGATATGCTGAAGCGCCCGAAGCTCACCGACCACGTGATGAAGAACGTCTTTTTTGATACCTGCGTGTATCACCAGCCGGGCATCGACCTGCTGGCCAAAGTCATTCCGGTGGAAAACATCGTCTTCGGCTCAGAGATGGTCGGCGCGGTCCGCGGTATTGATCCGGAAACGGGTCATTACTTCGACGACACGAAGCGTTATGTCGACGCCCTGCCCTTGGCGGAAGCGGACAAGGTGCGGATTTATTCCGGCAACGCGCGCCGTATCTTCCCGCGTCTCGATGCCATTCTGCGGAGTCAGGGTCGATGAGTCGATTCACGATGGACGACAACTGGCTGGTGTTTCATCCAAGTCCCAGCAAGCCGCAGTATGTTCCGCCCGCCGGCGCCGTCGATGCGCATTGTCATGTCTTCGGACCCGGAGACCTGTTTCCCTTCGCTCCCGAGCGCAAATACACGCCCTGCGATGCGTCCTACGAGCAACTCTTCGCACTGCGTGACTTCCTAGGCTTCAGTCGCAACGTAGTCGTGCAAGCCACCTGCCATGGCGCCGATAATCGGGCGATGGTGGATGCCCTGCAACGATCCAATGGATTAGCGCGCGGCATCGCGACCGTTCGCGAAGACATCACAGATGCCGAGCTCGCCGAATTGGACGCTGCCGGGGTGCGCGGCGTTCGCTTCAATTTCGTCAAACGATTGGTCGACACCACACCGCCAGAGGTGTTACGTCGCATTGCCGATCGGATCGCACCGCTCGGTTGGCATGTCGTGATCTATTTTGAGGCGCAAGATCTGCCTCAGCTGTACGATTTCTTTGCCTCGTTACCCACGGTGGTGGTCGTCGACCATATGGGTCGTCCGGATTTGAGCAAAGATGTCGACGGCCCGGAATTTCAATTGTTTGTGAAACTGATGCGCGAGCACAGCAACATTTGGTCCAAGGTGACGTGTCCGGAGCGCTTATCCAATGAAGGGCCACCGCACTACAGCGACTTCATTCCCTTTGCCCGTCATCTGGTCGATCATTTTTCCGATCGCGTGTTGTGGGGCACGGACTGGCCACACCCGAATCTAAAAACCCACATGCCCGATGACGGCCATTTGGTCGACATCATTCCCCATATCGCGACCACTGAGGCGCTGCGCCTGCAACTCTTGGTGGACAACCCTCATCGTCTGTATTGGCACCGCTAGGAGCCGCTCATGTCTCTTGATAAACCCTACCGAGATGTCCCTGGGACCACGATTTTCGACGCCGACCAGGCACGAATCGGCTACCACGTGAACCAGTTCTGCATGTCGTTAATGAAGGCCGAAAATCGTGCACGCTTCAAAGCGGACGAACGTGCCTATCTGGCGGAATGGCCGATGGCGGACGAGCAGCGCGATGCTGTGCTCGCCCGCGATTACAATCGCCTGATTTCGCTCGGCGGCAACGTCTACTTTTTAGCTAAAATTTTCTCCACTGATGGGAAGAGTTTTCAATACGCCGCGGCCTCAATGACTGGCATGACGCAAGAAGCGTACGCCGCCATGATGCTGGCCGGTGGTCGCTCGCCGGAAGGCAACCGCTATGTAGGGGAGAAAAAGTAATGGCCAAGATCACCGCTGGCGTCGCCACGTCTCACGTACCGGCTGTTGGTGCCGCACTCGACAACGGTCGGACCCATGAGCCGTACTGGCAACCGGTTTTCGCAGGCTTCGAATACTCGAAGCAATGGATCAAGGACGAGAAGCCGGACGTTATCCTGCTCGTCTTTAACGACCATGCGACCGCGTTCAGTCTAGACATCGTGCCGACCTTCGCAATCGGTACCGCGGCGTCCTATCAACCGGCTGATGAAGGTTGGGGCCCGCGCCCCGTGCCCGTCGTTGAAGGTCATCCGGAACTGGCCGCTCACATCGCGCAATCCGTGATCCAAGAAGACTTTGACCTGACCATCGTGGGCAAGATGGATGTCGACCATGGCCTGACGGTGCCGCTCTCCTTGATGTTCGGCCAACCCGAGAAATGGCCGGTTAAGGTCATTCCGATCGCCGTCAACGTGGTGCTGTATCCAGTTCCCTCAGGTCGCCGCTGTTTCGCACTGGGTCAGGCCTTGCGCCGTGCCGTCGAATCCTTCGACGAGAACCTCAATGTGCAGATCTGGGGTACGGGCGGCATGAGCCATCAATTGCAAGGTCCACGCGCGGGCTTAATCAATCGCGAATGGGACAACGCCTGGCTTGATCGTCTCATTGAGGACCCCGTAGAACTGACAAAAATGTCGCCGGTGGAGTACGTGCGCGAAGCCGGTTCAGAGGGCATTGAACTCGTCATGTGGCTGATCATGCGTGGCGCTCTGGATCCGAACGTCAATGTGCTCCATCGCTTCTACCATGTGCCGGTCTCGAACACGGCGCTGGGCCACGTCATCCTGGAGAATGCGGAATGAAAGTCATCCTCGCCGGTGCCGGCGCATTCGGCACGAAGCATTTAGATGCGATTAAAGCGATTGGCGGCATCGACGTCGTATCGATCGTCGGTCGTCGCCTGGAGCAAACGCAAGAGATCGCCGGGAAATATGGGATCGGACACGCGACCACGGAATTGGGTGAAGCGCTCGCTCAACCCGGCGTTGACGCGGCAATCTTGTGCACGCCCACGCAGATGCACGCGAAACAAGCCATTGAGTGCCTGCAAGCGGGCATACATGTGCAAGTCGAGATCCCGCTGGCCGATAGTCTCGAGGACGCTGAAGCCGTCGCAGCAGCCCAGCGCGCATCGGGAAAACTATGCATGGTCGGCCATACGCGGCGCTTCAATCCCTCACACCAGTGGGTGCGCCAACGCCTCGACAGTGGCGACTTTCACATCCAGCAAATGGATGTGCAGACCTATTTTTTCCGGCGGACCAACATGAATGCGCTGGGCCAACCACGCTCGTGGACGGATCACCTGCTTTGGCACCACGCCGCACACACCGTGGACCTGTTTGCCTACCAAGCGGGCGGCGAGATTACCGTTGCCAATGCGGTCGCGGGCCCATTGCATCCAGAACTCGGCATCGCCATGGACATGTCGATCCAGCTGAAAAGTTCAACCGGAGCGATTTGCACGCTGTCCCTGTCCTTCAACAACGACGGCCCGCTCGGCACATTTTTCAGATACATCGGCGACACCGGCACCTACATCGCGCGCTACGACGATCTGTTTGACGGCAAAGAACAGAAAATTGACGTCTCGAAGGTGGCCGTCTCGATGAACGGGATTGAACTGCAAGACCGTGAGTTCTTTGCCGCCATTCGTGAAGGTCGTGAACCCAATGCGTCGGTGCATCAGGTGCTGCCGTGCTACCGGACGCTGCACGCCCTCGAACAGCAACTGCTCGCACAGGGATGACGCAACCCATGCAGCCGCGCCGGATCGGGCAGACGTGGGTCGCACCCATCGGTCTCGGCTGCATGAACCTGACCCACGCCTATGGCACACCGCCCTCGTTCGAGGTGGCGAGGGACGTTCTGTACGCAGCCCTGGATGCCGGTATCACACACTTTGATTGCGCGGCGCTCTATGGCTTCGGCAAAAGCGAGACGCTGCTCGGGCAAGTGCTGCCGCCTTTTCGCTCCCGCATCCACTTGTCCAGCAAATGCGGCATGACCGGGGTCGACGGCAAGCGAGTCATTGATGGCCGCCCCGATACCCTGCGACGGACTCTGGAAGATTCCTTACGGCGGTTACGGACCGAGGTTATTGACCTGTACTACCTGCACCGCTGGGATAAGCGGGTACCCATCGAAGACAGCATCGGTGAAATGTCTCGCATGGTCGAATCCGGCAAAGTGCGAGACATCGGACTCTCAGAAGTCTCCGCGGCCACCCTGCGGCGTGCGCATGCCGTGCATCCGATTGCGGCCGTTCAGTCGGAGTATTCCTTGTGGAGCCGTAATGCCGAGGTCGCCGTGTTGGACGAGTGCGCTCGCCTCGGTGTCGCCTTCATCGCATTCTCCCCGATCGCTCGCGGCTTTCTGGCCGATGCCATCACGGATCCGGAACAATTCACGGCCAATGACCTGCGCCGCTCAATGCCTCGCTTTCAACCCGAGCATTGGGTACACAATGCGACGCTACTCCCAGCCTGGCGCGACCTGGTTCGCGATGCCGGGTGCACCGGCGCGCAGCTCGCGCTCGCTTGGTTACTGCAAAAAGCGCCGCACATTATCCCGATCCCCGGCACCACGTCCGTCGACCATCTACGCGAAAATGCGTTAGCGATGTCGCTGGAGCTCCCGCCGGACATTTACGTGCGAGCCGAGGGTATCGTCAACCCTGACACGGTCAGCGGACCGCGCTATCCTTCGGCCACTCAGCTCGAAATTGACACTGAAGAATTGCGCTGAACCAACGCTGGCTAGATCGGTTTTAGCGTTGTCATTCGGACGTCAATACGACAATCAACGAGACGCTTAAACGCCGCGAAGAAGGACTTTGCCATGACCTGCGATGTGGGACTGATCGGACTTGCAGTGATGGGCGAGAATCTCGCTTTGAACATGGAAAGCCGCGGCTTCTCGGTCTGCGTCTATAACCGCACGACCGAGCGGATCAACCATTTCATGAACGGCCGAGCACAGGGTAAGCGCTTTGTCGGCGCGACGAGCTTGGAAGACTTCGTCGGCGCCTTGAGCACACCGCGGCGGATCGTCATGCTGGTCAAAGCGGGACCCGCCGTCGATGAACTCATCCAGCAACTCGCGCCACTACTTGCGGCCGGCGACATTCTGATTGATGGGGGCAACAGCCTCTACACAGATACCGCGCGCCGTGTCCGGGAAGTTGAGGCGCTGGGTCTCCTCTATGTCGGCTCCGGCGTCTCCGGCGGTGAAGAAGGCGCGCTCAAAGGCCCATCCTTGATGCCGGGTGGCAGTCAGGCCGCGTGGACCCACATTCAGCCGATCTTCCAGTCGATCTGTGCGCGCACGCCGGCCGGCGAGCCGTGCTGTGATTGGATGGGCGACGGCGGTGCCGGTCACTTCGTCAAGATGATCCACAACGGCATCGAGTACGGCGACATGCAATTGATCTGCGAGGTCTACGATGTGCTGCATCGCGGCCTTGGCTTATCAAACGCCGCGATGTGCTCAATTTTCGACGAGTGGAATCGGGGCGAATTGGACAGTTACCTCGTTGAAATCACCCGCGACATTCTGGGTTATGTGGACGCCGATGGAACCGCCACCATCGACGTCATCCTCGATAAAGCCGGTCAAAAGGGCACCGGCAAGTGGACCGTCACCTCAGCGTTAGACGAAGGCTCACCACTGACGCTGATCGCGGAATCCGTCTTCGCCCGCTGCTTATCGGCTGCGAAAGACGAACGCGTCGTCGCCTCGACCACCTTAGGCGGCACCACCGAACGCTACACCGGTGATCCCGACGCACTCATTCAGGATCTGCGCCAAGCGCTGTATGCGGCGAAGATCATCTCTTACGCGCAGGGCTATCAATTGATGCGGGCCGCCGGTCAATCGCTCGGTTGGTCTTTGAACTTCGGCGGCATCGCGCTCACCTGGCGCGGCGGCTGCATCATTCGTTCGGCCTTCTTAGGCGACATCAAGACCGCGTTCGATCGCGATCCTGCACTCGTTAACCTCCTGCTCGATCCATTCTTCCGCGACGCAGTGGTATCCCGTCAGGCAGCCTTGCGTCGTGTGGTCGCAACCGCCGTGACGCTCGGCATCCCCGTCCCCTGTTTGTCGGCGGCCTTGGCCTATTGGGACGGTTATCGTTCCGAACGCTTACCGGCCAACCTGCTGCAGGCGCAGCGGGACTATTTCGGCGCGCACACCTACGAACGCATCGATCGGCCGCGGGGCGAGGTCTTCCACACCAATTGGACCGGTCGCGGCGGCTCCACGACCTCACAAACCTACACAAAGTGAGTCGAGCCGCGCGCGACTCGACCGAACCTTGCTACGCTTAAGGCCATTCTGATCGGAGGCCTTATGCGCTCATGGATTGTGGTGTGTGGTGCGGCTCTACTGAGCTTGACGACGGCCGTGCACGCGGAGCCAGGACCGGTGCCTTCAACGGCGGATCTCGCCGAGGGACGCGCGCTGTTGCGAGAACTGGTGGATCTCGACACCACCCACGCGATGGGCACAACCCGAGCAGCCCATGCCCTCAAGGCGCATTTTCTGGCCGCAGGCTTTGCGCCTGCCGATGTGACCTTCATTGCCCCGGCCGAGCACCCGAACAGCGGCAATCTGATCGTGCGCTATCGCGGCAAGGCGGCGACTCCCGCTGTGCTGTTCCTCGGTCATCTCGATGTGGTGGCCGCAAACCCGGAGGACTGGACGGTCGATCCCTTTCATCTGATCGAGCGGGACGGCTGGTTTTATGGCCGCGGCACCGCGGATATGAAAGACGGCGATGCGGCCCTCGCCGCCGCGCTGCTGCGATTGCATCGCGAAGGCTGGCAGCCTGATCACGATGTGATTGCGGCCTTTACCGCCGATGAGGAAGCCGGCGGCGACGCCAACGGCCCCGCTTTCTTGCTCAAAGCGCATCGGGCGCTCATCGATGCCGCCGTGGCCTACAACTTAGATGGCGGTGGCGGCGGTCTTGATCACGGACGCCGCACCTTCTACGACATCGGGACGAGCGAAAAAACCTACGTGACCTATACGCTCGAAACCACCGCCCCGGGTGGTCACGGTTCGCTGCCCGGACCGGATAACCCCATTTACCGCCTCGCGCGCGCACTCGGACGTCTCGAGGCGTACTCCTTCCCGGTCATGACGACCGCGACGACCCGCGCCTATTTCAGCGCCATGGCCGACTTAGAGCCGAGCGAGGTGAGCGCCGATCTGCGCGCCGTCGCCGCCGTACCGCCCGATCTTGCGGCCGCCGCACGCCTATCAACATCAGCCTTCATCAACGCGCAATTGCACACGACCTGCGTCGCCACCCTGCTCTCGGGTGGACACGCCGAAAATGCGCTGCCGCAACGGGCAAGGGCCACCGTGCAGTGCCGCATGATGCCGGGCGACAGCGCAAGGAACGTGCTCAACACCTTAACCGAGGTGATTGCAGAACCGGCGATCAGCATCACCCAAGATGCGGCACCCATCGTGAGTCCTGAGTCAGTCGCAGGTCCTGCCGTTTTGGATCGGGTAACGCGCGTTGTGCATTCGATGTGGCCGGGTATTGCGCTGGTCCCCTCCATGGCCACGGGCTTCAGTGACGATCGGCAAACCCGCAATGCGGGCATCCCCAGTTACGACGTCAGCGGCCTGTGGATGGAAAATGGCGAAAATCGCGCGCACGGGCGCGATGAACGCATCGGGGTTCGCGAATTCGACGAGAGCGTGGAATACGTCTACCGCTTGGTGCGCGAGATGGGCATCACGCGCTGAGTCGACGCGCTTAGCCGTCCTGGTGACGCAGCAGAAAATCGAGGACCGGCGCCGCGACGGTGTCCGGATCCTCAAGCAAGATCGCGTGCCGCAAACCTGGCAGGATCACGAGTTCGGATTGCGGCAGTGCCGCCGCGATGGCGTGATTCAGACGCGGATTGCAGCCGCCATCGTTTTCACCAGTGAGCACCAAGCACGGCACCTTGACCTCGTGTAGCCACGGCGCCATCTCGGTCTGCGCATAAATGTCGAAGACCGACAGGAAGACCTCAGGATTGGTATCCATGACCTGCTGCATGCGACGCGTGATTACATCCGGCCGTCGCGCGGCAAATTCCGGGGTGAACCAGCGATCCTTCAAGGCCTCAAGCACCGGCGCAATGCCTTTTTGACGCATGGCGGCAACGACACCTTGGACTTTTGCGGCGTCGTCCTCGGTGCGAAACGCCGCCGTGCTGTACAGACCGAGCGACAACACGCGCTCGGGATAGCGCTGGGCATAGCGCGGACCAATCATTCCGCCGAGCGAATGACCGACAAAATGGGCATGGTCGATCCCAAGCTCCGCGCGCAGGGCCTCAAGATCATCGACCAGATCATCGAGGCTGTACGGCGGCGCCGGAGTGGGCGATCGCCCATGACCGCGCAGGTCGTAACCGATGCAGCGGAAATGGGGCGCGAGGTGCTTAACCAAGCCATCCCAACTGTGGCGCGACGCGCCGATACCGTGAATGAGAAAGAGCGGCGGTCCACTGCCTTCAACCGAATACGCGGATTGAATTGCAGCCATGGTTTAGTCCGGGTATTTGTCGGCCATGAGTTCGCCGGCGACCGCCCAGTCTTCTTTAGCGACGTCGCTGAGTATGATCGTCACGGAATCCGGCCGTCCGCCCATCACCCGCACGTAGGTGTCGGTCAGGGCCTGCACCAGTTCGCGTTTTTGCTCGCGCGTCCTACCCTTGAACAATTCAACCGTCATGATCGGCATGAGCACTCCTAACCTTCGTCGTCGCTGTGATGTGGGATCACCGCCACGTAGGCGCCATCGAGATAGGTTAAGGGACGGCACGCACCCGAGGTGGCTTCATCCACGGCACCGATCACGATCAGGTGGGATCCGCACGGGATGGTCTCGGTCACCGTGCAGGTAAACACAGTGTGTGCGGCGGCCAACGCCGGCAAGGCCGCGCCCTCGACGAGCGCGACGCCCTCAAAACGATCGGCGTCCCGCTCCACGCCTTTGCCGGCAAAGCGTTCGGCGAGGACACGCTCGCCTTCGCGCAAGACGTTCACGGCATAACGGCCATTCGCCGCCACGGTCGCGGCAATGCGGCTCTGTGCGTTCAAGCACACCAAGATGGACGGCGGATCGGCGGACACGGAGGTGAACGCCGACACGGTAGAACCCCAACGCCCGTCAACGCCATCCGTTGTCACAACCGTCACGCTGTGCGCAACGGTGCGCATCGCCCTAATGAAATCCTCGCGAGTGGTCACGCGGCAACCTTGGTTTTGACAAAGTGCGGCATGACGTCGGCGGCAAAGCGTTCAATCGCGTCGAGCGACTCGGCCTGTGAGTGGCCAATATTTGGATTCATGATGAAATCGTCTATCCCCAATTCTTCATAGAGCTTCAGTCGATCGACCATCTCTGAGGCCGTGCAGACTAGCACGCTCGAGCGGAATTCTTCAGCGGACTGGGCCAGCGGCAGGGGTTCAATGACCCCCGATTGCACGGAACCCGGTCCGGTAAACACATTATGGAAGCGGCCGTAATAGCCGCGCGCCAATTCAAGCTTGCGTCGCGCGTCCGCGTCGTCGCGCGCCACGCAGCACACCCGCGACAAGGCCAAGCGCAAATGCGCGCCATCGGTGCCCAACGCGGCCTTCCCGCGTGCGAATGCGCCCACCTGCTCTTGCATTTTTTCGACCGTCGCGTTCAACGGCGTAGTCTGAATATGAAAGCCGCGGCGCGTGGACGCTTCGATGGCCTCGGGGATCAGTGCGGCCAACATGATCTGGATCGGTCGCACCGGACGCGGCATCACCGTAATCGGCGCAAAGTCGTAGTACTTGCCGTGCCATTCGACGTTGTCACGGGCCAGCAGCGCCAGCAAAATATCGAGCGACTCATCAAAGCGTTCGCGCGACTCTTCAATGGGCTTGCCCATGCGAGCCATCTCGTAGGCAAAGGCCCCGCGCCCGACCCCTAAGATCAAACGGCCCTCGCACAGGATGTCGGCCTGCACCACTTGGCCGGCGAAGATCCGCATGTCGTGCAAGGGCAAGACCGAGACGGAGGTCACGACCTCCAGCGTCGAGGTCACACTCGCGACTTTAACGGCCAGCTGTAATGGATCGGGCACCAGCAAGATATTGATCAGATGGTGTTCGGGAATCGTCACGCCGCGATAGCCCACGCGCTCCACCAAACGCGCCTGTTGGATCATATCGGCATATAAACGATCACCCCCATAGGTGGGGTCCGGATAGTACGCCGATAGGAAATGATTGAAATCCACGATTGGGTCTCCGCAAGTCCCGAGCTGACCACACCTCGACACCGCCCCCGTGACCGCATCAAGTCATGGCCGGCGCCGCCATCGAATTCAGTCAGCGCATTCGTCTTTGGCTACACTAGCCGCCATCGTAACCGTTTTGGAGCGCTTGTCATGACGATCCCATGGGCCGGTGTATTTCCCGCGGTCACCACGCAATTGCATGAAGATCTGACGGTTGACCTCGCCAATACACAACGGGTCGTCGATGACCTGATTCGGGATGGGGTCAACGGCATCATTGCGCTCGGCACGGTCGGCGAAAACAACTCGCTCGAATCACATGAAAAACTGGCGGTCCTGAAAGCCGTCGTTGAAGTGGTCCATGGCCGCGTGCCGGTACTCACAGGCGTCTCGGAGTACGACACGCGCCGTGCGATCCGCTACACCCAGGCCGCCGAAGTGGCCGGCGCGGACGGCTTGATGCTGTTGCCGCCGATGGTTTATGTGCCGAAGCGCCATGAACTCATCGCGCACTTTGCCGGCGTTGCGCGGGCAACCGCGCTACCGATCATGCTCTATAACAACCCGCCGGCCTACCGGACCATGATCGATGCCGAGACGCTGCAGGAACTTTCACCGATCGCCAACATTGTGGCGCTCAAGGAATCCGCTCCGGACCCGCGCCGCTTCACCGATGTCTACAACGCGGTCGGCCATCGGTACGTCTTGTTCGCAGGGCTTGATGACGTAGCACTCGAAGGTCTCATGCTCGGTGCTCGCGGTTGGGTATCGGGGCTCACGAACGCGTTCCCGAAAGAATCTGTCGGGTTGGTCGCGGCGCTCCAGCGCGGCGATCACGCCAAGGCGATTGCGATCTACCGCTGGTTCATGCCGTTACTGCACCTCGACGCGGAACACGACCTCGTCCAGAGCATCAAGTTGGCCGAGCAGATCATGGGCCGCGGCTCCGAGCGCGTCCTGCCACCGCGGATGCCTTTGGTCGGCGAGCGCCGGGCCCAAGTGATCGCGATGGTTGAAAAGGCGGCGGCGACGCGGCCGGCGCTCTAAGCGCGTCGACAGAACGCACCACCCGACCCGCGCTCAACCGAGCGCGGGTCCTGGTGCAGATTCGCTTACAGGGAGCGCGCCAACGCCGCGAGTCCCGCCCGAAATTCGGTGGCGCCACCCATGGCCGGGTGGCGCAGCACTGCGGCCGGTTCTCGGCCCAAGGCACGCAAGGTGCGGCCCGAGACCTGACCGACCGCCACGACCAGTGCGTCGGAGAAATGGTCCAACACCGAGTCTAAGACCGCCTTGCCGCTCTCCAGCTCCGTGCGCGTCGGCGTCCGGTTCGAATAGGGGTTACCGGGCTTATGCGGATGCCAGGCGTAGGAGTTCCACAGCACCGTCCGCTCCGCCAGACCGTGGCTGTGCAGCGCCCCCCAGACGACCGTGGCCGACGGTTCACACCAGGGCAATGGGCGGGAGGTGATTCGCTCCTCAATGCGCACGCGCGGAATGCGACCGGCGAGTAACAATTTCTCGTTCGTGAAGGCCATGCCAGAGAAGTGACAGCCCTGATACCCCGAGGCCTCGCCCACCAAAATGAGGCGCGCGTCGACATCGAAATGGGCCCGCAGCCGGTCGAGGCGGGCCCGCGGTCCAGCCGCCGCGACCGGCAAATCCATGGCGTCGGCATCGGCCCACGGGTTATACACGTGCTCTGCCACGTGCGCGCGCAGGGCCTCAAATGGAATGCTCATCCCGCCTCCGAGCCGTCCGGCTCCCCAAACTCTGGGAGTCTACGCGAGGCGCTGACCGGATGAATCTGCGGACTACGTCTAGTCACAGTTCCCGGGCAATATGTAAGACTGCAGCATGATTCGGTTCTCGTTACGGCGCGAACCTGTCGGTTTTCCTTAATCATCACGGATGGCCCATGAAACTTAAGTTCACCCGCACCCTCCCCCTGACCCTCAGCCTGGTTGGCTTCGCGCTGAGCGCCCATGCAGCGCCACCCACCAAAGGGGCCGTCAATCCAGCGCTCAAAGCGGCGGCCGCCAAAACCGCCACGGTCGACCAAACGTCGCCCGACTACAGCATGGGTCTCACGGTAGGCGAAAGCATCAACAAGGCCGGCGCCACCAAAATCAACATCGATGCCTTCGAGAAAGGCGTGCACGACGGTATCGCGGGCAAAGCCTCAACCCAGGACGACCGCGACCGCATCAGCAAGTACATGAGCGAACTGCGCGGTGCCGCCTCGGCGCCAAATAAGGCAGCCGCAAAAGCGTTCCTTGCGAAGAATGCCAAGGCGGACGGCGTCGTGCAGACCGCCAGCGGCCTGCAGTACAAGGTCGTGGACGCGGGCAAGACCGACGCGGCCTCGCCGCAGTTGTCCGATACGGTCACCGTGCACTACCGCGGTCACCTGCTCGACGGCACCGTGTTCGACAGCTCCTACGAGCGCGGTCAGCCTGTGTCGTTCCCCGTCAGTGGCGTGATCAAGGGCTGGCAAGAAGCCCTGCAGCTGATGAAGCCGGGCGCCAAGTACCAACTCTTTATCGCGCCGGAATTGGCCTACGGCGACGCGGGTCCAGGCAAAATCTTGCCCGGCTCCTTGCTCATTTTTGACGTCGAGTTGCTCAGCGTCGGCGACGCGAAGTAAGGCGTCGAATCCGCAAAAGGCCCCGAACACGGTCTCGTGTCCGGGGCCTTCTTTATTTCACTCGCGAGGGTACGGCGACGTCCGAGGAGCCGTCCAAGCGCTCGCTCAAGACCGGCGTGCGCACAGGCGCGGCATAGGTGATGCCAAAGCCGATCGGGAACTCGGTGGCCCCGTGCGGCGCGTACGGCGGCAGCAAGGCCGAGCGTGGCCATGGGAAGGATAAGCGGCCGGTGAAGTCGTAGCGCGGCTTACTGTCCGCTGTACCGACCAACACGTCGGCAATGCCACCACCCTCGGAGCCCGGCAGCCACGCCGCGACGAAGGCGTTACTGGCGTTGATTTCCGGATTCATCCAGAGCGGCCGACCCGACAGGAAGACCGTGACGGTGGGGATGCCCATGCGCTTGAACTGATTCAAGGCCCGCAATCCCGTGCGCTCGTTATAGATCGGCAACTTGATGTCACCGAACATCTCCGCGTAGGGGCGCGTGCCGATGATCACGATGGCGACATCGGGCTTGTCTTTGACGAGGTCATCCGACTCTTCCACCATTTTGCCGCCACCCGCGCGAATCGCCGCTTTGATCGCGGTCGCCGCCAGTTCCGCTTGCGGGAAATCGGCCGATTTCGTGTCCTCGCCTTGCCAGGATATGGTCCAGCCGCCGGCTTGGACGGCGAGGCTGCCGGCGTGCGGGCCACCGATCACGACCTTGGCGTTCGCCCGAATCGGCAACACGCCATCGTTCTTTAGAAGCACCAAGGATTTGCGCACCGCTTCGCGCGCCAGCGCGCGGTGTTCCGGCGAGGCCAGCTTTTCAAAATGTCCAGCCAAAGGACGCTCCGCATCGAACATGCCAAGCGCAAACTTCACGCGCAAGATGCGTGACACGGCGTCGTCCAAGCGCGCCATCGAAATACGACCTGCTTTCACGTCGTCAATCAAATTGACATAGAGCTCACGCCAACCGAGCGGCGCCATGTACATGTCGACGCCCGCGTTCAGCGCATCGGGGCAGTGTTCTTTGGTGCAGCCGGGCAAGAACGCGTGGGCGTTGTAGTCGCCAATCACGAAACCCTGAAAACCCATGCGGTCCTTCAGGACATCGGTGAGCAGCGACTTCGCGCCATGCATCTTCTGGCCATTCCACGCGCTGTAGGACGCCATGACGGTCAAGGCCCCAGCCTCAATGCCCGCCGCGTAACCCGGCGCATGCAGCCGCGCCAAGGTCTCCTCGGACACTTCGGTGTTGCCTTGATCCTCCCCCAAGGTCGTACCGCCATCCCCCAAGAAATGCTTGATGCTCGAGGCGACCCGACCGCGGGCGAGGCGATGTTCCATGCCATTCGGGCCCTGCAAGCCCAACACGGCGGCAGCGGCGAACTTGGCGACCCACTGCGGATCGGAGGAGAAGCCTTCGTAACTGCGACCCCACCGGACGTCCTGCGGCACCGCGATCGTCGGGGCAAAGGCGTAATCGATGCCGGTGGTGGCCACTTCTTCGGCGGTCGCTTCACCGATCCGGCGCACCAACTCCGGATCTCGCGTCGCACCGAGGCCGATGTTCTGTGGGAAGAGTTCCGCGCCGACCACGTTGTTGTGCCCGTGCACGGCATCCACGCCAAAGATGATGGGGATGGGCTCATGCCCGGGGCGCGCTTCGAGCGCGACGGCGTGGAATTCGCGCGCTAAGCGCAGCCATTCGGCGGGCTTCGCGCGCTCATCGCCGTACGGCCCGGAATCACCGCCGGCCAGGATGGACCCCAAGGGATATTTACGCAGGTCGGCCGGCGTGACGGTGCTGATGTCGGTCTGAATGGTCTGGCCGACCTTTTCTTCGATCGACATGCGCTTGACCAACGCGGCAATGCGCGTTTCGGTGGCGACATCGACGAGCGGCGCCGGCTTCACCGCCGGCCACAGCGCGGGATGCACCGTTTGCGTGTGGGCCCCAGCCGCGACGGCAAGCCCAACCCCTAAGCCCAGCCCCAGAGCCGCCCATCGGCGACCCGTCCACGTCTGCTGACCCATACGTTCCCCCCGCGATGTGCTCGATGGGTGTCCGGTGGCCCCATCCATCTTGTCATGGGTCCGACTGCGCCGGACCGCCGCGTACGATAAACCAGATTTGGAAAGCTTTCCAAGCTCCACAGCGTTCAGCCGCCCGGCGCACCCGTCGCGTGGACGGCCGCGACGGAGGCGCGCCAGGCGATCGAGATCGGGAACGACCGCGCCACGGGCAGCGTCAGGCCGTAGCAGCGGTTCAGTAATGCACGGACCGCCGCCACGGTCACGTCGTGGACCGGGATGTGCACACTGCTCAGTCGAGGGACGGCAAATTCCGCCACTTCGGTGTCGTCGTACCCGAGCACCGAAATATCAGTCGGCACCCTCAAGCCGCGCTCGGCCAAACAGGCGAGTGCCCCGACCGCCATCTCGTCGTTGGCACAAAAGAGCGCCGTGAACCGATGGCCTTGATCGAGCAAGCGTCCCGCCGCGGCATAACCCCCTTTGGTAGAAAAATCGGCAACCTCGTGCGGCAGGGCCTCGGCATCGATTCCGGCCTCAGCCACCACCGCGGCAAATCCGGCCAATCGCTCGAGGTTATCGGGCGAAGTCTGCGGTCCGCCGATGACCGCCAAGCGACGATGGCCGTGCTGCAATAACGCCTCCGCCGCCAAGCGCCCGCCCTGTTGGTGATCGGCCATAAAACAGCGGTCCTGCAACTCGGCAAATGCCGAGTTCAAGACGACCAGATGCGCTTGGCGCGCGGATAGGGCGTCGGCATCGGCAGCAGTCAAGGCATTGCTCATTACGATCACACCGTCGCAATCGCGTTCGATCAAGAACCGCGCGCCCTCCAAGACTTCATGGCGGGTGTCGGTCGCCTCGCGACCGAAGGCGACGACCATGTGCCGATTCGCGGCGCGCAATTCGCTGTCGATGGTCTGCAGGATATGCGGGTAGAACGAGCCCTTCAGCAGGGGGATGTACACACCGATCATCTGCGTCGAGCCCGACAGCAAGGCGCGCGCCGCGTGCGACGGCCTGAAATCGAGCGTTTCGATCGCACGGCGCACTTTTTCAGCGGTCGCCGGCGCCACGGAGCCCTTACCACTGACGACACGCGACGCGGTTCCAAGCCCCACCCCGGCCAACTTAGCAACATCTCGGATAGTGGTCATGGGCGCGTCATCCCCTTGGGGCTGGTCCGTCGATTGCACTATAGTCGCACGAACAATGGAACCGTTACCAAAAGCCACGACCCAGCCCCGCTGGCTTCAACTCGCCCTTGGCGCAGGCCTCGGTCTGTGGCTGAGCGCGCTGCACGCCGCCCCCTTCGAAGTCTGGACCACCGATCGCGATGGCCTGATGCGATTGCAGCGGCAAGCGGATGTGCCGTTCACCACTCAGCCCGCCCAAGGCCTCGTGATCGAGATCCATCCCGAGGATCGCCACCAGCGCTTTTTAGGGGTGGGCGCGGCGCTCACGGACTCCTCGGCATGGCTCCTCCAGCACCGCCTGGCGGACGGCGCCCGGGCAGCGGTCCTCGAGGATCTATTCAGCGCACGCTTGGGAATTGGGCTCAACATGCTGCGCGTCACGATCGGCAGTTCCGATTTCTCGCAGCGCCATTACTCCTTGGACGACACCCCCGACAACGAGCCCGACCCGTCGCTGCGCCATTACGCGGAGCAACCCGAAACCCTCGAGGTGCGCGCGCTCGCCCGGCAAGCGCACGCCGTCAACCCGAGCCTCCATGTTGACTACGAGCCAGCGCAAGATCGTCATCGTCGGTGGCGGCACGGCCGGATGGATGACGGCCGCCGCGCTGTCCAAATACGTTCCGCCCGCGTGGCGCATCGAACTTGTCGAGTCGGATGACATCGCCACCATTGGCGTGGGCGAAGCCACCATCCCGCCCATCAAGGAATTCAATCAGGCGCTCAAAATCGACGAAGACGATTTTCTGCGCAAGACGAAAGGCACCTTCAAGCTCGGCATCGAGTTCGTCAATTGGGGCGCCATCGGCGACTCCTACATCCACGGCTTTGGCGTCATTGGCCGGGATCTCGGCACCCTCTCCTGCCACCACTACTGGCTGCGCCGTCGTTTGAGCGGGCATATCGATGACCTGTGCGATTACTCGATCAATACGGCCGCCTGCCGCGAGAACAAATTTTTACGCAAGCGGGCCGACATGCCGGAGTCGCCGCTGGCCGAGATCGGCCACGCCTTTCACTTCGATGCAGGGCTCTACGCACAGTATTTGCGTGGGCTCGCCGAAGGCCGGGGCGTGCAGCGCACCGAGGGCAAGATCGTCAACGTGACCCTGCACGCCGAGTCGGGCCACATTGACTCCGTGCAACTGGACGATGACCGCGTGGTCCGCGGCGACTTCTTCATCGACTGCACCGGCATCCGCGCGCTCTTGATCGGGCAAGCGCTCGGTGAGCCCTACGAGGACTGGTCGAACTGGCTGCCGTGCAACCGGGCCATCGCGGTCCCGTGTGAATCGGTCGAGCCGCTCACGCCCTACACGCGCTCCACCGCGCATTCGGCCGGCTGGCAGTGGCGCATTCCGCTGCAGCACCGCATCGGCAACGGCCACGTCTACTCCGCCGAGTTCATGAGTGAAGACGAGGCGACGAGTATTCTCTTGAACAACCTCGACGGTGCGCCGCTCGCCGCCCCGCGCCACATCACCTTCACGCCCGGTCGTCGGCGCCGCACTTGGATCAAGAACTGTGTGGCGATTGGCTTATCGAGTGGGTTCTTCGAGCCGATCGAGTCGACCAATATTCACCTCATCCACACCGCGATCCATCGCCTGATCACGCTGTTCCCGACAGAATCGATTCAAGCGGCCGACATCGCCGAATTCAACCGCCAGACGCAGTTTGAATACGAGCGCATCCGTGATTTCATCGTATTGCATTACAAAGCGACGACGCGCAACGACTCTGACTTCTGGAACCACTGCCGCAACTTAGCCATCCCAGAGACGCTCGCGCACAAGATTGATCTATTTCGCGCCAGCGGTCGCGTCTTTCGAGAGAACGGCGAACTGTTCGGCGAAACGAGCTGGATCCAGGTGATGATCGGTCAAGGCATCATGCCGACCGCCTATCATCCGTTTGCCGA
>CAIRLC010000014.1 GCA_903879335.1 uncultured Pseudomonadota bacterium
AATGCCGATCACCGTCTCAGCATCCACCGTGTCGCCGACTGCCACGTAAGGCGGCGCACCCGGCTTTGGTGCCCGGTAGAACGTGCCGAGCAGCGGCGCACGAACCGCTTCAGCGCCGTCAACCGCCACCGGCTGGGAAGGCTTCCTGTCTATCGCGCGCGGGGTGGGTGTTGTAGCCGCAGCGGCGGCCGGCGGTGTCGCTGCTTGGACGGTGTCCATAGGTGCCGCCAGACCACCGCGGCGCAAGCTCAGCTTGACACCGTCCATCTCTAAATCCAGAGCATCGAAGGCCGAATTCTCAACCAATCGCATGATCTCAGCGACATCGTTCGCAGTCAGTTTCACCGGCGTCCTCCGAAGATAGCCATGACGTGAGCCAAAGGATCGGCGGCCGCGCGGGCCACGGGCGCTGCATCCTGTGAGGACCAAACGGTCTCTGGGCGGCTTTGCAGCAGCATCACGGTACCCGTATGCCGATCTACGGCCCACTCGATGTCTTGCGCGTGCCCGTAATGTTTTTCGACTTTACGGGCGATCGCGCGCAAGGCCTGTAATTCGTCATCGCTCATGCACGGTTCGGAACGTAAGGCGGGGTCGACCGGCACCTCCTCGATGCCGCCCGTGGCAAGCGGACTGTGTTGCACGGCTTTGTCGGAAATATCACGAGCGGAGATTTCTCCAGTGATTTTTCCGATCACCCAACGGTCCGGCGTAACTTCCCCGCCCACCACCGCAGAGCCAAGGCCCCACGCACCCTCCACCGTAATGACCGACCGATCACCGGTGGTGGGACTGCGCGTAAACAACACGCCCGCCGTGCGCGCATCGACCATCGTCTGTACGACAACTGCCATGGCGACGCCCGCCTCCGGCAGCTGTCGGCGACGGCGGTAGGTCACGGACTCCACCGAGTACATGCTCGCCCAACAACGCCGAATCATCGACACGGTATCCGCAGCACCCTGCACCCACAGATAGGTGTCTTGCAGGCCCGCGAAACTGGCGTCTATCGCGTCCTCCGTCGTGGCTGACGAGCGCACGGCCACCGGATGGATGGCACGACCAGCGCTCAGCTCGTCGTGAGCCGACTCAATCGCAGCCAGCAGATCCGCCGGCAGCGGCGCCTTCTCAACCAGGGCACGAATTGACTGTGTGCAGCCGCTTACGCCGGCCAAATCATCGGGGTCCAACGCCTCAATCTGCGCACGAATCCCAAATTGGGCTTCCAAGGCTTGGATGCAGTGCTCAAATGCGCCAGTGCCCACGACGAAACCGGGCGGCACATTGATGCCAACACGGTGTAATTCGCCGAGGCTGCCGCCTTTACCGCCCACTCGCGGTCGGTCGGCAATGCCGACGTCCGCGAACCAATGAATGTAGTCCGGGGAATGCACCGTTCCGTTACTCCAAAATCGTCACGGTGCCACGGCCACCATCGACACGGATGCGCTGACCATCGCGGATACGCGCGGTCGCGTTGCCCGTGCCAACGACGGCGGGTAGACCGTATTCGCGCGCCACGATCGCGGCATGACTCATAGAGCCGCCGATATCCGACACGGCTGCGCCAATCTTTTGGAAGATCGGTGCCCAGGTGGGATTGGTGACCTGGCAGACCAAAATATCGCCTTGACGCAGACGATCGATTTCTTGCACTGACTTCACCACGCGGGCGGTCCCTTCAACGACGCCACGTGAGGCGGCGAAGCCCTTGATCTCCTTGCTCTCCGTGCCATCAGCCGCCGTCAACCAGGTTTCAAGGCCCTCCCGCGTGATGCCCCACAGCATCACGATGGCTGGATCGTCGATTACATCAGGCACTGGACCCAAGGCCGGTGGCGTGACGTGTTGCGCCCAGACAGCGATGGCGGCCTTACGCTCTTCAATGATCGTCGGCCAGTGATGCGGGCCGTGTGGTGCGCCGCCGGTCGACCAAGAATTCATCAAATCGATGATGGCGGATTCCAGTTCGAAATGCGTCAGATGGAAAACGTCTTCGGTGGTGGCGAAGAACCCGTGCTTCGAGAGCAGTTCGCCGAATTCACGAATCTTGTTGAAGAATAAGTTCGTGTACCAATGTTCGCAGTAGAACTTGTGACCCTCGACGTACGGGAACACGCGATGTGCGAGCGCGATCATCTGATCGTAGGCAGCCCGCTCTTCATCCGAACCGAGCAGTTCGCGATAGTCTGCAATCAACTGCTGACGCTCGGCTTGCAAGGCATCCACTGGGCGTTCCAGCGAGTCACCCGCTTTGATGCGCTCGATGTAGCCTGGCAGGCCGCTGAAGGCCATCGTCAAATCATCGTTCCACGAGCGGTGATAGTGATAGAAACCATCACCCACGTTGATGTTGAACCAAGGGTCACGCGAGGTTTCCAATTCCGCCAACCACGCAGCGCCCGCCTCACCCGCGGTCCGCAAGGAGGCCATCACGGCATCGGCGGCAACGCCCTCGGTGAAATTACCGTCCACCCCCAATTCCACTGCGCGTCGCGCCAAACGGCGCAACTCGTCGTCGGGCCTGAAGATTTCAGCTTCCATGCCCGCCACCATCCGCGCAACGGTTTGGTCACTGATCTCAGGAAAGGCCTTCTTGCAGAACGCAAAGAAGGTCATGTAGGCGCCATACCCCAAGAGTAAGAACTCAAAATGGTGGTGCCACATCCGGAAATAACCTTCCAGGGTCTTCTGGTAGGTGTCGAGCAGGAAATGGTTTGACGCGATGCCGCGGCCCGCATGCACGTGCTCAAGCGGTTCGAATTCAGGCAACTCGACTTTCGGCAAGGCGCGCGAGTCGTCGATCAGCTTCAGCATCTTCTCGCGCCACTGCGTGTAGAGCGTTTCCCAGTTGGCGTAGTAGTAGAACGCCCGTTGTTGGAACTCGCCCACGCGACGTTCAATTTCCGACGGATCGGTCACCGCGTTACCGCCGATGTAAACGCGGCCGTTGATGATGCGGTGATCAATTCCAAGCGTGGTTGGAATGACATGCACTTTGGCGCTCGATGAGCCTAGCGCGCAATACGCCGCCTCCGCCGTAACCATGTCGAAGGCGCACATGGGCTCAGGGAAGTGCATTGAGTTGTAAAACCAAAAGCGCTGATCATCGGCGGGGGTGAATTGGGTGTAGTACGGGTACGCCGCCTGCGCGCGCTCGGTGCCGGGCACGACTTTCAGCGAACTGGGTAACGGGAAGCTCATCGGCTTGGCTGACGCGTTCATCAAAATCACCCCCAAAATTCGAAAGGCCTGTTCTATGGACTCGAAACACCGGTCCGACATGGCACGCTGTAGACCTTGAGTGCATCTCCATTGGCGCTCAGGTCCGCTAGGCCAAACGTAACCCGTGCATCTGGCCAGTGGGAAGCCCAAAATAGGGACTGTTCACTGCGGATGTAGACCCGTTGCACAGGCAGTTGAGCCTCTAAAACATCACCCGGCGCTCACTACACCGATAGCTTCATCGAGTATAAAATCATGCGCGCATTTGAGATTTCCGCTGGCAGCACCGGCATTGATGGTATTCGCTCCACCGAGCGCCCGACACCAACCGTCACTCCCACCGGAATCTTGGTGCGGATGCGTGCAGCATCGCTTAATTTCCGTGACTTGATGGTGGCTGCCGGACGCTACGCGGGCGGCACTGTTGTACAGGACACAATCGCGCTGTCCGACGGTACGGGTGAAGTGATTGAGGTCGGCGCAGCCGTCACGCGGTTCCGCGTGGGTGACCGAGTCGCCGGCACATTCTTCCAAGATTGGGTCTCGGGTCTGCCGAGCACGCCGCGCGCGTCACTCGGGGCACCGCCCGCCGATGGTGTCTTGGCGGAATACGTCGTGTTCGATGAACGTGATGCGGTGCATATCCCCGCGCATCTCAGTTTCGAAGAGGCCGCCACGTTGCCCTGCGCCGGCGTCACCGCCTGGCATGCCCTCGTCAGCGTCGGCCAACTGCGTGCCGGTCAAACGGTACTCGCGCTCGGCACCGGCGGCGTGTCCGTCTTCGCCTTACAGATTGCCCGCATGTGTGGCGCCGAGGTCATCATCACCTCGTCGAGCGATGAGAAGCTAGCGCGCGCCCGAGCGCTCGGCGCACACCACACCATCAACTACCGGACGACACCCGATTGGGAGCGTGAGGTCATGACCCTCACCCAAGGCCGCGGCGTTGATCACGTGGTCGAGGTCGGTGGCGTCGGCACGCTCGCCAAATCGATGGCGGCTGTCGCGCCGGGCGGCAAAATTGCGTTGATCGGGGTATTGACGGGGCGTGTCGGCGATGCGAGTCCATACATGCTGATGCCGCGCTGGTCGAGTATCACCGGCATCTTTGTCGGCTCGCGCGACATGTTCGAGGACTTCAATCGCGCCGTGGCCATCAATCAGATGCAACCCGTCATTGATCGGGCGTTTGCCTTTGATGAAGCAATTGAAGCGTACCGGTACATGGAACGGGGCGAGCACTTCGGTAAAGTCGTCATTCGCTTCTGAACGCTAGGGCTGACCACGTTATGGAATCCTCATCTGCACTGACGGTGCGCGCTGCAGCCTACCGGCTGTTCCGCCACTTTGGCATGGACACCGTGTTCGGCAACCCAGGTTCCACCGAACTGCCGATGTTCCGGGATTTCCCGAGCGACTTTCGCTACATCTTGGGGCTACAAGAATCCGTGGTGCTGGCGATGGCCGATGGCTATGCGCAAGCCAGCGGGCGTGCGGCGCTCGTCAACCTGCACTCGGCGGTGGGTGTCGGTCATGCCATGGGGGCGATCTTTACCGCGTACAAAAACCAGTCGCCGCTGGTGATCAGCGTCGGACAGCAAGCGCGCTCCATCTTGCCGTATGAGCCATTTTTATATTCGGCTGATGCGCCGCAATTGCCGAAGCCCTACGTGAAATGGAGCGTTGAGCCGGCGCGGGCTGCCGACGTTCCGCACGCACTCGCGCGGGCGTACTACGTGGCGATGCAGCAGCCTCGAGGACCGACACTCGTGTCGATCCCCGTCGACGACTGGGATCAACCCGCCGTCGCGGTTGAACCGCGGGACGTGAACCAACGCCTGTGTGGCGATCGTGAACTCCTGAGCCAAGCGGCGCATAGGCTGAACGCCGCTCAGCGGCCGGTGATTGTCGTGGGCGCCTCTGCCGCTCGCGATGAGGCCTGGCACGAAACCGTCCGTTTGGCTGAACGCTTACAGGCGCCGGTCTGGGTCAGCCCCATGTCGTCGCGTAACAGTTTCCCCGCAGACCACCCGTTGTTTGCCGGATTTTTGCCGGCAGACCGGCCGCAGATCGTCAGTCGCCTCAGTGGGAGTGATGTGATCCTCGTTCTCGGCGCGCCGGTATTCACCTACCACGTCGAAGGCACAGGCCCCCATATTCCACTGGGTGCGACACTGATTCAGCTCAGCGATGAACCGGGCAGTCTGGCCTGGGCGCCGGTGGGACTTGGGATTTTGACCAACATCAAAGACGGGGTCGCCGCACTGCTCGGTGAGATTCCGGTGCGTGAGCGCGCACAACCGGTCGTCCCCGAACGCGCGACGCCGGTGAACTCAGGACCATTGACTGAGTGTCTTCTGTTGTCGCGACTGGCCGCGCTGCGATCCCGCGACAGCGTGATTGTTGAGGAGGCGCCTGGCAGCCGACCAGCCATGCACCAGTTGCTCCCCATTCTTGAGCCCAACACGTTCTATACCTGTGCCAGCGGTGGCCTAGGCCATGCCTTGCCAGCTTCGGTGGGCGTAGCGCTCGCCCGTCCGGAGGCCAAGGTGATCGCCCTGCTGGGTGATGGATCCTCGATGTACGCCATTCAAGCCTTGTGGACCGCCGCATGCCACGGCCTGCCCATCACTTTCATCATTGTGAACAATCGCGGCTACGAAGCCCTCAATCACTTCGGACGCATCTTTGGCATCCAAGATGTGCAAGGCACGACTATTCAAGGACTGGATTTTGTGGCCCTTGCGCGCGGACACAGCGTCGAGGCTTTGGCCGTCGAGTCGGCCGAGGCGCTCGATGCTGGATTGACGACCGCCCTCAGCTCGAGCAGGCCCTTCCTGTTGGACGTGCGCGTCACGCCTTAAAGGTTTAGGACAGGCTGCGCGCTCGATCTCGGTACTCGCCGGGCGACAGCCCGAATCGAGCGCGAAACACACGCCCAAAATGGGTCGGCGAACCAAAGCCATAATCGCGGGCGAGCGTCGCTATGCAATCGGGGGCTGCGACGGCGTCGGACAGCAGCCGGGCGCATTCTTCGAGTCGTCGGCGGGTCACAAACTGCACCACGGACTCATCGCCCGTGCCGAATAGCAGGTGCAAGTAGCGGGGTGTCATGCCGCATTGGCTGGCAATGCGACTCGGCGTCAGGACAGGGTCCGTCAGATGCGCGTCAATGTAGTTGATGACCTGCTGGAAGCGCTTCACCGGGCGGGCACTGTCACCGATCGACCCACTGAAACGCTCTGAAATCAGCGCGCTGGAGATCAAATCCAGCATGCCGTCGGTCACGCGTCGCGCACTGCGCAGGGAGGCGCCATCGTTACATTCTTTCCAAAACGCGCGAATAAAATCCGAAACCACGGTATTCAAGCCGCGATCCGCGCACAGGCGCCGGCCCACCATCGCTTCACAATCGGCCATCCGACGCTCGAGCAGTTTCTGCTCAAAGGCGACGACCAGCATGCGATTGGAATCGCCGAAAAAGAGCTCGTAAGGCCGCGTGGTATCGATGAGCATCAAGTCGTTGGACTGCAGCACATCCTCGCGACCCATTTGGCGCTGACGACTCTTGCCGTCCAGATTGACGCAAAGGAGATATCGGGCGACCGACGAGGCCGCGACATGCGCTTGGGTGTGGCGCACAACCGCTGGACCCGAAGCCACATCAAACATCTTGATATCGCCGAGGTCCGCGGTGCGGATGGATCCCGAGAACCGACGCGGATCCACAGGCCTCGACTCCAAAGCCACAATGGCGCCCGAGGCAAGGGCATTCCAATAATCGACGCGCTCAGCCGGCGCGACCGTATCTGTGCTGAACTCGCACGTTGGAATATCCGTCATCGGCATGCGTAACCCCTAGTCAGCCGCACCGAGCGTCCACCCGCCATCAATCGCTATTTCTTGGCCCGTCACATAACTGGAGGCCGGCGACGCCAAAAAGAGGGCTAGCCCCTTAATGTCATCACCGAAGCCTACACGATGCATCGGCAACACTTTAGCCATCGCGGCCTGAACCACGGGGCTTTTGGCGTGTCCGCCACCAATATTGGTGGCGAAAAATCCCGGCGCTATCGCGTTCACAGTCACCTGATAGGCGGCTAGTTCCAACGCTAACATATGCATCAAGTGGACGCTTGCGGCTTTTGCGGCCATATAGGCCGAGCCAATGGCCGGCTCGCACTGGAACGAGGCCACGGAACTCGTGATGATGATCCGGCCGGAGCCTTGGGCTTTCATGTGGCGGGCTGCGACGCGGGCAGTGCGAAAAACGCCCGATAAATTAATGTCGATCACCCGATTCCATCGCTCATCGGTGTAATTCTCAATCGCGCCGTCGGGGTTACGCGGCCGTTGGTCGCCCACCCAACTGGATAAAAACCCAGGACCCGAATCCACGCCTGCATTGGCAAAGACCACGTCCAATCGCCCGTAGCGCGCGGCCGCCGCATCGATCGCAGCATCAACCGACGTGCTGCTGCGCACATCGACAATCGTGCCTGAGACGTCGTAGCCAAGCCCGGTCAGTCGGGCGCACTCCGCCGATAGGCGTTCCCCATCGACGTCGAGCAGCGTGACGCGGGCGCCGTTCTCGGCCAGCGCCTCGGCATAGGCAAGGCCCAGCCCGCTGGCACCGCCGGTCACCACCACCCCATAGCCTTCAACTTTGAATAGATCTGCGATTTTCATGGGCACCCCCTCCCAAATAGACGACCAGCCAGTCGATTAACCGGCAATGTCGACCAAAATTTTCATACCTTCCTGACGACGCAGGCGCTCTATCCCGTCGGTGACGATGCCGTTGAACGGGATGGTCTCAACCCATCCGTCCATTGGATAGGCCCCTGCGGCCATCTCGGCAATCACACTCGGGAAGGCATGCGCCGACATCGCGACGCCGGTCAAGAACACTTCTGGCATCAGGAGATCAAAGGGCGGTATCGCGATCGGATGGTGATGAATGGCCACCACAACGGCCGTTCCGTCGACGCGCGTCCCCTTCAGGAGCGCATCCACCGCCGCTGGTACACCCGCAGCATCGACCGACGCATGGGCACCCTGACCACCGGTGAGATCACGAATGGCGTCAACGGCCGCGACCTCTTTCGGGTCGATCACCCAACGGGCACCGAGCGCGAGCGCAACTTGACGGCGCATCGGCGATGGGTCGAGCACAATGACATCCACACCACGGCGCTTCAGCGTCAACAACACGCCGATGCCGATCGGACCCGCCCCATGGACGGCGACGATTTGACCGGACTCGACTCGACACCGGTTGGCGGTGTGCCACGCCACGCCGAGCGGCTCAATGAGCGCGCCTTGCATGGCCGATACCCCCGGCGGCAGACGATGAGCCATCACCCGTTTCACCACCGTGTATTCCGCCAAGCCGCCGGTCGCGCGGTTGTAGCCATGAAAAGCGACCGACGGACAATGATTGTACTGGCCCGATACGCAGGGCAGGCAGGCACCGCAGGTTTCTAAGGGCTCGACGGCGACGAGGTCGCCAATGGCGAGATCCTCAACGCCCTCCCCGAGCTCGACCACCGTGCCGGCCAACTCGTGCCCCATGACGACCGGGTTCTTCACGCCGGTCAAGGGGTGGGGCGTGTCGCGGGTCGTCATCGGTCCGTAGTAGTACTCGGTCAAGTCACTGCCGCAGATGCCGTTGTAGTGCACGCGCAGCTTAACCTCGCCGGGGCCGACCTGCGGCTCCTCCCACGACTCGAGTCGCAAATCTTCACGTCCGTAATAGACAGCCGCGCGCATCGAGCACCCCCTCATTTGCAGTTCCTCATCGGACCTTACCCGACCCATGCGCGCTCAACCCGCGGGGCAACCCCCATGGCATTGGAGCGAACGCCACGAGCCCGGGCAGTCGATAGACTCGAGCGCTGTCACTCAAGGAGAATTCGCCCATGTCGACCTATGTTCTCGTACACGGCGCTTGGCATGGCGCATGGTGTTGGCACCGCATTACGGCCCGCCTCGAGGCCGACGGACACACCGTATTGGTGCCCGATCTTGCGGGGCTGGGACGGGATACCACGCCGGCGAAGGACGTGACCTTGGCCCAATGGGCCGATGACGTAGCCGCCCTCCTCGACGCGCAAACCGAGCCCGTCGTGCTCGTCGGGCATAGCCGCGGTGGTTTGGTGATCTCGGAAGTTGCGGAGCGACGCCCAGATCGCATCAAGGCCTTAGTCTACCTGACCGCGTTTTTGCTCCCGGATGGTGTGTCCTTGAATGACGAAGCGGCCACCCACAGCGACTCCCTGGTCCGCCAGAACGTCATCCCGAACCTGGCCGATGCGAGTGTCTCGGTACGGGAGGACGGTCTGTACGAGACTTTTTACGGCGAGTGCTCAGCCGAGGACGTGGCCTTGGCGCGAGCCTGCTTGCGACCTGAACCGCTCGCACCGCTCGGCACACCGGTGCGGGTCACCGCCGAGAACTTCGGCCGGGTACGCCGCATCTATATCGAGTGCCTGCGCGATCGGGCGATGACCATCGGTGCCCAACGTGCGATGCAGCAGATCCTGCCCTGTAGCGACGTGCACGTCCTCGATACGGATCACTCGCCCTTCTTCAGCACACCGGACCAACTAACGACGATCCTGCGGTCCGTGTAACCCGCAATACTTCTCTCCAAGTCGATCTTTGACACCCGCACAGCCGATCCGTACGGGAAGTCCACTATCGTCGTGGCAGCGCTAGCGGGCCATGCTGCATCCATCGCATTCGGCAGGGAGAGATCGCGATGGCCACGGTCCGTGCTCCGATTTGGGGAACACCGATATTCGACGGTGCGCAAGCCATCAAAGGCTATGCGCTCAACAAGATGTGTTACTCCTTCAACGACGCCGTTAATCGCAATGAGTTTCTTGCGAATGAAGCGGCGTATTGCGCCCGATTCGGATTAAATCCAGAGCAATACGCCGCCATCCAAAACCGCAACGTGCTGCAACTGATCGCGGCCGGCGGCAATATCTACTATCTCGCGAAGTTCGCTGGGATTCTCGGGCTGAATGTGCAGGATATCGGCGCGCAGCAGACCGGCATGACGGTTGAAGCCTTCAAGGCCAAGCTACTCGCCGCAGGAGTCTGAGATGGCCAAGCTCGTCGGTGGGATCGCCACATCACACATCCCTGCGATCGGTCTCGCGATCGCCAACGGCTTACAACAGGACGCGTATTGGAAGCCGTTTTTCGATGGATTCCCGCCCGTCAGAGAGTGGCTCGCCCGAGTCAAACCGGATGTCGCCATCGTCATCTACAACGATCATGGTTTGAATTTTTTTCTCGACAAGATGCCGACCTTTGCGATTGGAGCGGCGACGGAATATCGCAACGCCGATGAGGGGTGGGGACTCAAAGCACTCGCCCCATTTCCCGGCGACCCTAGAATGTCTTGGCACCTGATTGAAGAACTCGTGGCGGCTGATTTTGACCTCAGCACGTGTCAGGAAATGCTTGTGGACCACGGCTTTACCGTGCCGATGTCTCTGCTCTGGCAGGACGTGGTTCCACGCGCGGTGCGTGTAGTGCCTTTAGCGATCAACACGGTCCAACATCCATTGCCGTCACCACGGCGGTGCTACAACTTAGGTGTCGCGCTTGGGAAAGCGATCGAGTCTTACCCAGCCGATTTGCGCGTTGTCGTCGTCGGTACGGGTGGACTATCGCATCAACTGGACGGCGAAAGGGCTGGATTTATCAACCGAGAGTTTGATCTGCGCTGTTTGGATGACATCGTCAATCGTCCTGATGAACTGCTGAACTTGTCGATTCATGATCTGGTCGAACAAGCCGGCAGCCAAGGCGCTGAGTTTATTCTGTGGCTCGTGATGCGCGGCGCGCTGTCCTGCCATGGCGTGCGCGAGATTGCCCGGAAATATCACATCCCCGTTTCCAATACGGGAGCCGGCCTTTTGTTATTGGAATCAGTCAGCTAACCACACCTTAGACGCCGGTGTTGCCCTTGTGCACACCGGCACTCACACGTCCTCCACGGCTGGAGGCGGCTTGATCAGTCTGTCCATCTGCGGAGGGCGCTGCTGCCTCCGAGCGACGAGCTCAGTCCTTGATCCGGTCGTCGAGCCAGGTGAGCACGGCGTTAAGTATGCGCTCACCACCAAGATCGTTGAGCAACTCATGAAAGCCACCAGTCTCGATCAGTAATGTTTTATCGGTCGCCGCGATCACCTCGATAAAGCGACGACTCCCCTCGCAGTCGGTGTAGCGATCGGCGGTTCCGTGCAAGGCCAACACTGGGCTCGTCCACTGCGGATAACGTGGCCAATTCGCAGTACTGACCTGCAGGATACTGGCAGCCATACGTGCATTCAGGCGACCGTGGTATTTCATTGGGTCATTCATCATCGCTTGGACCCGTTCCGGAATTCTGGAGATGCCGTGTGGATCGAGACGCCCAACTGGACACTGCGGCAGCCATCGTCCAAGCACTGGCGCAAGGTGACCCAAATACCAAGGCACCTCAACCAGTAGGGCCGCACTACTCAGCACGACTCCGGCGATGCCCAGCGGATTGTTGAGCACGCTCGTAGACGTCACGAGCCCGCCCAACGAATGACCGAACAGGAAGAGTGGTTGCCCTTCATTCTCCAAGCATCGACGCGCTGCTTGATGATGGAAGACCGATCGGCTGACATCCGTATCCGCACGGCGACCCGAGGAACGCCCGTGCCCCTCCAGATCAATCGCATACACACTGATCCCGTGCCGCAAGAGTGCCGGAATCAACTCGCTGTACTGATCGACATAGCGCTCGCTGTACTCAGATAGGCCATGCTGCAGCAACACAGACGCCCGCGGAGTCGATGACGGCCAATGAAAACCAGCCACTCCGGTACCGGTATCCCACGCAACGGCGCCTCCGCGTAAGCCCGTCATGTCTGCCCCCCTCGGTAACCACGGTTTAGCCTCATGGAGCGAAGATTACGCTCAGAGTGGCGATTGGTGTACCCGGCTCACAGTCGTCACATGGAAGACATAAACTGTCCGCGCTATGACTGAACTCGCAACCCCGCTACGCCTAGGCTTAATCGGATTTGGTGCGGCCGCCCGTACCTTTCACGTGCCGTTCATCACGGCGACGCCCGGCCTTACGCTGGCTGCCGTCGCGTCTTCACGTGAGGATCTCGTACACACCGAATTACCGGCAGTGGCGGTCCACTCGAGCGCGGCGACACTCATCGCGGATGCTTCCCTCGACGTCGTGGTGATTGCGACACCCCCAGACAGCCATGCTGCACTCGCCATTGCAGCCCTCGAGGCCGAGCATCACGTCGTGGTCGAGAAACCCTTTGCACTGTCGTTGGCCTCGGCCCGTGAGGTCGCGCGCACGGCGCATCGGGTCGGACGCACGGCAACTGTGTTTCAAAACCGCCGCCAGGACAGCTGCTTTTTATCCGTACGCGCGGCGCTGAGCCGCGGTGATCTTGGGCGCGTGACCCATTTTGAAAGTCGCTTCGATCGCTATCGCCCCGACGTGCGCGTGCGTTGGAAAGAAGCCGGCGGTCCGGGCAGCGGCCTTTGGCAAGATCTCGGACCTCACTTGGTGGATCAGGCGCTGCTGCTTTTTGGAAAGCCCGAAGCCGTCACCGCAGCATTCGCTCGGCACCGCGAGGACGCGATGGCGCCGGACTGGGTGCATGTCGGATTGCACTACCCCGGGCTTGAAGCGCTTTTGCATGCCAGCGTACTGGTCTGTGGTGGGTCTCCTCGATTCACGATCCACGGCACGGAAGGCTCGCTGCAGAAACAGCAAGGCGACCCCCAGGAGAAGCAATTGCAGACCGGGCTCAGCCCCACAGCCGCCGAATTCGGTGTCGACCATGATCCCGTTCACCTTTGGGATCGTAAGGGCAACCTGCGCCTGCAGCCGGCCGAGCGCGGCCTACAGGCGTCTTTCTATGCCGCCCTGCGGGACTCGATCCAGCGGGATCTCGACCCGCCGGTGACCATGTCCGAAGCGATCGCTACCCTCGAAGTGCTCGACGCGGCCGAGCGCTCTGCCCGCGATCGCCGTACGGTCTTTTTATAGGCCGATTAATCGACCGGCGCCTCATGGCGATCTCAGACTCCTGCCGAATAATCCGTGAGCACCGGTCACGGATCCGCGCTGTTCAGCCGGCCCCGAGCGCAAGAAAAAGGCCGCCCAGTGGGCGGCCTTTCTCATCAACCATCGATCATCAGCGTCGGTAAACTCAGAATGAGTAACCCACCGACACGCCGATCACGCGCGGACGCAATGGGGTCTGCGCCACGATGAACTGGCCCGTGCTGATGAAGGTGCTCGCATGCGAGTTCGCGAGGTTCTCGGCATTCAAGGTCACTGTCCACGCGTCCTTCGCGATGCCGATGGACGTCTCCACCGTCGTATACGCCGGATTCTCGAATCGACCCCGTGAGGAGCTGATCGCGCCGCCGATCGCATAGTTCGGATTCGCACCCGCCTGCGTGTAGGAATGCGCCTGATGGTGCGCACCCAACTGCAGGTAGGCCGTGTAACTATCGCCGAAGCTCCAGTCGTAACGGGCACGGAAGCTCATCTGCAGCGGTGGCGAATTGGCACTCGGTGCACCCACCGGTCCGAAGGGATTGTCGACCGGTGTGCACGGCGTCGTATTGCACAACTGGGTGATCGGTTGACCGAAGTTGGCGCTGTCTGGGTTGTTGTTGATCAGCGCCGGTGAGTTCACCTGACGGCTCTGGTTCCAAGACGCCGCCGCCTGCAGCACAAGCCCCGCCATTGGCTGTGCGATCAACGAGGTCTCAAGACCCTTAACCACGAAGTTCTGGCCATTGGTGTTGTAGAAGAGGTTACCCACGAGTCCTGGGTTGAAGAAGGCAATTTGAACGTCCTTCCAATCTTCCCGATAGACCGACCCGTTCCACTGCAGGTGGTGATTGAAGAACGCGGTCTTCCAACCGAATTCGTTATTCGCCAACTTGTCAGAATTATAAGCACGTGGGATCAGGTACTGCGGCAGACCATCCGGGCCCACTGCGTGGGCCGAATTGCCATTCTGGTTGAAGCCGCCCGGACGGAAGCCTTGCGAGAAGGTGTAGTACACCATGGCATCCGTCGTGACGTGCCAGGTTAAATTGGCACGGCTCTTCCAGCCCGACTCCGTATCCACGAGATTCTGGGCATCAAGACTGTACGCATAGGTCGGATAATTGGGGCAGCCACCCGGTTGCGCGCCCTGCTCAAAGCAGCCAAAGCTGCCGCCGACGCTGCCGACGAATTTGTTGCTGAAGCGGAAATGCCGGGTGCCGATTGTCGCCGTCAGGACTTTCGGAATGATGTCGTAGTCAAACGACGCGAAGAATGCCGTCTGCTTGGTCTGGCGGCGTTCGTCTTGGTTAAACGAGGTGTCATCCGCTTGCACACCGGGGTAACGGACCGTTGTGCCGGCGATGGTGCCGATCGTGGACATGCAGCCGTCGCTGTTCGCCGTGGTGCAGGCCGGCAACGTCTTGTAATGCCAGCCAGTCCAATCGTAGAGGACGTTGTCTTCGTAGAACGCGCCGACGATCCCGCGCAAGCGCCAATCATCCGGCGTGCTGAACCTCAACTCGTGCTGCTGATGTTCATTGCGCTCGTTCGTGCGCCAGTAGCTCGACGGCGAATAGCACTTGGAGTCCAACTGCGCGCCGCTCGGCGCCGTATGCGGTCCGTAGCACTGGTAGTAGTCCGAATACACGCCACGCGAGTAGTTGGTGTAATCGCCCGTCTGATTAACTTCACGCACCAGGTAGCCGCCGGTGTAGACGGCCTTGATGTCGCCAAACTTGCCGTTGACGGTCCATGCGGTGCTGGAAAAGTGGTCTTTGTCATACGCCGTATTGAACAGCGTGACCTGCAAGGGCTGCAGCGGCGCGCCATCGGACGACAAGGGCTGCTGATAGAAGACGCCATCAGAATCCATCGTCTGATAGGTCTGCGACAACAGAACATCCCAGTCGTCATTGATTTTCGTGAAGAGCTCAACGCGCGTGCCCGTATAGGTCACCGGGTTGATCGCGTTCTTGGCGATCGCGTTGTTATTCAGCACCTGGCTGCCGGGCGGCACGCAGTAGCCGGTATTGAATTGGCCATCTGGACAATTGCCGTTCGCGTCAGCCGGGTAATTCGCGTAATGCATACCGATGTCGGTGTTCTTACGCGTGAACGTTGCAGGAACGTTGTCGATGTAACCGCCGCGGCGATCGTTATAAACGACTGCGCGTACGGCCATACGATCCGTCAGCAACGGCAAGTTCAGGACAGCCTGCAGATCCGAATTCGGATCCCCATGGGCAGTAACGCCGTAACCGGCCTTGATCGACCCTTCAACCTTATTCAGCTTGGGTTCGTTGGTGATGTAGCGAATCACACCAGCTTCAGCGCCTGAGCCAAAGAGCGTGCCTTGTGGGCCCTCGAGCACTTCAATGCGATTCAGGTCAGCCGCATAGACATCGAGGTTGCGATTCGGCATCTGACCCGACTGGTTGTCGAGGTAGATCGCGACGTTCGGCCAAAGGCCCGTGGCGGCACTGCCCTGACTGGCTTGGGAGCCGGCCGACAGGCCACGCATGAAGACTTCATTTTGGCCTGGGCCACTGCTCGCGCTCGTCACGTTCGGCAGGAACTTGATGTAGTCGTCGAAGGTGGTGATATTCAGCGCCTGCAAGCTCTGGCCGCTCAGCGCCTGAATCGAAATGGGGACGTCTTGGATATTTTCCGAGCGACGCTGCGCGGTGACGACAATTTCACCGAGGTTATCCGTCGGTTCTGCGGCAGCAGCCAACGTTGATACGCCGGCCAACGCCAACGCCACTGCGTGCGCGAGTTGAACTCGTTTCATTCCAATCCCCTTTAATTCTGTATCGCGCCGGTCACGGATTGACGACAGCGCAGTTCCCGTTCGCGACACTACGCCTGAGGGGGGGCTTAACCAAGTTATTTTGCGACATTGTCGTGATCAATTACGGCAATTTAACCGTTCGCCATCCCTGCCGCGCCGATGACGGGACCGGGATGGCGTGGCGAACTACTGTATCTCTTTAACCACAGCTTCGAAAAACGTCATCGTTTCTTCAGCCATTGGGTCGTCCCAGGCATGCGACCAGGCCGATAATTTGACGACGACGATCTGCTTCACCGGATCCACCAGCACGAACTGCCCATGGATGCCTTCTGCCGCGAACGAATGGTGGGCATCCGGGATGCACCACCACTGGTACCCGTAGCCCGAGGGGGCATCGCTGGCATCGCCCGAATCCATCCTCCCATAGTCGACATAGGAAGCGCTCGGTATGGTGGCCTCAGCCACCCAGCCCGCTGGCAGTAGGCGCTGATCGCCGACTTTGCCGTCCCGGGCGTACAGCAAGCCAAAGCGACCGTAGTCGCGCAGGGTCACCTGTAGGGCGCCGGCTGCAATTTCCCGTCCTCTCGAGCCCGGGGAATCAAGTGCCCAGCGAGCCGGGGCTTCAGCGCCCAATGGCTTCCACAACTTCTCAGACATATAAGCCGACAGCGACTGACCCGTGACCCGACTGACCAGGGCACCTAAGATTTCGGTATCCGCGCTCGCGTAATAAAACTTCGTCCCCGGTGGCCGAATCGATTTGAACGATCGGGCAAAATCGTACAGCCCACCTTCATTCACGTCGGTGATGCGGGCGAATTCGGCGATATCTGAATCCGGGTTTTCATACTCCTCGCGGTAACTCGTGCCCGAGGCCATCTGCAGCACATCACGAATCTTCGCGTGCTCGTACGCCGAGCCTTTTAGTTCAGGCAAATACAGCGAGATCGGCTCTTCGAAACTCTTAATCTTGCCGTCGGCACGCGCCAGTGCGACCAAGGTCGATACAAACGATTTTCCTGCGGAGAAAGATTGGAAGGTGTCTTTATCGTCCGCCCCAAGGTAATACCCCTCATACAAAATGACATCGCCCTTCAGGATCAATAGTCCCGTGGTTTCCGTCCGTCGCGCGAATTCCTCAATCGAATGCTGTGCCCCGCCGAACGCATAACTCAGAGACAAGGGCTTGGCCGCTCGCTGGAGCGGATACGCGGTATCGCTCGTCGCCACACGACGGGTGGGGATAATTTCAGCGACGTTGCGGAAGGTTTCGGCACGACCTTCATTGAGCGCCCAGCCCTTACGAGTCGGCACGTGATTACCCGCATCAAAAGCAGGCGCAGGCAGTAAGTCAGCGCCACTCAAACGAGGCGATGGGCTCGCCCCCACCAGTAGCGGGATCATGCACATCCACAAGCTCACCCAGCGTCGAGCTTTCAGCACTGACTGCGTCATCTTCTTCCCCTCTTCTATCATTCTGCAACCATGTCCGGCGACTCGACGATCAGGCAATCACGGTCATCGACCGACCCCGAATGCATGGATCAGCAATCGCTTGCGGCTATCGGATCACCTGCCACTGCGTCTGTCGACCGGCCAAGAACGTCAGCGACCGACCGTCAAACACCGCGTCCTGCTCCAACATGATTTGCACCGGTTCCCCGGACCATTCGGGCAGTGGCGCACGAATGCTGCCCTCGATCGCATACGTCGTTGAGGCGTGCAACGGCCAATCCCCGTTGCCTTCGGTAGGCCCTTGGTTATCCCACATGCCGATCGTGGGTCCCGGCGCATGACCGACGTAGCCGAGTGGGTGACTGTAGGTCCATGACTCGATACCCGCAGACTTCGAGGCTAATATGGTCGCCCGTAAAATCTCATTACCCGTTCGACCCAACTGAAACGAGGCTGCGAGTAGATCCTGCCAGCGGTTACCGATCGCGAGTGCGTCCTTCAGTCCCGCAGGTACGGCCGACTCACCCGTCTGCAACACGTAACCCATTTCCTGCACGTCGGTGCACAGCTTCAAATAACAAAAGCCAACATCGGTATGCAGCACGTCACCGGGCTCGATCAGGCCTTCGTCTCCGCAATGCGGCACACCGTCCGCACAGCGTTCGCCACGGCGCTGGCGATCGACCGTCGGCATGAACCATGGCCTTAAGCCGAGTGCCTCAAACCGCTCTCGGATGTACCACGCAACGTCGTCTGTGGTGGTCTGTCCGGGGGTGATGACCTTGCGACTGAAGGCCTCGGCAATCACACCACGCGTGATCTGGCCCAGGCCCGGATAGAGACTCAATTCAGCCGGCGTCTTGGTTTCGAACCAACGCACCACCAGATTCTCGCTACTGACCAAACGGGTTGCGAAAGCCGGCGGTAAGGCCGCCAACAGCTCGTCATGCAAACTGTGCGTCAAGCCATCAGCCACGGGCCAATGGGTCGAAACATTGATGCCGATATGCTTCGGATTGCGCTCAACAATGACCTTCGCCAAGGCCAGCCATTGTGCTTTTAAGTCGCCACCGGCCCACGCTGAGGTATAGGGTTCTCCTAAGGGGTAGCGGTTCACGGCCAATCGTTCGACAGAACCATCGACGCGCCGATAGAACACCAGCATCGTGGTCCGGCGGGCGGCAAAGGTCGGCTGCGGGACGAGTGTGTAGTAGACCGGATCCTCGGCGTATTCGCGATTAATCACGAGCCAGAGGTCTATATCCGTCTCGGACATCAATCCCGGGAGTACGGTCGCCAGTCGATCCCGCAATATCTGATTTTCCACTGCTGGTCGCTCATGGGGCGCAAGGACCGTAACGCCTCCGGTCACCGAGGCGGGCGTCGCCGCGCGGCTAGAGCCCAACACCGTAATAGCCATCCACGCGATCAGCACCGGAACTCTACGCATTGCTCATCCCCATAAACCCCACCCCTGAAAGCGCCAGTCTAGCAAGCGTTCAGACTCGGACCGGATCATCGCCTGTCCTGCACGGGGGTGGGTCCGTCGCGGCGCCCCGTTTGAGACCGAATCAGGACCTTGACGCCGGTCACGAAATCGAACCGGGAAGACGGGTAGACTCTTTACATAATTCCACCGCCCCCAAGGCCTTCTCATGTCGTTCATCTCGAAGCTGTTTGGTCGCACGCCCACGGTAGTCGCGCCGCCTGCCGCCCCAACGCCGCCACCGAAAGCCCCAAAACCAGATCGCTCGCTTGAAATTGCAGCCGAAGAGGCTCGCCTGAATGAGGCCATCCAAGCGGGTCTTGAATCCTTGATTGCTGAATTTGTCGGGACGGGCACCTCGACCCGCATCCGCCAACGGGCTGCAGACGCGATTCAGGATCCGGAGCGCATTCGTGAATTGATCCGCGTCAGCCGCGGCAAGGACAATGCGGTCTACAAAATTCTGACGACGAAGCGGGACGCCGTGTTGGCAGCCGAAAAGGCCGCTGCGGCACTGCAGGCAGAACTCGAGGCGATGGCGGCTGCGATTGCCCGTCACGCTCGGCTGCCCTTTGATGCCGTCTACGAAGCCACCCTGAACGAACATGCGAAACGCTGGCAAACCCTCGGGAGCCAGGCGCCAGCAGCATTGAAAGACGGTGTCGAAGCCGACCTTGCGAAGGCGCGAGCGGTCGTGCTTGCTCACCACGAAGCGATCGCCGCGGAACGCCAACGCCGGGAAGCCGCGGCCGAAGCTGCGCGTCTCGCCGACGAGGCCGCCGCGCAGGCTCGGCGTGAACGTGAAGAGGCTGCCCAGGAGACGGCGAGTCGCTTAGCCAGCGAACGTGCCGAACAGGATGCGAAGGCGCAATCTGAATCGGAGTCAATCCGAGAACTCGTCAGTCTCTTGCGGCAGATGCAGAACGCGTTGGACCGCGGTGGCAGCGCTCGCGCGGCACGTCTGCGCGAGGGGTTAACGCCGAAATTGAGCGCCATTGACGCCGCGACTCTACCCGCATGGTTCCAACGCCAGCTCGCCTTGGCGGATGAGCAACTGACGAAGCTGAAGGATTGGCATGAGTTTACGGTCGCACCGAAGCGCATTGAGTTAATCGAACGCATGCATTCGCTGATCGGCGCAGAAATCGCGCCGGAACAGTTGGCTATGCATGTCCGAAAATTGCAGGATGAATGGCGCACGTTGCATCGCGGCGCAGCGGGGGATGACGATTCGGCTGAAAACGCCAAATTCAAAGAACTTGCCAATCAAGCGTATGAACCGTGCAAAGTCCATTTTGCACTCAAAGCCGCGCAGCGCGCGGAAAACAAGGAGAAGCGCGAAGCCATCTTAGTCCGCCTCGGCGAATACTCGGACGAACTGGATGCCGAAGCCCCCAATTGGCGGCGTGTCATTCATACCTTGTCCGATGCGCGACGCGAATGGCGTCAGTATGCACCGGTCGATCAAGAAATCGCCGAGGCCTTGCAAGCCCAGTTCAAAGCGGCGATGGATGGCATATCAGCCAAACTCGATGCTGAGTTCGGCCGCAACGTCGATTTGAAACGCGGCCTGATCAGCGAAGCGGCCAACTTGGTGCAGTTAGAGGATCTCCGGCAGGCGATTGATAGCGCCAAGACGTTGCAGCGCACGTGGAAGACCATCGGGATCGTGCCGCGCGATGTGGATAATCCGCTGTGGGAAGAATTCCGCGGCCACTGCAATGCGGTCTTTGAGCGTAGCGCGGCCGAGTCCGTCGCCTTCGCGGCACAGTTGGAAGCTGCCGTCGTGCGCGCTCAAGCGATCATTGCAGAGCTTGAGCGCATTGCTCAACTCACGGGCACCGAGCTGCGTGAGGGCGTGAAAACCCTGGAATCCCTGCAGCAAGAATTTGACGGCTTAGAACTGCCCCGTTCGAACGCCCGCGAGCTACATCATCAGGCGCACCGGATGAGTGATCGCTGCCACGAGGCCGTCCATCTGGACCGTGCTCGTGCGGTCAACCAAGCGTGGGCGGACGTGTTCACGGTCGCGAGCGACATTCGAGGTTATGGTTGGGCCTTACACAGTCAGGCCTCTGAAGACGCCGTCAGCGCCCTGCAGGGCGCACTGAACGAGCGCGTCGCGGCCCTCGCAGCTGCACCGAAATTTGCCCGCACCGCATTGGAGCGACAGTGGGCCAAAATGCTGGCTGGTGAGGTGTCGGCGGATGTCGTGGCGAACGAAGCAACGCTGCGCCTGCTGTGCATTCGCGCCGAGTTGGCGACCGACTCCGTGACGCCAGCTGACGATCAAGATCGTCGTCGTGAGTACCAGATGCAACGCTTGCTGCAGTCGCGGAACTTGGGCGCAGATTTTGAGCCCGTCAACATGGACGACCTCACGCTGGAGTGGTTAGCGGTCGGCGCGGTCGACCCATCCATCGACGCCGCATTGAACGCCCGATTCGAGCAATGCCGGGCGGTCGTCGCGAGCCGTCAGCGCGCCGCGGATTAGGCGACCTGATCGGCTCTGGCCGATAGCGACCACCCGGTTCAGCGCAGCACGAGCACGGCAGCCTCAACCGGGCCTGCTGCGAGGGCGGCGATCACGGCGGCGGCAATGAGGCCGCCCCAGATCACATCTCGCAGCAGCGCCTTGACCGGTGCAGCCGGGGCCAGGTTGATGCTCGTGGGAGATTCAATCGTGCTCATAGGCCACGATCCTCTCCCGTTCAGCCGCAAGCGGCCAATAAGCGATCGGAATGCTCAAATAGCCAAACCAAGCCAATCAGGTCCCGCAAAAAGTCTGCCGCACAATGTCCTGAGGGCTCGGGATTGCACTCAAGGCCGTGCCATCCGGGCGCTCCGCATAAGGCGTGGCCATGGCGTCTAGCAATTGCTGAGACGGCGCCCAATCGCCCTCCTCTTCCACCGCGCGGATGGCCGTCTCCACCAGGTGGTTACGCGCGATATAGACCGGATTGACCGCCCGCAAGCGCTCGGCAGGCAGGGCGTCGTTCGCCGCTTCAAGCCCGAGGCGGGTCTGCCAACGCTGAGCCCACTGCGACCATGCCCTGCGATCCGCAAACATGTCCGAGACGGACTCACCGCCGCGGGTAGGCTGCAACACGTCGGCGAGGCGGCGAAAAAACACCGTGAAATCCACGCGATGCTCGCTCAACAGGTGCATCAGGTCAGTGATGAGTTGAGCATCTTCCGGTCGGCTCTCACCAAGACCAAGTTTGCGACCGAAGAGCGACAGATAGACCGTCCGGTAGTGATCACGAAAGCCCTCTAAGTGCGCTTGCGCGAGGTCCACAGCCCGGGTCTCCGCCGCATCGAAGAGCGGTAAGAGCGTCTCGGCAAGGCGCGCCAGATTCCAAACCGCCACATTCGGTTGATTGCCGTAGGCATAGCGGCCCTGCTGGTCGATCGAACTGAAGACCTTGGCCTCGTCGTAGTGATCCAAAAATGCACACGGGCCGTAATCAAGGGTCTCACCGGAAATCGTCATGTTGTCCGTGTTCATAACGCCGTGGATGAAGCCCACCGACATCCAATGCGCGACCAGTCGGGCCTGGCGCTCTACGACACGACCGAAAAAGCGCAGATACTGATCGTTGAGACCGCTGAGATCGGGGTCATGGCGGGCGATGGCGTAATCGGCCAATCGGCGCACGCCGTCCGTATCCCCCCGACAGGCGTAGTACTGAAAACTCCCGACCCGCACATGGCTCGCCGCCGCACGCACCAAGATGGCCCCGGGTTTACCAACACCCCGCACCACCCGCTCGCCGGTGGCAATCATCGCCAAACTGCGCGTGGTCGGTATGCCCAAACTGCGAAAGCACGCACTCAGCAGGTATTCGCGCAACACCGATCCGAGCGTGGCGCGGCCATCGCCGCCGCGCGAATACACGGTGCGGCCCGAGCCTTTCAGTTGCACATCAAAGTCCCGACCCGACGCATCGCGCCATTCACCGATCAGGTGCGCGCGGCCATCGCCGAGCGTCGGCACAAAGTGTCCGAATTGATGACCGGCATACGCGAGCGCCCAACTCGTGGGGGCGGTCGAAGCAGGATTGCCGGTTAGACGTGAGAGCACCTCGCTCGCGAAGGTCGCGGGATCAAGACCGAGATCCCGGCAAGCGCCGGCATGAGTCTGGAGCACCGTGGCAGACGGCCATTGGGGCAGACGCTCGGCGGCGTAAAAGCGCTCCGGCAATTGCGCGAATGAAGGCTGACTGAGCATAGAAGACCCGAAGTTATCGTAGGCGGCCCAAGGTCAGCAGCGTAGCCGAAATAGGTCCCGTGGCGTTCAGGATCGACACGGTCACCTGCAGCCCTCGATTTGTCGGGTGGTCCTGATGAAAGGGACACGTACAATGCGCCTCCATCCGCCCTGGTTCTCGAGGACATCCCCGCTTTGCGCGCAAGGCCCGCCCCTATGCTGTTGGTTCGCATTCGAGCGACGTTGGTCGGGCTGCTCTTCGCCAGCGTGTCTACAGCGGGCGAGCCGACGGTTGGGACGCTACCCGACGTGTCCGTCACGACGCCGCTGCGCGATGCCGACGGTCAGAACACGGCCGCCAACGTCCATCGCCTCGCGTTAGGCCGCGACGACCTGGCAGGCCAAGGCGGCTTGATGGACGTACTGGACGGGAGCGTCCTCGGGGTGTCCTTCAATGACACTCAAGGTAATCCGCATCAACCGGACGTCACGGTGCGCGGCTTCACCAGTTCACCGATCCTCGGCACGCCGCAAGGTCTAGCCGTCTACCTGGACGGCGTGAAAGTGAATGAAGCCTTTGGCGATGTCGTGAATTGGGACCTCATCCCGATGCAAGCCTTGTGCAGCATTGAACTGGTGCCGGGCTCCGACCCCTTGTTTGGGCTCAATGCGCTCGGTGGTGCTCTGGTCTTGACCAGCAAGCGCGGCCTCGATGTACACGGGATCAATTTGGAGGTTGAGGGGGGCTCCTTCGGTCGCCACGGCTTACAGTCCGAACTCGGCGCACAGGGCGCGCAGTTCGACGGCTACGTGGCCTTCGAAGCGCTGGATGATGGGGGCTGGGCCGAACACAACAGCAGCGCCGTGCGACAACTGATGAGCAAGGTCGGCTTCCGGGATGATCTCAGCGACGCCACGCTCACCTATACGCACGCCATCAGTCGTCTGAACGGCGGGCAGACGCTGCCGCAGTCCTTTCTGCAAGCCCCAACCCAGTCCTACACGTGGCCTGACCTCACCGCGAACGCACTCAATGCAGTCACCTTCAATGGTCGTCGCCAACTGAGCCCCCATTGGACGCTGAGTGGGACACTTTATTGGCGTGACGTGCAGACACAGCTTTTGAACAGCAACGTCAATACGGACTTTGAGGTCCTAAGTCCGGTGTCTGAGATCAATGCGCCGACCGAGAACATCAGCGATGGCATCGGCCAACGCCGGCTCGGAAGCTCCGTACACTTATTCGGTTCAGAGCGCATTGCCGGTATTCCGAATCGATTGCTGGTGGGCGTCGAGTGGGACCGGGGCCTTGCTGACTTCCAGCAGCGGAGTCAGTCCGCCGGTGCAACACGCGACACGCACTCCTCAGCCGCATTGGTGCTCGGCACCCAATTGCAGACCCGCCTCTCAAACCTCGGCGCGTTGTTCGTCGATACGATCGAATTGACGCGTACCGCGTTTCTGACGCTCGCAGGTCGCTATGATCACTCCAGCGAAACACTCGAAGATCGATTAGGCACCGCCTTAAACGGTCGTCATCGCTTCAGTCGTTTTAATCCCTCGGTCGGCCTTGTGCTGCATCGAACGCCGACACTCACCTACTATGCGCGGTACGACGAGAGCATGCGCGCACCGACGCCGGTCGAGTTAACCTGCGCAGATCCCGCGGCGCCGTGTTCATTACCCAACGCCTTCGCCGCTGACCCAGCCCTCAATCCGGTGGTGGCACGCACCGAGGAAGTCGGTGTCCGTGGTGAGGTCTGGACTCGACTCCACTTCAGAGCCGCCGCGTTCAATACGGTCTCCGATGACGATATTCAATTCGTCTCAGCTGGCGGCGGCTCATCCAACCTCGGGTATTTTCGTAATGTCGGCCGAACCCGTCGTCGCGGTGCCGAAATTGAACTGGACGCCGAGTACAACCGGCTCCAACTGAGTATGAGTTACACCGCAGTGGCGGCGAACTTCCTGACGCCTTTTGTGGTCTCAAGTCCAAACAACGCCTCTGCTCGGCCGATCAGTTGCGACACGTGCACTGATATCGCTGTCCAGCGCGGCGATCGGATACCGGGTGTACCACACGCATTATTTAAACTGCGGACCGCCTATACCGATCATCGGTTTGACGCCGCCCTCACGCTGCATGCACAGGACGCGCAGATGGCGCGAGGCAATGAAAACAACGCCGATCGCCGCGGCCGCGTTGCCGGCTTTGCCACGGTGAACCTTGATAGCCACTGGCAAGTCGCGCCCCACTGGCGTGTCGGTGCGCGCATCAACAATCTGTTCGACCGACGCTATGCCAGTTTTGGCGTGCTCGGTCGCAATGTGTTTACGGCGCCTGGCAACACCTTTGATTCGAGCGGTGCCACCTGGCGAACCGAGCCTTTCTTGAGTATCGGCGCTCCCCGTGGCTATTGGCTCACGGTGGGTTATCGGGCGCATTAAGCGACATGCCGGCTGGAGTAGCCGCGCTCACCACCGGCGTCCTGTCAGCACTTAAAAACTATCGCCCGGCACGTGGACCCAGCCGTCCATCAAGATACGGGCGCTGCGACTCATGACGGCCTTGGTGACACGCCATTCGCCATTGACCTCAGTCGCCTCAGCGCCGACCCGCAACGTCCCTGAGGGATGTCCGAACCGGACGGCCTTCAGCGCGCCGCCTGCGGCGCGACTGACCAGAGTGCCGGGTATCGCAGCTGCTGTACCAATCGCTACGGCTGCTGTGCCCATCATGGCGTGATGCAACTTGCCCATTGAAAGCGCCCGCACCAACACATCGATCTGCTCGGCCTCGACGGGTTTGCCGCTCGACGAACGATACGACTGAGGGGGGGCCACAAATGCGATCTTCGGCGTGTGTTGGCGTCGCGCAGCCTCGCTCAATTCGCGGATCAATCCCATCTTAAGGGCGCCGGCGGCCCGTATTGCCTCAAAGCGAGCCAGAGCCAACGGATCGCCATTGATCGCCTCTTGCAATTCCGTACCGGTGTAACCAAGGGCTTCTGCGTCCAAAAACACCGTCGGGATGCCGGCATTGATCAGCGTCGCCTCAAACTGACCCACGCCTGGCACATCGAGGGTATCGATGGTCTGCCCCGTCGGGAACATGGCGCCGCCACCACTATCGTCGTCCGCGGCCGGGTCCACAAACTCAATCTGAATTTCTGCCGCCGGGAAGGTGACGCCATCTAATTCAAAATCGCCGCATTCAACCACCGCACCGTTATTCATCGGCACACGGGTAATGATTGTCTTGCCGATATTGACCTGCCAAATGCGTACGGTAGCGATGCCATCCGTCGTCACTGAGGACGGATCCAACAAGCCATGCGTCAGTGCAAAGGGCCCGACCGCTGCCGTCAGGTTGCCGCAATTACCGCTCCAATCGACAAAGGCCTGATCGATCGAGACCTGACCGAAGAGGTAGTCGACGTCATGATCAGGCCGGGTGCTTGGGCTGACGATGACGGCCTTGGAGGTGCTTGACGTCGCACCACCCATGCCGTCGATGTGTTTGCCATAGGGGTCTGGACTGCCGACCACCCGTAACAGCAAGGCGTCCCGGGCAGCACCGGCGCTGCGCGCCGCTTCCGGCAGATCCGCTAAGGCAAAAAAAGTGCCCTTACTGGTGCCGCCGCGCATATACGTGGCGCGAACACGAACTTGTGGGAGGTGAATCATGGCAGATACTCCGTTCAAGCAGCCGTCTTGCCGTGCGATTCCAGAAAGTCTTGTGCGAATCGTTGCAGCACGCCACCGGCCTCATAGATCGAAACTTCTTCGGCCGTATCCAGTCGGCAAATAACCGGCACCTCCAATCGTTCACCCGAAGCCCGATGGATCACGAGTCTCACGGTGGCCCGAGGCAAGCGCGCACCCACCACGTCGTAGGTCTCGGTGCCATCTAAGCCCAAAGTCTGGCGCGTGGTGTCGACGGTGAACTCAAGCGGCAATACACCCATACCAATGAGATTCGTGCGGTGAATGCGCTCAAAGCCCTCCGCCACGATCGCCTCCACGCCGGCCAGTCGTACGCCCTTCGCCGCCCAATCACGCGATGAACCCTGACCATAGTCAGCGCCAGCAATCACGATCAGCGGTTGTTGCCGTTGCATGTAGGTTTCGATGGCTTCCCACATCCGCACGGTCTTGCCCTCCGGCTCCAGCCGCGCCAGTGACCCCTCACGTACAGCACCATCCTGCGTGCGGACCATCTCATTTTTGAGCCGCGGATTGGCAAAGGTCGCGCGCTGCGCGGTCAAGTGATCACCACGGTGCGTGGCGTAGGAGTTGAAGTCTTCCTGCGGCAAGCCCATCTTGGCGAGATACTCGCCGGCCGCGCTGTCCGCAAGAATCGCGTTCGACGGCGAGAGGTGGTCGGTCGTGATGTTGTCACCCAGTACGGCCAGAGGGCGCATGCCCGTCAAGGTTCGCGCACCCGCCAAGGCGCCTTCCCAATACGGAGGACGCCGGATGTAGGTGCTCTGAGGACGCCAGTCGTAGAGCGGACTGACCTCGATGCCGGCCTTGGAGGCAAAGGCGAACATCGGGTCGTAGACCGCACGGAACTGCTCCGGACGAACGCTGCTCGCCAAGAGTGCGTCGATGTCCGAATCCGATGGCCACAGATCCTTCAAATAGACCGGTTCGTTGTGGGCATCCACACCGAGCGGATCTTTTTCGATATCCACACGGATCGTTCCGGCCAAGGCATAGGCGACGACCAGCGGCGGCGAGGCGAGGTACGCCTCCTTCGCCCGTGGGTGAATGCGGCCTTCAAAGTTACGGTTACCGGACAACACCGCGGTGGTGTATAGACCGCGTGCGAGAATTTCCGCCTCGATCGCCGGTTCAAGCGCTCCACTCATGCCGTTGCAGGAGGTGCAAGCAAATGCGACGACGTCAAAGCCCAAGGCCTGCAAGTCGGGCATCAAGCCAGCCGCTTCCAAATACAATTGCACCGTCTTCGAACCCGGCGCCAAGGAGGTCTTTACCCACGGCTTACGCTGCAAGCCCAGTGCATGCGCTTTACGAGCCAAGAGGCCGGCCGCGATCATGTTGCGCGGGTTTGACGTGTTGGTGCAACTGGTGATCGCGGCGATGATGACCGCGCCATCGGGCATCTGCCCAGGCGCCGACGGGGTGGGATGCGCCAAGCCCCGCGCAGTCAAGGTCGACACGGGAATCCGCTGATGTGGATTGGCGGGTCCCGCGATTGAACGCACGACTGACGACAGATCAAAATCCAACACCCGATCGTAACGGGCTTGGGTTAACTGCGCGGCCCACAAGCCTGCGGCTTTCGCATACGTTTCCACCAGGCGAATCTGCTCGGCATCGCGGCCGGTGAGACGCAGGTAGTCAACGGTTCGCTCATCAATCGCAAACAGTGCGGCGGTCGCGCCGAATTCAGGGGCCATATTCGCGATCGTGGCCCGATCACCGAGACTCAACTGGGCCGCCCCCTCGCCATGAAATTCGAGGTAGGAGGAGACGACCCGGCTCTTACGCAGAAACTCTGTCAGCCCAAGCACGACGTCGGTCGCTGTGATGCCGGGAGCCGCCTCGCCGCTCAGACGGACGCCGACGATTTCAGGCAGACGCATCCAGACCGCACGACCGAGCATCACGCTCTCCGCTTCCAGTCCGCCCACACCGATGCCGAGGACGCCTAAGGCGTCCACCATCGGCGTGTGTGAATCGGTGCCGACCAAGGTATCGGGGTAGGCGACACCGTCCTGCACCTGCACGACCGGACTCATCTTCTCGATGTTGATCTGATGCAGGATGCCGTTACCCGGCGGAATGACGTCGACGTTCTCAAACGCAAATTTTGTCCACTCGATAAAATGGAAACGATCTGCGTTGCGTCGATCCTCCACCGCGCGATTTTTCGCAAACGCATCGGCTAGATAACCGCCGTATTCAACGGCCAACGAATGATCGACCACCAACTGCGTCGGCACCACCGGATTCACGAGGGCCGGGTCGCCGCCCCGTTCGGCAATCGCGTCGCGTAGACCCGCCAAATCCACGAGCGCGGTCTGGCCAAGAATGTCATGACACACGACACGCGCTGGGAACCACTGAAAATCCTGCGTCCGCTCAAAGCGTATCAACTGACCGAGGCTTTCCGTCAATTGTGCAGGATCAGCGCGGCGCACCAAGTTCTCGGCGAGCACCCTCGAGGTGTAGGGCAA
>CAIRLC010000015.1 GCA_903879335.1 uncultured Pseudomonadota bacterium
CAAATTCATGGAATAGGGTGACTGCATCCTCCCAGCTGATCAGAATCGGCTCGTCCGCCGCTCCGCGAACAAAGTTGGAGTTGTTGGATACAATCGTCGTGACATCACCGTCAAAACGTTCCTGCAGTCGATATTCATTCATCCACGCGCCCGATTGCTTGCCGGTACGAGCGTATGGATCGAAATACCAAAGGCCGACGTGCTGGCCATCGCGCTTCACCTCAAATACGCGAATGTCTGGGTGAGCGACGGGCACGGTTCCCTCAGGTACGGCTGAGAACGTGAAACCGAACAGCTGTCCTGCGACCCAGAACATCCCTTCGCGTAGCTTTTCCAATTGCAAGTACGGCTTGACGATGTTCGCATCGAGATCGTATTTCTCGCGGCGAACGATTTCGGCGTAATAGCGATAATCCCACGGCTCAATCCGGATTTTCGGTAGCTTGGCGCTTTCCATCTCTCGGTCGGCTATGGTTTGCATGTCAGCAACTTCTTTTCGAACTCGCGCGACGGCTGCCGGCCATACCGCCTCCATCAGCCCGAGCGCCCGCTCCGGAGTCTTCGCCATCGTATCTTCCACTCGCCAATGAGCGTGGGTGGGGTAGCCGAGTAGTTTGGCCCGTTCGGCCCGAAGGGCGAGAATGCGAGTGATCGTCGCATTTGTGTCGTGCGCATTGCCGTAATCGCCGCGATTGATAAACATCCGCCATACTTTTTCACGCAAATCTCGGCGCGTGGAGTACTCCAAAAAAGGCTCAACGCTGGACCGCGTGTTGAGAATCACGCCAGGCGCCGTTAAGTGACGAGCCGAGGCCGCCGAGCGCGCGGCATCCCGGACGGATCCGGGTAAGCCATCGAAATCGGCCTCACTCTCAAGAGGGACGAATCGCTCAACCTCATCCGCTAACAGCGCTTGGCTGAAGGCGGTATACAGCCCAGCCAACTCCTGATTGATATCGGACAGGCGCGCCTTTTGGGCCGCATGGAGTTTTGCGCCGGAGCGCGTAAAGCTCGTGTAAACCACCCAGCTCAAACGCTTCTGCTCTGGTGTCAAGTGGCTGGTCTCTCGCTCGGCGTAGACCGTCGCGATCCGTTTGTATAGCGCGCCGTTTTGCGTGATCGCGTCACTGTGTGCAGCGAGCAGTGGTGCTACGTCGCGCTCGACGCTTTGCACTGCATCGTTGCTGAGGGTCGCGGTGTAGATCGAAAAAAGCGTTGAAGCTCTGTTCAGGGCGCGGCCGCTGCGCTCTAACGCGGCAATGGTGTTTTCAAACGTTGGCTTTGCCAGGTCGTTCGCTATGCGGTCGATTTCGTCAATTTGTTCCCGCATCCCGGCCTCAAGCGCGGGCTTGAAGTCCTGTACACGGACGTGATCAAACGGCGGGACGCCGCCGTAGGGGCCGGTCCACGCCGCCAATAAGATAGAGTCGGGCCGTGCTGGCACCGTCTCGGCCAGTGAAGGAGCGGTCGTCAGGAGCGTCATGAGGCAACACCAAGCAGCATAGTGGCGGGGCATCGGAGGATTCCGTGCGAGATGTAAAAGACCGACATGATACGCCCCGCTGAAGCGGGGCGTATCGGCCGCCTCAACCGTGTGGAAGATTGAACCAGCAATTGAAGGCGATCGTGATGCGCTCACCGGTGCCCTCAAAGGGCTTCACTTCGTGTAGCACCCAGGAGGGAAATAGGACAAGGCGACCGGCCTCCAGCTTCAAGTTGCGCATTTGGCTGCCGTAAGGCGGCGGGATGCGCGCATTGCCGGCATCCATATGCATCGCGCTCGCGGTGGATGGACCCAGAAAGCTCAGCAGACCGCTGTCTGGACGATCCGCATCGGACGACCCTGCATCCACGCAATAGACGCCACTCCAGGAGGCATTCGGATGATTGTGGAGGCTGAAGTAGCCGCCCCGCCGAGTAACGTGTACCCACGCATCGTTGTAAATCTCAAGGCGTTCCAAGGTATCGAGCGTGTAGCCGTTTAGTTGGCCGATCACTGCGAGTAGTTGATCCCAGCAGAATCGCTTCAGTTCCTGGATGGCGGGGTCGGATTGCCGGAAAAGATCAAAGTGACTCTCGAAAAGCGCCGCGTTGCGCTGCGTCAAAGGCCGCGGATTACTGGCGCCGGTCAATTCCTGCTCCAAAGCAAAGCGCCGTAGGGCCGCATTAAGCGTGGCCGGATTCTCATACTGGCCAAAGCCGAACGGCACAGCAAACATTGGGACTATTTCGGGCTTGCTCACGGGAGGACTCCATAGCGCTGCGACGAATCGATTCTAGCCCCGTCTCGGCTGATGTCGCATACTCACAGAATGAATAGCCCGGTCGGATCTCACGCACATTTGGAATCCCAAGTTGTCGCCCTGATGGGGGAGTGCGAGCGTTTGGTGATGGCGCGACGCGATGCTGACGCTCGCGAGTGTTTGCAGCGAGCCGAGGCGCTGTTGCCGGCGCATCCATTGGTTTTACATGAACGAGCGCGTCGCCTCCTGATGGTCGGGCAGTCGGCCTCGGCGACGCCGCTGTTGGAGCGTGCCACGGCCACGGCTCCGAAGCATCTCCCCTTTTGGCTCACATTGGCCACCGCCTATCGACTGCAGCGTCGCTACGATGATGAGTTGGCGGCGCTGGAGCGAGCCTTGATCATCGACCCCCTGCATGTCGGGGCCTTGCTGTTGAAGGCGGCGGTGCTTGACCAATTGGGCTTGCGTCGTACTGCTGCCCGTATTTACGGTAATGCATTGCAGGCGCGTCGACCGGAATCTCAATTGCCCACGGCACTTGAGCCTCTGGTGCGCCAAGCGGAACGGCGCGTGATGGAATCCACCGATGAAATGGCTCGTCATTTTGAGAGTCATCTGGCTGGAATTCGCGTTGGACGTACTGATGCTGAAATGCGCCGTTTTGAGCGCGCCCTGGATTTGATGTTGGGGCGCAAAAAACTCTATGCCCCCGCGCCAACGCTGATGCTGTTTCCTTGGCTGCAGTCCTACGAGTTTTTTGACCGCGATCGATTCCCATGGTTGTCCGAGCTTGAAGCCGCGACCAGCGATATTCAGGAAGAGTTCCGTTCGGTCGTCGAGGAAGACGACGAAATGGCCCCGTACATCAATTACGATGAGGGTCAGCCGTTGGACCAGTGGGCGGAATTGAATCACTCCCGTCGTTGGAAAGCCTACTCGTTCTGGCAAGTCGGGCAGTTCTATCCCGAGCATGCCGAGCGCTGCCCCAAAACGATCGCGGCGCTTCGGCGATGCCCACAAGTGGATATTCCGAATTTCGGGCCGACTGCGTTCTACTCGATACTCGACGCCAACACGCATATCCCGGTTCACACGGGCGCGGCTAACACGCGGTTGACCGTGCATCTGCCGCTGGTTATTCCACCGGGATGCGGCTTTCGGGTGGGTGGTGAAACCCGCGAGTGGAAAGTAGGCGAGGCCTGGGTCTTCGATGACACGATTGAGCACGAAGCATGGAATCGATCGGATGTGTCGCGAGCGATCCTGTTGTTTGATATTTGGAATCCGCAATTGACGGCATTGGAGCGCGATCTGGTTCGCGCGACCAAAGCACTGCTGTTGGATTACTACCGTGATGAAGAAGAGCCTAATGTTGGACTGTAAGGACAAACGCCGCATGCGAATTCACGCAACGCTGATACTCGCTTTGATGGGCTTGCTGTGCGCATGGGCAGTCCGCGCCGATGATTGGGCGACGAGGGCCGGACAGTGCCGAACGATCGGCGACGACGCAAGTCGTTTGGCGTGTTACGACGCGTTGTGGGTCGGTGTTGACGCGCAGACTGCGGCTGCGGCTGTAGCCCCGATGACGGCCGAGCAGCGTTTTGGTCTGCCGCCCGCGACCGTCCTCAAAGCGGAAGCGAAGCGCGGGAACTCCCCCGACGATTTGCCGACCTTGGCGCTCAAAGTCACGAGTCTCAGCTTGGGTTTGGCGGGCCGCGTAGTGATCGGTCTTGAGAACGGTCAAGTCTGGCAACAACTGGTGCCGAGCACAGAATTCGAGTTGCTGAAACTCGGGGATAAGGTTGAGATTTCGCGTGGGTTTATGGGTTCCTTTTGGCTCGAAGCGCCCGGAAAGCGGGGCGCTAAAGTCACCCGCGTTCGATAAGATCAATCAACGACGATGCCGACCTCGGCAAGGCGGCGACGGACCGGCGCCAACGCCTCTTCGTGGTGGCGCCAAAGTGCCAGTGACGAGTCGTAGATCGGCTGTCGAACCTGGACGGCGCTGGCCGTTGTGCTGCTGGCGGGATTTGTTTCGGGGCGCAGGCATGCCGGATCAAAATCCAGACAGCATGCCGCCAACAGTCCGCGGGTCGTCTGTTCGGGATCGCCGACCAAGGATTCATACGGAAGCTCATGAATGGAGCCGGGGTACAGCCGATTCCAATGCGTCATGAGTCGGTGATAGCCGATGTAGTACTCCGTGAGCTCATCTAAGCGGTAGGAGAATGGATAAGTGCGTGGGAAATAGGTCTTATAGATCGCATGAACTGCGGCCAATGGGTGGCGCGTGACGTGGATGATCTGGGCGTTCGGAAACGCCTCAAGGATTAATCCGCAATAGTAAAAATTAGTCGGTTGCTTATCGGTGAATCGCGTTGAGCTACCATGCCATGAGCGAGCGCGTTCCAAATATCTCGCCGCCAAGCGCATTGGATCTATGGCTGGGAGCGCCGAAACATAGCCTAACCAGTCGAGTTGTTGCAGGTCATGCCGTTCCGCGATGAGTTGTGTGAGCGCTTCAGATAATGCGGGAAGTTCGCCGGCCGCATGCACGTCCGGGTGGTTACCGAGGATGCGCTCAACGAGCGTGGTGCCCGTGCGCGGCAAGCCGACGATGAAGATCGGGGGATTGGTGGTGGACGGTCTCGTGACGGCCGGTCGCCGTATCGCGAAGCCGCTAATCAAGCCGTCGAAAACCGCAGCATCGAGTGAGGCGTCGTAGCGCAGACGCGATCGGTGCAAGTTGTTCCCGGACACCACATGTTGCCAAGCGGTCGCATGGTCTCTGGCATCCTCATGCGCCTTGCTGAGTGCAAAATGTAGAGTCACCTGTTCATGGACATTTGCTCCCGCCTGGTGCAGTGCAGCAGTCAGTTGCCCGATTTCCTCAGGATGCGGCGCTTCGCGGGAGAGGTCGGCGCGACCCTTGAGCGCGTCGGCGTTCGTGGCGTCCTGCGCGAGAATCGCCGCATAGTCGGCGCGGGCTTGCTCGAATCGTCCAAGATAACGCGACAGCACGGCGCGCCCAAGGAGCAATGACGGTTCCCGTGGAGCCAGAGCCAAGGCCCGCTCATAGACGTCCAAGGCCTCCCAGTGGGCGCCGGTGTGGGTCAGAAATACGCCGGCGGCATCCAAAGCGGCGGCGTCATCGGGGGAAAGCGTAACGACTTGAGCGGCCGTTGCCAGCGCCTCGGCTCGCCTCCCCATGGCCAGTTCACATTCTCCCCGCTGCAGGAGCAGGCTGACGGAAGTTGGTTGTCGCGTTAAGCATTCATTCACGAGCGTGAGCCCGGCCGACGGGTTTCCACTCATTAAATACGCCATGCTGCCGTACACCCAGCCTTTGTCAGAGTCCGGCGCAATGTCGCGGAGCCGCTCAGCGGCTCCGATGGCGCCGGCCAAGTCCTGCCGCTGCAGGCAGTCCGCAAAGTGATGTTCAAGGTCAAGCACTGAAGAGGTCATGATGGAGCGGCCCAGCCAAAGAGCGACACGTGCATATTAAACGCTAAGCGTTCGGCCGGAATGGCCGGCTAGACTTGTTTCTTTTTAACAACAAAAAGAAGTTATTCCAGCCCTCTCCGGAGGGTGAGTTCACTCGTCTCGAGTCTCGCGGCGGTTAAAAATCTAAGATTTTAAGTAATTGATCTTAATAAAAATAAATGAGCTTCGGTTGACGGTGATGTCGCTGAAGGCTACTCAAAATCGAAGCTCGGTCGCGATGGGGCTGGTGCTGAAAAGCGACGCTGATATTGCAGTCTTGTCACAACCGAGCATAGAATCCCGAGTAATCGATAGTGGGGGATTGTCTCTGGCTATCGGAGTGGTTTATCGATTGGCGCTTAAAACAGCGGAATTAAGGCTGGTTTCTGCGCACGGCTGAACGGGGTGTTTAGCCGCAACAGTCGACAGATCATCTATCTATTTTTTAACGGGAGTTGTTCAATGTCTTATCGCAGCAATACTCGCCTGCAGTCGGCTGTGCGCTGGGCGCTTGCCGGTGGTGCGATCACCGCCGTTGCCGCCGCGCAGGCTCAGCAGAAGGCCGCTGAGGCCGATTCGTCGATGGCTGACATTGTCGTCACCGGTACCCGCATTGCGGTGCCGAACGAAGTGTCGATCAGCCCGGTCATCGCCGTCACCGCGGACCAGATCCAAGCCACTGGCGCGACGCGTATCGAAGACTTGATGAATTCGCTGCCGCAGGTGTTTGCCGGTCAGAACGCCAACGTCTCGAACGGCTCTGACGGTACCGCCACGCTGAACTTGCGTGGTTTGGGCTCGAGCCGCACCCTCGTGCTCGTCAACGGCCGTCGTCTCGGCCCTGGCGACCCAGGCGGTGGTAGCGCGGCTGACTTGAACCAGATCCCGGCTGAGCTCGTCGAGAAAGTCGACGTGCTCACGGGTGGCGCCTCGTCGACGTATGGCGCTGACGCCGTTTCCGGCGTCGTCAACTTTCAGTTGAACAGCCATTTTGAAGGCTTCAAGGTCGAAACCAACTATGGCATGTACCAGCACCATCAGGACAACATCCAGGGTGTAGGCACAAACCTCGCGGATTGGAATGCGGCCACGGGCACAAACTTCCCAGTGGCCCCAGCGAACGTGACCGAAGGTCGTACCAAGAACGTCGCGGTCTTGTTTGGATTCAACACGGCCGATGGCAAGGGCAACGTCACCACGTATGCGACTTACCGTAATGTCGCGGCCGTTCTTCAGTCGCAGTACGATTATTCGGCGTGTACGCTCGGCTCGGGTTACACCGGCGGTTCGTATGACACCGGCGGTAAGTTCGGCGGTTGCGGCGGTTCGTCAACTGCCTACCCCGGTGGCTTCCGTCAGGTTAATCCTGCCAGTGGGAGATTCCGTGACTTCATGGGCTACGACGCGAACGGCGCGGAAATTTGGGCCCCAAACTACAAGTCGACGATCGACTTTTCGACCAATACCTTGCGTCGTTTCGTGTCCTCGGACTACTACAACTATGGACCGTTGAATTTCTATCAGCGTCCTGACCAGCGTTGGACCGCGGGTGCGTTCTCGCATTACGAGTTCAATGAGCATGCTGACGTGTACAGCGAAGTGCAGTACATGAACGACCGCTCGGTCTCGCAGATTGCGCCGTCGGGTACCTTTAACGCGGTCTTCAATCTGTCCTGCCAAAACCCGTACTTGTCGCAGGCCATGTTAAACCAGTGGTGCGGTGGTACCTCTAACGACCGTCCGCTTGAGTTGCTCATCGGTCGTCGTAACGTGGAAGGCGGTGGTCGCACGAGCGACATGGAACACACCTCGTTCCGTGCGGTCATCGGTTCGCGCGGCAAGATCGACGAAAACTGGAGCTATGACGTCTACGCGCAGACGGGCATCACCCAGTTGGCCGAGACCTATGAGCACGATCTGTCGCTCGCGCGTCTGGGTAACGCGCTTGACGCCGTTGCCGGCCCCAACGGTACCGTGGTCTGCCGCAATGGCGATCCGATGTGCGTACCGTACAACCCGTTCCAGCAGGGCGGTGTTACAGCAGCTGCGTTGAACTACATCCAGATCCCGCTCCTGTTACGCGGCGAAGTGGATCAGTACATCGTCAGCGGTAACGTCACGGGCGACCTCACGAAGTACGGTATGAAGCTGCCGACGGCGGCTGACGGCGCGAAGGTCAACTTAGGCGTTGAATGGCGCCAGTTGAAGTCGCAGACGGATCCGGATGCGGCCTACCAGGCCGGCGACGCCGCGGGCCAAGGCTCGCCGACGAAGCCGGTTGGCGGTGAGATTGTGTCGCGTGAAGCCTTCTTAGAAGCACGCGTCCCACTGATCGACGACAAGCCATTCGCGAAGTCGTTGGCGTTCGATACGGGCTATCGTTATTCGGACTACTCGCTCGGCTTCCGCACCAGCACCTACAAGTTTGGTCTGGAGTGGGCGCCGTCGTCGGATATCCGCTTCCGCAGCAGCTTCGCGCGTGCTGTGCGTGCCCCCAACATTGGTGAGTTGTTCAGCGCAGTGATTGTCGGTCTTGATGGCGCGACGGATCCTTGCGCCGGTACAAATCCGCAATTCACCGTCGCACAGTGCCAGAAGACGGGTGTTGACCCGTCGTTGTACGGCACGATCGACAGCAACCCGGCGGCTCAGTACAACGGCCAAGTGGGTGGTAACCCGAATCTGAAGCCAGAAACGGCAACGACGAAGTCCTTCGGTGTGGGCCTTACCCCATCGTTCGTGCCTAACTTGCGTGTCCAGGTCGACTACTACGACATCGACATCAAGAACGTTATCGCCACTGTGGGCGCGGATACCATCTTGCAGCTCTGCGGCAAGAGCGGTCAGTATTGCGATCGCATCCACCGTGACGTCAACGGGTCGCTCTGGCTGTCGAACAACGGCTACGTGATTGAC
>CAIRLC010000016.1 GCA_903879335.1 uncultured Pseudomonadota bacterium
CCTGGGGCTGAAGTAGGTCCCAAGGGTATGGCTGTTCGCCATTTAAAGCGGTACGCGAGCTGGGTTCAGAACGTCGTGAGACAGTTCGGTCCCTATCTTCCGTGGGCGTTCGAGAATTGAGGGTGAGTAGCTCCTAGTACGAGAGGACCGGAGTGAACGTACCTCTGGTGTACCGGTTGTCACGCCAGTGGCATCGCCGGGTAGCTATGTACGGACGGGATAACCGCTGAAAGCATCTAAGCGGGAAGCCCCCCCCAAGATTAGTTCTCGCTGGAGACTTGATCTCCCTAAAGGGTCGTCGAAGACTACGACGTTGATAGGCTGGGTGTGTAAGCGCAGTAATGCGTTCAGCTAACCAGTACTAATTGCCCGTGAGGCTTGACCATATAGCCCCAAGCTGTCTGACAGCCTGGTGGCGGTTTCTAGACTGTGACACCATTAGACTTTCGTCTTCACAAACATCCAGATTGCGATGGGTTGCGTTGAATCGCTAGAACGATTCACGCCACGCATCGAACAGTTTTCCCTGGCGGCCATAGCGAGTGGGAACCACCCGATCCCTTTCCGAACTCGGAAGTGAAAACGCTCTGCGCCGATGGTAGTGTGCCCTTCGGGCATGTGAGAGTAGGTCGCTGCCAGGGTCCCAATAGAAAGCCCCGGAGACAATGTCTCCGGGGCTTTTTTCTTTTCCGCGTTATCATTTGTCTTGGCAACTCGCCGAGGATGGAGAATTCGATGGCCTGGTTTCGCGGCTCTGACCCTAATCTCGTACCCTCGGTGGATACTGCGGTTCTACTCGTAAACCTCGGCACGCCGGATGCGCCAGAGCCGGGGCCAATCCGCCGATATTTGGCACAGTTTCTCGGTGACCTGCGGGTGGTCGAGGCTTGTCCTTGGTATTGGCTGCCGATTCTTCACGGTCCGATACTCACGTTTCGGCCACGCAAGACCGCCCACCTATATCGTTCCATTTGGACAGAGGCCGGCTCGCCATTACGTGTGCACTCCGTGGCTTTAGCCGAGGCACTTGCTCAGCACTACACCCTGGACGCCTCCATTCGGATCGAATTAGCGATGACCTATGGACAGCCGTCGATTGCTCAGGCGATTGAACGTCTGCAGGGTTTCGGCGTGCGTCGAATTATCGTATTGCCGTTGTATCCACAATATTCAGGCACCACGTCGGGCGCGGTGTTTGATGCCGTAGCCAAGGTGCTCATGAAGTGGCGGAAGGTTCCGCATCTCTCCTTTATCGCGGATTACCATGCTCATCCGGCCTATATCGCCGCCTTGGCCGAGTCAGTCCGTGAGACTTGGTCCCGGGAAGGCCGCGGCCACCTCGTATTTTCGAATCATGGGATCCCGGTCAAATATGTCACCGCTGGTGACCCTTATCGCCGACAGGTTCAAGAGACCACACGTTTGCTAGTCGCAGAGCTTGGACTTGGCGCAGACGACTATTCGGAGTGTTTCCAATCTCGATTCGGCCCAACCGAATGGCTGCAGCCCTACACGGATGATCGCTTGGCAGAGTTGGCGGCCCGAGGTGTCCGGGAAGTGACTGTCGTGACGCCGTCCTTCGCCGTTGATTGCCTTGAAACACTCGAGGAAATCGGCACCGCCTCCCGCGAAAAATTCTTGGAGGCAGGTGGCACACGTTTCAGTCTCGTGCCTGCGCTGAACGCTTCGCACGGTCATGTGGCCGCTCTAGCCGCGGTTCTCGGTGATCAAGGGCTTCCTCGCCGATAAGACTTGGGTGCGATGGCGTCAGTACGGTGACGAATAGGGGGCGACAATGTTGGAACTTGCGCTAAAACTGCTCGTTTCGTATTTGCTGGGCTCCTTAATGGGCGCGCTCATCCTTGGTTACCTGCGTGGCGTCGATATTCGTCTCCTCGGGAGCGGCAATGCGGGTGGTACGAATGCGTTGCGCACACAAGGGAAGTGGTTCGCGCTAGGCGTCGTCTTGATTGATGTCGCGAAGGGGTGGTTGGTTGTAGCAGTGTTGGCGAACTGGGCGTTCCCGGCGATACAAAATGACCCGAATTTGCCGCGTGATGGACTGATTTTTGGCTGCGCAATTGCGGCAACGCTCGGCCATGTCTATCCAGTCTGGTGGGAATTTCGTGGTGGCAAGGGCGCTGCGACCCTCATCGGGGTACTGCTGGGCGCCGTTCCAACCGCCCTGCCATGGGTATTGGCGGTCTGGCTATGCGCCGTCATATTGAGTGGCTATGTGGGTCTCTCCACGATGCTCGCTGTGGGCGTATTGCCGTTAGTGCTTTGGTTGCAGGGCGTTGACTCTCTGAATGCTAGGTTATTCGCGGTACTCATGGCGCTGTTCGTGACCTACACCCATCGAAGCAACATCCAGAGGATGCGTGACGGCACAGAGAGTCGAGCCCGCCGCCTGTGGATTCGGTCCTATTTTGGGAGCGGAGGCAATTGACACCGCCTGCCTCTCAGGCCGAGCTGCGCGTCGCGCTGACACCGGACGCAGATCGCCAGGTCGTGAGCCTGGACGTCTTTGAATCCTTAGACTCTACGAACGCTTGGTTGCTGGATAAGCCCCCCGTTGAGCGCGGGCGGGCCGCGGTCTGTGTAGCGAAAACACAGACCGCCGGCCGTGGGCGACGTGGTCGTCAGTGGCTGAGTCCACCGGATGCAGGCATCTATCTTTCGTTCGGATGGAGTTTTCCCGAGCTCCGCCAAGACCTACCGACGCTCGCCTTGGTCGTCGGCGTGACGGTCAAGCAGACGCTCGAGCGTCTCGGCGCGACTGCGATTCAGCTGAAATGGCCGAACGACCTCATCGTCCACGGCGGAAAACTCGGCGGCATACTCATCGAACTTCGATCTGCCCCCCACTGCGTTTACGTGGTCATCGGCATTGGGATCAACCTGAGGAATCCACTAAACTTCGATACGACTATCCATACCATGGGTGGGCAGCCGCCGAGGGACCTGATCGCTGCAGGCATCGATTCACCGGAGTTGACCCGTACGACTGCGGCGTTAATTTCGGCACTCTGCACAACCCTGCCGATCTTCGAGCGAAGTGGGCTCATGCCATTCCGCGAAGAATGGTCTCAGGCTGATAGTCTGCGTGACCGCCACATCCAGTGGCAGGAGAACGACGATTTGCGCTCTGGTATTGCGCGTGGCCTTGCCGACGATGGGGCGTTGCTCGTTGATTGCCATGGCGTACTCGTACGACTGGTCGCGGGAGAAGTGACGGTGAGGGTCACGGCATGACGTTATTGATTGAAACTGGATTGACCCGCTTCAAATATGGCCGCCTTGTAGACCGAGAACTCACCCAAGTTGATACCCTAATCGGCGGATCTAGTGCCGCCGAGCCCCCTTGGGCTTCGAGTTTGGCGCGTTTAGCGCCAACGCCGCGCGCAGTCTTTATCGCCAACGGAGCCTCGCCATCCCTTCGGCCCAGACTCGCTGAATGGATCCGACGCGCGTGGCACATCGACCCCACATTCATTAAGCCCGATCGTGGCGAATTGAAAGCGATGCCGATCGAGCGATACCTCGCGCTGGTTGCCGCGCGCGCTCGACGTTTAAATCCTTGTCTGATTGTCACGGCCGACGTCACGATTGGCATTGATCTCATTTCGGCGGATGGCCGCCGCGCCGGTGCGTGGACGCTACCGGGTGATCGACCAATGCGCGAAGCACTCTATGCTCAGACCAGCGGGATCGCAGCCGCAGCACTGCTCGACGCGCCGGTTGTCGAAGGTGGGTTTGGCGTCAACACCGCCGGCGCCGTACAAGAAGGGGCTCGGCTTTCGATCGCTTCTCTCATTGTTGCCATTGTGCAGCGTCAGGATGCCGCGCTACCTGTAATCGCGACCGGTCGTTACGCGATCGATGCGGTGCGTTTCGTCGAATCTGAGACACAAATTGCCGAGCACTTATCGCTTGAGGGCCTAGCTCACTTAGTCAATGAGGGTCTGGTATGAAGCGAATCGCGCTACTGCTGGTCCTCGCAAATTGCAGCGTGTTTCTGTACTGGCGATACGGTGACCTTGCCGCGACGGATGCGCCTGCCCCCTCGGTACTGCCGACGTCAGCGGCGGCGCCTATTCTTCTCGTCAGTGAGCGCCCCCCGCCGAAACCGCAGTGTCAAAGTTTAGGACCTGTGGCGAACCGACTGATACTGACAGCGGTAGAACGATGGCTTGGGGATCGGTTCGGCGCGTTGAGTGAGCGGGAAGCCATGGCGCCGGCAAGCCCGGTATTTCGTGTGCAGGTGACAACGCCAAGTGCGGATTTGGCCACGCGCCTTGCCCAACGGTTAAAGGCCTCAGGCGTGAATGATGTGGCTGTCCTAGCGCCGGATCCGGGAGAGACTGCGGTCATTATTGCGCTCGGGATTTTTAGTGATCGAGCCAATGCGGACCGACGTGTAATTGATCTGCGCCGGCATGGGGTTGATCCGGCGATATCGACCATTGAGCGTCAGACCAGTCAATGGTGGCTCGACTTTACCTCGCTCGAATCACCGGACCGGGACGCCCTAGTTCATGCGGTTCCAACAGCGCCGGCGGTCACTTTGGCGCCCTGCGAATTGGCTGGCGGAAACGACGACGCCCCAGCAGCGCCAGAGTCCTCTACCCCGCCCGATAATGGTAAAGGGCTCACGACGCCTAGTCCGGCCTCCGGCCGCGCCGGAGCCGCAGCTTAGTCAAACGGCCGTTGCCTGAACGCGGCGATCGCTCAGATGGTAGGCGTTGCGTCCACCCGTGTTCGCCGACGCATATTGATGTAGAAGGGAATAATCCCGATCGCAATTCCGCCGATGCCGATGACGTCAGTCAGCCAGTCGAATGTCGGAATGCTGTAGCAGGCCACGAACACCAGGAAGGCAGCCGCAAGGCTCGGCCAGAGAATCAGAAAGATGAATTGGTGCCAAGATTGGAGAGCAGTGCGCCTAAAGTGCCAAGCACACGCGAAACCCGACAAGCTGTAGTAGCAGCACACCTGAAAACCAATCGCGTTGACGGAAGTGCGGATCAGGTCTGTGACAGTCGGTATCAACGACGAGAGAAAGATCAGCACAAAACCGATGCCCGTCACGACAGCGGTGGCGACCCAAGGGGTCTGCCACGTCGGGTGTAGGGTCGCGTAACGAGGGTGAAGCGCGCCGTCGCGCCCCTTGGCGAACATGGTGCGACTGAACTGCAAAATCTGAGTTTCTAGCGTACCCACGGTACTGACCATCACCGCCACAATCGCCAGATAGCTCCACGGTCTTGGCAGAATTTTCTCCGCCAGCGTGAACATGATGTTCGTGCTGGATTGGCTGATTTCGTCATCCGTGAGTACGTACTGACAAGCGACCACAAAAAACACAAACAGTAATGCCACGATAATCATCGCGGCGACGGCGCTACGGCCTGGCGCCTCGTTGGCGTTTTCGGTTTCTTCGGTCAGATTTAGAGTGACGTCCCAGCCCCAGAAGAAAAACAGGGCGGTCAGCGACCCCGTCGCGAATAGCGTTGGGGTGAATTGAGCGAGCGAAAATGTACGCCAGGCGACCTCGTGAACCGGGTGGCTTGCGTACTCAATGAACGCGGCCACAATTAAGATGATTAATACACCGACCTCAATGACCGTCATTAATATTTGCAGATAACTCGTGGGCTTGATTCCCTTCACCACGACGGCGCCCACCAAAGCCAACCAAGCGGCGGCAACCCAAGCTATTGCGGTGGTGTCGTTGGCGTGTGCCGGGCTCACCAGCAGTAGGGTCGCGGTCGCTGCGGGCGTCGTACCCGAGACCATAAAGACGGCCGAAGCGACCAAAAGCGACCATCCCGCGATAAATCCGGCTGCCGGACCGAACACTTGGCCTACCCAACTATATGACGCCCCGGCATTTGCGATGACCCGGTTCAGATGCATAAAGGCAAAGGTCACGCCGAACATGATCAGGCCGCAGTAGACGAGTGTGCTGGCCGATAACAGACCGACGGCGGCGATTAAAGTAGCCGTGGTTGCAGCCAAACTGAATGCCGGCGCGGTTCCCGCGACGCCCATGATCACCGACTCTCCGACCCCGAGAGCGCCACGCTGCAGTTCAACTTTTGGCTGGGGCATTAGTTCTCGGATTCCAAAGTGGGGGTGGGTGAAGTGCTCGTCTGGCGGAGCCGCAGTTTACTGGTGAAGCCAGCCTGACCGCTACCGCCAATGCGCATAGAATTGACGACTCCAAAACGGGGCGAGGTTGCGATGAATACATTCCATCGACTGGGCGTCGTCGGGCTTGGGCTGGTTGCCCTCGCGTCGTTGGCGAGCACCCCGAACCTGCAATCCGTTCGTGAACGCCGACTCGACGAATATTGCGAATTCTTGTCGATTCCGAACGTCGCCGCGGATCCGGACGGCTTGCGGCGAAACGCGGAATTCATTTTAAAAATGATGCGTGATCGAGGGCTGAACGGCCGCCTTCTTGACGGCGACAACCCCGATACGGTTCCGGCGGTGTTCGGCGAAGTTATTACCCCAGGCGCTACGCACACGTTGTTGTTTTATGCCCATTACGACGGGCAACCCGTGAATCCGACCAAATGGGCGAAGGGTCTGGCCCCCTTCGCACCGGTCTTGTTGGACGTGCCGATCGAGAGTGGTGGCCGTGTGATGGGCCCATGCGCTGGAACCGCAGAGAATAGTGAATTGCGTATCGCCGCACGTGGAGCGGCCGATGATCGCGCGGGGGTCATGGCCTTACTCAATGCCTATGAGTCCATCGTGCTGTCCGGCAAGACGCCGCAAGCCAATTTGAAATTTCTGTTTGAGGGCGAAGAAGAGGCGGGATCGCCCCACCTGGCCGAGATTTTGCGCCGGCACCGGGGAGACTTGCAGAGCGATCTGTGGGTGATCGTGGATGGCCCGAGGCCCGCCGCGGGGTACCCGGTGGTCGAGTTTGGTGTGCGCGGTGATGTGAACGTCTCAATCACGGCATACGGACCGAAACGGCCGCTGCACAGTGGCAACTATGGCAATTGGGCGCCTAATCCGGCGCAGCGACTGGTGTCGTTACTGGCGGCAATGAAAGACGACGAGGGGCGTATCACAATCCCCCATTTTAATGACGACGCTATCCCGCTCACACCGACCGAGTTGGCAGCGCTGGCCGCAGTGCCGGATTCAGCGCCGGCCCTTGCGACTGAGTTGCTCATCCCGAGGCCCGATGGTGGCGGACTGCCCCTCTCGCAGTTGCTGACGCAGCCGACACTCAACATCAATGGAATCGCAAGTGGGGACGTTGGTGCGGCAGCGAGCAATCAAATTCCAACAAAGGCTGAAGTGATGTTGGACCTGCGCCTTGCGCCTGGAAACACCGTGCCTCGTCAGGTGTCGAAGATCGTTGATTTTGCGATTTCGAAAGGTTTCCATGTCGTCGACCATGAACCCTCGCCCGATGAGCGCGCCACCTACGATCGATTGGTGAAAATCACGTCAACCGATGGCTACGCTGCCCAAAGAACTCCTCTGGACTTGGCGCTTGCCACGGAGGTCGTTGACGCCGTGTCGAAGGCTACGGCAATGACGACGGTACGCGTCGTATCCGTCGGCGGTAGTTTGCCCTTGAGCATTATCGAGCACGAATTGGGCGCGCCACTGCTGACCATTCCGATCGTGAATTACGACAATAACCAGCACGCGGAAAACGAGAACGTCCGCATCGATTATCTGTGGTCTGGCATCGAAGTGTTAACCGCCGTGTTGGCTGTGCACTGAGGCTAGCGTTTGCTCGGGCTTGATAAACGAGCGGAGGCATACTGGCCTCACGAGGTTTTCTGGCCGCCGGATTCGCCGGTGAGAGTCGCTGGCGACAACACATGAGCCGGCGCGCGCCCTGTGATGGCTGATACGGCCGCTGCATTGGGGAACTTGTGCCGCGATCAAACGAGAATCAGGCGCAATACGCTACGGCTGTATGGCCCGAGCCATCAAAGTCTAAGGTCTCGGTAGGCTCAGACCACACAAATCGGTAGAATCCCGACCGCGGCCGGCGTAGCTCAGATGGTAGAGCAACTGATTTGTAATCAGAAGGTCGGGGGTTCGATTCCCTCCGCCGGCACCAAGCCTAGAGGCCTCCCGTTTGTTGCGAACCTCGGTGCGCAGTCCGGCACACAGACGCATTGCCTGCTTACTGAATTACGGTGACTTCGGAGCCGGAGACTGCGCGCCGCACGGCCAGAGCGGCAGCCGGCTCAAGCCGGTCGGACCCAATCCGGTAGTAACCCACCAGAATCTGATTCGACTCGTTCCAGCCGTATCCGGCATAGCCCACGCCGACGGCGTAGTCGATGTGGTCGATCGAGGTCGTGTAGTAGCGAAAGCCCGTTGGTGAAAAGGTGTGATCGTAGTCGTCCGCCGGCGGCCGGTCGAATACAGGCCAGGCAGTCACAGCGAGATATTCCCGGCCTTCGCCTTGGGCGGAACGCAACGCGTCCCAATAGCCGAGCGCCGTCGCCGACGCGGCGGGGCCCGCACGCGGCCCGGAGCGAAAGGCCTCCTGCCGATGGAATCCGTTCGCTCGATACGTGACATAGGCCGATACAAGCTCCGTCGCGGCGGATTCGAACGGCCGGCAGTCGACACCGATCGGGCAATTGGATTCGGCGAGTCGTAATACGTGCGCGTGCTTTACCGAAACCGCACAGGGCTTTCCCCAACCAGTGCCGTTCCAAGGGATGAGATCGTATTCCTCCTCGTCCCCCTCCGGACCGCTAGGGCCATATTCCACGTAGACAGCGGTGCCGAAGGCACGTGCCAGTCGTCCCTCCACACCGTCACACAGAGAGCGGGTATGCGTTATGACGGGCGCAGACACGGGCCGCGCCTCACCCTTTCGACTGCTCTGGACAAAAGTCAGCATCTCGCAGTGCGCTGTTCCGCCTATATCGTAGAGCTCGTAAAGATCGCCTGCGCGATCCATCGCCGGGCCGGTCCCGAGGCCCAGGCTGGGCATCATGGTGATGGCCTGGACCTGCGGGAGCTCGCTCAGTTGCTGATACTTTTTGCTTGCGGCGTGGTCGGATGCGAAACGAAGGGAGGGCCACGCAGCACCCTCTTCATGCAGCGGCTGAGTCCACGCCGAGGGCTTTCGATGTCGAAGTTCGACCGCAAGTCGATCGCAGATCGATGGCGACGCGGTCGCAGATAGCGACGCGCAGATGAACGCCATGACGGCGGCAAAACACGATCCCCGAGTCGTCTTGGCTGTGCGAAGCAGGACCAGCATGGCAACCCTCTAGCGCACTGGGAGCCTAGATTTGCGCAGTGTGCGCTCGCTGCGCATGACGTGCACGATGAACAGCCGCTTACCCTCCTGTCGATAGAAAACTCGGCAAGGTGGCTCGACGATCTGCCGATAGCGCTTGGTCTTCAACTCGGCAGGGTAGGACCCCATGCGCGGGTGATCGGCTAGATGGTCGATATGCCGGAAGATTGCTTGAACCAACGCCGCGGCGGCGACTGTATTCCGAAGCGCAATGTAATCAGCAATTGCGTCCAGATCATTAAGAGCCGGTTCCGTCCAGACTACTTCAACCATCGCTTCATGCGCGCTTTCGCAGCGTCATGCGACAAGACACGATTATCCTCGATCGCGCGTTCGCCGCGCGCGATGCCCTCAAGAAGGTTGACGTGTTCCTGGAGGGCCTCGTAGCTTTCGACGTCGACGAGGTAAGCTGCCGGCAGTCCATGCTGAGTGATCAGGATGGGGCTCTTGTCCTGGCGAATGTCGTCGAGGAGTTCGGTTGCTTGCCGTTTGAGGGTGGTGACGAGTTCGGTGCGCATGCGAGTGATACTATAGTGCCACTGCATCCGCTGCAATGCCGCGGAAACGGCATGCTCCAAAAACGTGCTACAGACGCCGAGCGACACGTAAGCTACGGTTTTATAGATGGAAATGCCTGCGGACAAATCCTATGTAATCAGAAGGTCGGGGGTTCGATTCCCTCCGCCGGCACCAATCTTGACCCGTCTATTAGGGGCGGCGCGGTCATCGTGACGCTTGGCAAGATCTCAAGTCCGACGACTACCAAGAGAAGTAGCAGACTCCATCGAAGTGCCTCAGTGTTTGGAGTCGATCGAAGGGGGTACATTGCCTTCAATATGAGGGGAATGCCCCGTGTTTACCGATAGGCGCATCGACTTCAATAAGATCAGTGTCCCCGTGGGAAGCCGGCGCTACGTTAAGCCACACTAAATCCGAGGATCCCGTGTTGACCAGGCTGTGGACCTCAAAAGGTGTGATGGAGTAAAGGTCCCCGACTGTTAAATTTTGAACAGTTAAAGCGCCGTTCAATTGCCCGTTCTCGCCTAGGTGACCGGAATGCAATTCACCCCCGCCATGTAAGATCAGAAAAATATCTGCGCCTGCCGCATGGTAATGCGGATGTTGCGAGGCGCCGGGCTTCAAGCAGCCGAGTGCGGTCTGGTGATCTGAGCCGACATCGAACAAATCCAAGAACGTCATGGGATATAAGGGATTAGGGTCGAGAGACCAGGTCGCCCGGGACCCGAGCGCGGTATTCATATTTTTTATAATTGTCATAGCGCAATTTCCCCTTCGATTGCGATTTTCTTAAGGCCACGAAAATCTAGCAGAAATAGAAAGCACCTGGAATCTCGCTGTCAGTTTTATGACCGACAGCAGGAGTAACTCCACCGACCGTCGGTGTTTTGCAAACGTAAGTCGACATTTGGCTCGAATCTGTTGGTGATTTCTGCATTCGCCCAGTGATTGCTGATTTCTGAACCTCGTGAACCTTTCCAAAATAACTTATCCATGCATCGTGCTGAGCCAGACGGCATGCGCAACATGGGCGGCCCATTGCATTGCGACGCATGTCGCAGATACTCGCACGAGCATCCGCCGGGCAGCGCAGGCAATGAATATCAGGAGGGGACCGTTCGGCACGGTAGAATCAGCGAGTCTCGCGTAGTGGGCAAGCGGCGCTAGGGTGCGATTGGTCTCGCTGGCGCCGCATCTCCCCCTTAGGGGTGTTAACGCCGTCTGGAACATCTGCGACAGTCAGTGCGACATCGACGTGCGACGCGATTTCAATCAGTGCGGGACGATACCTATGGAAAAGGAGAAGGAGGAGACCTTAGACTGGCTGCATGCGCACCAACAGTTCTCGTGGCTCGCCAGAGCAACGCTGGATTGGCTGCTGCGCTATTTCGGCACCGGTCTAACTCGCCCTTTTAAAACTACAACTATCCTATGAACGTCGCTACTCGAATTGACGGCCAATGTTTGATTCTTTCGGTCACTGGCCGCATCGCGGGCGATACGGTGGCGACTCTAGACCAAGCTTGGCTAACAACTGAGATGCGCCAATGGATCGTTAATTTGGCTGGTTGCGACTATGTGTCCAGCGCTGGTCTACGCATCTTCTTAAAGATGGCTCGCGAGGCGAAAGCCAACAACGTTTCGCTATCCTTCATCGACGTCCTTCCGAGCGTTCAACATATCTTTGATGTGACTGGCTTGAGTCAGCTTCTGAATGTCCAAGCTCGGCCGAGAGAGGTATCAATTGAAGGGCTTGAGTTCCTATCCGCCGGTGTCTGCGGACAATGTTTTCGACTGGATCAAGAAACCATCGTCAAGCTCTATAACGACGGAGTTGGACGAGAGGTTGCTGAACAAGAAAAAGCTTTTGCAAAGGCTGCATTTGTGGTGGGTATACCGACGGCTTTGTCGTATGACGTTGTCGTGTGTGGTGAACGGACTGGGGTAGTCTATGAAATGCTCGACGCGAAGTTGTTCAGTCGGATGATTGCTTCGGATCCTAAGAACGTTTCTAGTTTTGCAGCTGAACTCGCAAAGATCGCGAAAAACTTTCATGCGACGACCGGCAACCCCGAGGTCTTTCCGGACCTGAAGCTGAAGCTAAGCAGCCACATCAATGCCTTGAGAGGCGAACTGTCGGATGCTGACGTCGATCATCTGCAGGGTCGCCTTCAGGCCATTCCAGACGCCGAAACTCTCGTGCATTTCGACTTGCATGCCAGCAACATCATGATCCGAGACGGCGAGCCGCTGATCATCGATATGGGTGATGTCTCCCGAGGCCACCCGCTGTTTGATATCGGCGTGATCGCTATGATCTATGCCTATCCGGAGACCGGAAACTGCGAGTTTGTTACTGGTGTACCTAACCAGCTTGGCCGTCATTTTTACGAATGCTTCTTAGACGCCTATTTTTCTGATCGGCCACCTGATGAGAGAGCAATCTTCAATCGCAATGAAGCTTTTTTGGCTTCGCTGCGATTGATTGCCGCCATGGCTTTTCTACCTGCAGCGCGGGCAATGCTGCTGGAAAAAGTGCGCGATTTCTTGATGCCGAGAATCCGCCAAGAAGGTGCTCCAAATTGATTGGATGGCGAGTGCTAGACACGCCAAACAAAGTTCTTCCGGAGACTAGGCGCCGTCTTTAGCCAGCTGGGCTACGGGTGCGAACGCTCACTATCAAGATGAGCCATTGCATGCGCCGGATAGCGTTCGCCGGCGACACTGCCTATGGGGGCGACGCTGGTCAACCGTTGTTGATCGATGTCGTTCAACGTGATGCCGGCGGCCACTAAAGATTCTGCGAGGCGTCTCGTACTGCGTGCCCCGACCAGGGGAACGATATCTGCGCCCTGCGCGCTGACCCAAGCGATCGCGGCCTGCGCAACGGTCAGGCCGAGTTCTCCGGCCACGGCGCGGAGCGCTTCCACGATTTTTAAGTTACGTGACAAATTCCCTGCCTGAAAGCGTGGTGTGTGGCTACGAAAGTCGGTGGCCCCGGCCCGATCCGGGCTCCAGTAACCGCTGATTAAACCGCGGCCTAATACGCCGTAGGCCGTGATCGATAGCCCGAGTTCTCGGCATGTCGGCAGAATGCTCGCTTCGATCCCGCGACTGAGCAGCGAATATTCGATCTGCAGGTCACAAATCGGGTGAACGGCAACCGCGCGGCGGATTGTTTGGACGCTCACCTCAGACAGTCCGATGTATCGGACGAAACCCGCCTTAACGAGATCCGCGATAGCTCCGATCGTATCCTCGATGGGGACATGAGGATCCAGCCGCGCCGGTCGGTAGACGTCAATGTAATCTGTACCGAGGCGCTTGAGCGAGTAAGCGACAAAGTTTCGTATGGCTTCAGGCCTGGCGTCGTAGCCACTCCAACCACCCAATGGGTCTCTCAGCGCACCGAATTTGACGCTGAGGAGGTATTCCTCGCGGCGTCTACCGGCTAATGCCTCGCGCAATAGCAGCTCGTTATGCCCCATCCCATAAAAATCGCCCGTGTCGAGCAGGGTGATGCCCGCATCAAGCGCGGCCCGGACGGTCGCTAGGCTCTCGGTCCTGTCGGCGGGACCGTAGAAATCTGACATGCCCATGCAGCCAAGACCTAACGTTGAGACGACAGGTCCGCAGGTTCCCAGTTGGCGCGACATCATATGGAGTGCTCATCTAAAGCGGCGGTTTCCGGAGTGTACTCGCCGACCCTAGTAGCTGTATCTCTCGGCGTAGCGAAACGGTCTGCCCGATCAATTTGCCAGGGCGGTAGAATTCTGCCGGCCTTCGGTTCCAGCCTGAGGTGGGCGCGCGTCGTGAGCGACTCCGATATGACTTGTCTCGACCGATCGAGACACACGCGCTATCTTCGTCAACTCAACATGCCTGTGGAAACGTTGTTCCAGTGAGCCATCCCAATTATCTCTACGCGTTGGAAGATCGGCCGCCGCTACTCAACACCCTCATTCTCGGCCTACAACATGCCGTCTTGGCGCTCGTTTTCATGGTCTACCCGCTTGCGGTGGCTCAAGACCTGAATTTGAGCAGCCAGATGACGTTGGACTTCCTCACGGCGTGCGTGATCGCCAGCGCAGCGTCCACAGCGTTACATTTTTTTCGCGCGCCGATCGGCAGCGGCTCGTTGGCGGTCGAAATTCCGACCCCGATTTTTCTCTCCACGGCAATTCTCGCCGGCACGATGGGCGGCCTCCCGGCCCTATCGGCCGTGGCCTTGATCAGCGGTGTGGTCGAAATCGGGTTCGCTCGATTACTCCGTCATGTGCGCGGGCTGTTTCCGGCGGAGGTTTGCGGCGTTGCCGTCATGCTGCTCGGCGTCTCCATCATTAAACCTGGCATGCTGGCCTCGTTCGGGCTCTCCGGGTCGAACACGGTCTTGCATAGCGCATCACTGATCACCGCCTTAGCCACGCTGGTGACCATGACCTTTATTTCTATATTCGGGAGCAAAAACTTAAAGCTGATCGCGCTTGCCAGCGGCTTAGTGGTCGGCGTGCTATGCGCTGCCAACCTCGGACTTCTGGGTGCGCGGTATTGGGACAAAATTTTAGCCGCGCCCATCGTGGCCTTGCCGGCTGTGAAGCTGAGTTTGCCCCACCTTGATTGGTCGTTGCTCCCATTGAGTATCGTGATGGCCTTGGTTTTGAGTGTGGACAACATCGGCATGCTGGTGGGCATTCAGCGCCAACAAAATTTGAACTGGCAAAAAATTGATCTCCAGCATGCGTCTGACGGCATCCAAGTGAGCGGCATTGGCGACTTGGTGGCGGGACTCTTTGGCGGAATGCCGACTGGCATATCATCAGCCCACGTTGGGCTCGCTCACGCAACCGGCGCCGTGTCCAGAATGATCGCGTTGGCCGCTGGCGGCCTCATTCTGATTGCGGCTTTCGCCCCGAAAGTTCTCATTCTGATTTCACTCATGCCGAGGCCAGTGGTTGGGGCGGTCATGGTCTATACCGCCATCTATATGGTGGTATCTGGTATGACCTTGATTCTGAACCGAATGCTCAACGAGCGCAGAGTCTTCGTGATCGGATTCGCCTTGGTGCTTGGGCTGACATCGGCTCTGTTACCCGGTGTCTACCAAGGCGCCCCGGTGCTGATGCGGCCGATATTGGAGTCCCCTCTAGCGATGGGCACTTTGGCGGCCATGTTGTTGACGCAACTCTTCCGAATTGGGGCTTCTGTTCGGTCGCACCGTGAACTGCAGTTGAGCTCGACGGCTAATGAGTCTTTGCAAGAGTTTGAGGTGAACCGGGCCCTCCGTGGGGCTCTGGAATCCATCGGCGCCGAGGTTGGTGCCGCTCGAGCATTCCTTGATCGCGCCATTGATGTGACGTCTGAATTGCTGGCCACCTTGCGCGCGACCACATCGATGGATGACGTCGTCCTTGTGGCGACTCGCGTTGAGGACTCACGCCTCGAGATTTGCCTCAGTTATGCAGGGGATCCCGTACCGTTCACAGAAGTCGCTGGCATCGACGCCGAGTCCGGACCGAGTTTGTTAGCCCAGGTTTCTCGATCCGCCTCCCATGTTGATCGCATCATTAGTTCGAGTAACGGGCGGTATCAGCGAATCGTATTGATTTACCAAGCCTAAGCGCTGATCGCGGCCGGGAACGATTTGTGCCGGCCACCCACGGAATCCATGTTTTTTTAACTGTCTGGAGGCTAGACTCCTGCAGGGTCGGTGGTGGGCGACAGTTCGAGGAACAAGGTATGGACGAGATTTTTGCCCGGCGGGATTTGGTGGATCCGCCGACTCTGAAGGCGTTGTGCCGGCCGTCGGATGTACGTGGCGCCATTCAGACACTGTCTCAAATCGCGGTCCTCGCGGCGACCGGTGCACTGCTCCTGAAGACCGCCGGGACGCTTTGGGCGGTTCCCTTTTTTATGGCCCATGGCGCCTTGCTGAATTTTTTGTATGCCGGCCAACATGAGCTCAGTCATTGGACGGTCTTTAAGACGCGGTCGCTGAATGAGTGGGTCGGGCGTATTTTCGGTTTTGTGCTCTTCTATCCCCGAACCTTCGATCAAGTCCAACATGTGGCGCATCACCGCTTCACGCAGGACTGGGAACGGGATGGCGAACTGGCTCGGCCCCGCTATACGCTCAGCTCCTATCTGCTTTGGATGAGCGGTGTAACTTATTGGTATACCCGCTGGCGTCGGATCGTGCGTTTTTCAGTCGGTATTGTGTCCGAGCCGTATCTGCCGGTCGCAAGGCACCCGGAATTCGTTCGGGAGGCCCGCTTGCATGTCTTGGGATATACGGCGATTGCGGCCACGTCGGTGTACTTTCAGACTTGGGTTGCCGTCGAATTATGGTTGGCGCCAATGGTCGTGATGAAGTTCGTTCACCAGCTTCAAAATACGATTGAACATTTAGGCTTGCCGCATGAAAACAACGTATTCGCCAACACCCGCAGTACGCGTACCAATGCATTACTGCGATGGGCTTGTTGGCAAATGCAGTACCATACTGCTCATCATGCATTTCCCGGGGTGCCGTTCCATCGCTTGCGCGAGCTCGACGCCCTGCTGACAGAAAGGCGCGGTAGTCCGCCGCCCACGATGACTTATTGGGGGTTTCAAAAAGCGGTATTTCTCGCCTTTTTGGGTGGTCGCACAGAAGCCGATTATCCTGACGACCGCGCATGGATCGGCAAGTCGACGGCTAACTGACTGGCCGGTATGCCATCTCCATCATGACGGTTAGTGGGTCCAAATCGGGGTTGTCACGCTGTCAGCAATGTTCGAGCCAGTCTCCCGGCAGACTGGTGTTGGCGAGAGCATTCAGTTCGGCAATTCGTGTCACGGGAGTAATCAGTGTCCGGCTCTAAGACGATTGAAAACCTGACATTGGTGGCCGTGGTGACCTGCGCCATTGAGTTCTTGGCCAGCGCCGGCATCGCCACCATCAGCCATTCATTGCTGATGGTGGCCGACATGTTTAATTCGATCATTGAGTTTGCGTCTGCTCTGGTGGCGTATCTGGTCTTCCGCCTACTGCGTCAGAATCGCCGCGGTCTTTTTGATTATGGATTGGGTAAAGCCGAGAATATTGCGAGCTTGCTGATCGGTTTGTTCATGCTGGCGAGCACCATCCTGTTAGTCTTGCTCGCGCTGTATCGATTTGCTCATCCTGCTCATATTGACGGGCTGGGTGCGTGGCTCGCCTTAGGCTTGGCTGGATTTTTCCTGTTCGTCAATGCGAAATTGCTGCTCTCGAATATTCAGCACCATCGCGCGGCTCCATCCTGTGCGTTGTCTGCGCAATGCCGACTCTTCGGCATCAAGGTAGTGATGGATCTCATGGTCGTCGCCACATTTGCGATGACGCTGGCCGTCAAGGCATCTTGGGTTGACTACATGGACACCCTTGCATCGCTGATTGTGGTCGCCACTTTGATCCATTCAGCGTGGAATATCATTCGCAATGCGCTGCCTGATCTGCTCGATCAGTCGTTAAGCGAGCCCTTGCAAATGATCATCAATCAAGCGTTGGTTAAACACTTTGATTCGTATCTGAGTCTTGATCGCGTGCGCTCCCGCACAGCGGGTAACGCGGTATTCATTGATATCTTTCTCGGTTTCGCGCCTGACTTTCGAATGTCAGACGTTCAGCCGGTGATCGACGATATGTGCGATACGTTGCGCCGAGAGATTCCAAACGCCGAAGTGACGGTGATTAGCCGGGCCGTATCCAATCAATCTTGATGACAGTGCGGATGCGCCGGTCGATTGGCTGTGAATGGGCGCCAGTGGCCATGGCCGTCTGACAGGCGCGTGCCGTCCGGAGTTGTCAGCGCAGCCAGTATCGCCATCGTCTCCAAGTCAGGGTAGCCGTTGACTTGCGCTTGACGATAGCGTCCCTGAAAGACCTCGAGAACATGGGTTGTGTCGTCGTCGAGCACACCAGAGCAAGGCACGCGATAACCGTGTTCGCTGAGTTTGTCTTGCGCCCACTGCACGGACGGTAAACCTGCGGCGAATAGCCGGCTGAACTTGTCGACTGTGGCGGAGTCCGGCGCCGGAACCAAGCCGCTCTCGGCTAATTGTTGCCATGGGAATAGCCGCCCCGGGTCGGTCCGTCCGGTCGGTTGTATTTCGCCATGTCCGACAATGCGATCGGGACGCACCTGATGACGCTCAGCAATATCTGCAATTAATCGCTCAACCGCGCGAATCTGCAGGTCGGGAAAAGGCAGTTGAGTGCCCTCGGGCATGCCCAGCGGCACGCTGACAATTTCGATGCCGATTGAGCTTGGATTAAGCGGCGTGGTTCCTTGCCAGTAGCTAGGCCCTGCATGCCAGGCGCGTTGATGTTCCGGAACCAACCCATAGATGTGCCCATCCCGGTCTACCAGGTAGTGACTGCTCACGTCCCCCTGCGTGAGAACTCGTAGCGACGTGGGAAAGTCAATTTCCGTGGCGTGGACGACGATAAATTGCACGCGACTATCGTGGTTGCGCGATGGGTGTTGCCAATCAATCGCGGGGCCATGCGTGCAGGCTGCCAAGACAATCACCAGAAGTAGGGCGCCCAGGCGTAGGCCGTGTCGGGTCTTTGCATCCATGCGCACATCCTGACCGAGGCGTTATGCTGTGGCAATAGTTCGGTCTGGCGAGTAGGGCATCAATATGTTGATCGGGGGTTGCTTGTGTGGGGCTGTGCGCTATTCGGCCGACGCACCGATATATCCTCCGACACTGTGCCACTGCAAGTCGTGTCGGCGCGCCAGTGGCGCCCATGCCGTAGGCTGGTACACGGTACCGCCATCTGGTCTTCGTTATCTTGCCGCGACGCCGGTAGAGCGTGAGTCATCGCCTGGCGTGTTTCGCGCCTATTGCCCCGGGTGTTTTAGCCCACTGACCTATAGAAACGTGCAGCGTGCCAATGAAATCGACGTCACGATCGCGTCGTTGGATGATCCGGCTGAAGCGCCACCGGCGGATCACATCTACATGAGTGATTCCGCCGGTTGGGACAGTCCAGCAGACGGATTACCCCAACACCGCGGTACTAGGCCCCCCAACGGTTGATTAAGTCCGCAGCGTGAAGGGCGTGAAGTTTGTTGTGTGATCGTAATAGTCTTCGCTTTCAACCTTTTTGAGCCAATTGACGAGCCGATAGGTGAGCGGAGTCGACAATACTTCCCACAGCACTTTGAGTACATATTGGGTAATCGCGAGGCCAATCAGCTCCATATTTGGAATATTTCCGTAGAAAGCGACCGCATAGAAAATTGCTGAATCCACGGCTTCGCCGCACATCGTGGAGCCGATGGTTCGGGTCCAGAGCCAACGCCCCTTGGTCAGGATTTTGAGTTTTGCGAGAACAAAGCTATTCACGAACGAGCCGCACCAAAACGCACTGATTGAGCCGGCAATGATGCGAGGCGTCGAGCCGAAGATCGCGACCACCGCCGACTGCTTGTCGACCCAATGGGGGGCAGGCGGCAGCGCAACCACGGTCGCTGCCATGAAGCTCGCGAAAATGAGCGCACCAAATCCCGCCCATACCACGCGACGGTCGCGACCATAGCCATAGACTTCCGTGAAAATGTCACCGAAGAAGTAGGAGATGGGGAAGAACAGCACGCCCGCTAAAAACGTCACTGGCCCGATGATCGGCAGGGTGATGGTCGTTGCCTTCGCGGGGCCAATCAGGTTAGCGCACAGTAAAATGCAGACAAACGCTGCCATACAGAAGTCGTAATACTTGTACGTGCGGCCGTGCGACATGGAGAGTCCTCAAGTTCGAATATCCGCTGACTGTGTCAGGCTCCGGTCGACTTGGGAAGCGCGATCGACTTATTTGGCGGCGAGCGACTCCATCCGCAGGCCTGTGCCCCCATGCGTGACGTGCGCGACCACCGCCGTGCGGCGGTGGATTCGAGTGACTTTACCTTCAGTCACTGCAAAGGCGATCTCGATCAGGGTGCCCTTGCGTAGGCCCAAGTTTTCCGTTTCGACAAAGGCGCCGTTGGCGCTCAGATTTCGGGCACGACAGACTTTGCCTCCGCTGCCTGGAATCTGAATGTAAACGGTGGTTTGGGCGCCGTGCCGTGAATGTTGCCGCCGTTCCATCGTCCGAATGCTCCACCTAAAACCTGATCAGGGTGGGGGAGTATCCGGCGGCTAGCGGCGATAAAAGGTGTTCGAATCCACAGATTCAGCGAGTCAGTGGCGTCCTGCTGAATTACGGCCCAACGTGACGCCGTCGCCCGCGTGCCGGTGCCATGTCGACCGGTAAATTGGACGCAAACTCATTGAGCGCAGCGTCACCACGCCGCCAAAGCGTATAGCGCTGAGGGGCTCCATCCACCACGACGTCGATCGAATCCGGCGGGTTCAGTGCCAAGGCACGAATTTCACTCGGCTTGAATTCAACCCAGCTATCCCCGAGGCGTCCTGCGGGAGGCTCCAAGATGGGTTCGCCTGCACCGAGGTCACGCGGCGTATGAGAACTGACTCGCCATTCCTTCGTGGCGGCGCCGGTCGTGATGAGGAGGCGCTCAGGGAGCGCAGGGGGCTTGGCGCCGATACGCGCCCGATCGATGGTGCTCCAGGACACCAAGGCTAGAAACAGTCGGTGCTGCCCCATGTTGTCCAGTTCAACGGCGCCCATGGAAACGAAGTCCCGAGCGTTCACGGCCAACTCAGGCACGTCCCGGCCATAGATGAATGGCTCTGCGACCGTACGAACCGTCATCGCGGTCTGTGGGTCTAGGTACTCTTTAATCAGGCTGATGTCGGGGCGTGGTGCCGTATGCGTGCACCCGCCGCAGACCAACAGTAGGGCGGCCAACGCGCCGCGGCGTATAGGATGTATCAAGTTACCAGCCTTTCCAGTTCACGCCCTTGCGGGCACACAGTGTGTCACGAACGAATAGGGCGGACATCAAATCGGCCTGAAATTGTGACTCAGATCAGGTTTCGAGAAGTCGGTTGCGCCTGTCGCATGAAAGCGACGATCCATGCGTTGCCTTTTTGCCAAGCCGAAATAAGATTCGATCCAAGAGAATCCATGAGCTGCGGGCGTCACCTTGACCCCAGCAGCTTTTTTGCTCGCTACACGACTTGCCAAGAGACACTATGCATCGGATGGGCCCGCGTTCGATCGTGCGTATTCTGGGGATAGTGCTTGCCCTCCTGTTGGCGTCGATGACGGCTCAGGCGGCAACCAGTTCTTTTGACCATTACACGACCGGCTTTGAACTGGTGGGACTGCATCGGTCCGTGGCCTGCGAGAGCTGCCACGTCGGCGGCGTGTTTAAGGGCACCCCAAAAGACTGCTTTTCCTGCCATGCGGCGGGTTCGCGGCTCGGCGCAACGGCCAAGCCGACCAATCACATTTTGTCGTCCAATGATTGCCAGACCTGCCACACGCCATACGGCTGGAAGCCGGTTTCAAAATTCAACCATATCAATGTTTTAGGCACTTGCAGCTCGTGCCATAACAACGTCCAGTCAGTAGGTAAGGGGCCGCGACACATTCCGACCACTGCGGAGTGCAGCACCTGCCATTTGGTGTCCTTGCCCTGGAGTGCGGCGCACTACGATCACGCGGGCATCCACGACAACTGCGCGCGCTGCCACGACAACATTCACGCCCCGGGCAAGCCACTCACGCACGTGCCGAGCGCGGAAGCTTGCGAAGTGTGTCACTCGCCCAGCAACTTCGTGACCTTTGCCGGCACGCAGATGAACCACGTCGGCATTACCAACAACTGCCAGTCCTGCCACGAGACGGGAATGCAGTGGTACGGGCTGAATATGGTCGACCGCCCCACGTTGGCGGCTGACCCTTACCATCCGACGGCCACCTCGCCGGGCGGCGCCGACTGCGCGAATTGCCACGTTGGCTTCAACGTGGGCGACTTCGCCAAGTTGGTAAAGCCCGCCAATCACATTCCGGTCGCCCAAGTGCCGTGTGCGAACTGCCATGTCCTGACCGATATGAGCATCATGGCCTCGTTGTCGACGATCCACCGGAATACCCAGTCCACGACGACCAATTGCCAGCAATGCCACGGCTCAAATGCGGGCTACTTCTCGCTGCCGGCGATTAATTTCCAGATCGTGGGCATTCCGGCCAACCACATGCCAACGACGTTGTCCTGTGAGGTCTGCCACGTTGGGGCAAGCTCCAGCATGGCCTCGTTGCCTGTGCCTGACGGCGCCAAATTCACCCACTCGCTGATGAATCATGCGGGGTCGACGACCTGCGCGGCCTGCCACGGACCAGGCGTGACCACCTTCGTGGGCGTCCAGAACATCATCGTGATGCCGGGAACGTCTCCGGCCGGCTCGCCGTCGGCACACATCCCGGTCAGCACCGACTGCGCCAGCTGTCACCAGGCTACAACGCCTAAGGGCCTGATTGCGCCGAACTCGAGTAGTTCGGTGCCGGGATCCTTGTTCCTCACGCCAGCGCCGACCACGAACCAGATTCACAGCGGGGTGACCTCGGGTTGCCAGTCGTGCCACGAGGGTGGCTACGCATGGATGTCCATGTCGCAGTATCCCTTGGTCCCCGGTACGGTCACCGGGCTCAAGACGACGCAGTACATGGGCTTCCAGGCGCGTCCGGGCGCCGTGCCGAGTACGTACACCCTATTGGACGCCGGCCATCCAACGGAAGGCGACTGTGTCACGTGCCACGGATCGTCATTCCAGTATTTTTCGGCGTTGGCGTTGCCTAAGGGCCATATCCCGGTCGCCTCAACCGCGAATTGCACGGATTGCCATAAAGGGGCTGACTTTTCAGTGATGCCGAGCATCGCTGACATCCATGCCTATGCGCCAAGCAAGACCACGAATTGCACGCAGTGTCACTCGGGAACCAGCACGAAGGCGGGTCCGTTTGTTGGCGGTGGCGGGACCTTATCGATCGTAGGAACACCGATCGGGCACATTCCGACCACGCAGTCTTGCGAGGTATGCCACGCGGGATCGGGTTCCAGCTTCACGAGCCTCCCGGTTCAAAACGGTGCGAAGTTCAGTAACTCGGCGATGAACCACGCCGGCATCACGACCTGTAATGAGTGCCATGGCCGTCAGGTGACGGGCACGACCTTCTATGGCATCGCGAAAATCATCGCGTTGCCTGCGGCGACGCCGGCGGGGGCGTCATCCGCGCATATCCCCGTGGCCGGTGAGTGCGCGAGCTGCCATCAGGCCTCCATGCCTGCCGGCCTGATCGCCGCGAATAGCAACAAGTCACTGCCAGGGTCGCTCTTTATGACGCCTGCCCCGACCACGGGCCAGATTCACAGCGGGATCACCGGAAACTGTCAGAGTTGCCACGAAGGCGGCTACGCGTGGATGTCGATGGGCCAATACCCCATCAGTCCAACCACCTTTATCAGCGGCTCGCATTACACCGGCTTCCAGACCCGCCCGGGTGCGTCTGCCGGGACCTTTGTCGTGAAGGACACGGCGCACCCCGCCAGCGGGGATTGCTTGGCCTGTCACGGCACGAACTTCGACTACTTCGACAGTGTCGTGAAGCCGTCGAACCATATCCCTTATTTGGCTTCGGCGACCTGTGCCAACTGCCATAAAGGCAGCGACTACTCCGTGCTGCCGGCGCTCATTGATATCCATACCTACGCACCGAGCAAGACCACCAATTGCGCGCAGTGCCATGGCGCCAACGCGGATTCGTTCTCGATACCGTCGGCAAACTTCAAGATTGTTGGGCTGCCATCCAATCACCTGCCGACCACGCAAGCCTGCGAGGTCTGCCACGTGGGCGCCGGCTCGAGCGTCGCGGTAACACCGGTCCCGAATGGGGCGAAATTCTCCGGCTCGAAGATGAGCCATGCCGGTGTCACGACCTGCGTGGAATGCCACGGTCCCAATATCACTGGATTTGCGGGGATCACTAAAATTGTGGTCATGCCATCGACGACACCGGCTGGTGCGTCCACGGCGCATATCCCGTCCGGAACGAATTGTGAGCAGTGCCACCAAGGCTCATTGCCGGCAGGCCTCATTGCGGCGAATGCGACCACGCTTGCGCCAGGGTCTTTGTTCCTGAATCCAGCACCGACCACCAACCAGATTCATAGCGGTGTGACGGGTAACTGCTCGAGCTGTCATGAAAGCGGTTATGCCTGGATGTCCATGGGTAAGTACCCGCTGAATCCAGCCACGATGTCGACGAATCCAGCCGCGCAGTACATGGGCTTCCAGACTCGACCCAGTGCGGTCGGCGGCAAATTCATGATTCAGGATGCGAAGCACCCGGCGACCGGCGAGTGTGTCAACTGCCACAGCACCAATTTTGCTTATTTCGCAGCACCGGAAAAGCCGGCGAACCATATCCCAGTGGCCTCGAGTTCGAGTTGCACGAGCTGCCATAAGGACCCGAGCGGTGACTTCTCGGTCATGCCGACGATGTTGGATATCCACACCTACGCGCCGAGCCAGACGACCAATTGCGCGCAATGCCACGGGTCGACTGCGGCGTCCTATGCGATTCCGTCGATTAACTTCAAGGTGACCGGTCTTCCGTCGAACCATATTCCGGTGACGCAGTCCTGCGAGGTGTGCCATGTCGGTTCCGGCTCCAGCGTTGCCGTGACGCCGGTGCCCAATGGCGCCTTGTTCTCCGGCTCGAAGATGAATCACGCGGGGATCGCCACCTGCGCGGGTTGCCATGGACCGACGATTTCGTCGACCTCGTTTGTCGGCATTTCAAAGATCGTGGTCATGCCGCCGGTGACGCCGGCCGGTAGCCCGTCGGCGCATATTGCGTCGGGAACGAACTGTGAGCAGTGCCATCTGTCGACGATGCCGTCAGGCATGATCGCCGCTAACGCAACGCTATCGGCGCCAGGTTCTCTGTTCTTAACGCCAGCGCCTAACACGACGCAGATCCACACCGGCGTCACGTCGAACTGCCAGAGCTGCCACGAAGGCGGCTATGCGTGGATGTCGATGAGCCAATACCCGATTATCCCGTCGACCTACAGCGCCAATGCGCAGTACACGGGTTTCCAGGCGCGTCCGAGCGCAAGTGGTGGAACCTACCAGATTAAAGATGCTGCCCATCCGACGACGGGCGACTGCGTCAGCTGTCACGGCACCAACTTCAACTATTTTGCGAGCCAGGTGAAGCCGTCAAACCACATTCCGGTAGCGGCGACGTCGGCGTGCGGTGACTGCCATAAGGTGGCGGATTACTCGGTGACGCCGGCGCTCGTCGATATCCATACTTATGCGCCGAGCCAGACCACGAACTGCACGCAATGCCATGCGACGCCCGGTACCACGGTTGGTCCGTTTGCGGGTCCTCCCGGCTTCAAGATCATGGCGGCGCCATCGAACCACATCCCAACCACGCAATCGTGCGAGGTGTGCCACGTCGGCGCGGGTTCCAGCATTGCGGCGACCCCGGTGCCGAACGGCGCCTTGTTCGCCGGTTCGAAGATGAATCATGCGGGCATCAGCACCTGTGTGTCGTGCCACGGGCCCACGATCAGCGGCAGCTCTTTCGTCGGCATTTCGAAGATCGTTGTGATGCCGTCGACTGCTCCGGCCGGCAGTGCGAACGCCCATATCCCGAGCGGCACGAACTGTGAGCAGTGCCATCTGTCGACGATGCCGTCAGGCATGATCGCCGCTAATGCAACGCTATCGGCGCCAGGTTCTCTGTTCTTAACGCCAGCGCCTAACACGACGCAGATCCACACGGGCGTGACGACGAACTGCCAGAGCTGCCACGAAGGCGGCTATGCCTGGATGTCGATGTCGCAGTATCCAATCACGCCGGCCACGCTGTCGGCCAACAGCTCGACGCAGTACATGGGTTTCCAGACCCGACCCAATGCGACGGGTGGTACCTACCAGATCAAGGATGCGGCCCATCCGGCATCGGGTGATTGCGTCAGTTGTCACGGTACCAGCTTTGCGTACTTCTCTGGGACGGCGCTGCCAGCCAATCACATTCCGATCAATCAGGGCGCGGCCTGCTCCACCTGCCACACGACGGCGGGTAATTACGCGGTCTACACGACGAACCTGACGCAGTTGCATAGCGCCGTGTCGACCGCCTGCAGCACCTGTCATGCGGACGGGAAGGGTCCATTTGCCGGCGCTACGGGTTTTGCGATCGTGCAAATGTCCACCCGTGGCTTGCACATTCCCATCACCAATGCGGGCGTACCGGTGGAGTGTTCTGGGTGCCATAAAGTGGTCACCACGTTCTCCGGCACGATCATGAGTCACGGGGCGATCGGCGATGTGGGCAGCTCGGCGGCTGGCAATGCCTGTGACGCCTGCCATGAGTACAATTTCCGGAACAAGTTCTACGGCTTGTCGATCTGGCAGCGAGATAAAGCGAACCACTACATCTGTGGTGCCGCAGGCACCCCAACCGCACCGAATACCCAGGTGTGCAGTGGTGGTGGCTCGGATTGCACGACCGGCTGTCACCAACACAGTATTTCGAGCCGTTACAAGGCAGCGCCACGCCCGCGTCCCACACCCACCCCGACCGCACCCGCGGCGAGTGTGCGCGGCGGTCATGGGTTGGGCCTCTCGGCCACCACCGTCAGCGGTGAGCGGCCGGAGCGTGATGCTGCCCGCATCGGCGCGCTCACCGGCTTGCCGATGGCTGCGCTGCGTGAGAACGGGCGCTTTGACCATAGCCAGGCGATTGGTCGCAACTGCGTCAGTTGCCATGATGGCGCAACCGCCGCAGGTAAAGCCGCGACCCACCCGAGAACCACCAATACCTGTGCCGATTGCCACGGCACGATTGCTTGGACGCCAGTGATCCGAATTGATCACGCCGATGTTCTGGGCGCTTGTGTCTCGTGCCACGACGGGCACAAGGCGACGGGCAAGCCCTCGACCCACTTGCCGAGTGGTAACGGCTGCGACAGCTGTCATACGACGAGCGCCTGGAAACCCGCGGCGTTTGACCACGCGGGCGTGCTGCAAGGGACCTGCATCACCTGCCATAACGGTGTGTCGGCACAGGGTAAATCCTCGAACCATCCGCTCACGGTCGCGTCCTGCGACACCTGTCACTACGAACTCGGATGGGTGCCGGTGAAGCCGCAGGCGGTCGCACCGATCATGCGCACCAAGCCGGTCGTGCCAAGGATTCCGGTCTTGCCACCGCGTAACCGGCTGTTGTCTGGAGCGCCCAGTCGGTGAGCGCTCCAGTGAGGAAACTGCCGTCACGCCATTTTTCGGCGCTGACGTTCGCCATCGCAGCGGCCTTGGCCAGCCCCGCCAGCCGAGCGGCTGATCGAACCTTGGACCAGATTTCTGCCGAGGCAGGATCGGTGGTGGTTCAGTTCAATTGCCCGATGAGCTTTGTCTCCAACTTCCCGCTGCGCACCGGCGATGAGTTGCGTATCGAGTTGCAGCCGCTTCCGGGTTGTGCGCCGATGACCGGTTTCGGTGAAAGCTTGCCGGTCGCTGCGGATAATGCGGCGGGACTTTTGGATATCCGCCTGGAGCCGTCGCTCGGCTCGCGTCGGTCCTTGACGCTGCATTTCGCGCGGAATGTCGAATTTTTGATTCGTCCGAAACCTGGACTGACCGGCATTGAGGTGGTCCTGTCGCGGCGTGCCGGACGCGTGACGGTTGAGGCCACGAACGACGCCCCACCGAAGCCATCCCGCGAGGTGGCTCGTGCGCTCCCGGCGTCGGCGGAGGACATGGAAAAGCTGCTCGCCGACGCGCGTACGGCCATGCAGGACCGCGACTACGACGGGGCGATTCGGATCTATACCAAGATCTTGGAGTCGCCGGAAAGCGCAGCTCGCCCACAAGCGCAAGAATTCTTGGGGCTTGCACGCGAGCGCAAGGGCCAGCTTGCGCAAGCCAAGAAAGAGTACGAAGAGTATTTGCATCGCTATCCGGAGGGTGCGGACGCGGATGCGGTTCAGCAGCGCTTAGCGGCTCTGGTGACCTTGGACGGCGCCACTCGACCCACCAAGGGCGCACTTGATGCCTCTCGGTGGCAGATTGATGGCGCATTGGCGCAGGAGTATCGCCACGATAAGAACGACGTTCTGTCCAACGGCGTGACCGCCAATGGCGTTGGGCAGACCGCCTTGGATTCAGAGGCTGACCTGCAGATCCGCCATCGCGGCGATCGCTATGACTTCAAGAGTCGCGTGTTCGTCGGTTATGTCCGAGATATGTTGAGCGGCGCGGGCGGCTCACCGAACATTATTCGGTTGCCCCAGGCTTTTGTCGAGATTGACGATCATCGCTCCAATTGGGTCGCGCGCCTCGGCCGTCAGTCCCAGACGAATGGCGGCGTGTACGGCAGCTATGACGGCGCTTACGCCAGTTGGCAGCCGCGCACCGGATTCCGCGTGTCTGCGGCCGCCGGCGCGACGCTGCAAAGTTATGATGCGAGCGTGCAGCACGACCGTACCTTTGCGAATCTTGCTGTCGAGTGGTTGGGCGTCATTCCTGGTCTTGATCTCACCGGCTTTGCCTTCGAGCAGAAAGCCGGCGGGTATCTCGATGCGCGCCAACTTGGCGTGGAGAGTCGGTATTACCGCGATGGTAAGTCCCTGATCGGACAGATCGACTACGACGTCTATTTCAAAGAACTGAACTCAGCAACCTTGTTGGGTAGTTTTTCATTGCCGAACCGTTGGGTCATCACCGGCGTGCTTGACCATCGCCATTCACCCTTTCTCGGCGTGTTTAACGCATTGATCGGTCAGCCGACCACGTCGATTGGGTCGTTGATCGAAACCACTGGATTGCAGGGTGCGAAGCAACTGGCTGTCGATCGGACCGCGATCGCCGATATGGGCACGATCGGCGTCCAGCATCCCTTAACTGAACAATTGCAGTGGGGCGCTGATCTTTCTTTCAGTCGGGTCGGCGGTACCGTCGCGTCTGGCGGCGTGCCGGCCACGCCGGCTTCCGGTAACGCGATCGCGGTGTCCACGCAACTCCTCGGTGGGAGCTGGCTGGTGGATGGTGACGTCGACACGGTCGGCGTGGGCTACACCACGCGCCAAGGCACCCGATCGATTTCCGTGTTTTCAACCGCGCGATATCCGATCACCGATTCAATTCGTATCGGCCCACGGGTACAAGTGAGCCACACCAGCGGCAACGATCCGCGCACAGGGACGAGCTCCGGTTGGTCCGCCAGCCCATCACTGCTATTGGATTGGCGCTTTAGACGGGGCGTTGTGCAGTTTGAATCCGGCTATGAGCAGGCCGCACTGAATGCCAGTCTGTCGCCTGGTGTGCCGCTCGATCCGAACTTGCCGTCCGCGAACCTACTGACCCAGAAGACGAAACGCTTCTGGTTTGGTCTCGGGTATACCGTCAGCTTCTAATGGGAACTGAAGATCTCTGAGGCGCCCACGTTTTGGGCGCCTCAGCCTTCGCTCTTATCGCCTGACGCCGGCACCTTTCCAACTGATGCTGGTATGGCAGCGGGCGCAGTCTCGGCCAAAGCCGCCATGATGCACGTCATCGCGTGCATGGCAGTCGCCGCAATCCTTCGGCAACTTCACTTCATCCGGCGGCTTCACGTGACAGGTCTCGCACGTGATCTTGGCATGCGCGCCCTCGAGCGCAAAATGGGTGGCCTTGCCATGGTCAAACTGCCAGAACTTCCACCCATTCGGGTTGTGGCATGTGGCGCAGGCCTTGCCTAAGTTGCCTTTGTGAACATCGTCACTCTTGTGGCAACTGATGCAATCCCGAGCGGTGTTGCGATAGGCGCGCGTGGCGTGGCATTCCTCGCAGCCGACACTCGCGTGTAGGCCCACCAGCGGGAAGCGCGTCATATCGTGATCGAATCGCACCTTCTCGCGCCATCCGGACTCGACATGGCATGAGCCGCACTGCGTGCCCATGGAGCCGTGATGAACATCGTCGGCCTTGTGACAGCCCGCGCAGTCGGTCGGCAGCTTGCCGCTGGTGATCGGCGTCGTATGGCAGGCCTGGCAGTCGACCTTTGCATGCTTGCCCTTCAGCGCCCAGTGACCTTGCTTCTCGTGGTCATACCGAGCGTCTTTCCACTTCTCTTCGCTATGGCACTGTTTGCAATCATCGCCAAACCGCCCGCCATGACGGTCGTTCGCTGCATGGCAGCCGGCGCATTGATCAGGGATCTTGGCTTTAGTATCCCCCGAACGATGGCAGGCATCGCAGGCTACCTTCGCATGTGCGCCGTTCAGGGCGAAGTGGGCGATCTTCTCGTGATCGTAGAATGCGGTTTTCCACTTGTCGGTGTTGTGGCACGAGCCGCATTGGGGGCCGCGCCCACCTTTGTGCGAGTCGTCGCGCGCATGACAGGCAACGCACTCCATCGGCGTGTTCTTATACGAGGGATCTCGATGGCAATCCGAGCATCCCGCGCGCGCATGCGCATCTTTCAAGGGGAAATGCGTTTTCGAGTGATCGAAATCGGTCTTCTTGAAACTGACTTGGTTATGGCACTGGGCGCAGTCCTTGCCCAATTTGCCTTGGTGAACGTCTTGCTTTTCATGGCAACCAAAGCATGTGGTCGCGGCTTCGCGGAATTTTTTCCCGGTCACGTGGCAGCTGGCGCAGGCCACGGTCTGGTGCCGGCCTTCTAGCTTATAGCCGCTGACAGCATGCTCAAATGACTCGCGGTCAAACCGCACGATGTCGGCCGCACGACCCTTATGCTCGTTATGGCAAGCGATGCACTCGGTGCCCGCCTTGACCGAGTTGCCGTGAAAACCACGCTTCGTGCGCAGATCGCTCGCGATATCTTTGTGACAGTCTAGGCACAGTGTGGACTGACGTTCGCGGTGCGAACGATCGTGGCACTTGACGCACTCGGTCTCGTATTTGGCGTGAGCTTTCGACACCTCGCCCGGCATCAGGATCTTTTCGATCGCCGTGGCGCCGGCGACGGACGCGCAGGCAACGCACCAGATTGCCAGCATCAATTGAGCGAAAAGACGAAGCGAGCGCATGTCTGCCCTCAGTACAAGTTGACTGCGATGACGTGCGCGATGCCGGCGACAAGCAGCATGCCGAACAAGGGCAGGTGCAGGACGTGCCACAAGCCAAACAGGCGCTCGCAACTTTGGAACTCTGCGACTCGACGGGCAGCCGCCAGACGTGCCTCAGCATATCGAAGCGCTGCAGACTTGAGTTTTTGCTTCTGATCCGCAATGGTCTTGGAGCTCTGGGCCGCTTTGTTCAGGGAGCTCTGAATGAAGAAACGAATGCGGATTTTCGCGCTCATCCAAAGTATCAGAGCCGAGGCGGCTTTTGGGACGGCAGGCAGGCTGAAAAAAATGGATTTTTCGGCAGAATCTAAGCGTTCAGCAAAGCCGGGCAATAGTCGCCCTGCGCCCGTGCCTTCTAATCGAATTTTGCTGGCTTGATAATGGATCTCATCCAGATTGGCGCGGCTGCCGTATAGGCCAAAGTGGATGCGGCTGTACAGATAGCGCCCCACCAGTCCGCTGCCTGACACGATGATCATTGACCACAGCGCCACATTCGAATTGGTGGCGCCCATCCGATAGGTGCAGTGGTACAAGATGGCCAAGGGCCCGGCGACACCCAAAATCATGTGAATTTGGAACCAGATTCGCGCAGAACCCAGAAAGGCAAAGGCGCGCACGCGCTTGCGCAGCGGATAGATCAGCAGCAACACCATTAGTGAGCCACCAATGATGCCGAGCCAGTAGCCGAGTCCTGCGCGCGGTGTGATGTAGTCGCGCAGCGGCAGCATCCAACCCGTGACGAGGATCACTGTGGTCAGTAGCATCCCCAGCGTCGTGGAGCTGATGCCTTTGGACTGTGCGGGCTCAAATGTGTTTATCGCTTCTGCGCTCATCGTTTCGCTCCCGCTGATCCGGCCAGGCGTTCAGACTCATCGAGGTTGGATTGAACGATTTTCGCATCGCTCGAATCCGTCGGTAGAACCCTCAGCAGTCGACGCCATAAGTCGGCCGCTGCTGCAAAGTGTTTGGACTCAAGTTCGGCGCTCGCTTTCAGCCAGAGCGCTTTCGGATGTGTTGGATCCAGCTCTAAAGCACGGTCGATGGCCGCTTGGCCTGCGCTCAGGTTGCCCCCGGCAGCAGCGGCTTGCGCATCGCCCAAGTCGGCCCAACCATCCGGATCAAACGGCGCCGCTTGCGTGACTTCGCGGAAGCGAGCAGTCGCTTCCACGTAGTTTTTCGCGCGGCGAGCGTCTTCGGCTTTGGCGCGCAATTCTGCGACCCGCCCACCGCCAGTGCTCGCGGCTGGAGAGGCTACGGTTGCCGGTTCGTTGAGCGCGGCTGCGCTGCTGGTCGCGCCGGTCGGCTCGATCGCCGTAGCCTTAATCGATGGCGTTGCGAGCAGCCCAACCGCCACATAGGTGCTCGCCACGATGAGCGGCGTTGCCACGATGAGGCCCAGTGCGAGTCGAGCATATTCGCGGCGGATCGCCCAGTAACTGGCGAACAGCGTGGCTGGCAGGGCGAGGATTGCGAGAGGCAGCTGCAGGCTCAAGTCCGTGTTCCGTATGGTCGAGAGTTGCCCCGAATCGGGGTTGAGTGACAATTCGGACCGAGGATATCAGCCCAAAGCGAGCCTCTGACAAGCTCCAGCGTCTCTGTGTCGCGACATGTGAAGTGGATGCGGAACTGGGTCACGTTTTGGCACTCTCGCCCTAGTCACTCAATCAGGATTAAGCCAACTTGCGCGTCGGAACGCTTCAACCCGACTGACATTTTGACGGCAAGCTAAAGAACCCATGGAATACCTGATCTACTCAGCGCCCCTCGCGATTTACGTCATCTGGTACTTCATGAGCCGATCGCGACTGAAGCGCCAGAGCTTCATAGCGCAGAAAGAGGCTTTGGAAGCCGGACTCACTGAGCCGGCTTCTTTGCATCCCTTGATTGATTACACGAAATGCATCGGTTGCGGATCCTGCGTCAATGCCTGTCCTGAACAGGACCACCACACGGTGCTCGGCATTATCGATGGCAAGGCGGACCTCGTGGGGCCAACGAACTGCATTGGTCACGGGGCTTGTGCGCCGGCCTGCCCGGTTGACGCGATCACCTTGGTGTTCGGTACGGCGCGACGCGGCGTGGACTTGCCGCGGGTAAGCCCGTGGTTTGAGACCAACGTGCCTGGTGTTTTTGTCGCTGGCGAACTTGGCGGCATGGGTCTCATTCGTAACGCGGTGGAACAAGGTCGCCAGGCGATGGCGGAAATCATTGCCCGCCGACCACGAGGCGAGGGCGATGAGTTGGATGTGTTGATCGTTGGCGCCGGGCCTGCCGGTTTCTCAGCCTCTTTAGCGGCCCTAGAAGCAAAACTGCGCTTCATAACGGTTGAGCAGGAGTCGCTCGGTGGCTGCGTATTCCAATACCCACGCGGCAAGATCGTGATGACCCAGCCGGCGGTTTTGCCGATCATTGGCAAGATCAAGGTGTCGTTGACGACTAAAGAAGAACTGCTCCAGGTTTGGCTTGATGCGCAAAAGCAGGCGGGCCTTGAAATCAACACCAATGAGCGGGTTGAGAGCGTCACCCCGGTGGGTGATGGTTTTATCGTGAAAACGGCCAAAGGCGAATACCGGGCGCGTTCGGTCTTGCTATCCGTGGGTCGGCGCGGTACCCCACGCAAGCTTGGCGTCAAGGGTGAAGAGCAGTCGAAAGTCGTATACCGCCTGATCGATCCCGAGCAATACGTGGGTCAGCGAGTGATCGTGGTTGGCGGTGGTGATAGCGCCTTGGAGGCGGCCGCCAGTTTGGCGGAGGCCGGTGCGAGCACCACCTTATCCTATCGAGGCGATGCCTTCGGTCGCGCCAAACAGCGCAATCGGGAACGCGTCAATGCGGCGGTTGCCGCTGGCTCGTTGACGCTCCTTCTGAAGTCTCAAATCGAAGAAATCGGACCCGACAGTGTGCGCATGCGGCACGACGGCAACACCATGGACATTCCTAACGACGCCGTTATCGTAAATGCCGGCGGCGTGTTGCCCACGGACTTCCTGAAGGGGATTGGTATCACCGTCGAAACCAAGTGGGGCACCGCATGAGTGCAGCGTTATGGTTGGCCGCCACATTGACATTGGCCGCTCCATCGGCGAGCCCGGAGCTGGAGCCCGCCCGCGACGCGTTGCGCCGGCATGACTACGCGCGTAGCGCCGAGCTGCTGTCCGCCCTCGTTGCAAACGGTAACGCCGAGGCGGCTTATCAATTAGCCCTGATGTATTTGCCGCGTAGCAATGATATCGGCTTGCCGCCTGACGCCGCGCGCGCGTGTGGCCTCTTGGTTCAAGCCGCAAACCAAGGCTGGGCAAAAGCGTCGTATACCTTGGCGTCGCAGGTGGAATCGGGCGTTTGCAAGGATACAGGCCGAAGCGCTGAACAGTGGGCAGCGTCTGCTGAAAGCGGAGGCTTTAAGTCGCACGCAGCAACCGTCGAGCCGACCACAGCGGCCGTCGTCGCTGAGCCCGCAACGCTCTTACGCCGCGCAGCCCATGACGGTGATTTGGCCAAACTTGAATCCTTACTCGCTAAAGTCTCTGCGGATTCCGCGTCAGTCGATCGTCGCGTGGCACTACATGACGCGGCCGAGTTCGATCAGCCGGAGGCCGCTCGGGTGCTGTTGGCGCACGGCGCATCGGTTGATCTGCGTGATGTCGCCGGCGACACGCCGCTATTAATTGCGGCTCGACGCGGTGCCGCGCAAGTGGTCCGGCGCTTGCTGGCGGCAGGCGCTGATCCCAGCGCCGTCGATAGTCGGGGCGGTAGCGCCCTGATGCTGGCGGCGGCCGCCGGATCAAAAGACGCGGTAGCGGCGTTACTCGCGCAAGGCGCGGATGCCAATGCGCGCAATCCCCAAGGCCTCGCGGCTTTTGATCTTGCTGAGCGTGCTCCTAAAACGGCCGATTCTGCCGCCATTCTGAGCGCCTTAAAGGCGGCCGGCGCAACAGGGGTTGCCAGAGCGATCATTCGGGAAGTTCGCCAGGACGATCGCTTTGCCGGATGGTCGCCATTGCTGATTGCTAGCGAGCGCGGCGACGTCGCCGGGGTAAAAGCTGCGCTGGCGGCTGGCGCGGCCGCCAATTCCATTGAGCCGGGCGGAACACCCGCGTTAGCCATCGCAGCCCGCAACGGGCACGTTGCCGTCGTACAAGCACTCCTTGCGGCTGGGGCCCGAGTCGATGCCAAAACGAACGATGGCGACACCGCGTTGGGTGTCGCGGTACGGCGCCGTCAAATCGGCACGGTGGACGCATTATTGGCGGCTCATGCGGACTGCAACATGCGTCAAGCCCGCGGCGTCCTGCCGTTGGGGCTCGCCGCCGAGCTTGGGGTTAAAGAGCTTGTGCAGCCCCTGATTTCAGCGGGGGCCAAGGTTGGAGCCGCAGATGCGCAAGGCCGCACGGCCTTGATGCAAGCGGCCGAGCATGACGACACAGCAATCGTTCAGGTGCTGCTCAGCGCCGGATCGGATGCCAAGCAAAGGGATACGGCGGGGCGTACCGCCCTTGCGGTAGCCGCCGCCGCTGGCGCGAATGGCTCTGCGTCGGTGCTGGTCTCGGCCGGTGGTCTTGATCTCGCCGACGCTGACGGACTAACCCCGCTTGCCCTGGCCGCCCAGCGCGGCGCAAACCCACTGATCGTGCAACTCCTAAAGGCGGGGGCTTCGCGCGAGGTGCGCTCAAAATCAGGAAATACACCCCTGATCGTCGCCGCAGGCGCTGGCCGCGTCGACGCCATCCAAGCACTGGTTGGCGCTGGTGCAAAGTTGGAAACGCGAAACGATTTGGGTAACACGCCGCTGCTCGCGGCCGTGGCGGCGCGGCAATTCGAGGCGGCTAAACTATTGATTTCGATGGGTTCTGATCTGAGGATCCGAAACTCGGCGGCGCAAACCGCGGCCGATATTGCCGGTCAGGCTGGCGATCCAAAGCTCGTCGCGCTGTTCGCCGTCAAGCGCTGATGCGCGTTGCAACACACCCGCAACGTAACCGTCATAGAATCTTTTCGAAGGGACCCGTTGACAGGACGGGTTTCGAAGCCGAAAATGCGCGGCTCATTTGCCGGAGGGGTACCCAAGCGGCCAACGGGAGCAGACTGTAAATCTGCCGACTTATGTCTTCGAAGGTTCGAATCCTTCCCCCTCCACCACGTCACCGGTGTTCCGGTGGCGGGCGGCGGAGAGACAAAGCGGTTGACGCAGCGGCTTTCGGCTCAGGCGGATCGTCGGATTGGTCGGGCGGGTGTAGTTCAATGGTAGAACCTCAGCCTTCCAAGCTGATGGCGTGGGTTCGATTCCCATCACCCGCTCCAAACCGGTGATCGGTCGATTGGACTTTGGTGAATGAGGTTTTGATTCGAAAGGGTTTTTTGCCCTTTTGAGCAGAGTAGATCGGGCCCACGTAGCTCAGTCGGTAGAGTGCGTCCTTGGTAAGGACGAGGTCACCGGTTCGATCCCGGTCGTGGGCACCAGATGCCGCCGGCGAGTGCTGGCGGATGGGTGTAGGTAGTTTTGTTTAACGTCGTCCTGCGGTGCAGGGCGGAGTCGAAAACGGGGCGATTGCCCCTGAAAGGAGAGAGCGCCGTGTCGAAGGAAAAGTTCCAGCGTACAAAGCCTCACGTGAACGTGGGCACGATCGGTCACGTTGACCATGGCAAGACGACGCTGACGGCGGCGCTGACCAAGGTTATGGCCGAGAAGCACGGCGGTGAGTTCAAGGC
>CAIRLC010000017.1 GCA_903879335.1 uncultured Pseudomonadota bacterium
AAAATTTTTTAATGATACGGCGACCACCGAGATCTACACAGGCGAAGACACTCTTTCCCTACACGACGCTCTTCCGATCTTCCAGGCGGCGCTGCGCGGTGGCAACTTTAGACGTTCTCATAGATGAACTTTCTCGACGGCATTAGAGTTGTTTTGATTGTTCATCGGCTTGTGTAGAAGTGGGGGGGTAATCCCCCCATTTTCCGTGGGTTTGACAAGTAGATCTATGCGGCCATGGCCAACCGCTGTTTCGGTGTGATGCCGCCCAAGGCCATGTTTGGGCGCTCGTTATTGTAGTTCCAGATCCATCTTGTAGCATAGTCTTGAACCTGACCCAGTGATCCGAACTCGTACTGAGCCAACCATTCGTAGCGGACGGTACGGTTAAAACGTTCGACATAAGCATTCTGCTGCGGCTTTCCAGGTTGGATGTGTTCGATCTGGATACCTTTGCTTTCAGCCCATCCGAACACCAACGCAGAAACGTATTCAGGGCCGTTGTCACAGCGTAGAACGCCCGGCTTGCCGCGCCATTCGATGATCTGCTCGAGGCTTCGGATGACCCGTTCTGACGGCAATGAGAAGTCGACCTCGATGCCGAGCGCTTCACGGTTGAAGTCGTCGATGACGTTGAACAGCCTGAACGTTCTGCCGTCTTCCAGTTGATCATGCATAAAATCCATCGACCAGACTTGGTTCGTCGTAGCCGGCACGGTCAGTGGTTCTGGCTTGACACGCACCATTCGCTTCTTCGGTTTGATCCGCAAATTCAGCTCTAATCCGCAGTAAATCCGATACACCCGCTTGTGGTTCCAGCGGTGACCCTTCACGTTGCGCAGATAAGCTTGACGCCGACCAACCCATCCCCACCTATTCCACTAGCTTCACGAACCGCGACTTCTACAGCCTTCATTGAAAGGAAGACGGCAACGTCGTACTCACCCCGCATCATGGCGCGCCAAACGGGATCGGCGATTCGTGGGTTTAGAACTTCCATGGGTATTAGGCGCGCAATGCGGTAGTCCGCGAAGTCAGCCTCACTAGCGAACTGGCGAGCTCGTCGGCTAAGGTGCCGAAAGCCATTGGTCCCGTTCGTGCCTTCGGCCGGTACCAGTAGCCCTTGAGCTTCCAGCCATGCCCATGCCTCAGCGAACGCTAGATGAACCTCAATTTGCCGATTTCGTGGGTACGACGGACCTAGAGCTGCTGTCCCACCCCACAATTCGAATTCAAGGCTGTCCCGGTGGTGGTCCCCTGAATTCCGTTCACGCAGAAGAAACAACATCTTTGCCGCAAGCTCCTCGGGAGCGAGCGCGAGAAACGCTTCTACGTCGGGAATGCGGTTGACTAGCTCTCTCATGACGAAGAGTTTAGCAGTCCTTCCCCGAGGACTATCCTAGCTCCAAACCACCGGTAGACTTCCGGTAGACCTCAGCGCCGGAAAAACATCGCGTTTTCCCGCAGAAAAACGCATATCGATTTGGTAACCCCTTGGCTTCCTGATGGAATCCAGCTCGCACCAACTCTTATGCCTTCTCCCCCACTTGTAACTCCGCGAGTTTGAAGGGAACTCCGCAGCCGCCAATGCCGCAGTACCCGTTCGGATTCTTCGCGAGGTACTGCTGGTGGTAATCCTCAGCGTAATAAAACGTTGGCGCCGTCCGAATTTCAGTCGTGATCGGTCCATGTCCAGCCGCTTTCAAAGCGGCGCCGTAACGTACAGCTGTTTCTTGCGCGGTGGCTAGTTGATTGGCCGTTGTCGTGTAGACCACGGATCGATATTGAGTGCCCACGTCATTCCCTTGCCGCATACCTTGCGTGGGGTCGTGCGACTCCCAAAATACTTTCATCAACTGTGCAAAGTTGATGCGCGCGGGATCGTAGACCACTTGCACGACCTCAGAATGACCGGTCATGCCGGTGCAGACTTCCTTGTAGGTCGCATTTTTGGTGTATCCCCCAGCGTAGCCGACGGCAGTTGAGTAGACACCGTCGAGCTGCCAATACACACGCTCGGCCCCCCAGAAGCATCCGAGCCCTAGATAGACGACTTCGAGGCCTTCCGGAAATGGGGCAGATATCCGTTCCCCATTCACGAAATGGCGCGGTGAGACATGTAAGGGCTCATCCCGTCCCGGCAGCGCGTCAGCGACAGTGGGTAAGGCGGGTTTACGACTCTGGAATAAGTTCATTGGGCACCTCAACGACTTCAATTACGGCCAGCCGACCGATCATACCCCGTATCCTGCCTTGTCCGACGTTGTGACAACAGGGTCCTATGGCAGGTCCCTCTTCCCGCAGCGGCCGGCTTCAGCTACCTTGCGCGCACTGTCGAGGAGACCGCGAATGAGCATTGCGAACGCACACAATCTGAATCAGCCACTACCCACCGAGCGTCCGTTCGGAATCCGTGTCACGACTCGCCCTGGGGATCCGTTCCGGCTGCTCATCGGCAAGGAATGGACCCGTGAACATTGGTTTGGCAGCGCGTTGGAACGGGACGAAGCACTGGCCGACATGCGCCGACGCCATGAATACTCGCGCTCGGGGGACCAGCCAGCGTTGGTCTATGAGGCGATCAACCGCTGAGGCTGGACAGGTGTCCAGCCGGCCTCATTGAATCACTCAGCGTGGCGACGAATCAGCCTAGAGCCACCGTCGCCGCAGCCAGAACCGCGCCGATCGTCGCGCCAGCGAGCACGTCCGTCGGATAGTGCAAGCCGAGGATGACGCGCGATGCCGCCACCAAAAGCGCGAAGGGCACCAGCAAGGGCGCCAAAATCGGGAAATGAGCCAGTGCCACGATCGTAAAGGACACCGCATGCAGGGTATGTCCCGAGGGAAAACTGTAGCGATCTAAAGCCCGCGTCCCGGCACGAATGCCGGCGTGGGTGATATAGGGGCGCTCTCGGACCAGGCGATGTTTGAGAGCCTTGTAGATCGCCAACCCAACGCCGCTGGCAATCAGCATTTCAAGAGCCGTCAATCGCCCTTCAGGACCCCAAGCTAAGGCAAGGAATGCCATCAAGGAATACCAGAACACGCCATCACCGAGCCGACTGACCACCCGAAACAAGGCCAGCACAGCGGCGCGCTCGCACGCGAGGTTTAGCCGTACGCAAAAGCGATACTCGTAAGCGTCGACCCGATCAAACCAACCCGCTGGATTCGCCGACATCGGCTTGCACCCCGCCCCATTACTGATGGAGAGCAGAGTGCAGCACCTGGCCTACATGTTTGTGACACTCACGTGAAGGTTAGATGACGCGACTGAGCCCTCAAGCGCCCGACGTGTCGTTCACGATTCGAGTGCCTGAGCGAGATCTGCGATTAAATCTTCCGGATCCTCAAGACCAATAGACAGGCGTGACGTGGTCTGACCGATATCGCATGCGATTCTCAGATCACCGGTGAGGTCTCTCACTTGCTGTAACGAGGGCGGCACAATCAAGGATTCCGTCGAACCCAAGCTTGCCGCCATGCTGAATAAACGAAGCGATTCGGCAAAGCGACTGGCTCCAGCCGCGTCACCGATCAGATCGATGCACAGCAGTGTTCCGTAATCCTTCATCTGACTCTTCGCGCGAGCGTGTCCGGGATCAGTCGGCAGCCCCGGGTAGCGAACTTTGGCCACTTTCGGATGCGCGGCCAAGAACTCGGCTACACGCTGTGCGGTCTCGCAAGCTGCACGACGACGGACGTGGTACGTCTTCAGGCCTCGCTGGATGAGGTAAGCCGCATGCGGATCGAGCGTGGGGCCTAAGGTATTGGCGTGAAACTGAACCCGCCGAATGTGGGGTTCGTCGCCGATGATCGCGCCACCCATGACATCACCGTGGCCGCCGGCATATTTCGTCAAGCTGTGGACAAAGAGATCTACCGGCAAATCGCCGTGAGCCTCGAGTCCTGCAAACGTGTTGTCGAGAACGGCAATCGCCCCATGACGATGGGTTAAGTCGGTGATTTTCGCGACATCGGCTATTTTTAGGACCGGATTTGTTGGTGATTCAAACCAGACCATGGCCGTTTTCTCTTCCGCCAGAACGCGCTCAATGGCTGCGTAGTCATCGATAGAAACAAACGTCGAGCGCACCCCGTATCGACCCAGCACCTTGGTAATCATGCGTCGGGTTGGACCGTAGCTCTCAGCAAATGAAAGTACGTGATCGCCTGCAGACAGCATGGCTAAAAGAGCGGTGGACACCGCGCCCATTCCAGAGGCGACCGCGACGCATCCTTGGCGGCCCTGCAAGCCAGCGAGCGTCGCTTCCAGCGCCGCTACGGTTGGGTTGGACGTACGGCTGTAATTAAAGCCGAGTCCGCGCTCCCACGACGCTTCAGTCTCGGCGACCGTGGGAAAATCAAATTTCACCGACTGATAAATCGGCGCCACCAAGGGCTGATTGCCTTCCGGCAGGACGATCTCCGGCGGGTGGTTTGCAAAGGTACTGGGCTTCATAGCATCACCTGAAAATACGAATAGAACTGCACTCAGAGCGCGGCAAGTCTTTCGGCAGCCGCGCGTAAGGTGTCATCGTGCTTGGCGAAACAAATGCGAACCAACCGCTCGGATCGGCTTTGCGCCGCACAAAATGGCGACACTGGGATAGTGGCAACACCGTGCTGTCGAATAAGGTGCATCGAAAAATCTGCGTCCGCTACATCCGCAATGTCGGAATAATCCACCAGCTGAAAATAGGTGGACGGAGTCGGTTTAAAGCGTAATCGAGTCCGCGTAAGCAAATCGCTGAGCAAGTCACGCTTGGCCTGATAAAAAGCCGGCAACTCCAACTCCCACTCGGGACACTCGACCATGAAATCGGCAATGGCCCGCTGCAGTGGTGTAGCCACCGCAAAGGTATTGAACTGATGAACCTTCCGCACTTCAGCCGACAAGGCCTGTGGCGCCACGCAATAGCCGATCTTCCATCCGGTGGCGTGATAGGTCTTACCGAAAGAGGACACCACCACTGCCCGAGCGGCGAGTTCAGGGTGAGAATTGACGCTTACAAATGCGTGTCCATCGAAGACCATGTGTTCATACACTTCGTCCGACACCAGAAATGCGGCTGTCGGACGGAGAATCTCAGCCAGGCGATCAAGATCTTCACGTGACAACAATGCACCGCTTGGATTGTGCGGTGTATTGAGAATCACAAGGCGAGTCCGGGGATTGAGCGCCGCCTCTAAGCGGCTCCAGTCGATCGAGAACTCCGGTTGGGTCAATGGCAGGCGCCGACAAACACCACCGCACAACTCAACGACAGGTTCATAACTGTCGTAGGCGGGATCAAATAGGACAACCTCATCACCGGGCCCAACCAAAGCTTGAATGGTGGAACACAAAGCCTCGGTGCCACCCGCGGTGACCGTCAAATCAGTCTCCACGTTAACCCGACGTCCGTAGAGGCGCTCAAGCTTCGCCGCAATCGCCTCGCGCAACTCGATGGCACCAGCCATCGGCGAATATTGATTATGACCCGCTCGAACATGTTCGTTGACCAAGTCACACAAGCGCGGCGGGGGATCGAATTCAGGCACACCTTGGCCGGTGTTGATCGCACCCAATTCCGACGCGAGTCGAGACATGACCGTAAAAATTGTCGTACCGACTTTCGGAAGCCGAGTAACGGGGATGGGTGCCGTCATCGTTTAACGCGTCGCATTCTCGTGGGCATAGAGCGCCGCACCGACAACGCCTGCGGCTTGCCTGAGACCGGCCGGGACTATGCGCGCCTTAGAATGTAAGAGCGCCTCAAACTCCTCGTACCGTTCACTCACTCCGCCGCCAACAATGAAAAGGTCTGGCCAGAGTAAGGCTTGATAACGGTCAAGCACTTTATTAACCCGCTCACACCACGCTGACCAACCCAAATTCTCGACGGTGCGGACACGCGCGCTCGCATAGTGCTCCGCCTCAATACCATCCACCTCGAGGTGGCCCAATTCCGTGTTTGGCCAGAGCCGACCATCGATAAAGAGCGCAGTACCGATTCCCGTGCCAAAAGTGATCATCATGACCACCCCCGATTCACCCCGCCCAGCACCAATCTGCATTTCAGCGACACCTGCGGCATCAGCGTCGTTGACAACGAAGCTGGGCCGCCCACCGGCGGCCGCTTTCAGTACCGCAGCCGCGTCACAGCCGATCCAGCCTTTATCGATGTTGGCGGCGGTATACGTCACGCCTCGCACCACCACGGATGGGAATGCCAATCCAACAGGGCCGGTACACTGAGGAAAACGCGCGATCAGCTCGGTCAAGGCGGCCTGAGTTGCCTCCACTGTGGCGCCCGGTGGCGTCGGTACCGAGTCTAATTCACCGACGAGGTGGCCTGTCGTCGGATCAACCGCACCGGCCTTAATTGACGACCCGCCCAGATCAATACCGAGTACCAGTTCCATCAGTGAGCTCCCATCGCTGTCTGTGCGTCGTGTAACCGTCGACGCTCCGTGCGCATCATAACCCCACCCGCGGTCGCCACGCAGACCGACACCAGACCCACCAGAATCGTGGCCAGCGCATTAATGTCTGGACTGACCCCTAGACGGACCTTCGAGAAAACCAACTGGGGCAGCGTGGTGGACCCAGGTCCGGAAACGAAACTGGTGATGACAATATCGTCCCAACTGAGAATAAAGGACAACACCCACGCCGAGGCAATAGCGGGAAGAATCAGCGGCAGGGTGATCACCACGAACACCTTCCACGGGCGCGCCCCGAGATCCATGGCCGCCTCTTCCAGTGAGCGATCCACCGTCATCAAGCGGGCCTGAATCACGACCACTGCGTAGGCCAAACAAAAGGTGACATGCGCGATCGTGATGGTTGAGGCGCCACGAGCCTGCGGCCAGCCGGTCCATTGGCCGAGCGCGACGAATAACAACAGCAGGGAAAGACCAGTAATGACCTCCGGCAACACCATCGGCGCTGTAGTCAACAATCCAAACAGGGATCGACCACGGAATCGGCGATACCGAACAAGTGCAAATGCCGCCAGTGCTCCAAGGATGACCGCACCGGTGGCGCTGACCGCCGCGATCTGCAAACTGAGGCGCGCCGCTTCCAAGACTTGATCGTTAGCGAATAATTCCCGGTACCAAATTATCGTCGGCGAGTGCGCAGCGTCCCAGACCGTCACCAAACGCGACGCGTTGAATGAATAGACGATCATCGAGAGGATGGGGAGATATAAGAAGGCAAACCCTACGACCAACATGACGAGCACGAAGGGAGAGCGACGAACCTTCATTGCGCCTCCTCGCTCTGCGCCTGTACTTTTTGCAATAAAAGGACAAATCCAGACAGCACGAGCAGTAATACCATCGCCAACGCACTCGCGACCGGCCAATCTCGATTGGCGAAGAACTCATCCCAAACCACACGGCCAATCATCAGGGTATCGGGCCCGCCCAACAGCGCAGGAATGACGTATTCCCCGACAGCGGGGATAAAGACGAGTAAGCAGCCGGCAAAAATTCCCTCTCGAGTCAACGGAAGAGTAATTGCAAAAAAAGCCTTCGTCGGTCGACAGCCCAGATCTGCAGCGGCCTCAAGCAGCGTCAAGTCGAGTTTTTCAATCGCGGAATAGAGCGGTAAGACCATAAACGGCAGGTATGAATAGACCATACCTAGATATACGGCGAAATCGGTCTGCAAAAACTGTACCGGCTCGTTAATCAGCCCTAGGTGGATCAGGAGTCCATTCACGGGACCGCTACGACTAAGCAATCCGATCCACGCATACACGCGCAGCAGGAATGACGTGAAAAAAGGTAGAGCGACGAGCAAGAACAAGACATTCCGCCACGCGCCCGGCGCCCTCGCTATCCCGTACGCCATCGGATACCCAATCAACAACGTACACAGGGTCGAAATCGCAGCAACGCGTAGTGAATTCACGAACGCGGCCAGGTAAAGCCGGTCACCGAGTACGAACGTGTAGTTCGAGAAATTGACTCGAATTTGGAGAATTTGATCATGAGACCAAGTCAGTATCGGCTCAACCGGAGGCATGGCCAGAACGACATTGGAAAACGAAATCTTCAATACGATTAATAGTGGAACAAGGAAGAACAGCAATAACCAGCCGTAGGGCACGCCGATCACCCATCGTCGGCCAAGATCTGATCGAAACTGCTGCCAGTACGTCCGGATTCCCACCCGGCTCACCTCGACACCACAACCGGGGAATTCGCTTCCCAAGACGCCCAAACCACCTCGTCATACTCCAGGTGCTCATCGTGACGGTCGATATTCGAGCGAGTCACCTGCAATTGCGTACCGTTGGACAATTGAACCAAAAATCGCGTTGAATCACCGAGGTAGGCGATCCCTGCGATGATTCCGCGCACAACATTTTCGGGCTGACTGGGTTGCTCGCGTCCAAGACGAATCTTTTCTGGCCGAAGGGCTACGGTAACGGTCGCGTCGGGTGCCGAACTGACACCGTGAGCCACATAAACTTCCGCCCCAAGGCCTTCGCAGTGGATCCTGCAGTGGTCTGGCTCATCCACCACCAATTTCCCGTCAAACAAGTTGACCGAGCCGATGAAGTCTGCCACATACCGTGAATTCGGAAACTCATAGATATCGGTCGGCGACCCCACCTGCAAAATCTCACCGGATCGCATCACACCGATCCGAGTTGCAAGGGTCATCGCCTCTTCCTGATCGTGGGTCACGATCACGAAAGTCACGCCCAACTGCTCTTGCAGGTTGACCAATTCAAACTGCGTGCGCTCGCGTAATTTCTTATCGAGAGCCCCAAGCGGCTCATCCAGCAGGAGCAACTTAGGGCGCTTAACTAAAGCGCGCGCTAGCGCCACGCGTTGGCGCTGCCCACCAGATAACTGGTGTGGCTTACGCGGCCCATAGCCCTCAAGCTGGACCATCGCGAGCATTTCGCGCACACGTTCGTCGGCGACACTCTTATTGATCCCGTCCTGACGCAAGCCGAACGCCACATTCTGCGCCACAGTCATGTGTGGAAACAGCGCATACGACTGAAACATCATATTGACGGGTCGCTCATACGGTGGGACGCGCGTTACGTCGACTCCATCGATAAAAATCGATCCCTCAGTCGGCTCTTCAAATCCTGCCAACATCCGTAATAGCGTCGTCTTCCCGCAGCCAGAACCGCCCAACAAACAAAAAATCTCGCCCTTAGCGATATCGAGCGAGACCTGGCGTACCGCATCAAAAGTACCGAAGCGCTTCGTGACGCGATCGATTCGAACGTAGGGAATACCGGCTGGAGCTGTCGCACCGTCTTGATTCAAGTTCATCGGCGATTTCCCTTAAAGTCCAGTGCGAACACGCGTCCAAGCCCGGTTGGCATAACGGGCGTAAGCCAATGATTCCGATCGATGCGGCAACAGGCGCGCTACCACTTCCGGGGGTGGGTAAATAATGGGGTCGTCTAATAATTCTTTTGGCACTAAGGACTGACTCGCCAGGTTGCCGGTCGGATACTTCCGGAATTCGGTAAATCCAGCCGCTACATCGGCTCGCAGCAAATAGTTGATAAACCGGTGCGCATCGTCAGGGTGAGGGGCATCGACCGGAATGGCGAGCATATCGAATGATCGTAATGCGCCTTCTTTAGGCACCGAGAAGGCGATATTGACGCCCTTCCCCGCCTCGCGCGCGCGGTCGCGAGCTTGAAGGATATCGCCACTCCAACTCAAGGCAATGCACGTTTCACCGTTCGCCAAATCATTGATGTACTGAGAACTGTGAAAGTATCGAACATAGGGTCGAATTCGGGTCAGCATCGCTTCGGCATGTTCGAGATCGCCCAAATCCTCTGACGTCGTATCAAGACCAAGCCACACCTTGCCTGAAAAAATAACCTCAGCTTCCTGATCCAATAAGGTGAAGCCGCAGGATTTCAGTTTGGCTGCGTTTTTGGGGTCGAAAATGACGGCCCAACTATCAATGGGAACGTCCCCAAGAGCGGCGCGTACTTTATCGACGTTAAAACCAATCCCGGTGATGACACTCGTGTACGGAACGCCATATCGATTACCGGGATCTAGCGTCTGCAACTGACGAAGCACCAATGGATCGATATTTTTTAAATTCGGCAGCTTTTCATGATCAAGCCGCAGCAGTACGCCCGCTTTGGCCTGCCGTTGTAAATAGTAGTCAGTCGGCACAACGACGTCATAGCCGGTATGCCCGGTCAGCAACTTTGTCTCTAAGACCTCGTTACTATCGAACACGTCGTAGTTGACCTTGATGCCCGTTTCGCTCTCGAACTTGGCAAGCGCCTCTGGGGCTATATAGTCAGTCCAGTTGTAGACATTGAGCACACGGGCGTGGTGGTGTCCACTCGAGTTGGCAGCCTGTCCCGTCGATGGGTGATTATGACAGGCGGCTAGACCGAACACCGCGGCTAGGCACATCCCAACGGCGCGGTGCAGGTACACGGTGTCTCCGTTAGACGTTGAGCAACAGGTGCTCACGCTCCCAAGCTGAAATCACCTGTAAGAAGGCGTCGTGCTCACTGTCCTTAACGGCAGAGTAAGCCCCCACAAATCGTTCACCGACGACATCGACCAGCGGCCGGCACTCTTGCAACAGTCGCAGCGACTCCGCCAGCGTTCGAGGCAATTGGAACGGTAACAAATACGCACTACCACTGATCGGCTCTGTCGGCTTCAAGCCCTCGACCATACCGAGGTAACCACAGGCGAGCGAGGCGGCCATCGCGAGATAAGGATTGGCATCGGCTCCACCGACACGATTCTCAACACGACGAGCAGCTGCACTCGACATCGGCACACGTAGGCCCGCAGTTCGATTGTCATAGCCCCAGTGGACATTGATCGGGGCCATGCTGTTCGGGGTCGTTCGTCGATAACTGTTTACATTCGGAGCAAAGAGCGACATCGCTGCCGGCAAGTAGCGCTGCAGGCCGGCAATATGCGCAAAGAACAAATTCGATGGCGACCCATCCGGGTTGCTGAATATGTTTTCTCGTGTCTTAGCATCAACCACACTTTGATGTAAGTGCATCGCGCTGCCGGGTTCCTTCGCATGCGGCTTGGCCATAAATGTGGCGTACATTTTGTGCCGCAACGCCGCCTCACGTGCCGTGCGCTTGAACATAAAGGCTTGGTCGGCCAACGACATGGCATCGCCATGAAGGAGGTTGATTTCCATCTGCGCCGCGCCAGCTTCATGGATCAAGGTATCAATGTTGAGCTCTTGGGCCTCGCAGTACGCGTAGACGTCGTCAAAGAGCGGGTCAAATTCGTTGACGGCCGCAATGGAATAACTCTGCCGCCCAATTTCAGGGCGACCTGATCGTCCGATTGGGGGCTTTAATGGGTAGTCCGAATCGATGTTCGGCTCAACGAGATAGAACTCAAGTTCCGGTGCGATCACCGGATCCCAGCCTTGGCTTGCATATAAATCAAGCACTCGGCGCAGTACATAGCGCGGAGCCATCGTAACCGGGCGTCCATCGCCGTAGAAACAGTCGTGAATCACCTGTGCCGTGGGCTCTGCTGCCCAAGGGACAACTCGAATCGTCTGTGGATCAGCCTTGAGCACAATGTCGATTTCAGAAGGACTGATCGAACTGTCGTCATCCGGATAATCACCCGTCACAGTCTGCAAGAAGATGGACTCGGGAAGTCGCATGCCTTCTTCTTCGACATACTTTTCTGCAGGAACTACCTTGCCGCGGGCAACGCCCGCGAGGTCCGGGATAATGGCCTCCACTTCCTGGATGCCGTGGTCTTTCAAGAATTGTCTAATTGGGCTCGTCGTCATGATGCACCTATCATTGAATGCGCTGCCCGACGGGCTAGCGCGTAGGTCCGAGCGGCGTTTCCGAACGCCTCAAACAGGACCCGAGAAAATTCGTTGTCCGTCGACTTCCATTCAGGATGCCACTGCACGCCAACTGCAAAACTGCGCGCGCTCTTAACGCGGACCGCCTCTATGAGTCCGTCAGGTGCGACACCCTCGATCACCAAGCCATCGCCGAGCCGATCAATACCCTGTTGATGCAGCGAATTCACGCGAATGCGGGGCGCAGAGATCAGGCTCGAGAGATATCCACCGGCAACCAATTCGACGTCATGCGCCGGACCGTACTGTTCGTCTAATGGCGCTTCAGTCTCTTCACGATGATCAGCAAACGGGCCAACCTCCTGAATCCGCTGGTGCAATGTACCGCCGAAAGCGACGTTCATCTCTTGGAAGCCTCGACAGACGGCGAGCAAGGGCATGCCTAGCGCGACCACTTCCGGAATCAGGGGCAAGGTCGTCTGATCTCTGTGAGCGTCATGCCATGTGCCTGGCTCGCTTGCTGGCCCTTGGTAATGATGCGGTTCCACGTTGGAAGGACTGCCCGTCAGTAGGATGCCGTCTACAGACGCCAAAATCGCTAAGCGATCGTCATGAGTCCCAAGTGTCGGGATGATGACTGGTATTGCCCCTGCTGAATTGCACACCGCGGCGAGATACTTCTCGCCCACGCAATGGAACCAGTGACTGCCGAGCAGTCGTCGGTCGGCGGGTACGCCTATTATCGTTTTGCGCGCAGACATGTTTGGTATTTTTCAAAAGATGCGTCGTTTAAGTTACCGCATCAACCCCGACATTTAACCACAAGAGAGGCGATGAAGTCCCCTTCAACTCAATGTCTACCGGCTGAAACCCGGCAACATTGCGCCATGACTGAATCACAGGGCATGGTCATCCGCCTACTTTTAGGCAAATGACGGCCGACTGCGAGCTGACTCGTCTTTAAAAATCTGACAAGGGCGGCAGCGTCAGTTCCAAGGCTTGGGTCGCAGCAAGAAGCATCGGTGGATCCGAGGGTTACGCTCGAAATCCTTGGGCACTGTCGCCCGTGAAATATCTTCAACGTCAGCCATGGCTGTCAACGATGAATCCATCGAAAACCGAGTGAAGTTCGTGGAGAACACCAAGACTCCGCCCGGAGCAACAAGGCGTAACGTGGACTCCAGCAGCGCGACGTGATCACGTTGAACATCGAGTGTCTCGGCCATGCGTTTAGAATTCGAGAAGGTGGGCGGATCAAGGAAGATGAGATCCCATCCACCCGCCGGTGCATGACGTACCCATTCCAAGGCGTCCGCTTGAACGAGGACGTGTTCACGCCCGCCAAATCCATTGAGGTCTAAATTCGCTTGCGCCCACTCGAGGTAGGTTCTCGACATATCTACGGTTGTCGTTGATGCCGCACCACCGGCGGCGGCGTATACCGTCGCACTACCGGTATAGGCAAAAAGATTCAGGAAGCGCCGACCTGCGGCAAGCTCTCGAACGCGCGCGCGTGTAATGCGATGATCGAGAAATATTCCGGTATCCAAGTAATCATCGAAATTGACCAGAAAACGTAGGCCGCCTTCTGATACCTCGTGAAAGACTTGCTCACTCGCTAATTTCGTATATTGATCCAAGCCCTTGCGACGACGACGGGTGCGGAACCAAATTCTGTCCTCCGGTAACCCAAGCACCTCGGGCAAAACAGAAACGGCCTCGGCTCGCCGTGTGCGGACCCTCTCTTCAGCGACCGAAGGCGGCGCCGCGTATTCCTGCACGTAGGCGTAGCGCCCCTCAGGTGCATCCGCCGAGCCGTAAATATCGATCGCAAACGAATACTCTGGCATATCGGCGTCGTAGGCTCGATAACAACTCACCCCCTCACGGCGAGCCCACTTGCCCAAATTGTCGAGATTCTTGCGCAGTCGATTGGCGAACATTTGCGCGCCACCACTGTCTCGGCGCGCAGCGTCAACCGGCGGAAGGTGACCTGGGCGGTGCTCCCGAGGGCGACTGGCCACTGAGACATCGAAGCGCAGTAGGTGAGCTTCGATAGGTCCGTTATACAGGTGGTGTCGGCGCTTGGCATCAAGGCCAATCTCTCGGCCTAAACCGGGATTGCCGGTGAAAACAGCGGCTTGCCAGCCATCGAATCGTTCGCGCAGCACTAACCCGAGCTCGCGATACAAATCGCGCAGACCCTCCTCGTCGCCCAATCGCTCGCCGTACGGCGGGTTTACGACCATCAAACCAAGGCCTTCAGGCCTCGTGACACGGACGAGCGGCATCTGCGCAAACTTCACAATCCGGTCTACCCCAGCCAGACGGGACCCTTCTTGGGCAGCCTGCACTGCGCGAACATCAATGTCGCTGCCGAAAATGCGGCCGGTCTGGAAACTAGCGAGCGTACTACGGGCTCTCGCCTCCTCCAGCAGCCGGTTCCATAACGGGGCATCGTGCTGCGCCCAGCCGGAAAAACCGAAGTACTTGCGGGTGAGTCCCGGCGCCGTATCGGTGGCGATCAGTGCAGCCTCAATCGGCAACGTGCCGGACCCACACATGGGGTCTACAAACGCGCCACCCGCGGCGGCAATATCGGCCCATCCTGCGCGTAACAGTAGGGTCGCCGCCAGATTTTCCTTCAACGGTGCGGCAACGCCCGCGCCGCGCCAATCGCGTCGATGCAAACTGTCGCCGGATAAATCAATCGCAATAGTTGCGCGGTCGGCGACCACTTTAACGCTGATCCGCACGTCAGGGCGTAGCGTGTCCACATTGGGACGGTCGCCCCGTAAGTCGCGGAGTTGGTCAACAATGGCATCCTTGACCTTGAGGGCACCAAAGCGGGTATGGGTCACCGCCGATCGCGTGCTGTCAAAATCAACGGCAATGGTCGACGTTGGGCCGATGTGCTGGCTCCAATCAATCGCACGCGCCGCGGCATAGAGCGCTTCAGGGGTCGGTGCATCGGCCACGTGCAAGGTCATGAGCACTCGGCTAGCCACTCGCGACCACAAGCACGCGCGATAAGCCACTTCGAGCGGCCCTGAGCATGTGGCTCCATAAGGACGCTCGCGCAACTCTAGCGCACCGAAGGTGGACAGTTCGGCCGTGAGCAGATCGGCAGCCCCTCGCGGGGCTGTCATTACGAATTCAGGCATCAGGAAAGCTCCACGATCCGGGCACTGCCCGGAGCGTCAAAGAATCGACGCAGTATGCGATAGATATCGGGATCAAAGTGAAGATCCTCGGCATCCAAACCCAGCGCCTCCTGTTCATCCCGCACAGTGCCTAGGTATCGCCAATGCTCAAGCACATGCAAGTCGGCGCATCCGCGCCAATCTGTCTCCACCACGACGACTCGGCCACGAAACGGCCACGAGGCAAGACGGGTACCGGAAAACGCTAAGCGCGCGCGGGCGTTATGCAGACCAGGGGCTTCCTTTCCGACACACGCCCCCTTACAGCGGCCTAATTGGTGGGCGAAGCAAGAAGCGCCCGCTTCAGAATGACCGCGTCCAGCCTCAAGCCCCAGTGATTTAGGGCAAAGTCGATGGGCACGACAGATTTCATCAGCCGCGCGTAACGCGGCCTTGGCGTCCTTGTAGAGCCCAAAGAAGTCGCTATCCGACTTGGAATCGAGTGCGGAAACCTCCGTCACTTCCAAGCGGTCGATACCACTGTCGGTGTGGACGAACGCTAAGGTGACCGATTGGTTCGATCGCAAGCGCCGGTTCGTCAGCGGCTTGGTCTCTTTCACGGCCCGGGCCTCAGTCAACAAGGCGCCTAATTCACCGGCTGTCTCCGTCCAAGTCACCCGGTGAACTTGACGGGCTAACTGAGCTTCCTTCGCCGCACGGTGCTCCGCAGCAAAATGCTCTAGCACCCGTTTGCGGATATTTTTGCTTTTTCCCACGTACAGCAGGGCATCGTCCGCACCATAAAAGCGGTAGACACCCGGCGCTTCTGGCAATTCGTCGGCCAGATCTGGCCCCAATTGGGGCGGCAACGACGTTTCGGTCAGGAGACCGTCAATCAGGGAAACCAAGTGTGTCGGATCGACGTCACGCCGCCAGATGGCCAGCAGATCTCGCAACACCATCGCATCGCCCAATGCGCGATGACGCGCATCGCAGGCTAGGCCATGGCGCGCCATGACTGAGTCCAAATTATGACGGGGATACTCGGGATTGATCCGGCGCGAGAGCTTGACGGTGCACAGCACAGGCGCAACGAATCGCTTACCCAGCCGCAGGAGCTCCGCGCGCACGAACCCGTAGTCAAAACGCGCGTTGTGGGCCACGAATAGACGCCCGGACAGTCGGTCAAGCAATTCACGGTGCACATCGGCGAAATCAGGTGCGTTCGCCACCATTTCGTTGCTGATGCCGGTGAATGACTCGATTTGGGAGGGGATTCTGACCCCAGGATTCACGAGCGTGCTCCACACTCGCTCCGTGCCATCCCGATCGATTTCGATCAGACCGATTTCGATGATGCGGTTGCGGGACGGGTGCCCACCTGTTGTCTCAAGATCAATGCAGACGAGGTCGTGGTCAAGTCCACGCCCGAGGTTCGCTGAAGACAAGAATCCGCTCCAAAAGCCCACCCAAGCGACCCCAGCGCGGACCTCCGTGAAAAGGTCGGCGGGATGCGGGCGACATGATCGCACAAACCCGATCAACGACGTTGCGGGAGCAGTGCGGCGCGGCCACTTGCGATTGGTTGCGATTTCCCGGATTCAGCACATGGACGCTGCGCCGACCCTGAGCGCTACCCGGCCTCGGACGAGGAGACCACCTTAATCATCCAGTTGCACCAACACATCGGGCGCGCTTCCGCCGCTCTCGTCCCTTTGGATCAGGAAAGTGATCGGTCACGGCGTTTTTTAATGAACGTCCGGCAGTCGCGCCCAATGGCGCGACTGCCGGAGTGGCCCATCAGAACTTAAAGAGTGCTTGTACCGCGACTGAATTCTGACTCGAGGTGACCGAGGCGGTCTCGATTTTCTTAACGAACGCTGACTCATCGGACGTGTCAGCTCGCGCCTCTACACGCAGTTCGAGAGCCTTCGTCGGTAAGTAGGCGAGCGTTGCCGTGACCTCTTTCCACTTCTGCGCGACACCCGTGCGATAGCCATCGGCATCATCAAAATATTCAGCGCGCAGCGACGCCTTCCACTGATCACTGATGGTGTAGTTGGCATAGGCAGCAAGACCACTCCACTTGGCATCGATAGGGCTTTTCACGCCATCGGTTACACCCGCCTGTTTAGCCCAATCGTAGTTCAGCACGAAGCTCAGTGAGTCGGTGACATTCCACGTTGCGACGAGGTCGATCAGCGAGCGCGTTCCCTCTGGTCCCGTGTCCACGAGACCACCGATACGCTGTTTGCCAATGTACCCCGACGCCGCGAATGCCAATGCCTTCGAGGGCGTATAGGTGCCACCCACTTCGAGGGTCTTGCCGGAATTCGCATTCTTCAGTGCATCCCAACCATTGTTGACGCCGAGGATCAGGCTGACCGTGTCCGTCGCCGCATAGGTTGCTCGCAGTCCGGTATGGGTAAATGGAATCGCATACCCGAAGAGGATTGAGCGCGAAAAATTTGCGTTCGTGGGCGAATTAATCACCTCTGCCCCAGATAGCGTTACAAACTTACCCGCAATCACCGTCAACGGACCTGTGGCGTACTGCAAAAAGGCTTGCGTGACGTCGAATTTATTAGTGCCGCCAGTAATCGCACCATAGGAGGCAATCAGATTGGCATCATTGCCAGCGGTCACGTTGAGTACCGCGCCGAGACCTTCTTTGGGCTGATAAGCGAACGTTACGGCTGCTTGCTGCAACGAAAAGCCGTCGCTTTTCACATCAAACACTCGGTCTGCGGTGCCACTCGTAAACACACCCGCGCCGGACAGGTTCGAATACGATCCATCAAAATAACCGCTAATCACCAAACTGGTCGGCGCATCGGCCGCCCCCTCAGACTCCGCCGCCGCAACGCCACCCGCAAGCAAAGCTAAAGCTGCGATGCTGCACACCCTGACATTCATATCCATTCGAAGTCCCCTGAATTGCAACAGTCATGTGAAGAACTGCTCAGACCAATGCAGGGATCGTGCCGACTTGGGCGGCGACGACATTATTTATTAAGTCTTTGTTTTTTATCGCGTATTGAATGATCGCCCGCCCTTTTCCGGGGCATCGCGACGCAAAATTGCACTTTTAAGGTGCGCCGCATCCGCAGAATCCCTGAGTGCACTAGCCCGCAACGCGCCTAGGATCAAGCCTCAACATCTGGATAAACGCTGATGTGGAGAACGACATGCTAACGCGGCTAATTCCTGAGGTAGGGCACTGGTACCGGGACCGAAGTGATGGACATCTATTCCAGGTGGTCGCGCTGGACGACCATGTGGGCACGATTGAAGTGCAGCACTCGGACGGTGATCTTGATGAATTAGAGATGGACACATGGTTCGCGCTTGGGCTTGACGCCGCCACATCACCGGAGGACCTGCGGGGCTCCGGGGACCCGTTAGATCCTGAGGAACGAGAATACGCGGTCGCCGGAGAAGGCTGGGAGCCGAACTTACCGCGCGAAGTTTGTGCGATTGCGGATTCAATCGATGATCGGGCGGATTACAACGAAATTGAATCCGATCCCGACGACAAAACACACTAGCGTCGATCTAAAATGCGGGCACGACCCATGGGCGCTCCGTCGTTCTCTTGGGCACATCAGTGCGAAAGCCCTCGGGTTTCACGACCAGGACATCACAGGGCAGCGCATCAATCACGTTTTCGGCCGTATTACCGATGAAAAGCCGCTTGATCGCACTGCGTGATACAGCGCCCATGACGACGACGCCAGCGCCAATCTCGCTAGCCAGTTGTGGCAGCACCTCAACAGGCATGCCGCAATCGAGATGCTGACGCGCCCGCGGAATCGCAAACGGCTTGACGAGCTCACCATACGCCTCCTTAACATCCCCTAGGTATTCTGCAGCAAACTGCAGCGGCATCGGCGCAGGTTCAACCAAAAATCCAGCAACAACCAACGGGTTAGCGGAATAAAAATGAGCCGCATGCACTGGTGACTCAAACAATTGAGCAAAGTCTCGGCCAGCTTCGAGCAACCGCGCGTCCAAAGATTCAGGCTTAGCATGAGCGTGCATGGGATCAACCGAAACAAGCACCGGGGCATTGTCATAGGGTTGGCGAGTCTTCACGAGCAACATGGGACACGGACAAGACCGAATAAGCTGCCAATCGGTATTGGTTAAGACCATTCGGGCCACGCGACTATGGCGATGGGTACCGACTAGTAGCAGCCCGATTTTTTCGCGCATCACTTCCCGCACGATGCTGTCATGGGGCGGATAGTCCCAGCGTACACGCAGGTGTACGTCAATCCCCGCGGATCGCAGCGGTTTAGACAACACCTCTAATTCAGCCTTCCGACGATCAACGAAGGCTGCGATCGATAATTCGAGCTCCTCCTTAGAAAAGTACTGCTGCCCGGTTAAGAATGGGCTGTACAGGCTGTGGAAGATCGTGACCCGAGCACCACAGCGGCTGGCGATTTCAGCTGCGCGATCCAATAACGGCGCAACACGGGCAGTCGGATCCGCGAGCGCTACCATGATGTGGCTTGGGCCTTTAGTCATGACACGTACCTCTCTGAGAGACGGTCTCAGAGTACGCCGAGCGGTACGCAATGGATTAAGCGCTTTCCACCACTTCCTTGCGGGGCTTACTTAGCCCACGGCAAACGATCCAAGTCGACATTGCCACCGGTCAGAATCATGGCGATCGAGGAGCCTGCGACTTTGCCCTCTAGGACGGCCGCTAAAGGCACGGCCCCCGAAGGCTCAACAACAACCTTGAGACGATCAAACAATAAACGCGTCGCCGCCAGTATCGAGTCTTCGCTCACAACCACAATATCGTCCACGTACTGACGTGCCAGACGCAAGGTGCGAGCGGATAGCGCGCCGCGCAGGCCGTCTGCCACCGTCACTGGCGAGAGTTGAGGCTGCAGGACGCCAGTCGCCCATGAACGGGCGGCATCATCAGCGCCGGCCGGTTCAACACCGACGACGCGCACCCTCGGCCAACATGTTCGCGCCGCTATGGCGGTTCCGGCTAATAGCCCTCCGCCACCCACTGGGACCAACACCACGTCCGGCGGGGTTAATTCGCTGCTCAGCTCCAGCAATGCCGTACCTTGGCCGGCAATGACCTCAGGGTCATCATAGGGATGAACCAAAACACCGCCAGTCTGCGCACACAGCTCCGCGGCGACCGCCTCGCGGGCTGCGAGCGTCGGCTCACAAATCGTAATTCGCCCGCCCCACTCTTCTACTGCTTGGCGCTTGATACTCGGGGCTCCCTTAGGCATCACGATGTGCGCAGGGACACCTCGCAACGAGGCCGCACGGGCAAGGGCCGCCGCATGATTGCCGGATGAATGTGTCACCACCCCCCGTCGAGCCACCGCCTCGGACAAGGCGAACACGGCATTACAGGCGCCGCGAGCTTTGAAGGCACCGACGGCCTGCAAATTCTCACATTTGAAGGCCAGACCCGGGAAATGGACCTCATCCGCCAAGACCGGCGTACGCCGCACATAGGGGGCAATGCGAGCCGCTGCAGTGACGATATCCGCAAAACCCGGGTCAATCTGGTCAGCCATAGGGATCCGCCTCCTCGGTCGAGCGTGAATATTTTGCCCTCTGATTCTACGTCTGACTGCCCGACGGGCGCCGCATTGTGTAACCTGCGGGACGCGCCATTAAGCGCGTGGAGCAAGACCAACATGACCCAACCCGTTTCTGACACGGCCGGCGCCCCTAATACGCTGAGCAAGTCCCTTAAATCGCGTCACGTCACGATGATCACCATCGGCGGCATCATCGGTGCTGGACTGTTCGTCGGTAGTAGCGTGGCAATCTCAGCCGCTGGCCCGGCGATCCTCATCAGCTACGCGCTCACGGGCCTGCTGGTCCTGCTGATCATGCGCATGTTGGGTGAGATGGCCGTCGACATGCCCAACATCCGCTCCTTCACGGAATTTTCGCGCGCCGGCCTCGGCAATTGGGCCGGGTTCTCGGTGGGTTGGCTCTATTGGTATTTTTGGATTGTTGTGATTCCCGTTGAGGCAATCGCCGGGGCCAACATTCTTCAAGAATTCTTGCCGATCCCAAATCTAGCCATCGGTCTCGTACTCATGGCGCTGATGACCGGCGTCAATTTGATGTCGGCGCGCGCCTACGGGGAATTCGAGTTTTGGTTTGCATCTATCAAAGTCGCCGCGATTATTTCCTTCATTACCCTTGGGTTATCGCACGCTTTCGGCTTCCATTCCGAAGAAGGGATGACCTTCGCGAATCTGTACTCCCACGGCGGCTTCGCTCCGAAAGGCGCATTCGCCGTACTTGCAGCGGTCACGACTGTCATCTTCTCAATGATGGGCGCCGAAGTCGTGACGATCGCGGCGGCCGAATCGGAGGAACCTGCCCGGGCGGTGGCCCGGATGACGTCCACCATCATTGGCCGGATTCTGATCTTTTATGTCGGCTCAATCTTCGTAATCTGCAGTGTCTTGCCATGGACCGAAGTGAAGTCGGGCGTATCCCCATTCGCTGCTGCGCTCGACACCCTGCATATCCCGTTCGCCGGGACGATCATGAAGGGCATCATTCTCACAGCGGTGTTGTCTTGCTTGAATTCGGCGTTTTACGTGGCTTCACGGGTACTGTTCGTCCTCGCCGAAAAAGGTGACGCTCCGCGCGCACTCGTTAAGACTAATTCCAGCCAAGTCCCTGCGCGCTCTGTGCTGCTGGCGAGCGCCGCCGGCTTCGTCGGCGTCGTTGCGAACCTGCTGTTACCCGATGTGTACGCCTTTTTGACGAACGCTTCGGGTGCTCTGATCGTGGTGATTTATCTGGCTACTGCAGTCTCACAGATCGTCACACGGCGTCGGCGCGAAACGGCCGGCGGCCCAGCGCCAACCCTACCAATGTGGCTGTTCCCATGGCTGAGCTATGTGGCGATCGCAGGCATGGTGTTAGTCCTCGTGGCGATGGCCATTACACCCTCACACCAGTACGAATTTTGGGCGAGCACCGTGTCCATCGCAGTGGCGCTCTTGTTGTACGTCTTATTGCGTCGCGGCAAAGGCCAACAGGCCTAACTCAAGGAGGTCCGGCCGATGGCGGATGAGTCGGCCGATCACCTCTTGGCGTTATTTGAGCGGCAGCGGTCGGCTTTTTCCGCCGAACCGGTGCCCAGTGCTGCATCGAGACGGGCGCGCCTACAGAGCCTCATCAATGCGCTCAAGCGCCACAAATACGCGCTCGCAGAGGCCATCTCGAAAGATTTCGGTGGCCGGGCAACTTTTGAATCGCTACTGGCTGATGTGCTCGGCCCAGTGCTCGCTGCGCGCCACGCACGCCGTCACTTGGCCGGCTGGATGCGAGCACAGCGGCGGGATACCGAACTCCTATTTCTAAGCAATCGTGCCTGGGTGGAGTACCAACCCAAAGGCGTCGTTGGCATCGTCTCGCCCTGGAACTTCCCCGTCTATCTTGCCATCGGACCTTTGATTGCGGCGATTGCGACGGGAAACCGCGCGATGATCAAAGGATCGGAGTACGCGCCACATACGAATGCGGCACTGCAAGTGCTGCTGGATGAGGCGTTGGGCACCGGCGCAGTACCGGTGGTGGTTGGAGATGCAGAGGTGGCTCGCGCGTTCACCGCTTTGCCCTTTGATCATCTGATTTTCACTGGAGCGCCATCGATTGCGCCGGCCGTCATGACAAACGCCGCCAAACACCTCACACCGGTGACACTGGAACTCGGGGGCAAGTCACCGGCGATCCTCGCGGAGACGTCTGACATCAACGCAGCCGCGCATTCCATCGCGCACGGCAAACTTTTCAATGCCGGACAGATTTGCGTATCACCTGACTACGCGCTCGTACCGGAACATCTTGTGGATGATTTTGTGGTCGCAGTCACGCGCGCCGCGACTGCTTTTTACCCCCAACCTGTCACCGACCCGGATTACACCAGCATCATCAATGAGCGCCAGCACGCTCGTTTAAGCGCCTTGCTCGCCGATGCGCGGTCGCTGGGCGCCAAGATTCAAACGGTTGCCGCCACCGATGGCTGCCGCCAACCGTTGACCATCGTGACAGGCGTCACTCGTCAGATGCGGCTAATGCAGGATGAGTTGTTCGGTCCGATTCTCCCGGTCGTCGCCTACCGAACCCTCGACGATGCAATCGAGGTCGTCAATGCCGGACCACGACCATTAGCGCTGTATCCATACGGCTTTGATCCGGCTGCCTTAAGAGCGCTCCTCGACCGCACCCACTCGGGTGGTGTCACGATCAACGATTGGGGCTGGCACGTGTTTAATCACGACTTGCCGTTTGGCGGCATCGGCCAATCCGGCATGGGTAGCTACCACGGTATCGAGGGATTCCGTGAACTGTCCCACGCGCGCGCAGTCTTTCGGCGACATCGATTCTTCCCTGTCAGCTTGTTCCGCCCGCCTTATGGCCGCTGGGCTCAGCGCCTGGTCGTGAGGCTTTACTTGGGAAGCGATTCTTAGGCTCGACGTCGCCGCCATTCGGCAGCGGTCTGACCATAGACATCGACCCGCTGCAAGGCGGGCGCCGGCAAATCAGCGTCCCGCAGACGGTTGGAGCCCAAACGCCGGGCCAGTGCGACCGATTTATGGTTACTCGGATCGATACAGTGGATGAATTCAGTCCATCCAAGCGTACCAACCACCCAATCAATCGCCGCAATCGCTGCCTCCGTCGCATAGCCTTGACCGTGCAAATCGGAGACCAGACCCCAGCCCACTTCATTGCCCGGCCATCCATCAGGCCGCCAAGGGCCAACGCGACCGATCCAACGTCCGCTCGCACGCTCAATGACCGAGAACATGCCAAATCCATACAGGGCCCACGAGCCGGCCATCTGGACGAACGCGCGCCATGCGACGGCGCGGGGTTGTGTGCCGCCGAGGGTGGCCATTGTGATCGGGTCAGCCGCCATGAGGGCCCAGGCGTCGAAGTCGTCTCGTAGGGGTGGCCGTAAGCGTAGCCGCGGGGTCTCAAGTTGAGGTTCGATCAGGGCCATCCGGAGAGATCCTCTGCTTGACAGACGGCTGCAAAACTTCGCCTCGCGGTCATCCGCTCGACCAAGCTAGCTATTGCCGGCCAGTGCAATGCCGAAGTTGGCAAATGGCGGGACCAGCGGGCGAGCATGGCCGCATGGAAGTCCACCACGGTCGGCGTGTCCGTCCCACAAATGTAGGGGCCCTGGACCAGCAAGTGGTCATTGAGTCGCTGAAAGGCGGCCTCTAATCGAGACCGCGCCATGGACTGAACCACCTCCTGCGCGCCCTCGCCTGCCGGCTCAGTCGGATAAAACCAGTTCCGGAATGCCGGCTGCACGGTATTGGCTAAATGCAGCATCCATTGCAAATACATTTCCCGGCGCGGATCACCGAGCACGGGCGCGAGCGCATGTTCGGGATGCCGCTCGGCAAGCAACAGCCCAAGCGCCGCCGCTTCATAGACCGGTCGCCCGTCGACGAGCAACAAGGGCACCATTCCGTTTGGATTCAGACGCAAATACTCCGGCGACTTATGTTCGCCCCGCTCACCATCGACGCAGACCAAGCGGTATGAAGCCCCGATGTCGATCAGCAACCAGTGGACCACGAAACTGGCGGCACCAGGCATGTAATACAGGGTGTACAAAAGGCGTTCTCCCTTCCCGAAGCGCTATACCGGTAGGCCCCGCTGTCCCCGGCGCCGAATAGCGTTCATAATGCCCGGGTTTGATTCGCCTAGGAACTCTGATTCAATGTCTGCCGCGCTCAAGATCGTTACTGAAAACTCTTCCGCTTCAACGACCTACAGCATTCCACGGCTGCGGGAAGTGCTGTCAGCGTACTATCGCCGTTCAACCGCGATCGCGATTGCGCTGTTGTCTGCGGATATCGCGCTATTCGGCTTCGCAGAATGGCTGGTTGCGCGCAACAGCCTCGGCTGGCAATTGTTGGGCTCGGTTTTGGCGACACTGGCGATTGTGCGCCTCTTCATTATTGGGCACGACGCGTGCCATGGCAGCCTGACGGATCACGACGGACTCAATAAGGTATTGGGCCGCATCGCGTTTCTGCCGTCGATGACGCCCTACAGCTTGTGGCGGGTCGGCCATAACGTGGTCCACCACGGCTTCAATAGCCTGAAGGGCCGTGATTTCGTTTGGGAGCCCAAAGACCCCTCGGAGTGGGAGCAACTGTCGCCCGCCGGCAAGGCGCTAGAGCGGCTGTACCGCAGTGCAGCGGGACCTTTGCCGTACTACTTGTTTGAAATCTGGTGGCGTCGTCTGTACTACCCACGCGGCAAGAATTCGCCGGGCAGTCGCTCTGAGTTCTTCTGGGATTCAACGCTGGTGACCGTTTTCGCAGCGCTATGGATCGGGGGCTTGGTCATGTTCTCGGCGGGCTCTATCGGTGTATCCGTGGTGCTCGGATTCCTGATTCCGTTTCTGGTTTGGAACTGGACGGTTGGCTTTGTGGTGTATCTGCATCACACCCACCCAGATTTCGTTTGGTATGCCGATAAGACGTCTTGGCTGAAGGAACAGGGCATCCTCCACGGCACGGTGCGGTACCGCATCCGCCCTTGGTGGAACTTCCTGCTGCACAACATCATGGAACATGCGGCACATCATCTGGATGCCAAGATCCCGCTCTATCGACTCAAAGCAGCGCAAACGGCCCTTGCGAAACTGGTCCCGGAAATCCCCGAGATCGAGTTGTCGATGCGCACGTACTGGCGCACGGTACGCGAATGCAAGCTGTTCGATTTTGACCGTAAAGTTTGGGTGCGATTCCCGAAGAGCGCTCGCGCCAACGCCTAGCGCTCTGATCCCGAATCGGTGTGTCGGACTCAAGTCCGGCGCACCGGATCGATAGGCTTGAGCCGTCAAGGCTATAGGCTCGATCGGCCTGCCAACCCCGTCGTCTAATCCCCGAGATTCAGCGACTGCGGGGTGAATAGATCATCGCTCGTTGAACAATCCGCGCGCGTATCACACGGAAAATCCTTTTCTATCAGCACCGCCAACGAACCGGCATCGTGGTCGGCCGAAAAGGCGTACGAGGCCTCATTACCCCGGGCCCACAGGTTAAACGCGCTACGCGGCAACCCGACGCCCACCAAGCCCTCGACACAGTCCACCACCGGCGCAGTCAATTCAGCGTCTATCGACAGCCCGAAACGCAATTGTCCGCTCGGAAACCGTGTGGTTGCGACTAAAAAGTCGGTCGCGAGCAGATCAGACAACTCCCGGCGACCTAGTCGGCAGCGAATCGAGTCGTCTTGAATACGGATTTTCATGTCACATCCCCAGACGGTAGATCAATGAAACGCTCTGGATGGGCATACACGACATGCCGCCCGGCTCTCGCAAATCCGACAAGCGTCACGCCAAAACGTTCGGCCGAACGAATGGCAAATCCGGTCGGCGCCGACACCGCCACGAGCGTCGAAATCCCCACTGTCGCGACCTTCTGAACCAACTCGTAGCTCGCCCGACTCGAGACGACTGCGAACCCGCGGGACAAGTCCTCATTGCGGCGAACTAAAGCCCCAATGAGTTTATCGAGGGCATTGTGACGACCGACATCTTCACGCACCAGAACGACGCCCTGGCCCGGGATCGCCCAGCCGGCTGCATGGATACTGCCGGTTCGAGCGTTAAAGGCCTGACCATTCGAGAGGCTCAACACTGCATCCTGCACGTCGCGGGCCGTCAGGCTTAAGTCGCTTGAAAAAGCGGACGGTCGGCGAATGGCGTCATCGACGGTCTCCGCGCCACACATGCCACAACCGGTTCTACCGGTCAGGTTCCGCTGACGCTCGAGAAGCTTTGAGAAACGCTCCGGCAATATATTGAGGCGCACCTCCAAAGCGCCGTCCACCTCGGCAGCCTCCACCGCCCGGATTTCCGAGGCTCCCTCTACGATCGCCTCCGTCAGCGTAAAACCGATAGCCAAATCCTCAAGATCACGTGGCGTCGCCAACATAACGACGTGAGGGACCCCCTGGTAACGAAAGGCAATCGGCCACTCTTCAGCGACAGAATCAGTGACTTTTGAGATCAATCCACCATCCCAACGGGTCACGGACACCTCGCCCGTCGGCGCGGGGTTCAGTAAGCCACTGAGACGCAGGTCGTCGGACACGTTGATCACCTACCACAGCATTGAAAGGAGGCACGGCACAGAACGAGGAACAGCACGCCGAGGGCACGGGACGATGGGCCGGCTGACCCGCCCGCCCGGTCGATGCGGCGCTCCGACCCAGTTTACACGCAACGATCGTGACCCTACCCCTCTCAAGGCTTGAGAGCCAGAACGCGGATTATTGATAGCGCGACCAAAACCTAAGCTATTCTGCGCACTGATCGCGGCTCTAGACCGCGCCGGTCGGCAAGATCGGTGACCACACTAGGCCCGCACACCCATCACGGAGACAGGTACTCGCATGTGTCGCGCACTTAAGTTTTTGATCGCCTGTTTATGGATCTCGACGACCGCTTTAGCAGGGGCGTCCGAGCAGGCAACGCAAGCCGGCCTGTACAGCACACCCGCCGATTTGCACGGCAAGCGAATCGCAGTGGCTGTGGGCTCGGCCCAGGAAGCTTGGCTGAGTAAACACTATGCGGACTCGGTGATCCTACAGTACGACACGATACCGGACCTGGTCATGGCGGTCACAGCGGGGAAGGCAGACGCCACGTTGAAGGATGCGGGAACCCTAAAGGAACTCCTGCGCAAGAATGACTCTGTCGCCATTCTCGGCGACTCCATGTTCGACTCGCCTTTGGCTTCGGGCTTTGAAAAGGGTCACCCCGAATTCCGCGTGCCTTTCAACCACTTCCTCAAGACCATCCGCGACAATGGTGTCTACGCGGACATGATCGATCGCTGGATCAAGCAGGGCGTGAGCAAGATGCCAAGGATCGAGAACCGAGGCCGCAATGGAACGTTCACGGTTGGCGTTTCACTCGTGGGGCTCCCCTTCGCCAGCATCCAAGACAACGTGCCGACCGGTCTATTTTTTGAGTTCATGGAGCGTTTTGGCGCATCGATCGGTAAAACACCAAAATTCCAATTTCTAGAAGTCGGTGGAATGGTCGCCGCATCCGCTTCAGGCAAGGTCGACATGATTACCGCCCTCTTCGATACCGAAGAGCGTCGTAAAAAGATCGATTTTTCTGATCCGATTTACACCATGGGCAATCACTTTGTGGTGCTCAAACGGAATCTGGCTAACCCTAATGATTCAACCCCACAGGCCCCAAAAGCCACGGACGGAAAACTACATTCTGCAGAGGATTTGCACGGCAAACGCATTGCCGTGCTGATGGGTAGCGCATACGAAAGTTATGCGACGAAAAATTTTCCAGATTCAACAGTGCTCCAATTCCAGACTGCGGCAGACGTCTTGGAATCGATTAAATATGGTAAAGCCGATGCCTCGATCAACGACCTCGACACCCTGCGCGTCATACTCAAAGCTGACCCGGCGTTCGGCGAGGTGGGCGACGTCCTGTTTAGCTTCAAGACTGCCGCTGGATTTCGGAAGAACGAGGATGATCTACGCGCAAAATTTAATGCTTACCTCGCCACCATCCGAAAAAATGGGGATTACGACCAGATTGTCGCGGCGTGGTTGACTGGCGAAAAAACGGAAATGCCGGAGATTCCGAACTCGGGCGCTAATGGCGAACTCATCGTCGGCACGACGAATCTCGGCTTACCAACGGTGGCCGTTAAGGACAACAAACTTGTCGGAGCGGACATCGAACTGGTAACCCGCTTTGCAGCATCCATCGGCAAGACCCCTAAATTTTCGGTGATGGATTTCGGCGGACTCATCGCCGCCCTCGTCTCAGGCAAAGTCGATCTGATCGCCAGTGGGATTTTCGTCACGGAAGAGAGACTCAAGAAGATCAATTTCTCCGATCCATACTATGAAGCTGGAAATAAGTTTTTCGCCCTAAAAACGAATATCGCTGGCAGTCAGAATTCGAATACAGCGGCAGGTGCCGCAACTGAGCAGTCACCACCAAGCTTTCTATCAAGACTCAAAGCAAGTTTTGAGTCCAATATCTTGGCTGAAAAACGCTACTTGATGATCCTTGAGGGTCTTAAAACGACGATTATTATTTCCGTTCTCGCGACCTTGTTTGGCACAGCGTTGGGCGGCGTCATCTGCTTCCTACGTATGTCATCAAACGTGTGGCTGAACGCACCTGCCAAGGCCTACATCGCCATATTGCGGGGTACTCCCGTTCTGGTGTTGTTGATGCTTATTTTCTACGTGGTTTTCGGTTCAGTGAACATTGATCCAGTCATAGTGGCAGTCATCGCCTTTGGGATGAACTTTGCCGCTTACTTCGCAGAAATATTCCGTTCTGGCCTGGCGGGAATCGAGCGAGGACAAACCGAAGCCGGCATCGCGATGGGCTTAACAACTACGCAGACATTCATCCATGTACTGCTGCCACAAACCATCGTGCGCATCCTGCCTGTCTACAAGGGCGAGTTCATTTCGCTGGTGAAAATGACATCCATCGTGGGCTACATCGCGGTCCACGATCTGACGAAGGCCGGCGACATCATTCGTAGCCGGACGTTTGACGCGTTTTTTCCGTTAGTGATGGTCGCAGTGTTGTACTTCCTCATCGCGGCAGTACTGATTCAGGGATTGGAATATTTAGAGCGAAAAACTGATCCTGTTGCTCGTCGCCGCAAGGGGGGTGCGAAATGATTAAGGTCGACCATCTATCCAAGAGTTATGGGACGCTGAAGGTATTGCGTGACATCACCACTGAGATCAAGAAGGGTGAAGTCGTCGCCATTATTGGCCCATCGGGCACCGGCAAGAGCACCTTCCTCCGCTGCCTTAATCTGCTGGACACGCCAACAGGAGGGTTGATTTCGATCGACGGTCAGAACATCTTAGATCCGAAGACGGATGTTCCGAAGATTCGGCAAAAAATGAACATGGTCTTCCAGTCGTTCAACCTTTTTTCACACTTGACCGTACTCGAGAACCTCACGCTCGCGCCGGTCAAATTGCGGGGTGTTTCGCTCGAACAAGCCAAGACTCGGGGTATGGAACTCCTTCGTCTTGTCGGCTTGGGTGAGAAGGCTGAGCAATTCCCACACGAACTATCGGGTGGTCAGAAGCAACGCGTCGCAATCGCTCGGTGCTTGGCGATGGAGCCCGAGGTTATTTTGTTCGACGAGCCCACCTCAGCGCTCGACCCCACAATGGTCAGTGAGGTACTCAGCGTTATTCGCCGACTCGCTAAAGATGGCATGACCATGGCCATCGTTACCCATGAGATGGATTTTGCTCGTGATGTCGCCAGCCGTATTTTTTATATGGATCAGGGTCTGATCTATGAGGAAGGTACGCCCGATCAGATATTCAACAACCCGCAAAAAGAACTCACACGCTCATTTATCAATCGTGTGAAGACCTGCCGGTACTCAATTGCATCGGCTGACTTTGATCTCTATGCCATGAATGGTCAGATTCAGGTGTTCTGCGAGAAACACGCCATCTCGGCTAAGACGTGCGGCAATCTTCTTCTAGTGTCCGAAGAAGTCTTGCAGCTCTATAAGCCACTGCTCAGCTCGCGAAAACTCGAAGTGATCGTCGGATATTCCGAAAAGACCGGGCAGATCGAACTGGTGTTCGAGAGCGACGGGCACATCGGCAATGTGCTTGAAGCTGAAGATCTTGACGACAACCTGCCTTTAGTCCTCATCCGCGGCTATACCGATGGAATCGAATTTCAGCACGGCGAATCCGGTGACCGCTTGCGGCTATTGGTCAGGAAGAGCTAAGAGGGATCGGGGACTGGCGATGCGACCCCATTCAAGAGGGTGAATTGCGGCATCGTCGGTCTTTCCGCATTTGCGGGGGCAATCCCTCACGCCATGCTTGCCGGTGCGACGATGTAAATGGTGGCTAGGGCGGGAACCTAATTCCACCGAAATATACAACGAATCAAGCAGTTACGCGGATTCTACTTTGGCCGATACCAACAAAGTACCAGCAAAAATGATGGACTGGGACTAACTGTGTTGAGCCCAAGCTCTCGGTAAATTCTAAGTCGAATACCCCGATTAGGGAATATCCCCGCACCCCTCAACGGAGCAAGATAGCGATAGTCGCAGCAGGGCGATGTTATTCCAGGTCATGTGTCGGTACTCAGACGCGTTTTTCCAATAGCGCGGCTTGAAGCTCGCTACGTGCACTCGCACTGCGATGCCCGGCTCACGCAGCTTGCTGCGGACGACGTGAATGACCCACTGCACGGTGCCCTTCAGCCACGTGTAGCGCGGATTAAATACCAGATAGATGAATCCGGCGAGCGGCGCCGTCAGCATGCTGCACTTGCGCCGGTACATGCGCTGACCTGACTCTGATAGGGCCGCGTATTCCTCCACCGAGAGCGTCGTGTACGGGCCGCGGTACTTGCTCCAATCGCCGTTGTGAGCATGGTGAAAGTTGTGGTTCTGCGCCCAAACGAACTGCGGCATACCGGCCAGCACGCCGAAGACAAACCCGCCCAAACGATTGAAAAAACGGCTGCGAAATAAGCTGAAGTGGCCACAATCGTGCATCAACGCAAAAGCGCGCAACGTAAATAACGCGAGCAGCGGCACCACGAGTACTGTCAGCCAGACCGAGACGCTGGCAGTCCGCACGGTCACCCACCACAGACCGGCGATTGGCAGCACCGTAGTCAACAGCTGGGTCAGGCCTTTTAGATTATCGGGAGTGCTGTAGCGGGAGATGATCTCCCGTTTACGCTGCTTAATGCGGTCAATCGAGGGCACTGGGGAACTCGCCTCTAGGCTGGCTGTGATTGTGCACAGAGGTCTACCGTAGCAGATGGGCCACGACCGGGACACCCTCCTCCTCGCGAAGGGCCAGCGACCCAGCCAGCCGCAGCCCCGTTTTGCCGGACCCACCAAGGCGCTGCTGCGCCGTGGTTCTTACCCGCCTTGCCCGACGCCGCCAAGAGCGCTGGTGATTTAACGAAAAACAAGATGCCCCCTGCTCTCATCGCCACGCAGGGCAAGGGAGTTGACTGAAGCGCTTGCTGGGGGAGCCAGCAGGGCGAGCTCAGGGGCAAAACCGTGTCAGCCGATTGGCAACCCGTGCCATTGCGGCCGGGTCACCAGCATTAGAGGTGTCGGCGGATGGGTTGTGAGCCACGCGCACCGCGGTTAATCCGCCTGGGAACAAGGAGACGGAGTTGTCGCCCCAGCCCACCATCTCCGGAATATAGAGTTTGCACCCCTCGGTCGCGTCATAGCGCATTTCCCAGAAGGCATTGAAGTATGTCGTCTCACCAAAAGGACCCTTGTCGCCTGTTGGCAGCCCCCGCGGCGCAGTGCCGGCTTGCAACTGCGCAATGCGCGGCGCATACAACAACTGCACTCCGGCATGGCGACCGCCAGCATGATAAAGCCGCGCAACTTTCACCAGATCGCTGATCGTCGCGTAATAGCCGTAGGCCATGAGCGGCTGCCCCGCGCTGCCATCCGCCTCAATCGTACGGTTAATGGGCGCGTAGTGAATGCCGAGTGGCGTATAGACCTCCCGTTCCAGCATCGACCACAAGTCAGCGGTCGGGCCTTCCTTGGACTTGAGGTACCGATCCATCGCTTCCCCCAGCAGGTACATGTCTTGATCGCGGTAGCGAACGACTTCCCCGGGACCCCACGGATAAACGCGCGCAATCCGTAGTAACGTCGCCACTTTAGTCGCGCGCGACGATGCATCTGCCCAATCGTTGTAGGTCGCATCAATATAACCATCGCCAGAACGGTTTGGGTCGCGCTCAGCACTGCCATTACCCTGGCCGGTAACCATGTTGATGCAATCATCAAATCGGACATTTGCCCAGGCAGGGTAAGCCGCCACTTCAGGCACAAAGTCACGAATTTTGAGCTCAAAGACGCCGGGGCCGTACTTCTGTGCCAGGTGCAATAACGCCACTTCGTTGGCGAAGGCTTTGGTAACCGACCAGATGCCAAAACGCGTCCGATCACACCAGGGCAATGGGCCACCAGCACTGGTACAACCGCGGGTATAAAAAACACCGTGGTAATCGAGCCCAGTCAGCACCGTCTGATCAGCGGCAAGCCCCGCGTCAAACCCCTCTAGTTTCGCGCGACCCACTTTGCGCTCCAATTCCGACCAGGAACGCACGGGAACCGCGTCCCGCAACGACGCCCTGTAGGTTGCCTCAAGGGCGGCCCAGTCGCGGCGCGTTGCTTGCACCCACGTAGCCTGCGTAACACCCACGGCGGTGAAGTAGGTCTCGACGTGAGCGGGTGTCGTTTGTTGGACGATCTGAAAACGCAGGTGGGACACCTTGCCGCCCCGATAGAGGAACGTGGCCAACCCGTTGTGCGTCTCGCCCTCCAGCGTGTGGACGAGGGAGAACGGAAACGCACCGCGCGACCAACCCCGATCAGCCGGCTCAGACCAAACGCGTCCGGGCTGTACGATGACGTCCCAATAACTACGCCCACCTGGCAGCGAACCGACCCGTATCACCTCTTGTGTCACAGGAACCAGATCACCGCGGACAGACAAAAAAGTCAGATCCACCTGGGGGAAATATTGCGCATCTTTGCCGAGGACGGCGTGTGCTTGTAAGTCTGCAGGCTGCGTCGTCATCAGGACTTCTGCAAGCCTGAGCGTGCCGCGATACGGCTCGTGCGCTGCCGCTGCGTGTGGCCCGGGGACAAAGGCTTGATTGTCGATCACTGCAATAGGCGCCACAGCGTCCAACAAATCCGTGACGGTGAGGCGCGCAGCGGTGGCGTAACCCACGGACGCAAAGGCCAACAGGCACATGCAAACGACCGCATCGCGAACTGCCCGACTTTGGGAGACGCCGAGTCCCTTATAAAAGCGTAACGACATTATTTTTACCCCTGTGAAACTGCGCTTTATGGCGCCCCAAGCTTGAATACAAAAATCGCTGGCGCCCCTTTGTCCTCACCAAACCAAAACGACCCCTTGCCACTGGCGACGCCAATGTACTGTCGACCCTCTACCGCGTAGGTCACGACGCCAGCCGTCATCGCACCACCGACGTTGAATCGATACAGCACCCGCCCGTCATCGGCATCGAATGCAAGGACATCACCGGTGTTCTCGCCCGTGAAAATCAAGCCACCGGCCGTCGCTGTGACTCCGGCGACCATGGGTTTTTCGGAATGATATTGCCAGCGTATAGAACCTGTGCTGGCATCGATGGCGGTCAATAGACCGTGCGCTTGCGCTACGGGGTCCATCTCATCCGTGCCACCCATGTAGTCTTTGCCCGACACAATCAGCGACTCGTCGCCCAACTTGCCCGTCGTGCACCAGTCAACCGACGGCACGTACAAAGTCTGCAGTGGCGGATACCAAGCCGGGCCATTCCACTGGATACCACCCAGATCTCCAGGACAAAAACGGGTTCCGGCAGCCGTGATCGGCACATCCACATTGAGGTGTTGGCCAATCGCGGTCTGACGCAAAAGCGCGTGCGTGTCTTGATCGTAAAGCCGCACAATGCCGTCCTTCCCACCGGCCACCACGACCGGATGCAGATGACCGTCAACCGCGACTTCGACGATCGGGCTGACCTGCGTGACGTCCCAATCCTTATCATCGTTCGGGACCAACTGCGCATACCAACGTAGTGTCCCGGTATGCACGTCGAGGGCAACCAGAGAGTCGGTGTAGAGGTTGGCTCCGCGGCGCAAATCCGCCCCGAACACCGGCGCGGGATTCGTCACCGGCACATAGAGTTGGCCGCGTTGTACGTCCAACGACATTGGGCTCCAAACCGCACCGCCTCCAATCGGCAACTTCGCATCGTGAATCCAGGTGTCAAAGCCTGGTTCGCCGGCTCTTGGGATAGTGTTGAAACGCCATACCGGGGCGCCATCGGTCAGCCGGAACGCGCCAATCCAACCCTGAATACTGTTTTCGCTGCCCGCGGGCGCGATCAAAATCAGATCCTCGAAAATTAACGGTGGCATTGAGAAGGCTTCACCTGCCGCGGGCCTTGCCACCTGACGGGCCCAGAGCAGGCGCCCATCCGCCGCATCCAGCGCGATCAGGTACCCGTCACTGGTGCCGCGCACAACATAGCCGTCTTTGATGGCAACACCGCGGTTGTTGGGCCAGGACTCGGCGTCTTGTGCGGGCCATTGGTAACGCCAGCGCTGACGACAGGTCGCGGCATCGATCGCAACCGTCAGCTTCGGAGTCGTCACAAACATGGTGCCGCGATACACCACGGGCCCAGTGACAAAATTCTCGAGCGCACCGAACTGATAGACACAGGCCACTTGCAACCGCGACACGTTTTGACGATTGATTTGTTCCAGTGGGGAGAAACGCGTACCGCGATAATCATGGTTGTGGTACACCCAGTCACTGCTCTGGGCTGCCTGTCCAAGCTCCGTAGCCGAGGGTCCAGCGCCGTGCGCCACCATGCCCTGATCGCCCGCGATGAACAGTTGCCGGTCCTGACGGCCATTACTTGCCGCCGCTGGGGATCTACCAGCCGTACCGGTGCCGGCGACTGCGTGACCTAGTGAATCCAACGTGAGTGCATCGACCCCCGGAGCGACATCGTTATGCGCCAGCACGTAAGCCACCAAGCCCAGATACTCATCCTGCGTCAGAGATCCAGTGGCTGGCCGTGGCATCGAAGTGCTGATGATGTAGTACAGATCACCCGCGGTACGCGTGCCCTTGGTCCATTGCTGCGCAAAGACGGGCCCGCTGAGCGCCGGCGCGACCGCGCCTTGCAGGTGATCTCCATGGCAAACCGCGCAGTGCCTGGCATAGACCGCAGCGCCACGGTCGGCTTGAGCGATGAAATCAGATGGGCCGCCAATCGCCCATGGCGCGATTGCTGTCACCGTCAGCACACCAAACAGCATCGATACGGTGCGGGCAAGACGCAGAACGTTTCTCATGGCCCTCAGTATGCCCAAACCACACTGCGTTGTAGCGGTGTCCGGGTCGGCGGGCCACGATCGAACCCGCCCAGTCGCCTGACAGAAACAATGCCGCGCCAGATCACAGCGGCGATTCCGGCCATTCGGCGACTCGAGGGCGGCGCACTGTCCATGGTATCTTGGCGGGCGTTATGCAGCCCTTCGCGGAGTACAGCATGAGATCCAAATCTAAGACAGCTTGGCTGGCCATCGTCTTGGCGGCCCTCCCCGCTCTCGCGCAGGCCGCGACGCCAGCCGCACTGACTGGCGACGAGGCAGCGTTTCGTGGCCTGTATCAGGAACTGGTTGAGATCAACACCACGCGCTCCGTGGGTAGTTGCACCCAAGCCGCCCAGGCAATGCGCGCGCATCTTGCTAGTGCCGGCATTCCCGAGTCGGACCTGCATATCGTTGCGCCACCGAACGACAGCAAAAATGGCGCCCTGATCGCCTTGCTGCGAGGCCAAGAGACGGCGCCCAAGCCCATCCTGCTGCTCGCCCATATCGATGTAGTCGAAGCCAAGCGGGAGGACTGGGAGCGTGATCCGTTCAAGCTCGTGGAAGAAAACGGTTTCTTTTATGCGCGCGGTGCCAGTGACGACAAAGCGATGGCCGCGATATTCACGGATACGCTGGTACGGCTCAAAAAGGAAGGCTTCAAGCCCCGACGCAGCATCAAACTGGCATTGACTTGTGGCGAGGAAACGCCGGACACGTTCAATACGGTGCGTTGGCTCACGCAGACGCAGCCAGATGCGCTCGCGGCTGAATTTGCATTGAATGAAGGCGCCGGCGGCGAACTCGATGCAAGCGGCAAGCCGGTAACCTTGCAAATTCAGGCGGGAGAAAAAGTCTATCAGGATTTTGAGCTGGAAGCGTCCGATGTCGGCGGCCACAGCTCACGCCCCACGAAGAACAATCCGATCGTGCGTCTGAGCATAGGTCTTGCTCGTCTGGGTACACATAATTTTCATATCGCCTTCAATCCCGCGACACGTGGCTACTTCGAAGCGCAGGCGAAGACCGCAGCTCCTGCCGTCGCCGCAGACATGCGGGCCGTGCTTGCCAATTCGTCGGACGAGGCCGCAGCAGAACGTCTGTGGGCAATCAATCCAGGCTGGAACGGCGCGCTACGGACCACCTGCGTGGTCACCCAAATCACCGGCGGTCATGCAGCCAATGCACTACCGCAGCGCGTGCGCGCGAACGTGAACTGCAGAATCTTACCCGGTGTCGCGATCGCAGAGGTGCAGCGCGAGATCACGAGCACCCTCGCTGATGAGAAAATTAGCGTTGCACCAAGTGGGGATCCGGGCATGCAATCACCACCGCCGCCGCTGACACCCAGCATCCTCGGACCGGTGCGTCAGGTGGCGGATTCGATCTGGCCTGGGGTGGCGCTCGTTCCGACCATGTCGACAGGCGCCACAGACGGGCGTTTTCTGAACGCTAGCGGCGTACCGACCTATGGACTGTCCGGTATTTTTGCAGACGCTGAAGGCAGTCACGCGCACGGACTGAACGAGCGCATCCGCGTGCAGTCCCTGCTCAATGGTCGCCGATTCTTGTATGAGGTTGTGAAAATTTACGCGACGCAACAGTAGAACTGGTCATCTACTGTCGGATTCAGCCCGCAGATTGATCGCGGCGACCTTCTCGCCGTCTGGGTCCATTACCAGCCGCGTGCCCAGACCGGCGTGAGGTGATGACCGAGATGGCAGCAGCAATACCCTTATCCATTCCGAGGAATTAGCACGTCACGATACTGCACGCCAAACAACCCCAACTTTTGGCGTCGATGGGCGTACTAGTTAATATTGGCCTGTTCAATGCACGTCAAAATGTTGGCGTTTAATACCCAGCAATGACCAATGGACCAACATTGGCTGTTCTGCTTCAAAGAGTGGTAGTGAAAAAGATGACCTTTGGTGATGTTGCCGTATCCTTAGTGGGCTGTGGCACCTTTGCCCTGCTCACCGCCTGTGGCGGCGGCTCAGCCTTCCAGGAGGCGGCAGGCACCATCACCGCCGCCAAACCCACCGCCGACCAAACCGCGACGAACGCCGCGACAAGCCCGGCAGAAGCCGCAGTCGCGACCGCCGCGGAAGGCAGCGCAGCTGGCAATGCCTCCAGTGCGAAAGCCACGACCGAAGTGGGGGGGCACGGTAAAAAATAGCAAGAACTGTCGTGTCTTCCCTTGTAAGTGATTGACTTGTTTACTGTGCTCTCTGGGCCAAAGCCAGCCGTTCTGGTCGAACAATGACACCGCGCTAACCCTGGCGCTCCGGACAATAACCCCCCCCCAACGGAGACCCGTTGGGGTGTTGATATTGGTGACGGATGGTTGACCGCAGAACTGGGGCCTCGGTCAGCCGTTTCGGACTACTGTGAACCGGTGCGTATTCCCGCGTAATCACCGCGACAGCAGCTCGATGTAAGGTTGGTAGCTGTAGCTGCGATTCTTCTTCTGGCCGGTCATTTCCATCACGATGTCCAGGTCTTCCAGTACTTTGACGGCGGCAGTGGCGGTCGGAAAGGTGGTTTCCAGTTTTTGCCGCACACGCTCGATGGTGAAGCGCGGCATCATGGGCAGCAACTCGAACAGCCGGTAGCTGGCGGGGCTGGCCCTGGGTGCTTCGAGCAGGCGGCGCCGATCCGCCGCTATCAGGCTGGCGACGGCGATGATGCTGCGTTCAGCGTCACTGGCGGCCGTCGCCACGCCTTCAAGGAAGAACGCGACCCAGGATTCCCAGTCGCCTTCGGTGCGGATGATCGACAGGCGCCGGTAGTACTCGGCCTGATACTGCTTCAGGTAACCGCTGACGTACATCAGCGGTTCCACCAGCAATCTCCAATGTTCCAGCAGTGCGGCGATCAGCAAGCGCCCAATGCGACCATTGCCATCAAGGAACGGGTGGATGGTTTCAAACTGGGCGTGTGCCAGCGCGATCCTAACCAGCGGCGGCAGCGTGCCTGCCTTGTCGTGAATGAATTGCTCCAGGTCGCCCAGCAGATCTACCACCCGGTCGGCCGGCGGCGGCACGAAAGCGGCGTTGCCCGGACGGGTGCCGCCGATCCAGTTCTGAGAGCGACGCAGTTCCCCGGGCTGCTTCCCGGCAACTCGCACCCCTTCCAGCAGGATACGGTGGGCCTCACACAGGAGGCGCACGCTGATGGGCAGCCCGTTGGGGTCGCGCAGGTTGTCCTGCACCCGTCGAAAGGCGCGCAGATAGTTGGTGACTTCCTCGACATCGTCCGTGTTGCTGACGGCGAAACCTGCTTCCTCGTCGAACAGATCGGTCAATGTCGCCTGGGTACCTTCGATTTGTGAGGTAAGCAGGGCTTCCTTACGGATCGCGCTGTACAGCAGCCAGTCTACCGACGGCACCAGCCCGGACACCCCGGACAGGCGGGCGAGCGCCAGCTCTGCCTGATGATTCAGGTCGGCATACGCCTCTGGGGCCAGTTCAGGGTTGCTGGGCGGCAGGGGATGCGGGACGAAGGCCCGAACCGGTTCGCCCTGCGTGGTCGAAATGGCGTAAGTGCCCGTGGTCCGCTTCATGATAAAGGCATCTTTAATGTGAGCTTGTAGAATTAAAGCATTCTTTAATATTAAGCGCCAGCATTAAAGCAGCCTTTGATCAGAGGATCTGCCGCCGGCCGCCCCGCCCGCGAGGGATGCCTTTACAGTTGCCGCGCGCAGCGGGTGATGGGGCTGCGGTAGCCATGGATGGCGCGCATCAGGGCACCTACGGCCTTGGGGTCCACCAGGGCGGCCCGCGGCTTGGTCTTCACGGCTGTGAGCACCTCGCGTGCCTGAATGTCTGCCACGGGGTTCCGGTTCATCTGGCCCGTCTGAACGCCGTAGCCGAAGATGCGCCGCAGCAGTTGGGCCAGTCGCCGAGCAGTCTCCGCCCGCCCCAACCCCTCCGGCTGACGCAGCGACTCAATGACATGCCGCGGCTCCATCTCTGCCGCCACCTGCCGGCCCACGGGCGCACGCACTATCCAGCGGGAAATCATCAGGTCCGTCCCGCGCACAGTCGCCGGCGCCAGCGTGAACTTGCGGCGGGTGAACCACTCGTTGGCCAGCTCGGCCACCGTAACGCCCCTGGCAGCCTCTAGGGCGGCCTTGGCCTTGCCCTCGCGCTTGTGTGGCGGCGGCGGGGTCCGTCCCATCCGTTAGCCGGGCTTTCTGGGCGTCCCGCAGCTCTCGCGCTTTGGCGAGGGACAGGTCCGGGTAGGAACCCAGGCTGACGGTCTTCTGCTTGCCGCCAATGCGGTAGTCCCAGCGCCACAACTTCGAACCGGAGGCCGGCACGTACAGGTACAGGCCGCCGCCTCCAGCCAGCTTGCGGGCGCGCCCGTCCGGGTAGGGTTTCGCGTTCCTTACGGCGAGGTCCGCCAACGGCTTGGACAGCTTGGGCATGGCAGCGTCCTTGCGTTTTGCTGGTATCGTTTTTGAAGCGCCCTTGTCGGGCGGCTCGATACCAGCAAAATACAAGCAAGGAAAACGAGATTGCAAGGGTAGCCTCTGCATCCTCCGGGACGCCTGAACAGGCTGAAAACGCATAAATCCTACGAAGATCAGCTACTTGCAGACTTTCTTGGACGCTATTGGATGTGGGATATGGTGGCTAGGGGGGGAATCGAACCCCCGACCCCGGGGTTATGAATCCCGTGCTCTAACCGGCTGAGCTACCTAGCCACGCGGAAGTGCTACAAGCACCGCCGGGAAGGGGCCGAATTGTGTGGATGCGGGACCCATCCGTCAAGCGGAAAGGTCCCGATTTGAACGATTAAAACTGATACAGCCACGCCAACTGCGAGTTAATCGAATTGTACCCGTCTCCGATCACGACCAATTTGGTCGGGGAAACCACGTACATGACCAGTCCAGTGCCACCTAAGAGGTTACGGGAGACTGCACCCAAGATGCGCCCGGTCGACGGATCCACCGCAAAGGTGCCCGACAGGTTACCGCCAATCGTGCCGACCGACAGGGTGACCTGCGGGAGCGTTGAAATCGGCGAGGACGACGGGGCATAAACGGTACCGCCAACGTAATAGGCTGACGGGAACGACGAGAACGGCACACCAACCTGGGCTTCCAAGAAGCCGAAGTTATTGGCCACGCTCACCGGTTCCAAAACGACAGCGCCGCCAGCGCCATCGGCATACAGCACGAAGTTACGCACTGCGCTGCCCGTGCCGATCGTCAACGTTCCTCGGCCATTACCAGTCACGGTGTAAGCCTGCGCCGTATAGGACGCGTTCACGAGGGGCGTGGTGCGATCGGTTACATCTAGATTCACATCAACGGTGCCCGCGGCGGGGATGGCTCCGGAGAGGCGGCCGACCGCAACCGTCGATGCCGCGGTCACCGGCTTGGTCGCTGATGGCGAAGAGCCAATGAGACTGAGCACGGCAGGACCCGAAAGCGCGGTCGCATCCAATGTTGGCGCACCGGTCTGAGGTCTGATCTCTCCGATCCAGCGCGGTGCTGTGCCGGAGGTCGAGGAGCTGAGCAAAATCGCGTGGTGGGCGTCGACGACATAATAGGCGACGGGCAATGACTGGCTGCCGAACACCATTGTCCCGGTGCCGCGGCCATTGGCGTCGGCCTCGGTGAAGTTGCCTGACAGGCTCACGCCGGCCAAGGGCGTTGGAGCGTCGTCATCAGCCATGCCCGACAATGCACCATTTGCAGCAAGCGTATAGCGACCGATCAGCGCATAACGACGGCCGGAGCCGTTGTCACCGGCACCCGCGAAGACAAAGTCGCCTGCACGCGCCGTCAGTGGGAAGGCTGCGGTGGTCTGGGCCAGTAGTTGCCCGGCGCCCGCAAAGCCCGTGCCGTCGTTTTCCTGAATGTGCCCATTCAGGAGATTACTTTGCATGACGAAATCAAAATTTTCGCCGCCGCTCCAGCTGATCACGCCGCGATTTTGGGTGTAAGTCTTGCACACACCATTGGTAGGCACGGCCGCCTGACGTCCGCCCTTGGAGTCAAGTGAGTCCACCACGCCCGTCACGACGCCGTTGGTATCAACCGAGAAGGATCCCGCCCGTACCGCAACCGCATTGTTCTTGAAACCGCTGATGGAGTAGGCGTAGCGGCCCAACAACAAGCAGGCTGTCTTCGGATTGACGACTAAGGTAATCGTTGTCGTCGCGGTAACTTTGTTGGCATCAGTCACCGTGATCGTGACCGTCGAACTCCCGGTCGCGGTTGGCGTTCCAATAATCGCGGTTGAAGCCGTCGTGCTGCCATCCAATGTCAGGCCCGCAGGCAAGGTGCCGCTCGTCACTGCCCAGGTGTAAGGCGGTAAACCACCGGCAACCGTAACGTAGGTCGAGTACGCGACGTTTTGGTTCGCCGGAAAGAGCACCGGCTGCAGAATCGTCGGCACGCCGTTGACCGTGATGGTCACTGAGGCAATCTGCGTTGGATCTGCGACTGAGGTCGCCGTAAGTGTCGCGAACGTCGAGCCAGTGATCCCAGTAGGCGTTTGCACAACGGCCTTCGTCGTGTCGCTGCTGGCGATGGTGCCGTCACCGGTGATCGACCACGTAACGCCTTGACTGTTCGCGTCATTCGTTACGGTCGCGTCGATTTCGAGTGTGTCGCCCTGCTGAACGACAGAAGTCGCCGTCGGTGAAGTCAGCGAGATGCCGACGCCTACACCGACCGCAGTTGTGCCCGTAGAACTCTTACTGCCGCCGCCACAGGCCGCGAGCGCAAGACCGAGGAAGACCGCCAATAGGCGGGCAGAACCAAATAGTTTCACCGACGTTCCTCGCTTAGACCGTGACCGACCGTTTTCAGCCCAGAGCATAGCGCCAAGACGATCAGACGTTGAACCTAAAATGCATGACATCGCCCTCGCGGACGATGTATTCCTTGCCCTCAAGCCGCATCTTCCCAGCTTCCCGGGCGCCCGCCTCGCCTTTGCCGGCGATGTAATCATCGAAGGCAATGACTTCTGCCCGAATGAACCCACGCTCAAAGTCCGTGTGAATCACCCCGGCCGCCTGTGGTGCCGTGCACCCCTTGCGAATCGTCCAAGCCCGCGCCTCTTTCGGTCCGACCGTAAAATAGGTCTGGAGCCCAAGCAAAGCATAGCCCGCACGAATCACGCGGTTCAGACCGGGCTCGGCCAGTCCAAGTTCCGCTAAGAAATCTTTACGGTCAGCATCTTCGAGCTGCGCGATCTCAGCCTCGATGGCGGCGCAGACGGCAACGACCTGGGCGGACTCGCGCTTAGCGAGGTCTTCAACCGCGGCCAACAGAGGATTATCTGAGAATCCACTTTCACTGACATTCGCCACATAAAGGACGGGCTTCATCGTGAGCAATTGTAATTCGCGGCAAATCAGCCGTTCCTGCTCATCTAAACCCTGTGCACGGGCCGGAACACCCTCATTCAGTGAATCGCGCACCCGCTTAAACAGATCGCGGGCACGAATCGCATCCTTGTCTTGGGCCTTTGCCGCTTTTTCGGCGCGCTGAATACCCTTTTCGACCGTTTCGAGGTCAGCAAGCGCCAATTCGGTGTTGATGGTCTCGATATCCGCGAGCGGACTCACTTTACCTGCCACGTGAATGACGTCACCATCTTCAAAACAGCGAACGACATGGGTAATCGCATCGACTTCGCGAATATGCGCGAGGAACTTATTACCAAGCCCCTCACCAGCAGCCGCGCCCTTGACGATGCCCGCGATGTCCACAAATTCGACCGTGGTCGGCAAAATGCGCTCAGACTTAGCGATAGCCGCTAAGGAGTCTAAGCGCGGATCGGGAACCGGCACCACGCCGACATTCGGATCAATCGTGCAGAACGGATAGTTCTCTGCAGGGATCTGGGCGCGCGTCAGCGCGTTAAAGAGCGTGGATTTACCCACGTTCGGCAGTCCGACAATGCCACACTTGATCGCCACGATTCCCCCTAGCCTTCCGCCGTACGACGGTTCAGGCCGTTCATCACCTTGTCAGCGCCATCGATGAGCACACGCTCGATCGCCGCCGAAGCTGCATCGACGGCATCGTCGAGCAACCGTTGCTCCGGCGCAGAAGCGCGACGAAGCACAAAATCAACCACTTGGTCCCGGCTGCCAGGATGACCGATCCCGAGCCGCAATCGCCAAAACCCTTCGCCCACGTGGGCGATGATGTCCTTAAGCCCATTATGGCCGCCGGCACCGCCACCCTGTTTGAGACGCAGCGCTCCGCAGGGGAGGTCTAACTCGTCATGGGCCACCAGAATCTGCTCCATCGGGATACGTAAGTAATCCGCCAGAGCGCGCACTGAAACGCCGCTGCGATTCATGTAGGTGGTGGGTTTGAGCAGCCAAACTTCCTGCCCTGCGACTTGTATACGCCCGACCTCCCCTTGATAGCGGGCATGTGGGCGTAAGGAACCACCGGCCCGCCGAGCAAGCGAGTCGACACACCAAAACCCAGCGTTATGCCGGGTCTCCGCGTGTTCAGGCCCCGGGTTACCGAGCCCAACAATCAACTTAGTGGCAGTAACAGCCATGGGCATAGAGCGGCAGCAAAAGCCTCGCCCGCGCGCCTAGGCGCGCGGGCGAGGCGGCAAGCCTTGAAGTGAATTACTTCTTAGCGGCCGGTTTCGCGGCCGGCTTCTTGGCGTCCTTTTTGGCATCAGCCGCCTCAGCTGCCGGAGCTGCTTCTTCAGCGCGCTGTGCGTGCACCGCCACGACGACTGGATTGCGACCCAGCGTCGTATCGACGGCAACAACGCCTTCTGGGAAGGCGATGTCCGACAAGTGCAAGGACTGATTGACATGCAACGCCGAGGTATCGACCGTGAGGAACTCCGGGAGATCCTTGGGGAGACACTCGACAATCACTTCGTTCTTCAAGTGCGACATCATGCCGCCCTCGGTCTTCACGCCCGGGGAAGCCGCTTCACCCGTGAAGTGCAGAGGAACTGGCAGACGGATCGTCGCGTCTTCGAATACGCGCTGGAAATCCACGTGCACAATCTGGTTCTTCCACGGATGACGCTGCACGTCACGCAAAATTGCCTGCTGCGTCACTTCGCCAACTTTCAGCGTAATGATTGTCGAGTAGAAGCGCTCGTTGTCGAGTGCCATCGCCACTTTGTTGTGGTCCAAAGACAGCGCACGTGGATCACGCGCACCGCCGTAGAGGATCGCAGGAACACGCCCCGCGTGACGCAGGCGGCGGCTCGCACCCTTCCCCTGGTCCTCGCGAAACTCCGCGATCAATTCAAAAGAGGTCTTCATCGTCTTCTCCTTACAGAATCACCACCGCAGCCCGCGACCAAGTCCACGATGGATCCAAAAGCATCACGACACCACGTCGCGATGCGTATTCTCAATCGATATACAGCGAACTCACCGACTCTTCGTCGCGAATGCGACGCATCGTCTCAGCCAGTAGGCCCGCCACTGACACTTGTCGAATTTTCCGACACGCCGCAGCCGCAGGGCTGAGCGGTATCGTATCCGTGACGACCAATTCATCGAGCACAGATTTCGAAATGCGCTCGACCGCAGCACCCGACAGCACGGGATGCGTGATGTAGGCCACGACATGTTCGCCACCGCGATCTTTCAGCGCCTGTGCGGCCTGGCAAAGCGTGCCGGCGGTATCGACCATATCGTCGACCAATATGCAGGTCTTACCCTTGACATCGCCGATGATATTCATGACCTGCGATTCATTGGCACGCGGTCTACGTTTATCGATGATGGCCATATCGACGTCGTTGAGGCGCTTCGCAAGCGCTCGCGCGCGCACGACACCACCGACGTCAGGCGAAACAACGACCGTCTCAGAGAACGGCTGCTTCCAAACGTCGCCCAACAGCACCGGCGATGCGTAAACGTTGTCGACCGGAATATCGAAGAAACCCTGAATCTGATCGGCATGCAAATCGATCGTCAGGACGCGATCAACGCCGACCGTCGTCAGCAAATTGGCGACGACCTTGGCGGTAATCGCCACTCGAGTTGCGCGCGGACGACGGTCTTGGCGCGCATAGCCGAAATAAGGTACGACGGCCGTGATGCGAGCAGCGCTGGCGCGACGCAGAGCGTCGACCATCGTCAGCAACTCCATCAAATTGTCATTCGCCGGTGGGCAGGTCGATTGCACAATGAAGACGTCGCGTCCGCGCACGTTCTCCATGATTTCAACCGTGACTTCACCGTCACTGAAGCGGCCGACATGCGCGCGACCCAAGGGCACCTTGAGTTCGCGGGCGATATCCTGAGCGAGCACGGGATTCGCATTCCCGGTGAACACTGCCATCTGTGAATCGGACACGGTTTAGGTCTCCACAAACGCCTAGAACACCGACGAAATGGCTGGGGCGGAAGGATTCGAACCTTCGCATGGCGGAATCAAAATCCGCTGCCTTACCGCTTGGCGACGCCCCATCTGAACTACTCATCCAATCACCACTTGCCTAAGACAAGTGCGGGTTCCTAGGCACAATCGACCGCACCGTTCAGTTGGGAGAGCAGTGGCGATCGGGAAAAACCCTCAGCCACGCAACCCTGCCAATCCGAAGGCAAGCCAATCAATGCTGCCCGTGCCTGTTCGCAACCTTCAAAGGCAGCAAAAATGCACGCGCCAGACCCCGTCATCCGAGCAACACCGCGTTCCCCTAACCAGCCGAGCGCTTGGCGCACGGCGGGATATCGCGCTATCACGACAGGCTGAAGATCATTCCGGCCTATCAAGAGAGCGCCGGAGGCACCCGGCAATGGCGAGCCGGGAATTGTGATTGACGGGGAATTTCTTGTCAATTCAGGTGCCTGGAAAACGTCACGGGTTGGCACTGAAATACCGGGAAATATCACGGCAAACCAACGCTTTGGCAGATCCACCGGCTCCAATTCGTCCCCAATCCCGCGAGCCACCGCATTCCGCCCCATCACAAACACTGGGACGTCAGCCCCCAAGCGGCCGCCCAGCCGCGCCAATTCGTCCAATGACCGGCCTAGCGACCAGACGGCATTGAGCGCCACCAAGGTCGTCGCCGCGTCCGAACTGCCGCCACCCAAGCCTGCGCCCATCGGGATGCGCTTCCTGACTCGCAATCGAGCCCCAAGCCTGGGATGGCCGTATTCGCTCCGCAACAGGTGGGCGGCTCGGACCACCAAATCCTCGTCTGCCGCGACCCCTAAGGCGCCCTCTTCGCGCACGATAAGTCCGTTTTCGACGCTGATGACTTCAATTTCGTCGCAAATATCGATTATTTGAAAAAGGGTTTCGAGCTCATGATAGCCGTCACTGCGCCGGCCCGTGACGTGCAGAAAGAGATTCAATTTGGCCGGCGCCAGCCACCAATTCGGCCTGGGTGTCACGGCGCAGCCCCAGACCAGCGGTCAATCACGACCCGGATTCGGATTTCTCCCTGGGTTAGGGTGACTTTTCGCGGCAGTCGCGCAGGAAGGCCCGGCTGCGACCATAACTCGTCCGGGGTCACCTCCCAACCGCTCTGCTTAAAACGCAGATCAGAGACACCCTCAAGCTCACCATTTGGGTCGGGCACGCCGCGCAACCAGAAACCCAACGACTCTAGCGGCACAGCAAATCCCATACGCTCCACCAACGCGTCGTGGATATCCGCGAACGGCGGCGCAAATTCGAGGGCCGTTGTACCCGCGGCCTCTATGCGGATGCGCTCTGGACTCGCCCAAATACGTGAACGACCGGCGCCGAAAGGGCCCTCAACCAGCAATACACTGTCGCGACCGGACTGCTGCCATTCAAAGCCCGCATTGACGCCTGCGCCATTCGATTTTACCGCCAAGCGACCCACGGCCCGCCAAACCATCAAGTCTTGTAGCGCGGCCGTTTCCGTCGGACTCAACTCAGGCTCGGTCGGCAATCGGTTGAGGTAAGGCGTGGATACGCATCCAGCCAAACCCAGACCAAGGCATAAAATAAAAGACCGACGCTGCATCAGTGCTCCGCCTGTTCGTGTGCGCTTTGGACTCGCAGCAAATGAGCCTCCTCCGGGCTTCTTTGAAGTGCGGCCGCCAACACCTGCGTCGCCGCATCCGGAGCGTCAGCAGCAAATAAGGCTTCCACATAATGCGCGGCAATTTCGGGGTCTGGCTGTAAGCGATAAGCCTGAGCGAGCGCCTTTGCTGCATCCGGGTAGCGGTGCTGGCGGAATCGCAACCAACCGAAACTGTCCAAATAGGCGGCATTATTGGGCGCCTGAGCGCACGCTGCAGTCAGCAATCGGTCAGCGCGGCGCAAATCTCGTCCGGCGTCGGCCAGCGTGTATCCCAACGCATTTTGAGCGGCCGGATCATCGGGCCGCCGATCCAAAAGATGCTCAAGCCTATGGATCGCTTCATCAATTTGGCCAGTTCGAACTAAGACCTCAGCCTCAGCACGGATCACTTCTTCAGCGTCAGGATATGCACGCTCAACGCGGTGCGCGAGTGCAAGTGCGGCCTCTGCGGCGTCGTGGTCGGCCAAAACGAGCATCCGTCCGACGGTGACGTCGCGACGCAGGCTCGGATTCCCAAATATGAACTCATCTAAGACCCGGTCGGCGAAGTTGAGGCCGTCCGTCTCGATATGGATCCTGTAGGCACGCAATTGGGCATCGACGGCGTGGCGACCGGTCGTAATCACCGCATACATGACAACCGCGCGCGCAGTCTCTCCCAGGCGCTCAGCCAAAGCGGCAAGGCCGAACTGTGCCGATTCTCGGTCGCCAGCCTTGGCCAATTCCATGTAGTGCCTACCGGCCAATTCGTTCCGGTGGGTATCCAATTCGCGCCCCGCGAGCGCCTCCAACGCCGCCGCCTTCTGATCTGACCGCTGTGCTAAATCCTGCAGGATCAACTCCCCCTCGGCACCACGATCGCAGACCACCATTAACCAGGCCTCAGTCAAGCGATCAATGTCCCGGACCTCGGTCGCCAACGGAGCAGCAAGATCGAGACCGGTTTGACAATCCCCGATCACCACCTGCGCTCGCGCAGCCAGCATACGGCCGAGGCGTGTTAGACCCAAATCATGCGCTTTTTGAGCCTCTTGATGCGCCGTCACGGCATCGCCCGCCGCCAGTGCCAAGTTACCCAGTTGGAGATGACCCTCAGCGGATTGCGGGTAGCGGGCAACAAGCGCTCGCATCACGGCAGCCACCCCCGCATGATTGCGCAATTCTGAGAAACTGCGCCCTAAAGACTGAAATCCCGCATCGGTATTCGTGTAACTCTGCTTGAGTAGCCAGTCCAACTCACGCAAGGCAATAGCACGACGATCTAACTCCAGCGCCGCCACCGCCAGAAATCGATGGGCACCCTCGCTATGGGGGTCGCGGCGCAACCAAGCATCAGCAATCGCGGCCAAGGTGGTGTACTGCGACCAGTCATAGGCAATACGAGCGGCTGCAGAAAAATCTTCTACATTTCCAGACCGTTGAGCCTCTTCGAGTCGCCAGTGCGCGGCTAAAGGATATTCGCCCCGCTGCACCGCCACCTCCGCCAGCGCCGGAAGCGGCTCTGCGGCGCGACTGGGCGGCACCACGAGAAACCCTGCGGCCCAAAAAAAGGAGACCCAGAGGCCTCGCGCAAATTGTTTGCAAGTTACTTTTGACATAGGTGCACTATACGGTGACATCGGCACGGTGCGAACGCTTGCTCTCGACCCATCAGGTGCCGGACAATCTCCCTGCAAATCCGACCGTTTTCAGGCCTCTCATGCCACTCGTTGTCGTCGGGATCAATCATCGCTCGGCACCCGTAGAGGTTCGAGAGAAGGTGGTCTTCGATACCCATAACCTGCAGGACGCTCTACAGTCGCTCGCCGCGGATGGCGCGCGCGAGAACGTTATTGTCTCGACCTGTAACCGCACCGAATTGTACTGCGTTGCCGATAACGCAGACGATCTGGGCCGTTGGCTGGCTGAGTATCACGGCTTGCCGCGCGCCTTAGACGACTGTTTGTACCTGCACCGAGACGAGCGAGCAGTGGAACACGCCTTCGCCGTGGCCTCGGGACTCGATTCAATGGTCTTAGGTGAGCCGCAGATTCTTGGGCAACTGAAAGACGCCTATCGCGCAGCCAAGGATCACGGCACCGCGGGCCCGATGCTCAATCGGCTTTTTCAGGCGACCTTTTCGGTCGCGAAACGCGTCCGCACCGAAACGCGAATCGGCGCCAATGCGGTTTCTGTCGCCTATGCCGCCGTTAGCCTCGCGCGACAAATCTTTGCCGGTTTTCAATCGCACACCGCACTCCTAGTCGGAGCGGGAGATACGATTGCGCTGGCGGCTCGGCACCTGCACTCACAGGGCTTGAAGCGGATGATCATCGCTAACCGAAGCCTTGATCGCGCTCAGAGCCTCGCTGCCGAATTCAACGCTTCTGCGATCACGTTGGATGCACTTCCGTATCATCTGGCGGAAGCCGATATCGTGATTAGTTCAACGGCGAGTCCACAGCCGGTGATCCTCACTGCCGATGTTGCCGCCGCGCTCGATGCGCGCCGCCGCAAGCCGATGTTCATGGTCGATATTGCGGTTCCGCGCGATATTGAAGCCGGCGTTGGTGCCTTTGAGGACGTCTACCTTTATTCCATCGATGACTTACAACATTTCGTTAATCAGAACTTAAAAGCCCGCCAAGATGAAGCGCGCGAAGCTCGCCTCTTAATTGACGAAGAAGTCAGCCGGTTTATGGCCAGCTTAAGAGGCCAGCAGGTCATTCCAACGATTCGCGAATTGCGAACGACAGCCGAGCGAGTCCGCACGGAAACCTTAGATCAAGCCATGAAGCTTTTAGCATCTGGCCGATCACCCGCCGACGCCATGGCTTTTCTGGCGGATACCCTGACGCACCGATTGGTGCATGCGCCGACGCACGCGCTGCGCGAGGCTGGCTCAGCGGGTGACGACGCGCTCGTGCATGCTGCCCGTCGCCTATTTCACCTGGATGCTGACGAGGAATGAGAGACTCCATTCGTAGACGCCTTGAGCGGTTAACCGACCGCTACGAGGAAGTAGGACGCCTGCTCTCTGATCCGAGCTTGCAGGGTCGCAGCGACCGCTTTCGCGAACTCTCGATGGAATATTCGCGGATTGAATCCGTCGCTGTCGGATTCCGCGCGTTACTCGCGTTAGAAGCGGACCTGCGCAATGCCGTCGACATGAGTAACGACTCGGATCCTGAAATCAGGTCAATGGCCGATGACGAGCAGCGCGATGTCGCACCACGAATCCTCGCCGCGGAAGAGGAGTTGCAGCGCTTACTGATACCGAAAGACGTGCATGACGAGGGCAATATCTACCTCGAAATTCGCGCGGGAGCAGGCGGTGATGAAGCGGCAATCTTTGCGGGCGATTTGTTTCGCATGTACAGCCGCTATGCGGATAACCACGGCTGGCGCGTAGAAATCTTATCGGACAGCCGCGGCGAACACGGCGGCTACCGAGAGGTGATCTCGCGGATCGTTGGTCAAGGTGTCTATTCGAAACTTAAATTCGAATCCGGCACCCACCGCGTGCAGCGCGTGCCGGCGACGGAGGCACAAGGGCGAGTACACACCTCGACGTGTACCGTCGCCATCCTTCCGGAACTGGTCGAGGTTGAAGACATCCCGATTTCAGACGCCGATCTGAAAGTAGACACCTATCGGGCCAGCGGAGCGGGTGGCCAGCACGTCAACAAGACGGACTCTGCCGTTCGTATCACCCACTTGCCAACAGGCCTCGTCGTGGAATGCCAAGAGGAACGGTCGCAGCATAAGAATCGGTCACGCGCGATGTCCTTGCTGAAAGCCCGATTGCTCCAGGCGGAACGTGAGAAGCAGACCAATCAGCAAGCTTCGGCCCGCAAACTGCAAGTTGGCCGCGGTGATCGCTCTGAACGCATTCGCACCTATAACTTTCCGCAAGGTCGACTGACCGACCATCGGATCGAATTGACGCTCTATCGATTGGAAGCGATCGTCGGTGGAACCTTAGATGAGATTTTGGCGCCTCTGGCGCGCGAGTTCGAGGCGGAACAACTCGCTGAGCTGGAATGATTCGCGCTGCTCTCGCATCAGCCGTCGCACGCCTCTCCCCCATTTCAGAGTCGGCGCGGTTGGATGCGGAATTACTGCTCGCCCACCTGCTGGGTTGGAATCGGGCCCAACTACGTAGTCGCGACGACGAGCCACTGAGCGCGCAGGTCACTGCCCAGTACGACAGACTCATTGAGCGCCGGGCGAGCGGTGAACCGGTGGCCTATCTGGTCGGTTATCGTGATTTCTGGAAAAGCCGCTTCGCGGTGGGCCCGGGAGTGCTGGTCCCGCGGCCAGAAACCGAGTTGTTGGTCGAGACGGCGCTCGAATGGCTGTCGCTGACCCCCAATCCGCAGATTTTGGATCTCGGCGCGGGCACTGGCGCTATCGGTTTATCGCTCGCACTTGAACGCCCTGATGCCGATGTCGATCTTGTCGATGCCAGCAGCCAAGCCTTAGCCATTGCGGACCTGAACCGGACGCACCTCGGAGTGGCGCGCGCGAGACTGTTCAGGGGGTCGTGGTTCGCGCCGGTTGCAGGTGGTCGGTATCACCTCATCCTATCGAACCCCCCTTATATCGCCCCGGACGACCCTCACCTTGCCACACTCCAGTTGAGCCATGAACCGCTAGAAGCCTTAGCCGCCGCCGATGCCGGCCTTGCCGACCTACGCCACATCGTGTCCTTAGCCCCCGCTCACTTGCACCCCGGAGGACGGCTTCTGCTCGAGCATGGCTACGACCAAGGCCCGCCCGTCCGGACAATGCTCGCGGAAGCCGGTTTCGGGCGGATCCACACCTATCGCGACCTTTCAGGCATGGAACGCGCGACGGGAGGGGGTCTCGGCGACTAGAATTCGCCTGCGGCGGACCGTATCCGCCGGGAGAACCACAGTGCTCAAGTTTCAGACCTCGCTCGGCGATTTTTTCGTCGAACTTCATACCGATGACGCGCCGATCACGACCCAGAATTTCCTGGACTACGTGAACTCCGGCCATTTTGATGGCACCGTGTTTCATCGGGTCATCCCGGGCTTCGTGATTCAAGGCGGCGGCATGACCGCTGATATGAATCAGAAAAAGACGAAGGCCCCAATCAAGAATGAATCGTCGAACGGACTCAAGAATCGCCGGGGCAGCCTGTCGATGGCGCGCACACAAGATCCACATAGCGCCACCTCGCAGTTCTTCGTCAATTTGAAGGACAACACATTCCTTGATCCCGGTCCGGGCAATGCGGGCTACGCCGTGTTTGCTCACGTCATGTCGGGCATGGATGTGATCGACAAAATTGCAGCAGTGAAGACGGGCAGCAAGGGCCATCACGACGATGTGCCGGTCGAACCGGTCGTCCTGCAATCCGTGACTGTCGTAGAGGCCTAAAGGTCGTCGCTGCATGTGGCGGCGCCTGAAACGCCTACTGGCATGGATAGTGGGGGGATTTTTCACCCTCACTGTCCTGTCAGTTCTGGTTTTGCGGTTCGTACCGCCGTTAACCAGCGCGTTCATCGTCCATGGGTATGTCACTGCCTGGAGCCAGGGTGACTGGGGTTGGCGTGCGCTCCAGACTTGGGTGCCATACGATTCGATCTCGACCAATGCAAAAATTGCCGTCATCGCGTCGGAAGACCAAAAATTTCCAACGCATCATGGTTTCGACCTAGATCAGATCGATCAGGCCATTGAAGAACGGGAAAGTGGCCGCCGTGTGCGTGGCGCCAGCACGATCTCACAGCAGGTGGCTAAGAACCTCTACCTATGGCCCGGTCAAAGCTTCATCCGTAAGGGAGTAGAGGCCTACCTCACCGTGCTCATTGAAGCCCTTTGGCCGAAGCGCAGAATCCTTGAGGTCTACTTGAATTTCGCGGAATTTGGCCCTGGGATTTATGGGGTCGGGGCCGCCGCCCCCCATTTTTTTCGCCACTCCCCGGCTCAGATTACGCCGAGCGAGGGCGCACTACTGGCAGCTGTACTGCCCAGCCCAAAACATCTGAAGGCTGAACGGCCGAGCGCTTATGTCCAGCGCCGCATCGCGGCCATCTTGGCTCAAGAAGCCGCGTTGGGTGGCCCGAGTTACCTGCGGCGGGTTGACGCCGACACGGCCTCGAAAGCCGCTAATGTAACGCCCGAGGGGAATCGGCGTCGGGCGCCACACTGAATAGCGCGCCGATGTCGACGGCATCGTAGCGCCATGCTCGATTACAGAATTCGCACTTAATCTCGACAGCGCCCTGCTCTGCCAGCACGTCGCGAGATTCAGCTTCGCCGAGCGAACGGATGATACTGTCGACTCGCTCGCGAGAGCACGCGCAACGGAATGACACCGGCGCCGGGTCAAAGACGCGCACGTCTTCTTCGTGAAAAAGCCTACGGAGCAATTCATCGGCCGGTAAATGGGCTAATTCTTCAGCAGTCAACGTGCCAGCCAAATGCAGTATACGGTTCCAGTCTTCGTCAGCCTCGGCCAGAACCGTATCAGAGGTTTCGCTAGACGCACTCGCGCCCATCGGCAGTCGCTGCAACAAGAGTCCGGCGCAGCACGTTTCATTGGCCACCAACCACAACCGCGTCGGTAGTTGCTCAGACCGCTCAAAGTAGTCTTCGAAACTATTCACCAAATGCGGCGCTTCCACCGGCACAACGCCTTGGTAGCGCGACGTACGATCTTCATTCTCAATCGTCACAACAATTTGCCCGCCGCCTGACAACTCCGGCAACGTCGCACCTGTAGCCGGTAACTCACCCTTCCAGCGCGCCACTCCGCGTAGCGAATAGCCTGGGTGCGCTTGCACCACTAACAGATGCATTGGGCCCGGGCCCTGAAGCTGCAATGTAAGGCGCCCATCGAACTTAACCGTCGCTGCCAGCAGCAGTGTAGCGGCTGCAGACTCGCCCAAGGCTGTCCGAATCACATCCGGGTAATCGTGATGTTCAATGAGCGCCCGCCACGAAGCATCCAGCCGGACGAAATGGCCGCGAACTGGAAAGCGCTCGAAAATAAAGCGCTTGAGCGTATCGCTTCCATCCACCGAACTCTCCTCAGGGCGCTAGCTTGCGCTTTAGCAAGTCGTTCAACTGACCCGGATTGGCCTTACCCTGCGTAGCCTTCATCGCCTGACCAACGAAGAAACCAAACAGCCGATCCTTGCCTGAGCGATATTCCTCAAGCTGTTTCGGGTTAGCGGCCATGACGGCGTCAATAGCCGCTTCGATGGCGCCGGTATCCGTGATCTGTTTGAGGCCTTTCGCCTCAATGACCGCATCAGCCGTTGCGCCTTCGGCCCACATCGCCTCAAAGACTTCTTTGGCGATTTTTCCCGAAATCGTATCGTCTTGAATACGCGCCAAGAGGCCCGCAAGCCCGTCCGAACTGACGCGAGCAGTAGAGACCTCAGCATTGTCGCGATTGAGCGCGCCAGAGAAATCGCCCATGACCCAGTTGGCCGCAAGCTTCGCAGCTGGCGCACCGCCACTGGCCGCCACCACGGCCTCGTAATAGTCTGCCAGATCACGGCTAGAGCTCAGCACTAGCGCATCGTAGCGAGACAATCCGTAGGCCTCGCAGAATCGATCCGCTTTTTCATCCGGCAATTCAGGCAAGGTGGCCCGCACTGCTTCGATGAAACTCTCATCAAGCTCGACAGGCAACAAATCCGGATCCGGGAAGTAGCGATAATCGTTCGCCTCTTCCTTCGAGCGCATGGATCGCGTCTCGTCCTTCGCCGCGTCATATAGACGCGTCTCTTGAACGATCGTCCCACCACCTTCAAGCACGTCGATCTGGCGCGCTACTTCGTAGTTGATGGCCTTTTCAACATAGCGGAACGAATTAACGTTCTTGATCTCGCAGCGAGTGCCGTACTTCTCGGCACCGAAACGACGCACCGAAACGTTAGCGTCACAACGGAAGCTGCCTTCCTGCATATTGCCGTCGCAAATCTCAAGGTAGCGAACGAGCGTATGCACCTTCTTCAGGTAAGCAACGGCCTCCTTGGCGCCACGCAGATCGGGTTCGGAAACAATCTCAAGGAGCGGGGTGCCCGCACGATTAAGATCGATGCCGCTGGATGCGCCTAAGCCCTCATGGGTGGACTTACCGGCATCTTCTTCCAGATGCGCGCGGGTGATGCCGATGGTCTTGATCGATCCATCATCCAGCAAGATGTCGAGCTTGCCCGTAGCCACGATCGGCAGTTCGTACTGACTGATCTGGTAACCCTTCGGCAAATCGGGGTAGAAATAATTCTTACGGGCGAACACCGAGCGGCGTGCCACGGTGGAGCCAGTCGCGAGGCCAAATTTAACCGCCATGCGGACAGCTTCGCGATTAAGTACCGGCAGGACCCCGGGATAGCCGAGATCAACAAGGTTGGCCTGACTGTTTGGCGCGGCTCCATAAGCCGTTGCCGAACCAGAGAAAATCTTCGAACGAGTGGCGAGCTGGGCGTGGATCTCCAGGCCGATCACGACCTCCCAGCCTGCGGGTGTGGACGGTTGACTCATGGCATTACCCTCAGACGTAGGCCGCCGGAATACGGCGGTGAAAGTCAGTCACGCCTTGATAAGCGTGCGCGGCGGACAGCAGTCGGCTCTCACCAAAGTGAGGGCCAATCAGCTGCACACCAACAGGCAGATGCCCATCGAAGCCGCAGGGGATCGACATTGCAGGCAAGCCGGCAAGGTTGGCGCCGATCGTATAAATGTCGTTCAAATACATCGTGATCGGATCGTCGACTTTTGCACCCAGATCGAAGGCTGGCGTTGGCGACGTCGGTCCGATCAGCAAGTCGACCTTCTCGAAGGCGGCCTTGAAATCTGCCGCGATCAGGTTACGAACCTTCTGTGCCTTCAGATAATAAGCGTCGTAGTAACCGGCCGAGAGCACGTAAGCACCGGTCATGATGCGCCGTTTGACCTCAGAGCCGAAACCTTCGCCGCGAGATCTCTTATATAAGTCCATCAAATCTTTAGGATTTTCGCAGCGGTGCCCAAAGCGCACGCCGTCAAAACGGGAAAGATTGGATGAACACTCTGCCGGCGCAACGACGTAATACGTCGGCACTGACAGCGGCAAATTCGGGCAGCTGACCTCGACCAATTCAGCGCCGAGCGCCCGATACTGATCCAATACCGCATTCACCAAAGTTCCCGTCGCGCCGTCCATACCGCGCTCGAAGAACTCTTTGACGATACCGATGCGCAGACCCTTAACCGGTGTATTTAATTCCGCCGCGTAATTCGGGACCGGGCGGTCCACGGAAGTGGAATCCCGCGGATCAAAACCAGCAATCGCGCTGAGGAATAGAGCGCAGTCCTCAGCCGAGGGCGCCATGATGCCTGCCTGATCCAAGCTTGAGGCAAAGGCGATCATGCCGTAGCGAGAGACCCGCCCGTAGGTCGGCTTAATGCCTGAAATACCGACCAGCGCGGCCGGTTGGCGAATTGAACCGCCCGTATCAGTGCCCGTCGCCACCGGCGCTAAGCGTGCTGCCACGACGGCGGCGCTACCGCCCGAGGATCCGCCAGGAACCTTGGCGTGATCCCATGGGTTACGTACCGGACCATACCAGCTGGTTTCATTCGACGAGCCCATCGCGAACTCATCCATGTTGGTCTTACCCAACATGACCGTGCCCGCAGCGCCGAGCCGTTCTACGACAGTCGCATCGTAGGGTGAGATGAAGTTGTCCAACATCCGCGAGCCGCAAGTTGTGCGGACCCCGTCGGCGCAAAAAATATCTTTGTGCGCGATCGGGATTCCGGTCAGCACACCGGCCGTGCCGGCAGCAATCGCCTGATCCGCCGCTCGAGCTTCACCGAGGGCGCGCTCAGCCGTGATGGTGATAAAGCCGTTCAGGGCCGGATTCGAGGAAGAAATCCGGTCCAAGAAGTGCTGGGTAAGCTCAGCCGAGGAATAGTCCTTGCGGGCGAGACCGGCCGACAAGTCGGCTACAGATAAGGTATGCAGGCTCACTCGATCACCCGTGGGACTAGGTAAAGGGCGTCGCTGACGGCCGACGCATTAGCCTGATATTTCTCATGCTGGTCAGTTTCCGACACCTCATCGGCGCGTAACCGCTGCGATTCCCCGGCTAGGGGATGGGCCATCGGTTCGACGACGCCAGTGTCGGCAGCAGAAAGTTGCTCGACGAATGACAATATCTTCGACAGGCTGTCGACGTAGACCGAAAGCTCGGCCTCGGTGATGTCGAGACGCGCTAAATGCGCAATGCTCTCGACCTTAGGACGTGTAAGACTCATGTATGGGTACTAAAAGCAGTGAAAAAGCCTTAACAATCATACACGTTGCCTTGTGGAAAGTCCCATCTCTTTGATAGATTAGGAGTATTCTCCGAGCCGCCATCGCCTACGGCGTGGCAGCTCAGTACCCCTTAGCAGCATCCAAGCGATCGAGTTCCCATGTTCAAGAGCCTACGCGGCTACTTTTCTAATGACGTTTCCATTGACCTTGGCACCGCCAACACGCTGATTTACGTGCGCGGCAAGGGCATGGTCCTCAATGAACCTTCCGTCGTCGCCATTCGTGACGAGCCTTCGCGCGGCGGCAAAACCATCGTCGCGGTCGGCGCTGAAGCAAAAAACATGCTTGGCCGTACCCCTGGACACATCACCGCCGTACGCCCGATGAAGGATGGCGTGATTGCCGACTTCACCTACACCGAGCGCATGCTGCAGTACTTCATCAATAAGGTGCATGGCAATCGCTTTCTTCGCCCGAGCCCGCGCGTATTGATCTGCGTGCCTTACGGTTCGACGCAGGTCGAACGCCGCGCAATCAAGGAATCTGCCGAAGGTGCGGGCGCACGCAGCGTTTACCTCATCGATGAACCGATGGCAGCAGCCGTGGGCGCCGGCTTGCCGGTGCATGAACCTCGCGGCTCCATGGTTTTGGACATCGGTGGCGGCACGTCTGAGGTTGCGGTCATTTCGTTGAACGGTATTGTCTACGCCGCATCCGCGCGTATCGGCGGCGACCGCTTTGACGATGCGATCGTCAATTACGTGCGCCGCAATTACGGCATTCTGATCGGTGAACAAACGGCCGAGCGAATCAAGATGGAAATCGGTTCGGCCTATCCAGGCCAGACTGTGCGCGAAATGTCAGTGAAGGGACGCAACCTGTCGGAGGGCGTACCCCGTAGCTTCACGCTAAATTCCAATGAAATTTTGGAAGCGCTGCAAGAGCCGTTGCAGGGCATCGTGAGCGCGGTGAAGCAAGCGTTGGAACAGACGCCGCCAGAACTCGGATCTGACGTGGCTGAACGAGGCATTGTGCTGACCGGCGGCGGCGCCTTACTGCGGGACATCGACAAATTGTTGATGGAAGAGACCGGATTGCCGGTTCTCATCGCAGAGGATCCGTTGACGTGCGTTGCCCGTGGTGGCGGACGCATCCTTGAATTGTCCGAGGAACACCCCGGATCCTTCGGCCTCCAATAACGATCGACTAGGAGCGCCCGCTTTGGTGGCACTGAGAGATCGCGGTGCCCGATTTGCACCCACGCGAGTCGGGTCACTTGCGTGGCGCGCGATTGCGCTCATCGCTTTGTCGCTCGGAATCATGGTGTTGGACTCCCGGCACGATGGTGCTGGACTTCTGCGCCGCTCCCTCGCTCAAGTTGTTGCACCGTTACACCGGATCGTTGAGGCTCCGTTCGCGTTACGCGACGCCATCAGCTCATCACTCACTACGCGAGATGCCTTGCGTCTTCAGGTGACTACCCTCGAAGCGCAAAATCGGGAAAACGCGTTAACGTTGCAGCGACTGCATGCCATTGAACTCGAGAATGAACGGTTGCAGCGACTACTCGATGCATCGCCTCGAGAGGCCATTCGGACGCTCACCGCGCGCGTTTTACAAGTTGATCTTGATTCTGCGCGCCAAAGAGTGCTGATTGATCGAGGCTCAGTTGATCAGGTGACCAGTGCTCAACCGGTGATCGATGCGTATGGCGTCTACGGCCAGACAACACGGATCAACGCGTCCACCACCGAAGTCATTTTATTGTCGGACGCGAACCACGCCATCCCAGTCCAAATTGAACGGAATGGGCTGCGAACAATCGCGGCCGGTACCGGGGACCCCAATCGCCTCGCCCTGCCCTATCTACCGCGGAATGCAGACGTCCAAGTCGGGGACAAATTGGTCACTTCAGGGCTTGGCGGCACATTCCCGGCGGACATTCCTGTCGCGACGGTCACGGAGGTTCGTCGTGACCCAAGTCAGCCCCTCGTCCAGGTTCGGGCAGCACCCAACGCCAAGTTGGATCGAGATCGTGAAGTGATGCTGGTTTGGTACAAGCCTCAAGTCATATCAACGCCTGCTGAAGCGACTCCTCATCCTGCTAAGGGCAAGTCCCCTTGAACGATCCTTACGCCACGCATCGATTGCATGCCTATATCAGTGCATTGATTGCACTGTTGTTGAGTGCAATTCCGTTGCCGCACGTTCTTGGCCTCTTGCGACCCGATCTATTATTGCTGGTTGTTATATGGTTTGCGCTGATGAGTCCTCGCAGTACCGGACTGCTGTACGCATTCAGTTGGGGATTGTTACTTGATGCCTTCTCCGGTGTATTGCTCGGTCAACATGCGTTGGGCTTTGTTGCAGTGAGTTTTTTCGTGCATCACTTTCATCTTCGAATGCGCATGTTCCCGCTCCCGCACCAAACATTTGTCGTCCTCATATTGCTTTGGCTGTATCAGTTCCTGATGTTTTGGATTGACGGCGTCAGTGGGCATCCACTCAATGAATGGTCTCGCTTGCTGGCGGGTGTGGGCGGCGCCTTGTGCTGGCCACTCTTGAGCGGCTTATTTAGCAGCCTCGTACGGCGCCACTGAGGCCATGTTCGGCAGCGCAAGGATCAAGGATCACCACGGCGAGCTGCGACTGTTCGGCCGCAGGATCATCTTTGCGGGTATCGCTGCCGCCATATTGCTGCTCACCGTCATCATTCGCCTTTTCTTTTTGCAGGTCATCCGGCACTCGTATTTCGCCGATCTGTCTCAAGGAAACCGCGTCCGTCTTGAGCCTTTGCCACCAGATCGCGGCCTGATCTACGACAGCCAAGGCACGGTTGTTGCTGAAAATACGCCGGCTTACCAACTCGAACTGATTCCCGAGCAAGTCCCAGACGTGCCAGGGACACTCACTCGCCTTGCCGACTTGCATCTACTCGACCACGATACGATTCCGGGCCTCACGCGTTTAATCAAAACCGGTCGTCGCTTCCAAGCGGTACCGCTACGGCTTTCATTGTCCGAGAACGACATCGCCGTCTTTTCGGTTCGACAGCATGACTTTCCGGGTGTCGAAATTCGTACGCGCCTCGCGCGTTGGTATCCCTTCGGTGCTCAAGCCGTTCATGCCTTGGGATATGTCGCGACGATCTCCGAAGACGACCTCAAACACATTGATCGCGACCAGTATTCAGGCTCCGCGCTGATCGGCAAGATTGGTCTTGAGGCCACGTACGAGCGAGAATTGCATGGCCTATCGGGTTACCGTCAGGTACTCGTCAATGCACAAGGGCGTCGAGTCGATAAATTAGGCGGCACTCAGGTCCACCTTGAAACGCGCAAACCCACCGCTGGTAATGACCTGTTTCTGGGCGTTGACATGCGGCTTCAACACATCGCAGAAGAAGGGCTTGCGGGCAAGCGTGGGGCAGTGGTCGCGATTGACCCCAGGACAGGCGACGTGCTGACGCTTGCCTCCGTCCCAACCTATGACCCCAACAAGTTCACTCGGGGCATCTCGAGCACAGAGTATGCGGCTCTCCGCGATGACATGGATCGCCCGCTTTTCAACCGAGCGCTTCGTGGGACATACCCGCCAGGTTCAACTGTCAAACCGATGATGGCTTTGGCCGGATTGGAATACGGAGTCATCGACCCAAACGCCGTCCGCAATTGCACCGGCGGCTTCACCCTTCCCGGCTCCAGCCACGTCTATCACGATTGGAAGCCTGGCGGTCATGGGCCCGTCGATATGAAGCGGGCGATCGCGACATCGTGTGATATCTACTTCTACGGACTCGCGGAGGTGCTGGGCATCGACAAAGTACATGAGGCGATGACTGGACTCGGCTTCGGCCGCTTGAGCGGCATCGATGTGGGCGGCGAAAAGCCAGGAATCATGCCGTCCCCGGCCTGGAAAATGGCCACGTACAAACAACAATGGTACCCGGGCGAGACGGTCATTGTGGGTATCGGTCAAGGCTATCTGACGGCCACCCCGCTGCAACTCGCACATGCAGCGGCCATTGTCGCGGCACGAGGACACAATTGGCGCCCTCGGCTCGTGACCGCGGTGCGTGACTCCACAATCCAAACCATCCGAAAACTACCGCCGATTGAGGAGTCGATGGTTCCGCTGCGGGATCCGAGCCTTTGGGACACCGTCATTGAAGGAATGGAATTGGTGGCGCGTCCCGGGGGAACTGCGTCTTCGGCATTCGTCGGCGTGCCCTATCGCGTTGCGGCTAAGACGGGCACCGCCCAGGTGTTTAGTCTCGGCCAAAACCAGAAGTACAACGCCGCGGCATTGGCAGAGCGACTGCGTGATCACGCTCTTTTTATCGCCTTCGCGCCGGCCGAGGATCCTAAAATCGCGATCGCTGTACTGGTCGAAAACGGCGGTCATGGCGGCGCAGCTGCGGCTCCAATTGCGCGTCGCATCTTTGACGCCTACCTGTTGGGCAAATTTGATCAGGCGCCCAAACCCGTGGCGCCACCGGCTGGCGCCACGATGGAAGACCTGGACGAGGTACATTGAACATGGAAACCACCCAGGAGATTCCACAGGTCCGGCGTAAGCGGATGTCTGCGGACGCAAGCCTCGTCAGGCAATTGCATATGGATGGTCCGTTACTGTCGATCCTCGCGGCAGTGATCGCGTACGGTCTGTTTATTCTCTACAGCGCCACAGGTGAAAATTGGGGGCAATGGCTCAGCCAAGTGGTCCGCTTGGCGCTGGCGTTGGTGGCGATGATCGGTCTGGCGCAAATACCGCCAGGATGGCTCCGACGAGCGTCACCCATTCTGTACGGGATCGGACTCGTACTGTTGCTGCTTGTTGCCGTGCATGGAAGTGTCAGCAACGGAGCCCAACGCTGGCTTGATCTGAAGGTATTTAAATTCCAACCTTCAGAGATCATGAAGCTGGCCGTTCCAATGATGTGCGCTTGGTACCTTCATGCGCGCCCCTTACCTCCGTCTCTGCGAGACATAGGCATCGTGCTCGCTATTATCGTCGTGCCGGCAGCCTTGATCGCGAAGCAGCCTGATCTGGGTACTGCACTATTGGTCGCCTCATCGGGCATCCTAGTTTTATTTCTCGCAGGACTCTCTAACGCAGTCATTTCCATTGGCATTGCGGCCTTCGCTGCGGTCATTCCGATCGCATGGCATTTCATGCACGATTATCAGAAGCAACGCGTCATGATGTTTCTGGACCCTTCACAAGATCCTCTGGGTGCTGGATATCACAGCATCCAGTCACAAATCGCTATCGGCTCGGGTGGCCTTTTTGGCAAAGGATGGATGCATGGCAGCCAAGCGCAACTGGAATTCTTACCCGAACGTTCAACAGATTTTATATTTGCGGTAGTCGGGGAAGAGCTTGGCTTATTAGGCCAATTGCTGCTGATCATCCTGTACTTGGCCGTGATCGGACGTTCACTATTCCTCTCATCAGCCGCCCAAACCACCTATGCGCGTTTGGTCTGCGGTGGTTTTGCACTCACGTTCTTTGTCTACGCATTCGTCAACACCGGCATGGTGAGCGGTATCCTACCGGTCGTCGGCGTCCCCTTACCGCTGATCAGCTACGGCGGCACAGCCATGGTGACGCTACTGGCTAGTTTCGGCATCCTGATGTCCTTGAACGGTCATCGTCGCTTGGTGGGTAGTTAATGTCACGGGTCCTCTGGATGATTCTTGCGACCGTACTCTCATTGTCCGGATCACTGACTGCCTACGCCCTTGATCTTGAACGTCAAGATGTGCGCGAGTTTGTCGATGACGTCGTGAAGCGCGATCATTTGGATCGAGCGTGGGTGGAAAAGATCATCAGTTCCGCTGAGAGCAAGCAAGCCATCATCGACACGATGAAAAAACCTGCAGAACACGTGCTCCAATGGCACGAGTACCGCAAGATTTTCATGACTGCAGAACGCCTCAAACAAGGTCGGGAGTTTCTCAGCGAACACGGCCCTCTGCTCGCTGATGTCTCCACTCGAACCGGTGTACCAGCCGAAATTATCGCTGCTATTGTTGGGGTCGAAACCTCGTACGGTCGAAAGACCGGTCATTACCGAGTTCTCGATGCGCTAGCCACCTTGGGCTTTGACTACCCGCCGCGAGCCCCGTTTTTCCGGGCCGAGCTTGAGCAGTTTCTATTGATGTCCCGCGAAGTGGGCGTTGACCCTTTTAAAGCCACGGGATCCTACGCTGGCGCGATGGGTGCACCTCAATTTATGCCACGGAGCTACAGATCCTTCGCCCGTGACGGAGATCACGACGGAAAGATTGATCTTTGGAACAACTGGCGGGACATTGCTGAAAGCGTGGCGCATTATTTTGTTGCGCATGGCTGGCACAGAGACGAGGCCGTATTCATCAATGCTCGTCTTGAAGACCCTGACGTGGAAGGGCTACCCGGCAACAAAATAGACACGCTCATCGCACTTGGCGAACTCCAACGAAAAGGGGTGATGTTTGACAACCCGCTCGGCGCCGATGACAAAGGCCTGTTCATCGCATTGCGGGACGCGGACGCTCCGTTTTATCTCGTCGGTCTGCACAATTTCTATGTGATCACCAAGTACAACCATAGCCCCATGTACGCGTTGGCGGTCGCCGAACTCGCTGATGCGCTCCGGGAGCCGGTAGCCCACCCATGAGGGGGCTCAGGTGGCTATTAGTCTGGGTTTTGCTCGGGATATCAGCCTGCGCCCACATGCCAGAGCGCCGACCGGCGGCACCATCGTCAACTGAACCGCAAAGGCCCGAGGGAGCACAGCCCGCGGCGACACCGGCCGCCGGTAGCCGGCCATCAACACCCAGTCGACCAAGCGATGCAGAACTGCTCGCGCTGCCGGACGCCATTCCTCGATCTGAACCGCCCGCGACACTGGGTAATCCCGCGTTTTACGAAGTCTACGGTCAACGGTACAAAGTCCTTGCAAGCGCCCACGGGTATACCGAACGAGGGGTCGCCTCTTGGTACGGACCAGACTTTCATGGAATCGCGACATCAACGGGCGAGCCGTACGACATGTACGGCATGACTGCAGCGCACAAAACCCTGCCGTTACCGGCTTATGTACGGGTCACCAACCTCAGAAACGGCCGTTCTATTGTCGTTCGAGTCAATGACCGAGGGCCCTTCAAAGCTAATCGAATCATTGACTTGTCCTACGCGGCAGCCCTCAAACTCGACATGATTCGTGAGGGAACTACGCTGGTACAGGTGCAGGCGGAAGATCCGGACGGGGATTACCTGGATGACGGGGCGGCCACAACGGCGGCCCTGTACGCGCAGGTTGGCGCATTCACGGTCGTCGCCAATGCACGCCGGCTGCAAGAACGGTTGTTGGCGGCCGGTATTGACGCCGTCAATATCAAAAGTGACCTTTCGGGCGCCACACCCATGCACCGAGTCCGCGTGGGCCCCATTCGTTCCGTCGAGGCATACGACGCACTCGTGGAGCGACTGCGCCAACTGGGCGTTCCGAAGGTCGTGCTCGCTCCAAACTGATGGGAGCCGTAGAATCAACGCTTATCCCCGAATGGATCAGGCTCAGGCAGTTTCATGATGAAGCAATCCGCACTATTGATGTTTCTGGCTACGGCCTTGGCATTCTCCTCGCTGTCTTCAGCCTCCACCGCTGTCCCACCGCCACCTGCCGTACCGGCCAAAGGCTATGTCGTCGTTGACGCGTTCAGCGGTCGAATTCTTGTCGGCCAAAATGACACTGAGCGCCTTGAGCCGGCAAGCCTTACAAAGTTGATGACGGCCTATGTCGTTTTCCATGCACTTGAAGATGGCAAATTGCACCTAGATCAGGAACTACCAATCTCCGAGCACGCTTGGAAGGCCGAGGGCTCACGAACCTTCCTGAATGTGGGCAGTCGAGTACGCGTGGACACCTTGATCCAAGGGATGATCGTGCAGTCAGGCAATGACGCGACGATCGCATTGGCTGAAGCAGTAGGCGGGTCTGAAGCCACCTTTGCGACGTTGATGAATCAGTATGCTCAGCGCATCGGCCTGAGCGGTTCACACTGGATGAATGCACCCGGCCTGCCGGACCCGCAGCACTACACCACCGCGCGCGACATAGCGACCTTGAGCGCCGCGCTAATCCGGGAATTTCCGCAGTACTACAAGTGGTATTCGCAACGTTCATTCACGTACAACAACATCACGCAGCAGAACCGTAATGGGCTATTGGAGCGCGACCCAACGGTGGACGGGATCAAAACCGGACACACCGATGCGGCGGGCTATTGCCTAGCTGCATCTGCGCTTCGCGATGGCATGCGGCTGGTTTCCGTGGTCATGGGGACAGCAAGCCCGAAGGCTCGCGAGGATGCGAGCGCCACGCTACTAGGCTACGGCTTCAATTTTTACGAAACGAAAAAGCTGTACTCCGCCGGAAAAGCGATTTCGACGGTGCACGTATACAAAGTTGGCGATCCCGTCTCGGTGATCGTCAGGAACGACGTTTACGCCACAGCCGCTCGCGGTGAATTAGTCGGTGTGCGCTCAAGCGTGACCTTGAATCCACGACTCGTGGCTCCGCTGTCGGCTACCACGCCCATCGGCCGCCTGAAAGTGATGTTAGGCGATACAGTCATCAGTGATGTCCCGGTGTACCCGAATGGCGCAATCGAGCAGGGTAATATTTTCCGCCGCGCCATCGATACAACTCGACTCTGGTTCCACTAATGGCCGCACCGCTTCCAATCGCATGGCTCAATGGCGAGTTCGTCGCGCTAGCGGAGGCGCGGATCTCTCCTCTTGATCGAGGCTTTTTATTTGCCGATGCGGTTTACGAGGTGTTGCCGGTCTACAACGGCCGTCCTTTCCTGTTTAACGCTCACATCGGACGCCTCGAGCGGAGTCTCAACGCTTTAGGGATGGAGACCCCACTGACACGCGCCGAGTGGGCAACGTTATTGACTGAATTGATTCGGCGGAATGGTCCCGGCGACCAATATGTCTACATCCAAGTGTCGAGAGGAGCTGAATTCGGGCGCAATCACGCGCCGAATCCCGCACTGTCGCCAACCATTTTTCTGATGTCCTCTCCACTGAGTGCCCTTGATGAAGCGGTGAGAAAATGCGGGGTCGATGCAGTCACCGTTCCAGACGAAAGATGGGCCCGCTGCGACATCAAAAGCACATCGCTGCTGCCAAATATTCTCGCCAAGGGCGCTGCCGCGCGCGCAGGTGCGACCGAAGCGATTTTGTTGGCCGAGGGGCACTTGCGTGAAGGATCGTCCAGCGCCGTATTAACCGTGCGCAACGGCGTCATTTATGCCCCACCAGAAGGCAACGAGATTCTCCCTAGCACCACGCGCGCGCTGGCACTCGAACTGGCCCGGCGGCTGGATATTGCAATTCGTTTGGAACCCGTAGCGGAATCTGACTTGCGGTCCGCCGATGAAATCATGCTGGGCTTTGCCACGCGTGGTGTTTTACCCGTCTGCAGACTGGATGGCCAACCCGTTGGCCGCGGCGAGCCCGGGCCGATTTGGACTCAGCTTCAAACTGCTTTCGAAGGCTATCGCGCCGCGGTACAACCTCTGCCGATTCACCTGGAAGCATGACCATGGCTGACGAATCACTGATCGAGTTTCCCTGTCAGCTGCCCATTAAAGTCATGGGCAGAAATACACCCGAGTTTCGTGATCGTATGCTTGCAGCGGTCCGCTCGGAACTCAATGAAGTTGACGATAACGATGTCAGCATTCGCCTCAGCCGCGACGAGCGCTTCGCGTCTTTGACCATCACGGTTTATGTTCAGAACCACGATGAATTGCGGCGCGCCTACGGCGCGATGCACGCAACGGGCTTAGTGCTGTACGCCCTTTAGTGACGCTCATTCGCCCAATCAGGGTACTCAGACAGCTTTAGTGTTCGCGCTAAATGCGGCAACAGTCGATGGGCGACGTCACGGGTATTCGTCGCTAGACCCAAGCGCCCAAGGTCTGTGACTTCAAGCCCGGCATATCCGCACGGGTCAATGCGCAAGAATGGCTCAAGATCCATAGCGACGTTTAAGGCAATCCCATGGTAACTGGCGCCACGACGAATCCGCAGGCCGATACTCGCCAACTTACGTTCCGCCACATAGACGCCGGGCGCCTCGGCCCTTGGGTAGGCCGCGACGCCAAACTCTGCAACGCAATCGACAATTGCGGTTTCCAAAGCGGTCACCAACGCGCGCACTCCGAGTCCAAGTCGCCGCACGTCGATTAAGGGATAAACCACAAGCTGGCCCGGCCCGTGGTAAGTCACTTGGCCACCGCGATCAATGCGCACCACAGGAATGTCACCGGCCGTCCGCACGTGCTCATCACGTCCGGCGAGCCCAAGCGTGTAGACGGGTGGATGCTCGAGAAACCATAGCTCATCTGGGGTTTCTGGGCTACGTTCCTCGGTCAAGCGCTGCATCGCCCGCCAGGTCGGCTCGTAAGCAACGCAACCCAGCCAGCGCGCGAGGGGTTTCACTCGAGCCCAGCGTTATTACGTTCAAGCGCACGTTCGGCCCGGTAACTCGATCGAACCAACGGTCCGGCGACACATTCTAAGAAGCCAAGCCCCAAGGCAAACTCACGTAATGCACGAAATTCTTCTGGACTAACGAAGCGCTCGACCGGGAGATGATTCGGCGTTGGGCGCAAATATTGACCGAGCGTCACAATATCTACGGAGGCAGAACGCAGATCGCGCAAACACTCTTCAATCTCGTCATTCGTCTCGCCTAATCCAAGCATAAGGCTAGACTTAACCAAAACGGATTCTCTGTGTCGTTTGGCTTCTGCCAACACAGATAGCGTGCGTTCGTAGCCGGCGCGTGGGTCACGAACCGGATGCGTCAATCGCCTGACCGTCTCCACATTTTGTGCGAATACTTCAAGGCCGCTATCGACAACCGTATGGACGGCGGAAAAATCACCCTGGAAATCAGGTGTCAGCGCTTCGACGGCGGTATCCGGACTGACCGTTTTGATCGCTCGAACGGCGGCCGCAAAATGCTCTGCGCCACCATCATCCAAGTCGTCTCTATTGACCGAGGTCAAGACCACGTAGCGCAGTCCCATGAGTTCAACCGTGCGGGCCACATTGGCCGGCTCGTCCGGGTCCAACCAACCTCGAGGATTACCTGTGTCGACAGAGCAGAAGCGACAAGCGCGCGTGCACACCGCGCCCATCAACATCACTGTCGCGGTACCCACGTTCCAACATTCGCCGATATTGGGGCACTTGGCTTCTTCACAGACCGTCGAGAGCCGATGCTCACGCACGATCCCTCGAACCTCATCAAAGCGCGTACCGGACGGCATCTTCGCGCGCAGCCACGCCGGTTTGCGCCCGACGACAAGTGGCTCTGCGGCCGTACTGGCAGCCGCTTTGATTCCGTCACGAATCGCCGTGAAACCCTGGTGTGTCTGGTACTTCTCGCCGCTTTTAGCAGTGACTAGAGGAATGCCCTTGAACTCAGACAATGTCAGAACCTCAAAATGGTTATTGCGCGAGTCTACGCCAATGCAGCGTCTAGAGCCGCCAGACGCTCTGGCGTACCGACATCAACCCAGGCCTGCGTCGACACTTCCGCAGTCACCCAACCGGCGCTAGACGCACGATCCAAGATCGGTCTTAGCGCGCGGCGTCCTGGAGACAGTTGGGAGAATAACGCCGGGTCATACACCCCAATCCCACTGAATGTGTAGCGTTTTGGGCCTATTGAGCGCAACTCGCCACATTCAAGACCAAAGTCGCCGCCCGGATGCTGCGGCGGATTCGCTACGAGCATCAGGTGGGCCAGTCGCCCGGCCGGGAGCTGGCGCGGAAAGGGGATCGTCGTCCAGACGTCGCCATTGATAACCAAAAAGGGTTCGTCACCGAAGTAGGAGAGCGCATTGCGGATTCCACCGGCGGTCTCGAAGGGCTCTGGCCCCTCATCAAACCATTGAATCTGAACGCCATAGTCCAAACCGTCGCCCAACGCGGCATGCAACTGCGACGCCAGCCATGAGGTGTTGATCGCGACTTCCCGAATGCCATTCTGGGCTAGCCGCTCTAAATGCCAAGCAATCAGCGGCTTGCCGCCGACCGACAGCAATGGCTTTGGCGTCGCCAGCGTCAACGGTCGCATGCGTTCACCACGACCGGCAGCAAGCACTAAGGCGCGGCGCAGCGTCACGTAAGCCCTAAACCCTGCTGCGCAGTATCAAATCGGTGCACGACCTCCTCGCGTAGGAACTGGTCCAGCTCCGCCAGTTCCGAATACTTTGCGGTCACCGCCAGCACATAACGCAGGACAAGCGGCAAATCGGACAAATACCCTCCTTTGCCGTCTCGGTACCACAATCGCGCAAAAATGCCGAGAACCTTGATATGCCGCTGCAAGCCCATGTAATCAAACCAGCGCTGAAATCGCTGCGCGTCGTTAACGGGCCATCCTGCGGCAAGCAACCGCAGTCGGTGCTCCTCCGCCCATGTCAGGACCTGATCCTCATGCCAAGCGACGTAACAATCTTTGTAGAGCGACACGAGGTCGTACGTGACAGGCCCACGCACGGCGTCCTGAAAGTCAATCACGCCAACGCCGCCAGCGGCGGTCACCATCAGGTTCCTGGAGTGGTAGTCGCGATGGACAAAGGCCTGTGGCTGTTCTAAGGCCGACTGAACCAAGACCGCTTCCGCGCGATCCAGGATCGCACGAACCGTGTCCGTCGGGCCCATTGCCAAATGACGGTGCAAGAACCACTCCGGAAACAACGACATCTCACGGCGCAGCAGCGCCTCGTCGTAACGGGGCAAGTGGAGTGCGGCGTCCTGACCGCGGAGCTGCATCGTCAACAGCGCCGCCGCCGCCGGCGCATAAGCGGCTTTGGGTTCAGCACCCTGCTGCAGCGTCGACAGCAGATGCGTCGAGCCCAAATCCGACAACACGAGAAAACCGCGCGTTAGGTCCGCATTGCGGATCACGGGGACCGGCACGCCGATCTGCGCCAAGGCTTGCGCGACCCGCACGAAAGGCGCGGAATCTTCCCGATCTGGTGGCGCATCCATCGCGATCCAGGTCGTATCACCCACGTTGACGCGAAAATAACGGCGGAAGCTGGCATCAGCCGACGCTGGAGCAATGGCATCCATCGGCAACTGGAGCTCAACCTGCAACCAGTGTCTTAACTGGTCAAGGCGCAGATCAATGGGGGATTGAGTGTCTGTATGCATGGGGCTCCGATTATACTGCGCCCTACCCGTCCAACGCGCCCTCAGCCGGGCGAATCACTAGGCACCCCGTTGCGCCGAAGCCAGCACATCATCCGTTTTAGCTTGCCTAGCCTGTTCTTGGCGGCGCTCGCACAATCCGCTGGCGCCGAACCGGCCCAATGCTCAGCGCCGCCGGTACCGCCCAGCAGCACCCTCGGCCACCGCGCCGATGTAGCCGCGCTACCGATCCAAGTCACGACATCCGGTGCGGTCGTGGATACAGGCGGCGAAGCAGCACTGTCCGGCCCGGTAGAAATCCATCAAGGCGACCGCACGCTGACCGCACGGTATGCCCACTACGATACGGGCCGAGAATCGTTCGACGCCAAGGGAAATGTCGATTATTCCGATCCTGAACTCGGCATTTCAGGCACTGCAGCTCAATGGAGTGCGGCTGCCGGAGGCCGCTTCGAACACGCTCAATTTAATCTGCCCACGCGTTCGGCCCACGGTTCGGCTGAACGTATCGACTTAGCGCCCAATGGCCAGCTAACTTTACATAATGTCGAATACACCGCTTGCCCATCGGGTCACAAGGATTGGGCACTTGAAGCCCGAGAGATCGATATTGATAAAGATTCGCAGGTCGGCACAGGGCACGACGTCCGAGTCGAATTCAAAGGCGTGCCGCTGATTTACTTGCCTTTAGTATCGTTTCCGGTCGGCAGCGAGCGCAAATCTGGCTTTCTGTTTCCGGCATTCGGCCAGTCAAATCGCAACGGACTCGAGCTGTCGGCGCCGTATTACTTCAATTTGGCTCCTAACTACGACGCAACGGTCACGCCGGGCCTCATGACGAAACGCGGAATTACCCTCGGGGGTGAATTCCGGTATCTGACAGAGGGATCAAACGGCACCTTAAAAGTTGATTGGGTCCCCTCGGATGCCAGCGCGCACCGAGATCGCAGCTTTATTCGCTTCGAAGACACCACGCAGTTGGGCGAAAACTTGCGTTTCGACACCAACTTAGCGGCCGCCAGCGACAGCAACTACTTCCAAGATTTCGGGCTTGGACCTGAAGGCACCAGTGTCGAATATCTCAAGCGCGTGGCACGCGTCAGTTATTTAGATGAGCATTGGCGTGCAATTGCGCTCGTCGAACAGTTCCAAACCATCGATCAAACCATTGCCGATGTAGACCGGCCCTATGCCCGTGCGCCGCAAGTATTGGTCAATGGAAACTGGTCGCTAGGCAAGGGTCTCAGCCTCGATCTGGACGCCGAAACCGTCGAGTTTTTGCGCAATACGGGGATCAAAGGGGTCCGCTATGCGCTAAACCCCACGTTGACCTATGCGTGGCGCCACCCAGGCCTTTATCTGCTGCCATCCATCGGCGTACGGAGTATCGGTTACGCGCTATCTGACGCGCCGGCAGGCAGCGCAAGCCCACACGTCATGGCGCCGGCCGCAACGGTCGATGCCGGTATGACATTCGACCGTTACTCCGGATCGCGCATCCAGACCCTTGAACCAAGGGTGTTGTACACCTACGTACCCTATCGCGATCAGAGCGCTCAACCCCTGTTTGACACGGGACTGCCGGATTTCAACCTGATCCAGTTATTTAGCCCCCAACGGTACGCCGGCGGAGATCGTATTGCAGACGCCAATCAAGTGGCCATCGGCACCACGACTCGGCTCCTGGATGCGGCGAGCGGACGACAGCTGTTGAGTGCCACCTTAGGACAGATTTACTACATTTCGACCCCTAAAGTTAGGCTGCCAGAAGAGCCGGCATCCACCAGCTCGTCGTCAGACATCATTGGACAAATTAACGTTGCGGCACTCAGTCACTTCAACGTCCAACTCGGCGAACAGTGGAGCCCACACACCAAACAGTCGGCGCGCACCCAAGTCCGATTGCAGTATCAACCGGAACCGGACAAGGTGGCCAATGTGGGGTACCGCTACCGACAGGGGCTCGTGGAACAGGTCGAAAGTTCGTTTGCCTGGCCAGTTTCGAAGGATTGGCGGATCTATGGCCGCGAGGTGTACTCGCTGCGCGATCACGCCGGAATCGAGTCATTGGGCGGGTTTGAGTTCAAATCTTGCTGTTTTCGGGTCCGAATCATCGCCCGTCACTACGTAGCCACCCGAACCGGCACCCGGGATACCTCTATTTCGCTTCAGCTGGAACTCAATGGCCTTTCTACGGTCGGAGAACGAGCTGACGCTTTCCTAGAGCGTTCGATTCGAGGATACTCCGCGGCTCAGGCCTACGCCGGGCCAGAATAGGCCACACATGCGTCGCATACTGACACTCGCTCTGATTCTCTCTTTCTGCAGCTCCTCCTTGGTCTACGCGCAATCGCGTGACCTAGGCGCGCGCGGCGATCTCCTAGACCGCGTAGCGGTCGTGGTGAACGACGGCGTAGTTCCGCAGAGCCAAATCGATCAACAGCTGATGACCATCACGCACCGACTGCGTGAACAGGGCACCCAGTTGCCGGCCCAGTCCGTACTGCGCCAGCAGGTCACCGAGCGGTTGGTACTGCAGGAGATCCAGCTGCAACGCGCGCAAAAGGTGGGGCTGAGAGTCCCTGATGAAGCGCTGAATAACCAATTGCGTGAAATCGCGGCACAAAACCACATCGATTTCAGTCAGCTACCTGACGCCCTCGCCCGCGAGGGACTCGTCTACGCCGAGTATCGCGAGGACATGCGTCGCGACATGACATTGCAGGTGCTCCGTCAGCGAGACGTGTTGGCTCGCATCTATGTCAGCCCGCGCGAGATCGACCAGTTCTTGGCTAAGCAAGCAGCCAACAAGAATGCCGAAGTGTCCTACAACGTCTCGCATATCCTGATCGCCTTACCTGAAGCGGCAACGCCTGCTCAACTCGAACAGGCGGAGAAGCTTGGTAAGGACATTCGCGACCGCGCCCAAAAAGGCGAGGATTTCGGTCAGTTAGCAGTGACTTACTCTCAAGCCCAGACGGCTCTAGAGCGCGGCGCCCTTGGCTGGCGCAAAGGCAATGAATTGCCGACGTTCATCGCGGACATCGTTGGCAAACTGCAGCCTGGTGAGATTTCGGAGCCGGTCCGTACGCCCTCAGGCTTTCACTTGATTCGTTTGAACGAATCGAGAAGCGATAGCGATCCATTGATCGTTAATCAAATCCATGCGCGGCACATTCTCATCAAGACGAACGAACTGCAGGACGATGAAACCGTTCGTGGTCGCCTACAAACCATTCGCGACCGCATCGCGAACGGTACCGATGACTTCGGCGCAATCGCCAAAGCCGTGTCCGAAGATCCTGGCTCAGGCAGCGAAGGCGGCGATTTAGGCTGGACCGGCAGCGGCACCTTTGTGCCCGAGTTTGAGCAAACACTTGAAAAGCTGTCGGACGGCGAAATCAGTCAGCCATTCCGCACCCAGTACGGCTGGCACATCATCCAGATGCTTGGTCATCGTTCGCAGGACATGAGCACCGACGAACGTCGTCGTCGCGCATATGAGCAGATTCGCGCAAGCAAGATGGACGAAGAAACTGAACTGTGGCTTCGTCGCATGCGCGACGAGGCCTATGTTGACTACCGTAACTGATCATCAGTCGTGACAGATCTCCCGGCCATCGTCGTTACGACCGGCGAACCGGCCGGCATAGGACCAGATATTTCGCTGGCTATCGCGCTCAAGCCTAGCCCTTGTCGGCTTGCTTTTGCAGGTGATCCCGAGGTGCTTGCTGCGCGCGCCAAAGCCCTCGGGCTGACGCTTGTTTTTGAATCGGTGGGTCCAAACGGCCCCAAGCCACACCAAGCTGGCACGATGCAAGTGATCCCGCACCGGGCAGCCAAGACGGTAATCCCGGGGACACTCGATAGTGCCAATGCGGGCTATGTGCTCTCTACCCTCGATACCGCAATCGATGGCTGCTTAAGCGGCGAGTACCAAGCAATGGTCACCGCGCCGCTGCAAAAAAGTGTCATCGCGGATACGGGAGTTCCGTTCTCGGGGCACACGGAATACCTCGCAGAACGCACCGGGGCTCCATACCCTGTGATGCTGCTGGTCGCCGGCACCCTGCGCGTCGCCTTGGCGACCACCCACATTCCGTTGGCGGCTGTCCCTGCAGCGATCAATCAGGACAATCTGTTATCGACCCTGTCCGTTTTAAACAGCGGATTGCAATCGCGTTTCGGAATAGAAAAACCCCGCATCTTGGTGCTCGGCCTGAATCCCCATGCTGGCGAGTCAGGGCATCTCGGACGCGAGGAAATTGAAACGATTGCACCAGCCATTGCCACTGCTCAGTCCTTGGGCATTGCGGCCGTTGGCCCGCTACCGGCAGATACGGCCTTTACACCCCGAGCGCTCGCTAACGGCGATGCGGTGCTGGCGATGTTTCATGACCAAGGTCTGCCTGTGCTCAAGCATGCGGGCTTTGGACGTGGCGTGAACGTGACGCTTGGACTGCCTATCATCCGCACGTCCGTCGACCATGGCACAGCCCTAGACTTGGCCGGTACAGGGCGCGCTGACGCATCGAGCTTACAAGCCGCCCTAGATCTCGCATTGAAGTGCGTGGCATGACTTTTCACCGCGCACCGGTGCGCCACCAAGCGCGTAAACGCTTCGGTCAGCACTTTCTGCATGATCAGAATGTCATCGCTCGAATCGTAGATGCCATTGCACCGCAGCCGGGTGATGCACTGGTTGAAATCGGTCCAGGGCTCGGGGCGCTGACTCGACCGCTCCTTGAGCGCGCCCGAACGCTTGAAGTCATTGAGCTCGATCGCGATGTGATTCCTCATCTGCGTGAGGCCTGTGCGGGCGCAGGCACTCTGACCGTGCATTCCGCTGACGTGCTTGATTTTGACCTGCGCGCTTTTGCGGCCGGTCGTCGTTTGCGCATTTGCGGCAACCTCCCCTACAACATTTCGACACCTCTGCTATTTCATTTGCTCGAAGCACGCGACGTCATCCACGATATGACGTTCATGCTGCAGAAAGAGGTGGTCATGAGAATGGCCGCCCAGCCGGATACAGGAGACTACGGTCGGTTGACGGTCATGTTGTCGGCGTTTTGCCAGTCCACGCGATTATTCGATGTGGGACCCGGCGCATTCCGTCCGCCACCGAAAGTTGATTCATCGATCGTGAGGGTGATCCCGCACGAGACGCCACCGTTTGACGTGCCAGATACCGCTAGATTCGCTGCCGTGGTAGCCGCCGCCTTCGGACAACGGCGAAAAACACTGCGTAATTCCTTGAGCAATCTCGTCGATGCAGCTGGCTTTGCTGCATGCTCGATCGATCCATCGAGACGCGCTGAAACACTCTCACCAGCGGAATTTGCAGCGCTGGCTCGAACCGCCCCTCTAGCAAGCGCTGATGCATCATGAGCAATACACACCCGATCGAGATTATGATTGAGACGGCTTACGTGGGTGAACACTCGGACCCAAGCGAAAACCGCTATTCCTATGCCTATACGATCACGATCAGAAACCTCGGCCGAACGACTGCGCAGTTGCTGACTCGCCACTGGGTCATTACGGATGCCAATGGGCGGATACAGGAAGTCCGCGGTGATGGTGTGGTTGGCGAACAGCCTGTACTGGCTCCCGGTGAAGCTTTTCGCTACACGAGCGGGTGTGTATTGGAAACGCCGGTTGGTGTGATGCACGGCCATTACGGTATGGTTGATAAAGACGGGCATGCGTTCAACGCGCCAATCGCACCATTCCGCCTCGCTGTACCCGGGTTGGTGCACTGACCGTGGCGATCTGGGCCATCGGGGATCTTCAAGGCTGCCTAGAATCATTCCAACGTCTGTTGGATCGAATCAAATTTGATGATCGTAACGACACGCTGTGGCTCACCGGTGATCTCGTCAACCGGGGCCCAGATTCCCTAGGCACGTTGCGCTTGGCTTACCAATTAAGCCCGCGCATCGTCACAGTGCTGGGCAATCACGACCTCCATTTACTCGCGGTGGCCGCCAATCAAGGCGCAGGATTGCGGCGAGGCGACACATTAGAAGACATCCTCGGGGCTCCGGATCGCGACGAACTGCTGGCTTGGCTATCTAGCCGACCGCTCTTCCATCATGACCCCGTGTTGCGTACAGCGCTCGTGCACGCCGGGCTCCCTGCCGAGTGGACCATCGCTGAGGCCCAACGCTACGGCGCCGAGGTATCGGCAGCAATTGCCAGCGACGGTCAGGACTTTTACGCCCAAATGTATGGCAATGACCCAGACCGCTGGTCAGTAGCGCTCAGCCGCACGGAGCGATTACGGTTTACTGTGAACTGTCTGACGCGATTGCGCATGGTTGATTCAAGCGGGAGAGCGCTGTTTAAGTTCAAGCTACATCCACGCTTGGCGCCTGCGCAATCGGTGCCTTGGTTCTCTGTACCTACACGTCGAAGCCGACGGACGAGGGTTATTTTTGGCCATTGGTCCACCCTCGGCTACTACGAGGATGACTCCGTGGTGGGCCTCGACACTGGCTGCGTCTGGGGTAGGGAACTGACCGCCTATCGTCTCGATCAACCGGCACAGACGGTTGCCGAACCGGGCCCTCCGAACAAGGACACCGGTCCGCCTATGGACGAGGGTTGAGGCCTTATTTCGTCGGCTCAGCCGTCGTGGCTTTGGGCAGGGGTGCTAAGGCTTCAAAGGACAAATCGATCCCGAACTCCGATACGTGATGCGGCATACAAGACATCTTCTCTTGCCGATTCCGAATTGCAAAAAATGGCAACAGCTCACGGTCGAACTGCTCCACTAATTCACAATCACCACTATCGAGATCACGCGGCGACCGTCGGGCCAATTTAACCGGACGCCATTCTCCGAGTGCAGCCACCGGCGGTTTCGCGGGGTCGGCCTTCTCGCCTACCGCCAGCGGGCTACCGGGCAGCGCCAACGTCGAAAACTTCAACCGGGCGGTCACCAATCGCGACGGCATGCCGGTGGGATCGCCACAGGTCGCCCGTACTGACAGGTCATCACGCGCACCCGCCGCTTTGAGTAGGAGTTTGACTTTCCATTCGAGCCCATCGCAAGAATAAAGCGTCGTAAATCCGCTATAAGCCAAGAGGTACTCGTGTGACCGCCATTCGGCGGCAATCGGAGGTGGCGTATCTGCTGCTCGCGCCATCGTGGGCACCGAGGCGGCCACGGCAAGGGCACATGCAATCCAACCGGCACGGGTTCGGCTATCCATACTGTTCTCCTGCGACTTCCAGCCCTACGGTATCTTAATCTATAGGACCTTGGCGGCCCGAGAGGGTTCCCCATTCTCAGATCGTTATAATGAAGACTATGACACCCGTAAGCCCCACACCACCGTTCAACTTGATGGCTTGGATTGCGGCCCATCGACATGAGCTGGTGCCACCCGTCGCGAATCGCCAGGTCTATCCGGCCGGTGACTTCATCATCATGGTGGTCGGTGGCCCCAACGCACGAACCGATTTTCATGTCGACCCGGGCGCCGAACTCTTCTATCAACTGGAAGGCACGCTGACCCTGCGCACGATGCAAGGTAACCAGCCCGTCGACTATTCGATCGGACCGGGGGAGATCTTCCTATTGCCGCCTTTCGTGCCTCACTCGCCCCGGCGCCCGGCAGGATCAATCGGCCTCGTCGTTGAGCGCCGCCGTACGCCATTAGAGCGGGATGGTTTCCAATGGTACTGCCCGGCCTGCAATAACTTGCTGCACGAGGAACATCTGTTCGTTGAGGACATTGAGGAAAGTTTGCCGCCGGTCTTTGAGCGTTTCTATGCAGACGTCCGTCGCCGCACATGTCGAAACTGCTCGCATGTTCTGGAGCGAGCCGGCGCCGAGACAAAATGACCGAAGTACAACTGGAACGGGATGGTCTTCGTTACCGCGCCGACTTGGCCGATCCCTTATCGATCGCCATTCCCTTAGATTTCGATGGCGCACAGCCGAATCATTTCGGTGCGCCGCGCGCCCATGCGGCTCCACTGACTGCGGGTCGTTGGGTCGGAGAAGTCCTCGCGGGCGGCTCCGTCAATTGCGCAACACTCTCGCTGGTGCCCCATTGCAATGGGACACATACCGAATGTGTTGGGCATATGACCGAAGATCGCGTGGCGCTCAATGATGTATTGCGCGGGGGCTTACATCTGACCCGCCTCATTACCGTGACGCCGGTGCACGCATCGCAGACCGGAGAAACCGTTGATCCATCCGCGTTGCCGGAGGAATGGGTGGTGACTGCAGAAGCCCTCGCCGCCGCATTGGACCGCTGGCCCGGACAATCCACAGCGGTCGTCATTCGGACCTTGCCGAATGACGCAAGTAAACTGAACCGACATTACGATGGCGCAGCACCAGCACCCTATCTGACCGAGGAAGCTGCGAAACGGCTCGTCGTCGATGGTGTGGTCCACGTCGTCACAGATCTTCCGTCTCTCGACCGGGCGCACGATGGGGGCCGGCTTATCGCCCACCGAACGTTCTGGGGCCTCGACAGATCTAGTCGACGAGCCACTGACGCCCGCCGCGGCCACTGTACGATCACAGAACTGGCGTGGATTGCGCCGACAATTCGGGACGGCTGGTACTTATTAGACCTACAAATTCCGGCGTTTATTACCGACGCCTCGCCCTGTAGACCCCTGCTCTACCCTTTGAGGCCGCATGACTGACTTCACTCAGGAAGCACTGGTGCTTGATGCGGGCGATCCTTTAGCTTTCTTGCGGGACAGATTCGAATTACCGCTCGCTGCAGACGGCAGCCCGGCAATTTACTTATGCGGTAACTCGCTCGGACCAATGCCCAAAGGCGCGAGAGACGAAATCGCTGCCGTGTTGACACGCTGGTCAACGTTAGCCGTTCGCGGCCATCACGAGGGCGACTATCCGTGGCTCGTGTATCACAAGCGATTCTCAGCCTCGCTGGCGCGCCTCACTGGTGCGCATGAGAGCGAGGTGGTCGCGATGAACACTTTAACGGTCAATCTGCATTTGCTCCTCGCTTCCTTCTACGAGCCAACCTCGCATCGGCACCGAATTCTGATTGAGGAAGGTGCCTTTCCCTCCGACCGACACGCTGTGGCCTCTCAAATTCTATGGCACAACCGGCGTGTTGATGAATCACTCATTGAGGTCTCGCCCTCAACACTTGATGGCGTTTGGCAGACGGACGACCTGATCGAAAAAATTGATGCTGCAGGCGACACTCTGGCTCTGGTTTTATTGCCAGGTGTGCAGTATCGAAACGGTCAGGTCTTGGACATTGCTCGGCTCACGGCAGCTGCTCACCGAGTTGGAGCACGCATCGGCTTTGATCTCGCCCATGCGGTGGGCAACGTGCCGTTAAATCTGCATGATCACGCGGTCGACTTTGCTGTGTGGTGTCACTACAAATATCTGTGCTCAGGGCCGGGTGCAGTGGGTGGAGCCTTCATTCATGACCGACACGCCCATGCCGCAGGACTCAAGCGACTGACCGGTTGGTGGGGCCATGACCTCGCGACCCGATTCCGCATGGGTCCGGAATTTCACGCCACGGCAGGCGCAGATGGATGGCAGTTGTCGAACCCACCGATCCTGTCACTCGCACCACTGGCTGCGGCCCTCGCCATATTCGATGAGGCTGGCATGACAAGGATGCGAGCCAAGTCGAACGCTCTAGACACTTTTGCGCGTCGAGTTATCGCGGCGCACTGTGGCAGTCACATTCAAATCTTGACCCCCTCGGATGAAGCTTCACGAGGCTGTCAGTTAAGTCTGCGGGTGGTCGCCGGTCGCGAATATGGGCGACGCGTCTTTCAGCGCTTGGAGGCCTTAGGGGTCATTGGAGACTGGCGCGAACCGGATGTGATTCGACTGGCTCCGATGCCGCTCTACACCCGTTTTGCCGATGTCGACGCGGCGATTAGCCGCCTTGCTGAAGCACTGGCGGACGCATGACCGCTATTTCCATCTTGGGTGGCGGTTGCACCGGCCCGCTGATTGCGTTGCTGCTCCAACGTCGCGGCCACGTTGTGACCCTGTATGAGCGACGACCCGATCCACGTCGGCACTCGGTTCCCGCGGGACGCTCCATCAATCTCGCTTTAGCCGACCGTGGCATACGTGCTCTGGAGCAGGCGGGTCTCATGGATGAGTTGCGGCCGATGCTGGTCCCGATGCATAGCCGCATGATCCATGAGATCGGCAAGGCACCCCTATCGCTACGTTATGGGCAGAAGCCGGAAGAACTGTTGTGGTCGGCTTCGCGAGCTATGTTGCACCGCGCTTTGATTGAGTCGGCTGTGGCCGCGGGGGTGGAATGTCGATTTGGACAATCCCTAGTTGATGCAGATTTCGCGTCGGATCTCGCCACATTAGAGGACGTGGATAGCAAGCACCGCTACAGCATCCGCATGAGCCCCGTCATTGCTGCGGACGGCGCTGGATCGGTCATGCGCAAATCGATGATGCGCGCTGGACTTTGCTCCTCGATCGAGGATGTATCGCCGCATAGCTACAAAGAATTTCATATTGATGCCGACCCGTCCGGGGCGGCCCGGCTGTCGCCAGAGCATCTGCACATCTGGCCACGGGGTTCACACATGCTGATTGCCTTGCCCAATGCAGATAACAGCCTTACCGCGACGCTATTCATGCCTACCGCGGGTGCAGACGCCAGTTTTGCGGCCCTCGAACAGGCAGCTGATGCGCATGCCTTTTTTGAGAGAGAGTTTCCTGACGCCCTAGCGCTGATCGACGATTTTGAAAAACAACACTTGAATCATCCGGTCGGTCGCTTAGCAACCGTCTACACGAACAATTGGCACGTGGACTCGCGCGTATTGCTGATCGGTGATGCCGCTCATGGAATCGTTCCATTTCACGGCCAAGGACTTAATTGCTGTTTTGAAGATTGCTTAGCGCTTGATCGATTGCTCGACGAACATTCTGATTGGCAGAGTGCTTTCGCTGCATTTAGCGCAGAGCGCAGGCCGAATTCAGACGCGATTGCACGGATGGCCATCGACAATTACCTGGAAATGCGCGACGCCGTACGCAAACCGAGCTTTCAACTACAAAAAGAGCTATCTCTGGCCCTTGAGCGCCGGCACCCGAAACGATTTATCCCCAGATACTCCATGGTGATGTTCCATGCCGAGATTCCGTACGCGGAAGCCGAGCGGCGCGGCGAGATTCAGCTCGCCATCCTGGAAGAAACAACACGCGGGCTTCGAAGCTTAGATGAAGTCGATCTGGCTTACGCCGATCACTTGGTCATGGAGCGGCTGACGATTCTCGCCGAACGAGCGTCCTAAACGTGTAGGCATATTGATGACGCTCGTCGACATCGTGCGCCTCGGCAGACGTCTCTATCCAGTCACCGGGTGACCACGGTGGGAAACTCACGTCACCGTCAACATCTGAATGGACTGTCGTTAAATGCATGATCGTGACAGCCGGCAAGGCGATTCGATAGAGTTCCGCGCCGCCGATGACCATCAATGAACCAGGTCCTACCAAGGCTTGGGCTGCCTCTAGGCTCGTCACGACCTCTGCCCCAGTGAGGTTCAAATCAGCCTGTCGAGATAACACCAGATTGCGACGGCCCGGCAAGGGCCTGCCCAAGCTGTCCCAGGTCTTGCGGCCCATCAGAATGGGGTAACCCAACGTCAGCCGTTTAAAGTGCGCCAAATCAGCCGGCAAGCGCCATGGAAGGTCGTTGCCGCGGCCAATGACACCATTGCTTGCGACGGCCACGACGATTTCGAGACGAGCGGTTTCAGTCATACGGTCACCTATCCTGGATGCCCGCACACGCTACACCGCACTCAGCCGCCTGCACAGAGGCAGACCTTAGATAGCGCCACCGTGACCGGATCGCCTAGACTGCGCGACATGATTCTTTTACTCGACGTAGGCAACACTCGCGTCAAGTGGGCGTGGCTCGAATATTTCGAGGTCGCCCCTGCGGGTGCCGTGGCCCACGATTCCACCCATCGGGCTTGGCAACGGGAAATTGAGGCAGACGGTCATCGGCCAAGCCGAGTCGTTGTCAGCAACGTCGCCGGCCCAGCCTTTGCCGCAGCCCTGACCCTGTGGTGCCGCGATCACTTTTCCGTGGACCCTGAATTTGTGATTCCCGTCGAAGCGCTCCTCGGCGTTCGTAATGGCTATCGTCGCCCGTCGGCTCTCGGTGTCGATCGCTGGCTGGCCTTGATCGCCGCATGGCGGCGCTCGCCGCGCCCGACGCTCATCGTCAGCGGCGGCACAGCACTCACCATTGACGCGCTGGATGGACACGGTCGGCATTTGGGGGGACTCATCCTACCGGGGCTCTTAATGCTGTCCGACACCCGCTCGGGCCTGTGGACCGAGCCGGACATCTCCCCCTCGGACGACCCTGGGCTGACACACCCATTGCCCATGATGCTCGCCGCCTCTGCCGAGCGCGCATGGCGTTCGCTGGCTGAACGATTAGGCACTCGACCCGGACTCCTGCTCACGGGCGGCGACGCGCAAAGCCTTGCTGAGCACATCGGCACGCCGGTTGAGATCGTGCCTGATCTCGTCCTCAATGGACTGGCAGCCGTGGCCACGAATGGGATCGTTCGCGCCTGATAGCCCGTTATAGTTTTAGGCGATCAAGCGCGCGATAGGCCTGCACCGCCAGGGGAAGGAACCATGGCCGGCCGTGGTAGTACGGACGCGTAGGAAAAGGAAGCCCTTCCAGCGCGGATGGCTTTGCCTGGGGATCGACCATCCGTCGACCAATGTGTTTGCCGTAATAGGTGGCCAACGGGACACCTTGGCCGCAATAGCCGAGGCTGTGATAGAGCCCATCCGTACCGCCTAAATGGGGCATCGTGTTAAAGGTGAACCCGACAAAACCCATCCAAGCACGGCTGATCTTCGCTTGCCGAAGCGCGGGAAACATTTCCGTCATCATCCGATGCATCACCGGCACGCACCGCGTGACTTCAGTCTCTCCGGCCGACGCTCTACCCCCAAAGAGGATGCGCCGTCCATCGGGGGAGGGCCGTACGTAGACCACGACGCGACGGGTGTCGCACACGTTACGTCCCGCCGGAATTAGCCGAGTCACCAAGGCAGGGTCTAACTCTTCAGTCGCAATAATATAGCTGCCCACCGGCATGACTCGCCGTTGATGCCAAATGGATAAACCGTCCGAATAGCCGTTTGTAGCAATCAGGACCTGCCGAGCATTGACGATGCCACGTGCCGTCGTCACCACAAATCCGTCAGCCCTTCTCGTCATCGCATGTGCTCGGCAATGCCCAATGACCACAGCCCCCGCAGCAATCGCGCGCCGATAAAGCGCTTGCGATAATTTTGCCGGATGCACCGATGCATCCGACTTCACGACCACACCACCGAAATAGAGCGGGCTGTCCACAGCCTCGGCCAAGCGCGCCTTTGAGATCACTTCAAAAGGTTCGGCAAATTCTGTCGGCTGAGATTCAAAGGCCCGAACCAAGCCATCGAAATGACGCTGACTGTGTGCTCCCAGAAATCCGCCATTGGGGCGCCAATCAAAATCCAGCCCCTCATCAGCGGCCAGCGCCGCCAGCGCCGCATTGGCTTCTAAGCCCTCACGGTAAATTCCACCCGCCACACTCCGACCGTATTGCGCCGTCAAGCTTGCATGAGTGGGCTTAAAACTAAAGGCGACCTGACCGCCATTACGAGACGAACAACCACCGGCGATGGGCCCTGAATCGAGGACCAGAGTAGATCTGCCTGCCAAAGCGGTCTCCCGAGCCGCTGTCAGACCGGTATATCCAGACCCAATGACCAGGACGTCCACCTGATCCGGCAGCACCTGAGAGACATCCTGAGGCGCAGGAGTATCGTCCAACCAATAACAGGTGGGTTGATAGTCTGGCGCGAAAATCATCAGGTCAGACTCCATATTCTCAGTGGATCCAGTTCATAGAAATCCGGTAACACGCCGGACGCATAGGCTGGTCGGTAGGTTGGCCGACGTCCAGCAACGAGTGGCGGCGCCACGAAGTCAGACTGCGGCAAGTTGATCCAGACGGCGCTGGCCTCGACGGGCGCTGCAAAAGCACATAATTCATCTTCGTCAGCGCCATAAAGACTGAGTCCGAAAGGATCAGCAAAATCGCGGACGGCGGCGAGTACCTCAGCATCGTCAGCATAAGAGGTCACGGTGATGACCGGTCCGGCCATCTCCTCCCGCATTGGCAAGGCACCCTGACGAACATCGGCCAATATCGTCGGCTGTAGCCAATTGCCGCGCAAGCCGGAGGGACGGAATCGGAACCCGCCAAGGACCAACCGAGCACCCTCGCGCATTGATTTGACAACGCGATTTTCGCACTGTTTCGCTGCATCAACCGAACCCAAAGGTCCAATTAATGCGCTGGCATGGACAGGATCATCGATCTCAAGCAACCCCACGTACTCATGCAAACGAGTTACGAAATCACTGGCGATCGCTTGATCGACGTAAATACGCCGACTTGACATGCAAGCCCGCCCACCATGACGCAAGCGCGACCAAGCAACCGCTCTTACAGCCAAATCGAGGTTGGCATCCGATCGCACGATTGCGGCATCTGCGGCACCAACCACCAGATTCAGCGCGCGCCCGGTTGCTTGCAACGCAGACGCGACGGTGGCCGAACCGGTGAAAGAGATGGCCTGGATACCCTCATGATGGGCTAAACCTTGTGCAAGCCCCTTGTCACCTGTAACGATATTCACAACGCCCGCTGGTAACGAGGCCCATGCTTGCGCGAGCTGTAAATTTGCCAATGCCCCCCCAAACGGCGGCACCACCACTACTGTGTCACCCGCCATCAGTGCAGTGGTTATTTGTCGGACAACGGGCAATATTGGCGACGACGATGGACCAAAAATAGCGCGGACGCTACCTTGCGCAGGGCGCCCGCCTGCCGGTGGGTAGCGCAGCGTCAGCAACGCAGCGTCTACGGATGCCCGAGCTTCGCGCTGAGTCAAACCTCCCTCACTGACTAAAATATCCATCAGTTGAGCACGACACTCGGTGACTGCCTGCGCTACCGTTTGCAACGCCGTGTAACGGTCATCCTCTTTTAAAGACGACCAGTGAGCTAACGCTCCTTGTGCGCATTGCACGGCTTGATCTAGGTCGCTCAGCGCGCACTCGGCCACTGAGCCTATGGACTTTGAATTCGCCGGATTAGTCACCTCACGCACGGCTGACGTTGCCGCATCGCGGAAGGCCCCACCAATGAAAATCTGAGACATTAATTACACCTCACAACCGCGCATGCCAGATCCGGTCAGGGCCTGACAGCATCCGGCGCAATCGGCATTCAGAACTCTAGATTGTCGATCAGCCGAGTGGAGCCTAATTGTGCCGCGCCGAGCACAACCGCAGGCTCGCCCGGCACGTAGCTAGATAGCGACGCATGACGCACCGCCACGTAATCGGGTTTCCATCCGGCAGAGGCTAACGCTGATACCGCCGCAGCTTCAGCTCGGTCAACCGAAGTACCGAGACGGACTTGATCAGCAGTAGTCGCCAAGACCTGCTGAAGTAGCGGCGCTTGTTGCTGTTCTTCGAGTGAGAGGTAAGCGTTGCGGGATGACAGCGCAAGGCCAGACGAGGACCTGACGGTTTCAACAGCCATAATCTCAACCGGTAAGCCGAACTGCTCCACCATCGAACGCACGATCAATAGCTGCTGATAATCTTTCTTACCGAAGATCGCATATCGAGGACCCACGATCGACATTAATTTCAAGACGACGGTACAGACGCCTGAAAAAAAAGCAGGCCGCGACGCTCCCTCAAATATAGCTGCGAGTGCGCTCGGTGGAACAACGGTAAATGGATGGGCGTCTGGATAGAGTTCTCGCTCGGTAGGCGCGAATACAAAATCACACCCTTCCCGTTCCAATAACTCGCAATCTCGCTGAAATTGCCTTGGATAACGTTCAAAGTCTTCGCCAGCACCAAATTGCAGCCGGTTCACGAAGATGCTGGCAACTACCGGCGCACCGACGGCTTTTGCGTGACGAACGAGTGCGAGATGCCCGTCGTGCAGCCCGCCCATCGTGGGAACAAGTGCGATTCGGGTTTGGCCTACTAGCGCTTGACGAACCGACGCAATCGTTTCGAGTACACGCATAGCGTTGGATCAGTAACCGTGGACGAGGTCATTAGGAAAGCGACCCTCTTTGACGTCCTCAACATAGCGGCGCACCGCGCTCTGGATATTTGCCGAACCTTCGGTGAAATCTTTGACGTAACGCGGCATGCGGCCTGCGGTCAGGTTGAGCATGTCATGGAGTACCAAAACTTGGCCATTCACACCCGATCCCGCACCGATACCGATGACCGGAATCGGCAACCCTTGGGTCACCGAACGAGCTACCTCCGCGGGCATCAATTCGAACACCAACATGTCTGCACCGGCTTCAGCCAACGCTGACGCTTCTGCTCTGAGCCGGTTGACACCGGCTTCATCCCGACCTTGAACACGATAACCACCGAGGGAATGAACAGATTGCGGGGTGAAGCCCAAGTGACCACAGACCGGAATACCGCGCTCAACGAGCGCACGGACGAGGTCAGCGGTCCAACCGCCACCCTCCAACTTCACCATATGAGCGCCGGCCTTAATGAGTCGAACGGCGTTCGTGATCGCGTCATCTCTCTGGCCTTGGTAGCTGCCAAAGGGCATATCAGCAATCAACCAGGCCCCTTGATTACCCCGCGCAACACAGGCCGTGTGGTAGACCATGTCGTCCATGGAGACGGGCAAGGTGTCCCGACGCCCTTGGCAGACCATACCCAGCGAGTCTCCAATGAGGATCACGTCAACGCCCGCAGCATCTAGGACGTGCGCGAAGGTTGCGTCGTAACAGGTCAACATGGCGATAGGCTCGCGCTTCGCATAGAGTTGGCGCAGGCGGTGGAGCGATGGTCGTGGTCGATCTTGCATAGAGCCGTAACCCGAAACCGAGTTCAAACGCGCTTTTTGATGCGGCGCAAAATGTGAGTATCGGCAACCCGGCGCCAGAGCGCAACCGGGGCGCCCTCAAAGCTGGGGTGGGCGTGCTTTACGCCCACCCCATAACGATCACTTCATCGTCGGCATGACAAAGTCAGCACGCATCGCTTCGGGCTCCGGCCAGCGCTGCGTGACAGTCTTCAGGCGCGTATAGAAGCGCACCCCCTCTGGTCCATGCATGTGGTGATCGCCGAATAACGACGAGCGCCAGCCGCCAAAGCTGTGGAACGCCATTGGCACCGGGATTGGCACATTGACACCCACCATGCCTACTTCAATGTCACGCACGAATGCATGCGCAACCGCGCCGGAGCGCGTGAATACAGCGGTACCGTTGGCGAACTCGTGACTGTTCACGAGAGCAACGGCCGAGGCGTAGTCCTCCACTCGAACGATAGACAATACCGGCCCGAAGATCTCCTCACGGTAGATGCTCATCTCCGGCTGCACATGATCAAATAACGTCGGGCCAACGAAGAAGCCGCGTTCCGCTCCGGGTACCGTGATGCCACGGCCATCTGTCACGAGGGTAGCACCGTCAACCTGGCCGGCGTCGATATAGCCGGTCACGCGATCACGCGCCAAGCTGGTGACCAGTGGGCCCATTTCTGCGGCGGCGTCGTCGGATGCGCCAACCTTGAGCGTGCCGATACGACGAGTCAGACGCTCTACGAGCGCATCAGCCGTCGCGTCTCCGACAGCCACCACGACCGAAATGGCCATGCAGCGCTCGCCTGCAGAACCGTACGCTGCACCAATGATGGCTTCTGTTGCGCCATCAAGATCAGCATCTGGCATGACGATCGCGTGATTCTTCGCACCGCCCAATGCTTGTACGCGCTTGCCGTGCAATACACCCTGTTGTTGAATGTACTTGGCGATTGGGGTCGAGCCGACAAAACTGACGGCTGCAATACCTGGGTGCTCGAGAATCGCATCCACTGCGAGCTTATCGCCCTGAATGACGTTGAACACACCATCGGGCAGACCGGCTTGCTTGAGTAATTCAGCGAGCAGCAAAGACACCGATGGATCACGCTCGGAAGGCTTCAGGATAAAGGCGTTACCGCATACGAGCGCGACTGGGAACATCCACATCGGCACCATGGCCGGGAAATTGAACGGCGTGATGCCGGCCACCACGCCCAATGGCTGGCGCATGGCAAAACTATCCACCCCGGTCCCTACGCTCTCGCTGAATTCGCCTTTCAACAACTGTGGCGCGCCACAGGCGAACTCAACAACTTCCATGCCGCGAGTCACCTCGCCTTCTGCATCGGCGAGCGTTTTACCGTGCTCTTCCGAGAGCACCCGTGCAATCAGCTTGGCGTTCTGAACTAACAGTTCCTTGAAGCGAAACATCACGCGCGCACGCGTCAAGGCCGGCGTACGACCCCATTTTTTCTGCGCGGCGGTGGCGACAGCCACAGCCTCATCGATATCGGCGCGCTCGGCCAGAGCGACTGAACGGACCACCTGGCCCAAGGTTGGGTTATAGACCGGGCTGTGCCGCTCACGTCGGCCAGAGATCACCTGACCGCCAATGAAATGCCCAACAACTGCCGGCGCTTCGTAATTTTCAATACCCATATCGCTCACTCCCTAATTCAGACTGGTACGACACGCAGCGCGCGGCGGATACCTTCGACCATCTCTTCCACTTCAGCCGCCGAACTGATGAATGGCGGAGCCACGGCAATGATGTCGCCGGTAAAACGAACCATCTGTCCTTCGTTCAATGCAGCCTGAAAGACATTGATCGCCTTCATGCCGGGAGCGCCAGCCGTTGGGGCTAATTCAATGGCTGCAGCGAGACCAATGTTGCGCACGTCAATCACATGCGGCTCGCCCTTGAGCGAATGCATCCCCTTTTCAAGGACCGGCGCCAAAGCAGCCGCCTTCGCGATGAGATTTTCTTCGGCCATGACATCAAGCGTCGCGAGACCTGCCGCTACCGCCAGCGGATGTGCTGAGTAGGTGTAGCCATGGAAAAACTCGATCATGTGGGCAGGACCCGTCATGAATGCCTCGTAAATAGCATCACGGACGAGCACGCCTCCGAGCGGGACGGTGGCGTTATTGACCGCCTTAGCAAACGTGGTGAGGTCTGGCTGCACGCCAAAGAAATCAGCACCAAATGGAGTGCCCAAGCGCCCGAAGCCCGTGATCACCTCGTCGAAAATCAGCAAGATGCCGTGCTTGGTGCAAATATCCCGCAGCTTCTGCAAATAGCCTTTTGGCGGCACGATAACGCCCGTCGAACCTTGCATTGGCTCAACAATGACGGCGGCAATGGTCGAGGCATCGTGTAAAGCAACGATGCGCTCTAACTCATCGGCCAAATGCGCACCCCATTCCGGCTGCCCAACACTAAAGGCCATCTGCGCCGGGTTGTAGGTGTGCGGCAAATGGTCGACGCCTTGGATCATCAATGGGTGGAACATTTTGCGATTGGGGGCGATACCGCCGACGGAAATGCCGCCCATCCCAACACCGTGGTATCCACGCTCACGGCCAATGATTCGAGTACGCGCTGCATCACCTCGGGCGCGATGATAGGCAACCGCCATTTTCAGCGCGGTATCCACCGCTTCCGAACCTGAGTTCACGAAGAACACACGGTCTTGGGGCCGACCAGCCAATTGCGTGATGCGGGTGGCTAGGTCAAACGCTGCTTGGTGACCCATTTGGAAGCTGGGCGCAAAATCCAGCGTCTGAATCTGACGTGTCACAGCCTCGACGATGTGGGGATGTGAATGGCCAAGGGGCGAGCACCAAAGACCGGACAAGCAGTCGAATACCCGACGCCCATCCTCTAGGGTGAAATAGGCTCCTTTCGCCGACTTAACCATGCGCGGAGCTGCTTTGAAGTAGCGATTGTGGGTAAACGGCATCCACCAGGCGCGCAAAGCGTCTGACTGGTTATCAGGGTGCAATTGAGTCGTGGCATTCACGGTAGGCTCCTAGCCGGGCAGCGCCGGGTACTAATTGGGTGAATCCGACTTGGCGGACCCACCTAGGTTCTCATTCATTGGCGGTAAGACTACGCCGAAGACCCGTCCAAGCGGTCTGTAATTGTCCAAACTGTAGTGGTATAACAATGAATACAGATGATCAAATCCTCACAGACTACGCACCGTGAAACGCTGATCAGCACCTTGATCAACGGCATTTCCGTCGGCGACTACCCTTCAGGTAGCCGGCTACCCTCTGTTCGCCGTCTCGCTGCCCAACATGGGGTGTCCTGCAGCACTGCTGCCGAGGTTTACAATGCCCTGACTGCAACGGGTTGCATCACGGCCCGCCCAGGCAGCGGGTACTACGTCGCCCAGCAGACTACCAACCCACATGCGATCGATGCTTCGGTACCTGCAGACGCGCTGTGGGAGCGTCGTATCGAAGCGCCCGGGGCTCAAATTCGAGTCGACGCGGGCGGTGGATGGCTACCGACCGACTGGCAATACCTGACGGGCATCAATGCGGCCTTGCGTGAAGTTGCCCGGCATGCCGGACAGTCAGAAGGTTACGGTTCACCAAACGGATACGAGCCACTGCGAGCCCATTTCGCCAGGCAACTCAGCCTGCGTGGAATCCCGGCCGACCCGGCCCAGATTGTCCTCACTCAAGGCGCGAGTCAGGCGCTTGACCTTGTGGTGCGCGCCCTCTTAGAGCCGGGAGACACTGTCGTCGTTGAAGATCCGACCTATCCACCGACGCTCGAATTGCTTCGAGCGCGAGGCGTAAGACTGCTCAGCATAGAACGGCGGTCAAACGGCCCGGATATCGATGGGTTGACCGAAATCCTGAAGCGTCGAAGGATTCGCGCGCTTTTTACCAACACCACCCTGCAAAATCCTACCGGGACTTCGACCGAATTCGATGTAGCGACACGCCTAATGCAAATGGCGCGCGCTCACGATTTCATGCTCGTAGAAGACGACATCTTCTCGGAGCTAGCCCGCTCCACAGTCAAGCCACTTGCCGCCTTGGATGAGGACGGGCGAGTACTCTATGTCAGTAGCATCTCTAAAACCGTCTCGCCGGCCTTGCGAGTAGGCTATGTATTAGCGCCAGCACAGATGCTTGCTCCTGTGATTCGGCTCAAGACACTCAGCGCCTTAGCCTCATCGGAGTTGTCCGAGCGCATCGCACTCAGCGCACTTACTCAACCACACTACCGACGGCATCTAGAATCGCTCCGTCGTCGACTTGCCGATAGCCAGCTTCGAGTGCAATCCGCATTAAGCGCTCACGGTGTAGACCTGGCGTACCGCCCGAATGCAGGAATGTTCTTATGGGGACGTATCTCGTCAAAACTACCAGCCGGAAAGCTCTGGCGAAAAGCGGTCGATGCAGGTGTCCTATTAGCGCCCGGAGAATCGTTCCAACCGGACGGGCGAGCCAGTCCGTGGTGGCGCTTTAACGTCGCCCATTGTCAAGACGGCGCATTGAGCCGCTTTCTATCGACGATCTACACCGAGCCACCGCTAGCCTAAACGACCCATAGGCCTGCGAAGAAACCAGCCGGCCATACTGTGCCGTTCGCGAACCGCCGGAAGTACCTGATGGGCGAACTTTTCACTCAAAAAAACGACGAGCGTATCTGCTATCGGTTTGATGAGTACGGTGCCATCCGTCGTGTCTATCGCCAATTCCCCGCCATCGCCCAACTGCCAATCGGGATTGAGGTAATAGATAACGCTCAGCACCCGATCGACCCCCATGGGCGACTGATCAATGTGACGGGCGTACCCGCTTCCCGATGGAAAGCTCGCAAAGTGCATTTCGAGTGATTCCAAACCGGCCATCAAGGAGCGATTACTGGCAACTCGTAATTGCTCAAGGCGCGCAAAGAACGAGGTCTCCACTTCGCCGACGGGATGGTCGACCCAAGCAATGGAGTCGCCACGAATATTCGGCCGCGCCGCACGATTGATGCCTCCGCCGACAGCAGCCGGACGAAACTGTCCTAACCGTTGACGTCGGTCCCGAGCTGAGCGAAGCCCGAGTACGGTTTGGGCACCGGCATAGTTCGGGATCGCGACATAACCAGGTCCGGCGAGAGCATCCACGATCTGCCCGTGAATGCTCTCCGGTTTAGAAATCAGCGGGCTCGACGTGTCGTTCCGCCGCCCTTTTTCTTCGTTTTGGCTTTGGCACCTGACTTCGCTTTCGTCTTTGCTTTGGTCTTGGTCTTGGTCTTGGTCTTGGTCTTGGTCTTGGTTACCAGTTTGCTTCGCACTGCGCTCGATTCACGAGCCAACTTGCGACCAGAAGACTTCTGCTTCGTTCTTACGACTTTTTTCTTCGCTGCCTTCTTCGACTTTTTTCGTTTGGGCTTACGCGGCAACAACATCGTGCCGCGGCATTTCGGCGAACCACAACGGCAGGCCCAAATCACATCAACATCTGGTGGATCCGAGTCGTCGCGCTCGATCAGATAATCGTAGCCGAGCTCATCGCCTTTCTTGATGTCCCGAATCGCTTCAATAAAGACCCTACGAGCATCGATCACTGTTTCGCAATTTGGATCGCAGGAGTGATTGATGTACTTGGCATCATTGCCGCCGATTCCGCCATCGATCACGATGCGGTTATCGACGGTAAACAAGAATGTGTGATTGTCATCGTCAGCCTTATCAGCGTAACGACGATCTGCCTCAGCATGCGAAATTCGATCCCCCACATATTCGCTTATGCGCGCGCCCTTTTTAATATCACGGGCTGCAAAAACGCCCGTGCCGTGGATCTTTGAGCGACGCACCTTGAAAGGTGGCGAAGTATCGGAACTCTTCATGCAGAGGAAGCCTCTTAAAAACGATGAAATAAAGATCAGATGGCTACAGGAGCCTTGATGGCGGGATGACTTTGATATTCGAGGATTTCAAAATCTTCAAACACATAATCAAATAAGGTGGGTGGTCGGCGTTTGATGACCAACCTTGGTAATGGCATAGGCTGCCGCGCTAACTGCAGATCCACCTGCTCAATATGGTTTGAGTAAATGTGGCAGTCGCCGCCCGTCCAAATGAAATCACCAACCTCCAAATCACATTGCTGCGCCACCATATGGGTAAGCAGAGCGTAACTGGCGATATTGAATGGAACGCCGAGAAACAGGTCGGCGCTACGCTGATAGAGCTGACAACTCAAGCGTCCCGCAGCGACATAAAATTGGAAAAACGCATGGCACGGCTGCAAGGCCATCGCGTCTAGCTCGCCGACATTCCACGCACTGACGATGAGACGCCGAGAATCGGGATTGCGGCGTATAGCCTCAATAACTTGAGTCATCTGATCGATATGTCGCCCGTCCGCGGCCAGCCAGTCACGCCACTGCTTACCGTAGACAGGACCTAAATTACCGTTTTCATCGGCCCACTCATCCCAAATCGTGACACCCACATCCCGTAAAGAACTGACGTTGGTTTCTCCTCTCAGAAACCAAAGCAGCTCATGAAAAATACTCCGGACGTGAAGTTTCTTGGTGGTGACCAGCGGAAAACCACGCGATAGATCAAAGCGCATTTGCCAACCGAAAACTGAACGCGTACCCGTCCCCGTTCGATCTTCTTTAAGCTCGCCCGAGCTCCGCACGTGGCTGAGTAATTCAAGGTATTGGCGCATGATCAGCCAGCCGATTCGGGAATCAGATTTCCGGAAGGCGTTCGCCGAGCGTAGCCCAGCGCCATCATTGCGATCCCCACAACCAACATTGGGATGGATAGAAGAATGCCCATAGTCAGCCAACCACCAGCGAGGTACCCCAACTGGGAATCAGGTACGCGCACGAACTCCACCATGATGCGGAAGATCGCGTAGAGCACCAAAAATAGTCCAGCGGGCACCCATCTAGGCTGAGGTCTAGACGTGAACGTCCACATGATGACGAACATCAGCAACCCCTCCAGCAGCCCCTCATACAGTTGCGACGCGTGTAGCACGACCACGCCACGCTCGGTAGGCACTGCGAATCCCCAAGGGAGATCTGTGGCCTTACCCCACAACTCACTGTTGACGAAATTTGCGATCCTTCCGCAGAGAATCCCAATACCAGGTATCGGCGCCACGAAATCAAAAACGTCGCCAATTGAGCGGGTCCGCCGATAGGCGAAGAAGCACATTGCCAACAAAACACCGATGAGCCCGCCATGGAAGCTCATCCCGCCTTCCCAGACCTTGTACCAGTACGACGGGTCTCGGGCGAGTTGATCTTGACCGTAGAAACACAGGTAGCCTAATCGCCCACCAAGTACGACGCCAAATACGGAAAAGAAAATCAGGTCTTCGACATCGACCATGGTCCATGTCGATCCCGGGCGCGACGCACGGCGCTTCGCCAATGACCAGGCTGACAAAAAGCCGACAACATAGGCTATGCCGTACCACCGAATCTTCATTGGCCCGAGGGCGAGGAGAACCGGATCGATATGTGGGTAGGGGATCATGTTGGCCAGTTTAACGAAAGTTGTCGGGCGCCCGCATGCTCACTGAGTCACGGGCGGCGGGTCAACCCAGCGTCCGAGCCATTCGTAGAGGGCAGCGTGACTTTCTTCTAGGGCCCACGGTTGTGGCAACCATGCAAAAAGGCCTTGGGGCAGTCGGCGTGGTCCGGCGACCGGAAGCGGCCGAACTAACAGGCCCTGTGCCTGAAACTCAGCGATAGCCCGTGGCATATGTACGGCGCTTGTCACGAGCCAAATTGCATTGATTCCAGCGGCTTTGAGCAGTTTTGCAGATTCCCGAGCGTTCTCACGCGTGTTGCGTGAGACAGTCTCGACGAAGCGAGCTTGCAGGCCAAAAGCTTGCTCCAGAACCTTTTCCATCACGATCGAATCCGCCGGCCCCGGCTCGACCGAGCCTCCCGATAGAAGGATGGGTAGTCCATAGCGTCGAGCGAGGCCAGCACCAGCCGACAGGCGGGCTAGCGTCACTGGCCGCAAGTCACTCCCGGACGCCGTCTCCGCGTTGACCCGGATTCCACCGGAGAGCACCACGACGACGCCAGGATGCTCCGGCACAGCCTGTGCGTTGTTTGGCATACGGGCACAGAGCAAAGCGAGCCCGTCTGAGACCCAAGGTAACGACAGTGATATCACTATCAACAACCCGCAGACACTTAAACCACGACCCCAGCGGCGATTGGGTCCACTGACCCAGAGACCAGCGACGATCAGCAACAAGGGGCCTAACGGCGGAAGCACCAGTGACTTAAGAATCGCGCGGAGGGCAAAGGCAGAACCCATATGCAGCGGGTATCAGTCGTACGTTACGCGTGCCAAGAACGCCTTCAAATATCGCGTCTCGGGTATGGCGGGATGAATTGGGTGGTCAGGCGACTGCCCACCAGTGGCGACAATTTGTGCAAAACGAGACAAGTGGCGAGCACCCCGTTGAATGGCATCAATGAGTGCGCCCGCCTCGAGGTGGTAGGAACACGAGCAACTCACGAGTACGCCGTCACGGGGCAACAACTGCATCGCCAGTTGATTAATCCGTTTATAAGCGGCCTCTCCTTTGGGGGCGTCTTTGCGTCGCTTAATGAATGCCGGCGGATCGACGATCACCGCATCAAATTTTTCACCGGCTGCCACGAGAGCTTCGAGGACTTCGAAGCCATCACCCCGCAAGGCTTGAATCGGCACCCCATTCGCAGCGCCATTGGCAACTGCAGCGTCCAAGGCCGGTTGTGACGAATCGACACAGGTAACTTCAGCGCCATCGAGGGCCGCAGGAACGCCCCACGCACCGACATAGCTAAACACATCAAGAATGCGCTTAGATCCTTTCAATAGAGGAAGGAATTGACGTCGATTAGCTGCCTGATCGTAGAACCAACCCGTCTTTTGACCGTGTTCCAGCGCCGCCTGAAATGTTGCGCCACGTTCGATTACGGTCACGTGAGACGGCAAATCGCCGACGGCCGCTTCCACGTACAGAGGCAATTGCTCCACTTCACGCGCGCCCGAGTCGTTCTTAAAAACGACCGTACGCGGCTTTACCACCTTCACCAGCGCATCGACGATGCCGTCTTTGAGCGCTTCCATACCGGCCGTGCCGATTTGGACGACGAGAACATCACCGAATCGATCCACCACGAGGCCCGGCAAACCGTCGGACTCCCCGTGCACCAACCGATAATACGGGCTATCGAAAAACCGATCGCGTAAGGCAAGCGCGATGCGTAACCGGTGGACAATCAATGATGGGCCGGGCGCAAATTTCTTATCGCGACCCAATAGCCGAACCGATATCAGGGAGTTGGGATTGATGTAGCCATACCCCATAAATCGGTCGCGATCCGAACGAACCTGAACGAGCTGACCGCGCTCAAACCCCGTAAGCGGCGTTGAGCCCGTGTCGATCTCATTACTGAAAATCCACAAGTGACCTGCCGACACACGCCGGTCCTCATGTTTCTTCAAGCGGACGACGGATAATTCGCCGCCGGCATGCCCGTCTTGAAAATCATCGAAATCAGTCGTGTCGTTCATAGTTTGGTCCGCTGCGACAGGCAAGTCTGTTGCGTATAGTGGAACCCATTCTAGCCCACCGCAGCACCAATCGGCCTGAGATATGACATTAGAGACTGATCCCATTTGGCTTAATCTCTCGCAGTCCAACAGTCATTTTCTACGGCTATTATCGCTACAAGCGATTGATTGGAGAGTGTGGGCTGCAGAGGCCTTCCAGGCAGCGTCTATCGCCGGTAAACCCGTTTTCTTAGCGATCGGTCACGGAGCCTGCCCATCCAGTCGTGCCATGGCCAAAGGCACTTTGTCTGACCCCGAGGTCGCCGCCGTACTGAATGATTCATTCATCAGCGTTGCGGTGGACCGCGATGAGCGTCCAGATATAGAGAGAACATATGGATTGGCATTTCAAGCCCTGACTCAGGAATCGAGCCGCGGACCGCTCTATCTCTTTCTAGATCCCGATGATCAAATTCCCTTCTTTGGAGGAACATTTTTTCCATCCAAAGGACGCGATGGCGAACTCGCATTCGCCGAAATACTTCGCCGGATCGCCTCCTATTTCACCCCGAATCGCGCCACGATTCGAGAACAGAACGAACAATTGATTCGATCAATCGTTGACTCCCTTGAGCGAGCCGACGACGAACCTATGCCGACTCTGGATCTCGTTAACGAGGAGCGCCAGATACTGGAACGGGAATTCGACAAGAACAATGGCGGTTTCTCGGGCGCCCCCAAATTGGTGACGCCCCGGCACGCCGAACGACTCCTACGACACTGGGCCGCAAGCCAACACGACCCCGTCCCGGATCTGCAAGCCCTATTCATGTCGACGCTCACTCTTCTACGGATGGCAGACGGGGGGGTTAGAGACCATGTTTCCGGTGGATTTTTTTCTGAATCCACGGATGCCCAATGGTCTGTGCCTCTCTTTGAGAAGCATCTGAGCGATAACGCACTGTTGTTAGCCGCATATGCCCGCGCGGCCATCGCAACGGGGGAACCGTTATTCGCCAAGACGGCGGCTGCCACCGGCGACTGGTTGCTGCGTGAAATGCGACAGCCCGATGGATTATTCGTACCATCCATCGTGATCGAAACAGACCGGGACGCTGTTCTCTACTATCGGTGGGAGCCGCAGCAACTTAAATCGACGCTTGGCGATGACGTCTATCGGATCTTCGCGCAGCATTTTGGTCTCCATGGCACGCCAAACTTAGGTCAATACGGCTGGAATCTACACGCGCAGATCCCTACCGAGGAGATTGCCCGTCAGGAGCAGTGGCCCAAACAGGACGTCGAGCACGCGCTCGATTTGGCGTTGGATAAACTCCGACAACAACGCTCCAACGTCAAACCACCGCTATTACCCGTCCAACCCACCATCGCCTCAAACGCCTTGGCCGTCCGGGGTCTCGCCATTGCCGCTCGCGCGTTAGCGCGGGACGATTTCTATGACGCCGCACTGACTACTTTGGATGCGGTAAGAAATCGCCTGGTCGAGGCCAACCTGCGGGAATTGCGACGCGACGGACGATCTCAATCCGTAAGCCTTTTCCTGGATGACCATGCATTCTTGCTCGATGGAATTCTCGAACTGTTGGAGACTCGATGGAGAACGGTCGATCTCGAATTGGCGTGTTCCGTCGCCGAGGCGATCCTGAATCAATTTGAGGATGTGAACTTCGGTGGCCTGTGGTTCTCGCCACATCAGGCCGAGCCACTGATCGCCAGGCCGAAGTGGTTTGCTGATGACACGTTGCCCTCTGGAAATGGCGTGGCCTGCCGGGCCCTCCAACGCCTCGGTCGTTTGCTTGGCGAACCGCGATACTTGGCGTCGGCCGAACGCATCCTGCGCGCCGCCACGAAACACATCCGGTTACGACCACCCGCGCATGCAACTCTTCTTGATGCGCTTGAGGAGAATATCCGCGCCACGGAGTGCGTCATTCTTCGTGGGCCGACCGAATCGACGTCACTCTGGCAACGGGAACTCGCCCGCCTATATGCACCTCATCGCATGGTGTTTGCGATCGATGACCCTGAGAGCGTTCTACCGAATTCACTCGGAAAGTGGCCCTGGAGCGACAGCGGTGTTGCCTATGTCGTCCGATCCGGCGGAGCGACAGCCCAGATTCATAGCCTCTCCGAACTGATACGGGTGCTGCGCGACGGCCTAGATGTCAGCGAAAACTAAGTCGGCCCAATCAGGCGGCTTTGGATCGCCCGGCGTAGGCGCGCGATGAGCACATCATGCTTTTCGGGCGAATATTTCGGTGCGAAAGCCCAGTTAAGCGCCCATGGCTGGGCAGTGACTTGATCTACGGGCTCATCGAGGCGTCGCGGAAACAGGTGCGCATGCAAGGCCGGCTCCACGTTCCCGAACATTGCATAGTTCACGCGGACTGCCTCGAACTCCGCCATTAGCGCATCGCCACACGCCGCCATGTCCGTTAAGAACTGGATGCGAGCTTCACCGTTTAATGCATTGAGATCCGGCACCACCGGATCCGGCAGCAACAAACAATAACCCTCGATGACCTGCGGATCGCCCAGCACCAACCATCCACTGGGCACCCGGGCGATCTGTGTTGGATCTTGCCCAGACCGCAGCAACGCAACGCGACGATGTATGGCGGTAGACATACGCCGACTCCTTAACCGATCAAGCAAATAGGTGGCTACAACTCACTTGTCGACATGCGCAGCACGCACTTCGGCAACAATGTTGGGCTCAATGGCCAATGCATGGTTACCAAATGAACGACGCACGTAACTCGTGACGGCGGCAGCGTCCGCATCAGACAGAAAATTAAATTGGGGCATTGCACCTGCAAACTGTCCGCGCGGCAGGCTGACCGGACGGATGCCGTACATCACCCACCCCAACATTTCCTTGGGATCTCCAACAGCGACTGGAGTGCCCGCGAGTGGCGCGTACAATCCTCGAGCGCCTGTCCCGTTCGATTGATGACACGATTGACAGAGGTTTGTGTAGAGCTGGGCCCCTCGATCGATAGATTCGGGGCCCTTACAGGCTGAACCCGCAAACGCCATTGCAATCAACAGTAAACGCGCTGCCCGAACGACCGCAATTCGCCAATTACTCATCGTGCGCCGAGGCCAAGAACTCATTCACGGCCACCACCTTTGCGCGCCGGATGAAGTTGAAATCCGTCGCGCTTGACGACGTGTATGCACCCATTGTGCGACCGACAATGACGTCACCGATTTCCAAGAGCGGGAGCTCAATTCCTTCCCTCACGACATCAATACTGTCGCAAGTCGGGCCGGCTAACACCGCTTTGACTCGGGATCCATCGTCACGCAATGGGCGAATCACATAATCGGCATGGTCGTACATCTGACCGTTATACGAACCGTACAAGCCGTCATCCAGATAGAACCACCAGACGCCGTCTCGCAACGCGCGTCCAACCACCGTCGATAAGCTCGTTCCTGCGGGCGCAACAATGAAGCGCCCAGGTTCGGCGATCAAGCGCAAGCCGCGGGGCAAAGCCGCCAATGCCGTTCGAATCGGCGCACAAAAGTCGTCGATTGGCATCTGTGGTGTCTGATACTCCACGGGGAACCCCCCGCCAATATCAAGGACACTAAGCGGATGTCCCGCTTCACGTGCAGCAACAATCAGCTCATTGCATGCCTCGATCGCCTGGACATGCATTTGCGAGTCGGGCGATTGAGAACCGACATGGAACGACAAGCCGACCACTTTCACACCCAAACGACGTGCCAAGTCGAGCATGGCCGGTACAGACTCCGGGTCACAGCCAAACTTGCGGGATAAATCAGCCGCTGCGGCCGGATTTCTAAATGAGACCCGCAGCAAGACCTCTGCGCGAGCACGGTGTCTGACAAATTTTCCGAGTTCGTCAGGATTGTCGACCACGAAAGTGCGGACGCCAAAACGGATGGCGTCACGGATATCCCCATCACGTTTAATTGGGTGCGTATGGATGCATCGTCGCGGATCTACGCCGGCACGCCGAACAAGTTCGACTTCGCCGGTGGTCGCCAGGTCGAAAAACCCACCGATATCTTTAAGCGCGGTGACCACGCAGCGTTCAGGCAGCGGCTTCAAGGCGTAATGCAAATCAACGCCTGGCAACGCCCGCTGCAATGCGTGAAACTGGGCGCGGACGACGTCGCAGTCGACCATGACGAGCGGGGATCCAAAACGACCCATCAGTGCCTCCAAGGCACGACGGTCGTAGGGGGCCTCAAGCCTCGGATTTGTCATATCTAGCAACTGTTCAGACATGCGGCGTCTCACTGAGCGCGGTTCGGGCGCGAATTCTAGGCCAATTCGCGTCCGGTGTATGCGGCCGCAGATCGCGTAAGCCGATCCCACACCGCTTCCCAGTCCGAATCGGTGGGTGGCGTCTCAACTAGAATGACGGGTGCTCCAGCCTGATCTAGGGCGCGCAGGTTCGCATACAGATCGTGGCCATATCGCACAGGGTCACTGGCTGCAGTGATCCAGAGGCCCCGATGTGAGTCTGGCCGAGCGCTGCGCGACAGAACTGCGGCCGCCGGCGGACATCCGTCACGCAAGGTTACGGAATCGATCAAGCGTAACGGAGTCATCGGCGCATAATGGGAAACTGTGGTGCCCGGGGCACGTGGCGCGTCGATTGGATTGAGTTCGGCAAGCGTACCGATCACCGCCTCAATCTGTGCCCGACTAAGCCCTCCCGGTCGCAGTAACGTTGGTTTACCGACCAAGCTGACGATGGTTGATTCAAGCCCGATTTCGCAATCACCGCCGTCGAGCGTCAGCGGCGCCCGGTCACCAAACTCCTGCAACACGTGAGCGGCAAGCGTCGGGCTAATCCGACCGTAACGATTCGCCGACGGCGCAGCGATTCCGCCACGGAACGCCTCCAATAGACGACGGGCAACCGGATGTGACGGCACCCGCAGACCGACACTGTCCTGACCACCGGTCACTGCGAGCGGTACATGACTGGCCCGCGGCAAAATCAACGTGAGTGGCCCAGGCCAGAATTGAGCCGTCAATTGCCATGCCGTTGCTGGTATGTGCGCGGCCCAGTTTTCGATTTGCTCTACATTCGCCAAATGAACAATGACCGGATGGTTCGACGGACGACCTTTTAGCGCATAAATTTTTGCGATCGCCTCGGGATTTGCAGCGTCGGCTCCAAGCCCGTACACAGTTTCAGTTGGAAAGGCCACAAGCTCGCCCTGACGCAATAACTCGCAAGCCCGCTGAATGTCTCGGGAATCGCTCATCGCGAAGGCCCCACGCCGGCACGGCGTCCGCCGTTGACCGCATTGATCTGGCTCTGGAGGTGCACATCCGGGATCGCAATTTTTCGGTTCGCGAGCACTAGCCTCTCCATGTCAAACCATCCGAACGATCTCATCATCGAGCCAAATTCACCCGGTGACAATTCAATCACTGGACAACCTGTCGCTCCCAGCCTGCGGCCGTCTTGCGCCAATCGATGGTGGGCCAATAGTCTGTATCTGGCCGAAGGGTGATCACCTCTGACTGCCCATTCCAAGCCACCACTTTGAGCCTCAGCGAGGCTCCATCTGGGCGACCCGTCGCCGATTTGATGAACGCATCCAGGTCATCGATTTTATGACCATCGACTTCTAGGATACGTAGCCCAGCCCACAGGCCGTAGCGGGTAGCCGGTGAGCCGTAGGTAAAGAACGCCACAAAAACGCCCTCCGGTGCAATGCCGCGTTGTGCAGCGATAGCCCGATGTGGCGCCTGCAGTGCTGCACCAGCCCACAACACGATACGGTCCACATCAGACCCACTCACCGGCGTCGTATCGACATCCACTTCGGCTTCGTGCCCATTACGAAGGATCGTGAGATGCAGTTTAGGCCGCTGACTCGCCGCGTCTAGTTCACGGTAGCCTGCAACCGGTCGGCCATCAATCGCCAGCAGCAGGTCACCCGACTGGAGGACTCGGGCTGCGGGGGTGCCGGCAACAACCCGTGCAACACCCATCACTTGCCGGCTGGCGCCATGACTTGACAGCCGTTGAATCCATCCATCATCCAACCCGAGCGTACGAGCGATGGACAAAGGAAGCGGCTGCAATTCAGCCTCAAGGGAGCGCAAGGTGCGCCCCTCTTTATACGCATCGACCATCTCGGTCACGACTGCAGCCGGAATGCCGAAAGGTTGTTGCTGAGGCTCTCGACCGGCGTCGATAACAAAGGTGGCCCACAGCGCTCGGATAGCGCCCACTCGATCGACAAGCACGCCGTCGAAATCAGCCGGCGGATTGATCAGCGTGGCTAAATCGAGGTTGGAATCTCGGAACTCAAGCGAATGAGACAGCGGGAATTGAGCGGGATCGACCGAAGCGACCCGGGTTTGGATAGACGCAAGTCGCTGATCTCCTCGAAGACCGACCACCCAAACGTCCTCTCCAGGGCGAAGACTGTCCGCAGCGAAACGGGCCGAACGTACGGGAGTATTCCCAAGCAGCGCTGGATCGTAGGACACCAAGACAAGGTTATGCAGTGGATGTACATAGACGACCTTGGCCGGTACCTCCACAGTACCGCCGAAGGTTAGTCGTACGTCACCAATTCCGAGCGGTACCGTGTCACGGTCAGTCACTAACAACCCGCGCTGCGCATCCACGACCACACCCGTGCCGTGATAGCTACGACCGGAAATTCCGGAGACTAGGAAGGGCGCATCGAAATTCACCATCGCAAGTGACGGAGCGATCCGATCCGCACGCTCATCACTAATCGTTTGAAAGGATGTCGACGCTGAGCGCAGATCCACGGGGGTGGGTCCGTCCTTGAGCGCTCGACAAGGCCATTTCCCAATAGCGTCATCGCGGCGACAACGAGTCGCACTGAACCAACGCCGATCAACGCGGATCGATCGAATCTGCGAGTAGTGGATATCATCAGCCGTGAAAAAACGGACAGTTGCCCGGTCTCCTTGCGCGAGGCCTTCCAGCACCTTTTCAAGATCATCCAAGTTCGAAACGGGGTGGCCGTCGAACGACGTAATGACGGCGCCCTTAGGCACCGCAGCCGTACCTAACATGTAACCAGGATTTGCGACATAAATTCCCCGGATGGGCACATTTAAATGGCGCGCCATCTGATAGGACAACCGGTGTAAAACCGCTTCGCCAACCGTGATGTACTCGTCGGGCGTCAACGCGTGCAGATCATCAACCCGAATCTTTCTGTCTATGCGCTCTCCCCCACGCTCGACTTGCACATCTAGCTCTTGCCCGACTGAGTCATCCAGCAATGTCTCTAGGGACAAGAACTCGGTGACTAGGCGGCCATTGATACGCACTAAAATATCGCCAGGCGAGAGCACGCCCTCAGCCGATGAGCCCGGCTGAACGTCTCGAATGACGAGCATCCCAGTCTGCCGCGGAAAAGAGGCGCGCGCCTCGGTCTCAGTCTGCTCAGTTAATCCCAAGCGTCGGAGCTCGTCGTAGGGCGTGTAGGAAAAAACCGTCTGTAAGGTGCCTCGAGCCACTGGCTGCCCCGCTTGAATCCGCTTGAGCGCCCGGACCACTCTGTCGAGCGGCAAGTAGAAGCTGGATGCGGCTTGACTCGCGCCACCGGCATTTAAAGCAACCGCCCGTCCTCGAACATCCACGACGGGAGATCCGGACGACCCGCCAGACGTGCCGGAAGCCGCTTGGTAGTAGAACGTGTTGAAGTCGTTGTACTTGCCTGCCCCATAAGCCGGCGCATCGCGATCTAAGCGTGCCAAGGTCCCTGCCAATATCGACAGCTGCTCGCCGGCATCATTGCCAACGACGCGGATCTCCGTCCCAACTTTTGCTGCCTCAGGAGCCAATGCGAGCGCTTGCGGCTTGATGAAATGGAGCTTCTTCGGGTCATACCGATAAAAACCAAAATCATGGACCGGATCTCGATAGATCGGGGTTAACTCGACTTCCTCGTGGTTAACGAAGACCGCCCCTGCGGTCACCGGGCCCGGCGTAACAACATGCCGATTGGTGAGAATAATGCCTCGTTCAGCATCAACGACAAAACCCGTTGCCTGCGCCGACGCGGCCCACTCGGTATCAAAGGCGCGCGTCAAATCGATCTTGATCGCGACCACCGCATTCGCCACATGACCCAACGTTTCAGCCCATTCCGGTCGCTCATCAGCGATGGCAGCACTTGGCGTAGGACCCGATTGTCCCATGACCGGTTTAGCGGCCATAGCCACTGAGCAAATCAGTAGAACTGCGGCAGGGATGGACAGTCGAGCTATGCAGCGGATCATCACAAAGCCTCGCTCAGAATCTATAGCCAAACACCGATTCGAATCGATCCTTGATCTCCTCGAGCGTAAATCGGTGATTCTGAGTACCGTGGTGAGCGATCTTGATCGAACCAATCAACGAGGCCAGTCGCGCTGTTGTGGGCCAATCAAGCCCATGCGCTAGACCGAAAATTAGACCGGCGCGGTAGGCATCGCCACAGCCGGTTGGATCAGCGATCCGCTCAGCAGGAACCACTGGGATATCGTGCTTTTCCTGCCCGACGTAAACAATGGAACCCTGAGCGCCGCGGGTGACGACATAGGCACGGCATTGCGCAGCAATCTGGGACGGGGTCAACCCGGTCCGTTCCTCAAGCAATTGACCTTCGTAATCATTGACCACCACCCAGTCTGCTTGTTCGACGAAACGGGACAATTCAGCGCCATCAAACATCGGCAGCCCTTGTCCAACGTCAAAAATGAACGGAATACCAGCCGCCTTGAAGCCTTCCGCATGGCCAATCATGCCCTCACGGCTATCTGGCCCGACTAGACCTATCGTAATTCCCGCGTCTGCCGGAATATTCAAGCTTCCCGACTGTGACATTGCTCCGGGATGAAACGCCGTAATCTGGTTGTCATCTAAATCCGTCGTGATGAAAGCCTGCGCCGTATAGGTATCAGGGACCACCGATACATGCCGACGGCTGATGCCCCAGCGGTCCATCCATTGTTCGTAAGTCGCAAAATCTTCGCCAACTGTAGCGAGGATTTCCGAACCCACCCCAAGCTGCGCCAAGTTAAACGCGATATTGCCGGCAACGCCACCGAAGTTCCGTCGCATCTCGGGCACCAAAAAGGCTACCGATAGCATATGGATGCGGTCTGGCAGGATGTGTTCTTTGAACCGTCCTTTAAAAACCATGACGGTGTCAAACGCAAGCGAACCACAGAGCATCACGGACATAGCAGGCAGCCTCCAATACGCTAGAGGCGCCACGATACCGGCGCGGAACCCTCCACGCCAGCAAACTGCCTATTAATGCCCGATGAGGATGAGCAACCAGGAGATTCCCAACAAAATAAAAGCAACAAAGACGGCGGCAGAGCCAAGGTCCTTGGCGAGGCCAGAGAGCTCGTGGCGCTCCGGACCAATCCGATCAATGGCCGCTTCAATGCCGCTGTTGAGTAGTTCAACGATGAGCACCAACAGCATCGGTCCGATGAGTAGTATCCGCTCAACGCCGGTTTGGCCAAACCAAAGTGCAGCTGGGATCACAACGAGCGCCATCAAGCACTCCTGCCTGAACGCAGCCTCCTCTCGCCAACACCCAACGAGCCCTTTGCCCGTATTGCCGAACGCCTTGAGCAGGCGGCTGATTCCAGTGGGTTTTATTCCCGGGCGAATTGAGTGCGTGGGATGGCTAGTCATTATGAGGGCCTCCAGACCAGGTCAAGTTGCTCGATGGCGCTGACAACATCAAAGTCGCCGAATCCGCAGTGTATAAGCTGCCTGTTGCGGTCGCGAGACCTCAGTGATCTCCTGCCGAATAGTGCCGTGCACCAAGACAATCTCCCCCAGCGTCCATCGGAACTCACTCCCCATGGACGCAATCAGCAAAGACGCGGGGATCAGCAAGAATCGAATGAGGTGCGAATTTCTGCCACCAGCGCTCGACCTGTGCCTCCGTCGCCAAGGGGCGCTGCCGATCGGCTGCCGGCAAATTTCAACCCCTGATCGAACGGCAAGTGCTGTACCGAGGGATGCCTGAACTAATCCCGTCTCCCCGTTCGCCGTGTATTCTTAGGGTATAAGCCTATGCCTGAGGGGGAATTGTGGCCAAGCGTCCATTAATCGAAGTTCGTTCCATTGATTACGTTCCGAAACGGGAGCGGCATGGCAAAGTCTGGCACCTATGGCCCGTGTGGTTCATGGGCGACGCTCATTTGGCCACGATCGCGACAGGATTCGTGGGTGTAGCCCTAGGGGGAAACCTGATCTGGATGACCATAGCGGTCGTGCTCGGCATCGCTCTTGGCACCTTCTTCATGGCTTTCCATTCCACGCAAGGTCCGCAACTCGGCCTGCCTCAGATGATTCAGTCGAGGCCTCAATTCGGCTATGTCGGCGCGCTGTTAGTGTGGGGCGTTGCGCTCGTCACCTACCTGGGTTACAACGCATTCAATCAGGTCTTGGCCGCCGACACGTTAACGACACTGTACGGCACCAACCCTAAAGTTTCGATCCTAGGCATCGGCGTTCTCGCGACATTATTAGCCGTAGTCGGATATGACTGGATTCACGCGGCCCAGCGAGTTCTTTCGATCGTCTTATTGGCGGCGCTCCTTGTGATGACCTTTGCACTGGGTCGAGCACACTTCGCACCAGAGCAACTCGACATTCATCGCTTTGTATTGATTCCATTTCTCGTTCAACTGTTCGCTACAGCCGCATACCAGCTCTCATGGTCAATCTATGTGTCCGATTACTCACGCTATCTACCGAAAGAGGTGAGTGTGCGCTCCGCCTTTTTCTGGACCTACGTGGGGGCATTCATCGGCGGTGTATGGACAACTTTGGTCGGCACAGTAGCGGCCGCGATGTTTCCGAAGGAAGACTTGTCCCCTGCATTGCTTCATGCCGCAAACTCAATGTTGTCAGGCTCTGGCGCACCTCTCCTGATCATTACACTGCTTGGACTTGTCACCATCACAACGCTGAACTTCTACGGCGCATCATTAACGCTGTTAAGCGTCGCCGATTCGCTAAAACCGCTCAAGCCCACGGTGGCCAAACGGCTCATGACATTGGCTTTGGGGTTTGTGGTGTCGACGCTCATCGCTTTCATGGCATCTAAAGATTTCGCGCACGAATTTGGCGAATTCCTTGCGGTTCTCTTGTATCTATTTACGCCATGGACAGCGATTAATCTCGTGGACTTCTACGTCGTTCGCAAAGGCCACTATTCGGTTCGGGAGATCTTTAATCCGAATGGCATGTACGGGCGCTGGAATTGGCGTGGACTTACCGCCTACTTTGTCGGATTTGCGTCGATGATCCCTTTCTTCAGCACCGGTATTTATCGCGGTCCGATTGCCACCGCGTTGGGTGGTGCGGACCTCGCCATGCTGGTAGGTCTGCCGGTCTCCACGATCGTTTATCTGATTGCCTGCCGTGGCGTCGATTTCGAAGATGAAGCTCGACGCGCGGCCTTAGCGGACGAAGGCCTCGACGACGAGGCCTAACCCACTCTTATCTCTGGGCAACCTGCCAGTCCGACGCGACGTAATATGGCGCGTCGGATGCTGGCAGTAGCGGTCGACCGAGGATATGGTCGGCCGCTTTTTCTGCGATCATGATGGTCGGCGCATTGAGATTACCATTGGTAATTTGCGGCATGATCGACGAGTCCACCACCCGAAGACCATCGACCCCAACGACGCGTGTTTCAGGATCAACCACAGCCATTGGGTCGTCTACAGCGCCCATCTTGCAAGAGCAAGACGGATGATAGGCACTCTCGACTTTTTGACGAATAAATTCGTCTATTGCCTCATCACTGGTGACCGCTGCACCAGGAGCAATCTCGCGTCCAGCGAATGGCGCGAAGGCGGGTTGCGAGAACAATTCGCGCGTCAGCCGAACGCAGGCTCGCATCTCGGTCAAATCGTCCGGATGGGACAAGTAGTTAAATAGGATTTTCGGCTTTTCTCTCGCATCGGCAGTCGCAAGACGCACCCAACCGCGGCTCTTCGAGCGCATTGGACCGACGTGGGCTTGAAAGCCGTGCTCCTTCGCCAACGAGGACCCGTCATAGCTGACCGCCATCGGAAGAAAGTGATATTGAATATCCGGGTAACGAATCCCGGCTCGACTGCGAATAAAACCACAGCTTTCGAAATGGTTCGTCGCGCCCAATCCATTTTTGAAGAGCATCCAGCGAAGGCCAATCAAGGCCTTTGCCACTGGATTCATGGCCGAATACAGCGTGATCGGCTGTTTGCAGGCCATCTGGAAGTAAAACTCCAAATGGTCCTGTAGATTTTCACCCACACCCGGCAAGTCTTTAACAACTGCGATGCCATGTTGCTGCAGCTCAGCCGCAGGTCCGATACCGGACAACTTCAGAAGCTGTGGAGATGCGATTGATCCTGCCGAGAGGATGACCTCACGGTCGGCGCGAACGTCATGCGCTACGCCGCCCAGCTCGTAACGGACACCGACCGCACGCCTGCCTTCAAAAAGGACTCGTAACACCCGAGCCTTGGTGAGTACGTTGAGATTGGGTCGATTCTTTGCTGGACGCAAATAAGCGTTGGCAGCACTTGCGCGGACTCCGCCATCGACAGTCATGTCCATCCGGCCAAAGCCTTCCTGACGATAGCCGTTCACATCATCCGTTGGCGCGTACCCAGCCTCTGTAGCTGCTTTCAGCCAAGCCGCGTGCAACGGATTGTCCAGCGTGCCGTAGCGAGTGCCCAGCAGACCCGCTTCACCGCGGTACCGATCACCGCCCTCTTGGCGTTTTTCAGCGCGACGGAAATACGGCAATACCTGCGCGTAATTCCAACCGCGGGCCCCTAAGGCTTCCCAATTGTCAAAGTCTTGGGCATTTCCACGAATGTAGACCAAGCCATTAATGGATGACGATCCACCGAGCACCTTACCCCGTGGCGTATGCATCCGGCGACCACCAAGCCCGGGCTCAGGCTCGGTGCCATAGAACCAGTTAAAGCGGTCCATGTTCATCGGGATGGCCAGTGCCGTTGGCATCTGGATGAAAATTGAGCGATCAGATCCGCCGAATTCCAGCAAAAGGACCCGATTCCGCCCATCGGCAGACAGTCGGTTCGCAAGCACGCAACCCGCTGAGCCTGCGCCGCAAATAACGTAATCGTAATGATCTTGGTTCATCGCACAGTCCTCAGTACGGCGCGTCAACATCGCCCATCGCGACATAGACACTTTTCAGTTGCGTGTAATGTTCAATAGCCGCGCGACCGTTTTCGCGTCCGAGGCCAGACCGCTTGTGACCACCGAATGGCAACTCGATCGGCGTAATGTTGTAGTGGTTAATCCAGCAGGTCCCCGCTTCTAACCGAGCGATCACCCGGTGAGCGCGCGTCAGATCGTTCGTGAACACGCCTGCCGAGAGACCGAACTCAGTTGCATTAGCGCGGGCGACCACTTCGTCTTCATCCGAGAATTCGAGCACGCTCATAACGGGGCCGAAAATTTCCTCTCGCACAATAGCCATGTCATCGGTGCAACCGTCGAACACCGTGGGGGCGACGAAGAATCCCTTATCACAGCCGCCGGCCGTCACTCGGTATCCACCACAGAGGAGTTTTGCCCCTTCAGCGACGCCGCGTTCGATATAGCCCAAGACTTTGTTCATATGCGCCTCTGAAATAAGCGCGCCCACTTGAGTCGACGGATCCATCGGATCGCCGACGCGCATAGCACTCACGCGATCCATCAATTTTTTCAAAAAGGCTTCTCGGACATTTTTGTGCACAAATACACGCGTGCCGTTTGAACATACCTCTCCGGCCGAGTAGAAATTTGCCAACAAAGCTGCGCCAACGGCGTTATCTAATTTCGCATCTTCGAAAACGATGAGCGGGGACTTGCCACCGAGCTCAAGAGTCACATATTTCAAAGTCGCTGATGCATCGCTCATTACGGCTTTGCCCGTTCCCACTTCGCCAGTGAGCGAAATCTTCCGAATCGACGGATGGCGACTCAGCAATCGTCCCGTATCGGCATAGCCCTGGACCACCTGAAATACACCGTCGGGCAGACCGGCATCAGCGTAAGCCTTGGCCAGCTCGATCGCTGTCAGGGGCGTTAATTCTGCCGGCTTGAAAATCATGGAATTTCCGCAGGCCAAGGCAGGCGCCGATTTCCAGCACGCGATCTGAATTGGGTAATTCCAAGCTCCAATACCGGCAACAACACCGAGCGGCTCTCGACGGGTATACCCGAATGCGGACGGGCCTAAATCAATGTGCTCGCCAGCAATGGTTGCCGCGACTCCGCCGTAATACTCGAGGCAGTCAGCGCCGGAGAGCACGTCAACAGCGCTCGTTTCCTGAATGGGCTTTCCCGTATCGCGGGCTTCCAGCACCGACAATTCAGCGTTGCGCTCACGCAGCAGTTCTGCAGTCCGTCGCAGGATTCGCCCACGCTCCGTTCCCGTCATACGCGCCCATACGCGCTGACCTTCTATGGCGCGCTCGACCGCTGCATTCACCGCATCAGCCCCGTCAACGGGAAGCTCTGCCAATAGTTCACCAGTGGCCGGATTGATGGTTCGTATCGTGTTCACAGCAGTTACCTTTTACTCAGTGTGCGAGAGGTCGTCCGTCGTTCAGACGACGATCAATAAAATCGGTCAGCAGCGCCCGCGCCGCTGCGCTGTCCGCTTCTTTCCACTCCGATAGCGCGGCGCGCAGCCAAATTCCATCGACCATGGCCGCCACCATTGACGCCACTTGGCGCGCTTCAGCGGCGGGAATCAGTTGCCCTAGGGCATGGCGCAAGTTCGAGAGCATGCGTCGTTGGTAAGCCCGCTGGACACGGCGCAAACAGTGCAGATGCAGCACGCCGCCCCAACAGGCCAGCCAGGCGTTGGCGGTGTGCCGATTGAACTCTTCTGGGGCAAGGTGGGCGTCAACAATGGCGAGCACTCGTTCGCGCGCCGTGGCGGCTTGCATCGACTTCGCCCGCACGGCCAAGTGGACTCGACCGGTTAAACGGCGGAAAGCTGCTTCCAGCAGGCCGTCCTTGTCCCCAAAGTAGTGGCTGATGAGCCCGGCAGAGACCCCGGCGCGCCCCGCGATTTGCGCCAGCGTGCCGCCGGCCAAGCCGCCATCGGCCAGACAATCGATCGCGACGTCGATCAACTGTTGGCGTCGCGCCTCGTCGCCGCGCAAGTGCGGGGGGCGTCGAATCCCTACGGCATGCCGGGGGCTTGATGATTTTTGGCCACCCATGATGACGGGCGCAGCCTCGTCGAGTACATCGGTTACTGAAAGTTTTGTCATACTTATCAAAGATTTGAAAATTTTCAGCGCTTGACAGCTGGCTCGTTGAACGGTTATTCAATGGCGGCGGCAGATAATGCCGAGTTGCCAGATACCGGGTCAATAGCGATTGACCGCCACCCCCACCTACACGGACGACACGTGACGAACGCTGTTGAATTTCGCGACGTCGATATTTTCTTTGCCCGTGATGCGGGGCGCGCAGGCGCGGTGTTGCTGAGCAAAGCACAGCAATTGCTCGATGACGGACGAAATCGCGCCGAAATTTTGGAGTCCACCGGCGTTGTGGTTGGCGTGGCGGGGGCCAACTTGGCGGTGCGCAGTGGTGAAATCTCGGTGTTGATGGGACTGTCCGGATCTGGAAAGTCGACATTACTGAGAGCTGCTAACGGACTTAATCCGGTGACAAGGGGCGCAGTCCGGGTAGCCCATCGCGGGCAGGTGGTCGACGTGGCCACCTGCAGCCCGCAGACGCTGCGCACATTGCGCCGCGGTCACATCGCGATGATTTTTCAGCAGTTTGGCTTACTGCCGTGGCGCACGGTCCGCGACAACGTCGGACTCGGGCTTGAAATACGCGGCGAGCATCCGACCACTCGCCGGCAGCGGATTGACGAAAAATTAGCGCTGGTGGGACTGTCTCAGTGGGCGGATCACCCCGTCAGCGAGCTGTCAGGAGGTATGCAGCAGCGGGTGGGTCTCGCCCGGGCATTCGCCACAGACGCCGAGATTTTGCTGATGGACGAGCCGTTTTCGGCGCTTGATCCGCTGATTCGAACGAAATTGCAGGGCGAACTGCTCAGTCTGCAAGAGCAGATGAAAAAGACGATCCTTTTCGTCACGCATGACCTTGATGAAGCGCTCCGACTGGGAAACCGCATTTCAGTCCTAGAAGGAGGCCGCATCGTGCAAACCGGCTCGCCTGAAGACATTGTTTTGCGACCACAGGGGGCTTACGTCACGGAATTCGTACAGCATGTGAACCCATTGTCCGTTCTACGTGGCCGTATGGTGATGACCCGTCTCGAGGTATTACGGGAAGTCGACCAGGGCATCGTTTTTGGAGCGGGAGAGCGCTATCACGCGAGGCGCGACATGGACGGCCGCCTAACCGTCGTCACTGGCGATCAGGTTGTAGAACTGCGAGAACGCCCCGTTGACACCCCACTGCAAGAGTTGATTCAGCTACAGCAACATAGCGGCCATCCCGTATGGATGATCGATGGCGAACAGATCGTCGGCGTTTGTACGCCGGAGGATGTGATTCGCGCACTCGCAGGCGCTCGTGGCGCGGTCAAACAAGCCGGTGGCGCAAACTGATCAGCCGGCCTATGGCAGGGTGCGATACTAGCCCCCTGAACTGATCGGAGCGATGGAACCATGGACGAACAAGCGGTAACAGAGGGTCGGCGTAGCCGCGGTGGCGGTCGTGAAGCCAAGCGAGCCGCTCGTGCAGCTCGATCGGCGGTGACCATTCCGTACATTACTCGCCAGATTCCTTATTTCGAGGTGCTGAGCGAAGAAAGCTTAGCCATCATCGAGCGCAATGCCGACACCATCTTGGAAGAGATTGGTATCGATTTCCGCGACGATCCGGAAGCCTTGGAAATCTGGAAAGCTGCCGGCGCTTCGGTCGACGGAGAGCGGGTTCGCTTCCCGCGCGGCATGTGCCGCGAACTCGTGCAAAAGCACGCCCCACGCGAATTCACCCAGCATGCACGTAATGCCGCACGCTCGGTGCAGATCGGCGGTCGTAATACGGTGTTCGTGCCGGCCTATGGCTCGCCGTTCATTCGCAATATTGACGACGGCCGCCGTTACGCGACGATCGAAGATTTCCGCAACTTCGTGAAGCTGGCCTACATGGCGCCGGCGCTGCACCACTCTGGCGGAACCATTTGCGAACCGGTCGATCTGCCCGTTAATAAGCGGCATTTCGACATGCTGTACAGCCATATCAAGTACAGCGATAAGCCGTTCATGGGCTCAGTCACGGCGCCAGAACGCGCCGAAGATTCCGTTGAGCTCGCGAAGATCGCATTCGGCCCAGACTTTATGGATCCAGCAACGGGTAAGAACAAGACGGTGCTGGTTAGCCTGATCAACGCGAACTCGCCGATGACCTTCGATGCCACGATGCTCGGCGCACTCAAGGTCTATGCACGCGCCAATCAGGCAACGATCATCACGCCGTTCATTCTGGCCGGCGCCATGTCACCGGTCACGGTGGCAGGCACTGCCGCCCAGACGTTGGCAGAATCACTTGCCGGTATGGCCTTCGCGCAGTTGGTGAGCCCAGGCTCCCCCGTCATATTTGGCAGCTTTGCGTCATCGGTATCGATGCAATCCGGAGCGCCAACCTTCGGCACTCCGGAGCCTGCACTCGTTCTTTACGTCATGGCTGCGCTCGCGCGCCGCCTGGGCGTGCCGTTCCGCTCTGGCGGTGGTCTGTGCGGGTCAAAGATTCCGGACGCCCAAGCGGCTTACGAGTCGGCAAATACCTTGCTACCCACATGCTTAGCCGGTGTGAACTTCGTCCTGCATACGGCCGGCTGGCTGGAAGGCGGCCTGTCGATGGGCTATGAGAAGTTCGTCATGGACGCAGACCAAGCCGGGATGATGCAAACATTCCTGCAAGGCGTCGACATGACCGAGAACGGCCAAGCCATGGACGCCATCCGCGAAGTGGGTCCGGGTAAGCACTTCTTGGGTTGCGCGCATACCCAGGCGAATTTCGAGACAGCCTTCTATCGCTCACCGCTGATGGACAACAATAGCTTTGAGCAGTGGGAAGCTGAAGGATCTGCCGATATGGCCGTCCGCGCCAACGCGAACTGGAAGCGTCAGTTGGCTGAGTACGAAGCTCCGGCGCTGGATGTCGCGACCGATGAAGCGCTGCTCGATTACATCGCGCGTCGCAAGGGCTCGTTCCCAGATTCGAATATCTAAGTCAATTCGCGCGGTAGAGCACCGGAAATAACGGGTGCTCCATCGCCGCGCCGGCTGGAAGTTCCTGGTCCAGCCCCGGGAACAACGGGGACGTGACCCATCGCCGCGGGGCATGGGTCACGTCGTCTCCAAGCACACGCAGAGAAAATACGCGTCGACGCCGACCTGGCTCAACGCCGGCTGAACCGTGTAATGCAAGCATGTGAAATGCGAGTACATCGCCGGGCTCCATCGCCCATCCCACAATCGGAAATGCAGACCGATTAGCTTCAATCGCGGGCAACTCACTCAAGCTGCCATCTGGGAACCATTTCGCCTCAGCCGACATAAACGTTCGCGGCATGAGCCATGGGCCCAGATGTGAGCCTGCTACGAATTCCAAAGTGGCCTCGCGACTGACCGGATCAACGGGAATCCAAAAACTAACGTTCTGGCGTCCTTCGATATTGTAGTAGGGCTGGTCCTGATGCCATGGCGTGCGCTGACGCGTCCCGCTCTCTTTGGTCAGCATATGGTCGTGATAAAGACGAATCGTGCGACTACCGGTTAGGTGCGCCGCGAGTTCAGCGAGCGGAGTTTCGCGAATGAACTGCTCGTAGGCTGGTATTTCCGACCAGCTACAAAAATCTTCAATGAACAAGCCAGGATCTTCCGGACGACTGGCAATTTTTGCTCGAGGGCTAGGGGCTGCAAGATTGCGATCAATACCAGACTTTAAAAGCTCAATCTCGGATTGATTCAAGAGACCGCGCAGGATGACAACGCCATCGCGTTGAAAATCGCCGACCTGAGATTCAGCCAGGTAACCCTTTGGCAAGAGTCGTGCAGCCATTCTATTTCCCCTACTCCAACCGGCCACGGTCGCAACCCTGGCCCCTAAAATGACAATGGCCCGATCCTACCGGGATCGGGCCATTCTAGCGCTTCGTACTAGCCGGCCCCTTTACCGCTTTAAGCGCGCGCCGGACGCCGACTCGGCCGGCGCTCCCGACCTTCGCTGGCCATCGAGATCACGGCCTTAGGCTCAGGAAGGTTCACCACCTGCCGCAGGTTTGGATAAGGATGAGTCTTGTGCGGGATCGCCATTGAATCGACGAAATGGGCCTGGAATCGAGGCTCAATCGCCGTCTCAATCTTCTCGATGCGACGCACGATATCCTGAATCGTTTTCCGCGAGCGGGAATCGAGCAGCGCGATGCGAGCACCGGTACCCGCCGCATTGCCTGCCGAAGTCACTTCGGACAACACGCAATCCGGGATCATGCCAAGCACCATGGCGTATTTGACGTCGATATGACTGCCGAATGCGCCCGCTAGGCGAATCCGATCCACCTTCTCAACGCCCAATCGCTCCATCAACAACAGGATGCCGGCATTCAACGCAGCTTTTGCCAATTGGATGGCGCGCACGTCGTTCTGCGTGATCATCAGGCGCTGCTCACCCTCATGCAGGATGTACGCATAGGTGCGCCCGTTCGGCACGATACGCGGCGAACGCTCAGCCATACCGCCATCGATCACACCGTCCTGATTGACGATACCGGCCAGATACAACTCGGCCATCACTTCGATGATGCCTGAGCCACAGATGCCCGTAATGCCGGTCTGCGCGATCGCCTCGGCAAACCCGGCTTCATCTGACCACAGGGTTGAGCCAATGACGCGTAACCGGGGTTCGAACGTCGTCGGATCGATACGAACTCGCTCAATCGCTCCAGGTGCCGCTCGCTGACCACAGGAAATCTGCGCGCCTTCAAACGCAGGTCCCGTTGGACTCGAACACGCAACAAGCCGTTCCTTATTGCCCAACACGATTTCTGCGTTCGTACCGACGTCCACCAAGAGCGTGATCGGATCAACCAAATCGGGCCTTTCGGCGAGCACCACACCGGCGGTATCCGCACCCACGTGACCCGCAATGCAGGGCAGCACATAGACGCGCGCGCACGGCTCAATGGCAATACCCAATTCCGCGGCGGTGAGCGTCACCGCACCATCGATGGCCAACGCGAAAGGTGCACCACCCAGTTCAACGGGATCAATCCCAAGCACCAAGTGATGCATGATTGGGTTGCCCACAATCGTCATCTCTAAAATGGAGCCGAGCTCAACGCCGGCCATTTTGGCCACTTCGGCGGTGAGATCAGCCAGAGCCGAGCGCACAGCGGCGGTCATCTGCTCAGCGCCACCCGGATTCATCATCGAATACGACACGCGACTCATGAGATCTTCGCCGAAGCGAATCTGCGGATTCATGAGGCCAGCAGAAGCCACCACATCGCCGTTCGTCAGATTGCACAGGTGTGCTGCGATGGTCGTCGAACCCACGTCTACGGCAACGCCGTACACGCTCTCACGCAGTCCAGGCCAAACGGCCACGAGCCGGCTACGATCATGAACCGCAACCGTCACCTTCCATTGGCCAGCACGTAAACGCTGCTGCAAAACCTTCAGAACGCTCAGATCGCAGGTCAGCCCGGACAGACCCCACTCGCGCTCCAATGAATCCGCGAGACGACGGAAGTCCCCCGATGGATCGTGCATATCTGGCTCTTGCACTTCCACATAATGGAGCGTCACGAGCGGATACAACTCGATATCTCGGACTTCAGCCTCCTTGCGAACCACCTGCCGATGAACTTGGCTCGTCTCAGGGACGTCGACCACCACGTCGCCGGTCAACTTCGCCTGACAGGAGAGCCGTCGGCCACTGGCGAGCAGCTTGCGATTAGCCAGGCGTTGCTCAGGCGTCGTCATCTCCGACAAGTGCGAGGCGTCTGAGCGGACGCCATGTTTGGCAAATTCGCCGACCTGAATATCGACCTGGCAACGCGAGCACAACGCTCGCCCACCGCACACGGAGTCGATATCAACGCCGAGTGACCTCGCGGCCGATAGCAGCGACGTACCGATTTCGAAACGCCCTCGTTTACCGGAGGGCGTAAATACAACGAGGGCGTCTGTCACGACAATTAGGCCGTTGGACGACGGCGATGACCGCCTTCGCGACGTCCGCGACCCGCACCGTCGGCTGCACCAGCCGCACCGGGCGTTGGCACATCACGGTACTTACGGATCCAGCGCATGCAATCTGGATCGTGACCCATCATGACGTCAGCGCCCATCACGGCCTGCATCGTTTCAGTGTGTAACGGATTGGTGATGGCCGAGGTCATGCCCGAACCGATCGCCATGGTCAAAAAGGCCGCATTGATACCGTGCCGGTTTGGCAAGCCGAAGCTCACGTTCGAGGCGCCGCAGGTGGTATTGACCTTGAGTTCGGTCTTCAGGCGGTGCACGAGACGCATCACTTGTACGCCGGCCTGATTGATCGCGCCGATCGGCATGACCAATGGATCGACCACGACGTCGCTGGCTGGAATGCCGTAGTCCATGGCGCGATGAACAATCTTCTTGGCCACTTCGAAACGGACGTCCGGATCTTCAGAAATGCCGGTCTCGTCATTCGAGATGGCAACCACCGCGGCGCCATACTTTTTAACCAGTGGCAACACGGTTTCAAGACGATCGTCTTCGCCGGTCACCGAATTCACGAGCGCTTTGCCCTTATAGACCGCAAGGCCGGCTTCCAGCGCCGCCACGATTGATGAGTCAATCGAGAGCGGAACGTCGGTGATCGACTGAACCAGCTGGACTGCTTGAGCCAAAATGGCAGGCTCGTCAGCCAAGGGAATGCCCGCGTTGACGTCCAGCATGTGGGCGCCAGCTTCAATCTGCGCGAGAGCGTCCGAGATGACGCGCGAGAAATCACCGGCCGCCATTTCGGCAGCCAGAATCTTCCGACCCGTCGGGTTAATGCGTTCGCCAATGATGACGAACGGTCGATCAAAGCCGATGACGACTTCTTTGGTCGCCGAACTGATTACGGTGTCGGTCATTGAGAATTACCTTTGATGTTCGTATCGCGATTCGGATACCAGGGTACCCGGCCTTCCAACACACCGGATCGATCGACGATCTCGGCAACAGTTTCTTCCTGACGGTACGCCATGATGTGTACACCATGAACGCCCTTGATGCTGCGCGCTTCCTGAATGAGGTCGACACAAATCTGACGACCTTCTTTCGCCTGATCTTCAGCACCCGACAAACGCTTGATCAACGCGTCGGGCACGTGCATGCCAGGAACGTTATTCCGCATCCACTCAGCGCCTTTGGCGGTCTTGAAGGGGCCGACGCCAATCAGCAGATATACCTTATCCAGCAGGCCCAGATCCTCAACGCGGCGCATGAAGTCGCGCAAGCGCTCCATGTCATAGACGTACTGCGTCTGGATAAACTGCGCACCTGCGGCGATTTTCTTCGCAAGGCGGCTGGCGCGGTGCTCGAGCGGTGCAACCGTTGGGTTCTCGGCAGCGCCGAAGAAAACCTTGGGCGAAGACGTGAGTTTGCGACCACTCTGGAACGTGCCCTTGTCGCGCATCGTGGTGGCGATCTGCAGCAATGACAGTGAATCCAAGTCGAACACTGGCTTCGATTGCGGATGATCACCCGACTGCACGCCGTCGCCTGACAAGGCCAACATGTTGCAAACGCCCATCGCGGCGCCGCCTAGGATGTCGCCTTGAATCGCGATGCGATTCTTGTCCCGACAGGAAATCTGCATGACCGGTGCGTAACCTGCACGGGTCAACAGGGCGCATACGGCCAAGCTCGACATGTGGCAATTAGCGCCTGACCCATCGGTCGCGTTAATCGCATCGGCATAGCCGTCGAAGACGCGAGCGCGCTTGTAGACTTCTTCAGGATCGGCCGAATCCGGTGGCGCCAACTCGGTGGTAATCGCAAAGCCACCCGCACGCAGCACGCGCTCAAGACGGCCTGGTGAAGTATGTCCCGGGAGGATCGGTAGCGCGTGGCCTGCTATTGGTTCGTCGTCGAATCTCATTTCTTCGCCTCCGACTTAGGTGGCTCGGTTCGTTCACGCACCACTTTCAACCAAGAAGAGCGTCCTTCAAGGCGACGGTCGACCGGCAATTGCACAACGGCGATCTTGTCCAAACCACCTTTAATTCGACCTGCGCCGGTCCAAGCCTCAACCCAGACGCAACGCATTTCTGGCTTAACTTCGCAGTGACCATTGGCACGAACGCCACCGCATGGACCATTGCGCAAGTTCTTGGGGCAGTTCATCGAGCAACTCATGCCGGTCGATGACAACACGCACTGCCCGCACATTTTGCAGTCGAACAGTAAGCCCTTCACGTTACGCTCAAGAAACGCAAAAGGCCGCTCGAGGCGCTCATATCCAATCGCGCGCCACAGTGGCGCAAGCGCTACCAGCACTGCTTCGAGGCCGTTGTAGAACCAATTGAGGCCGTCCGCATGGCGGACAGACCAACGACGAACGGAATACATCAGTTAGTCCCCTCAGTTGAATCGGGTACCGGTTCTCGCTGAATGCGATCGTCGATGCCCTTCGCACGAATAATGCGTTCTAGGTCTTCATCCGAATAACGCGCCTCGATCTCGGCCGCTGCCGTACTCGCCGCCGACTCTAGGTTGTCGTCACAGACCACCGGAGCGCTGCGCTGCCAGTCCGCGAGGTAGGCATCAGAACTGCCCTTGCCGGCTCGCATTGCGGCACGGTCAACCGCTTCCTGAAAGCGATCAGTGAGCTGAATCTTGGCAACTTCGCGACCGCGCTTGGCAATAACCTGCGCCGGGATATCGCGCCAACTGATGATGATCAACTGCGCCATCCGATTCTCCTAATGGTTGCCCGGCTCGGCAATGACGCCTATACCCGTGCGCTTCGTCCAGTCGGCGATCGTGTGTTTTAGATCGCCGTACCCCGTATCGACAAATGTCAGCGGCAAACCGAGCGCCTGCGCCGCTGCCAGCGCGCGCTCATCGAGACCCGCATCAGTGTCCTGCCGCAGGTACACCACACGCGTGTAATGCCTAAAATACTCGGCCGCCAATTGTGGGTGCCGATCGAGACCTAACGACTGGAAGACGAGCCGATCAAAATGGCGGACTAGAAAATCCGTCAGGTAGAAGGTTCCCGGTTCGGCGTCGTGTAAGGCCTCAAACTGCCGACTGGAGGCATAGAACTCGTAGCAATGCGCTCCAGGCAACCGTTCAATGCCAAGCGGCGCAATCGCGCGGTCTAGTTCTCCGCCGGTTCCGCAGTCCGCGTAGCCGACAAAAATCTTTTCAAAACCCTGCGACCGACCCTCTGCTACCGCCTCAACCACCGCACCCGTGATGCGCTCTGGGCGGTTATGTAGTTCAGGCGCTAAACAGGTCACCGTGAGGTGACCCCAGCCATTCATGCGCTTGAGGGACGTGATTTCCCGAGCAAGAGCGCCGCAGGCGATTACGAGCACAGGGCTCGTCGCGACCACGGCGCTCTCCGGGATCAGCGCGCGGCAGCGCGGCGAGCCGCGACGAGCTGCTTGGCCGTTTCGACGGCGATGGCCGCGTCACGACAGTACGCGTCAGCGCCAACCGCCTTACCAAACTCTTCATTCAGTGGAGCGCCGCCCACAAGTACGATGAACTTGTCACGCATGCCCTGCTCTTTGAGCGTGTCTACAACGACCTTCATGTACGGCATCGTGGTCGTCAGTAGCGCGGACATACCAAGAATGTCTGGCTTGTGCTCGTCGATGGCCGCCAGATACTTCTCGACCGCATTATTGATGCCAATGTCGATCACTTCGAAGCCCGCGCCTTCGAGCATCATGGCCACGAGGTTCTTGCCGATGTCATGGATGTCACCCTTGACGGTGCCGATAACAACCTTGCCGATCGGCTCAACGCCGGTTTCCGCGAGCAACGGCCGCAGAATTTCCATGCCGCCCTTCATGGCGTTCGCTGCCAACAGCACTTCGGGAACGAACAAAATGCCGTCACGGAAGTCGATACCCACGATACGCATACCCTCAACGAGCGCGTCGTTGAGCACCTTCTCGGCAGACCAACCGCGGCTCAGGAAGATATGGGTCGCTTCTTCGACCTCTTCCTTCAATCCGTTATAGAGGTCGTCGTGGACCTGCTCGGTAAGTTCCTGATCGTTCAGGCTATTCAGGTCAAAGGCTTCCTCGGACATCTCGTACTCCCGGAAACAGTGGCAAATTCGGGGTACTCGGACAGCCCCCTACTCGATTAAGCGTGCGATGGTACGGCCAAGCGGCTCAATTGGTTGGCGGTTTCGCGACTGTCGCATGTCTCATTACGACATAGCCGCCGTTGCGTGACGCAAGTACTCCTGCCCACGAACCGACCCAGTACCGAATCCCAAATATTCGCTAGGCCTATGAGTAAATTTGCTTTTCATAGCAACGACAAAAACTGACCACTCGTACACCCCAATCCACGGTGACTATTACGAGTGGGTCGCATTCCGACAACCCAATTACGGCGACGGAGTCGCCTCTGTGGCTGGGTTAACGCGCCGGGGAGATTGCCGCTCAACGCTTGGCGGATAACCAAACTGCTTGCGATAACACTTTGAAAAATGGGGCGGCGACTGAAATCCGCAGGCCGTCGTGATGTCCATGATTGGCATCGCAGTCTGCAGCAGCAGTTCTCTTGCCCGCTTTAAGCGCAATTCGAGGTAGTAGCGCTTCGGCACACAGTTGAGGTGCCGCTTGAAAAGGCGTTCGATTTGGCGGCGCGACAAGCCCGTTTCCTGCGCAATACGCTCCAAGGACACGGGACGCTCGACGTTCGCCTCCATCAGTTCAGCCACTTTGATCAGGCTCTGATGGGATACGCCGACCTGGGCCCGCAAGGGCACGTACTGGCGATCTTTATCGCTGCGAATCCGATCGACAATAAACTGCTCGGACACCAGTTGAGAGACCTTGCTACCCAACTTGGTCTCAATCAAATTGAGCATCAGGTCGAGTGGAGCGACACCACCGGACGCCGTGTAACGGTTCCGGTCGATCGTAAATACTTGATCTGAAATGATAATTCTGGGAAATTCTTCGCGCAGCGCGGACACATTCTCCCAGTGAATGGTGGCCCGGCAACGATCCAATAACCCGGCTCGGGCCAGCGCATAGCCACCCGTGCACAACGCTCCAAGGCCCGTGCCCTGCTCGGACAAGCGCCGCAGCGCGGCCAGCAGTGTTGGGGTTACCGCGTCGCGTACATTGCGCCCACCACACACAAATACGATATCGGGACGGCCGATCTGGTCGAGACCGACCGTCGGCGACAACGATAAGCCGTTGCTCGCCGATACGGGCTGGCCGTCTAAGCTCGTAATGACCCATTCGTAGGCGAGCTGACCAGAGATACTGTTCGCCATGCGCAACGGTTCAACCGCGTTGGCGACAGCGATCTGTGAGTACTGCGGGAGTGTCAGAAAGACAAACCGGCTCTTGCGGGGTTGCAGCGTCGGTTTCAAACGTTTTTAACCGCGGATGTCAGTGGTTTACGCAGTATACGGTCTACTGGCGCATTTGCGTCAGCATTTGTCGCAAATAGAGCCTTGCTGCCCCTAACGATGGTTAGACTCACCGGGTTAAATTATGCCTCCACTCGGCGTCCGCCGAGTGCCCGAACGACTCGAACGGAGAACGAGAGAAATGAAGACCCATGCACGGGTGGTTGTAGTCGGCGGCGGTGTCGTCGGCGTCAGCACGCTGTACCACCTCACCAAGAAAGGCTGGTCAGACGTTGTCCTGCTCGAGCGTTCGGAACTGACCGCAGGGTCGACCTGGCACGCGGCCGGCCTGTTGCCGCTCTTTAATATGAGCTACACGGTCGGCCAGCTGCACAAGTACTCGGTGGACCTCTACAAGCGACTGCCAGCCGAAACGGGCCAGGATGTCAGCTTTCACGTGACCGGCAACCTGCGTCTCGCGACCTGCCGCGATCGTATGGACGAATATCAGAAGTATTGCGGTACAGCGAATACCATCGGTGTTCCGTTCGAAGTGATCACGCCAGAACAAGTCAAAGAGCTCTGGCCGCTCGTTGATCTCGGCGGCCACGGCGATACGCCGGCCATCATCGGCGCGCTGTACCACCCGGACGACGGCCACATTGCCCCAGCGGACCTGACCATGGCGCTGCGCAAGGGCGCGCGCGCTGGCGGCGCTGAAATCTACGAACAAACGGAAGTGTTGTCGGCCGAACAACTGCCAAACGGCGAATGGCGCTTGACCACGAACAAGGGCGTGATTACGTGCGAGCACGTGGTCTGCGCGACCGGCAACTATGCCCGCCAGACCGGCAAGATGTTCGGCATCAACGTGCCCGCCATCCCTGTCGAGCACCAGTACATCGTGTACGACAAGTCGCCGGAACTCGAAGAGTATCGCGCCAAGGGCGGTCGTGAGCTTGCTGTTCTGCGGGAATCCGATAAGTCTTACTACCTGCGTGAAGAACGTCTCGGATGGATTCTCGGCCCCTACGAGCATGGTGCTCCGGCACGCTTTGCAGACGGCGTCCCCGACTGGTTCGGCAAGAGCCTGTTCGAGGGTGATCTTGAGCGGCTGCTTCCCTATGTCGAAGCGGCGCAGCGTCGCGTCCCAGCGCTTGAGCACTGCGGTATCAAGGACATCGTGAATGGTCCGATCTCCTACACCCCAGACGGCAGCCCATTGATTGGACCGGCTTGGTCCAAGCGCAACCTGTGGCTCAACGAAGGCCACAGCTTTGGCATCACCGCCGCAGGTGGTTCAGGTTGGCAGTTGGCTGAATGGATTGTTGAAGGCGAGCCGGGCATCGACATGTTGTCGGCTGACCCACGCCGCTTCGGTCCCTACACCTCGAAGCGCTATGTGGTCGAGAAGAACGAGGAGACCTATCGCGAAGTCTTCACGATTCACTATCCAGATGAAGAGCGTCCGGCGGCTCGCCCGGCCAAGACGAGCCCAATCTACGACAAGCTGAAGAACGCCGGCGCGGTCTTCGGTCAGCGTTACGGTTGGGAGCGTCCGCTGTGGTTCGCGCCAGCTGGCGTTGAAGCCAAGGACGTCTGGAGCTTCCGTCGCTCGAACTATTTCGAGCACGTGGGTAACGAAGTGCGCCTGATGCGCGAGAAGGTCGGCATGATCGACCTCACGCCATTCTCGAAGTGGGAAATCAGCGGCGCGGGCGCGGAGGCCTGGCTCGATACCCTGGTCGCGAACAAAGTACCGACCAAGATCGGTCGCATTGCCTTGTGCCATGCGCTGACCCAGCGCGGTGGTATCCGGACTGAATTCACGATCACCAAGATCGCAGACAATCATTACTACGTCGTCAGCGCCGGTGCTGCCGAACGCTACGACAACGATTTCCTTGAAAAGCGATTGCCGAGGGACGGCTCAGTTTCGATGCGCAATATCACGGGCGCCCGTGGTTGCTTCGTGATTGGCGGCCCTCGTGCTCGCGACCTGATGGCCAAGCTCACCGACTCTGCGCTCGACAATGCGTCGTTCCCTTGGCTCACCAGCCAGGTCATTGAAGTGGGCTACGCGACCGACGTTTACGCTCTGCGCGTGAACTTCGTCGGCGCGCTGGGTTGGGAATTGCACTTCCCGATCGAATACGCCCACGGCCTGTTCGATCAGATCTGCGCTGCCGGCGCAGAATTCGGCTTCGGACTTGTCGGCATGCGCGCGATGGAATCGCTGCGTATGGAGAAGTCCTATCGCATGTGGGGCAGCGATTTGACGCGCGACTACACGCCGTTCGAGGGCTCGTTGGATCGCTTCGTGCGCATGAACAAGCCATATTTCTACGGCAAGGATGCGCTTGAGAAGCAGTTGGCTGCAGGCGTTCCGCATCGCTTTATCACCGCCGAAGTACACGGTGTCGTCGATGCCGATCCGCTCGGCAACGAACCTCTGTTCTCGAACGGCACCATGATTGGCCGTGCAACCTCCGGCTACTACGGTCACACGATCAAGAAGAGCCTGATCATCGGCTACGTCAAACCTGAGTTTGCGACGCCGGGAACGGAACTCGATATCTTGGTTCTGGGCGAGATGAAGAAGGCTACGGTCGTCATTGAATCGCCGTACGATCCGGACAACAACGATTTGAGGGCGTAATGCAAAAGTTCTCAGGTTGGTCGCTCCTGAAAGAAGCCTTCAGCGGACATCAGGGCTGGAAGACACAGTGGCGTCGTGCGGCGCCTAAGGCCGAATATGACGCCATCATCATTGGTGGTGGTGGTCACGGTCTAGGCACGGCCTATTACTTGGCCGCGGAGCACGGTCTCACGAATATTGCCGTTGTAGAGAAAGGATGGATTGGCGGTGGGAACACCGGCCGCAACACCACCATCATTCGCTCCAACTATTTGTTCGATGAAAGCGCTCGCCTCTACGACCACTCGTTGAAGCTTTGGAAGGACCTGTCTCAGGTCCTGAACTACAACACGATGTTCTCGCCGCGTGGCGTCATGATGTTGGCGCATACCGTGCACGACATGCAGGTCAGTAAGCGCCATATTCACGCCAACCGTGGCAATGGCGTCGATAACGAGTGGCTCACCCCAGAGGAAGCCAAGGCGTTCTGTCCGATCCTGAATATCGACCCAAATATCCGCTATCCCGTACTGGGTGCGGCCTTGCAACGTCGTGGCGGCGTAGCCCGTCATGACACCGTGGCTTGGGGCTACGCGCGTGCCGCAGACGCTCTTGGCGTCGATATCATCGAAAATTGCGAAGTCACTGGGATGCGAATGGATGCATCCGGCGCGATTGAGGCCATCGAGACCACCCGCGGCGTGATCCGCGCCAAAAAGGTGGGGGTCGTTGCTGCCGGCAATACCAGTGTGGTTATGAAGCAGGCGGGCATCCAGTTGCCTCTGGAGAGCTACCCACTGCAAGCACTGGTCTCGGAACCGGTGAAGCCCCTCATGCCATGTGTGGTGATGTCCAACACGATTCACGCTTATATGAGTCAGTCCGATAAGGGCGAGCTCGTGATTGGCGCCGGTACGGACGCGTACAACTCTTACACCCAGCGTGGCGGTCTGCACATCAGTGCGCATACGCTCGAATCGATTTGTGAATTGTTCCCGATGGTTCGTCGTTTGAAGATGCTGCGCAATTGGGGCGGCATCGTCGACACGACTCCAGACCGTTCGCCGATCATCGCGAAGACACCCGTCAAGGGACTCTATGTGAATTGCGGTTGGGGAACGGGTGGCTTTAAAGCGACCCCAGGTTCTGCAAACGTATTTGCCCATACGATCGCCCACGACGAACCGCACCCGTTGAATGCGCCGTTTACGATTGAGCGCTTCCGGGATGGTCTACTCATCGACGAGGCTGCGGCTGCGGCCGTCGCCCACTGAGGCCAACATATGCTCGTCATCCATTGTCCTTACTGCGGGCCGCGTCCCGAGCCTGAATTCGCCCACGGAGGTCAGGCGCATATCGCGCGCCCTCACGATCCGGCGAACACGACGGACGAAGAACTACTCCAGTTTCTCTACTTGCGCGAGAATCCCCGCGGACTATTTCGTGAACGCTGGCGTCATGCCCGTGGTTGCGGTCGTTTCTTTAATGCCATTCGCGACACCAACACGGACTTTTTCGTGACGACCTACAAGGTTGGCGAACGCCCCGCGTTGCCCGGAGGTGCTCAGTGAAGGCCCGTACTACCGCCGGCGGTCGAGTTGATCGCAGCAAGAAGGTCCGGTTTACTTTTGACGGTCGAGCCTATGAGGGTCTCGCCGGTGACACACTCGCTTCGGCTTTGCTTGCCAACGGTGTCCACCTGACCGGCCGATCCTTCAAATATCATCGTCCACGCGGCATCGTCGGCAGCGGTTCAGAAGAACCGAATGCCTTGATCACGGTCATCCGGGATGAAGCCCGCAAGACCCCGAATCTTCGCGCCACGCAAATTGAAATTTATGACGGCCTGATCGCGGAAAGCCAAAACCGCTGGCCTTCACTCGAGTTTGACCTCGGCGCCATCAATAGCCTGTTTTCACCGATGCTGCCGGCAGGCTTCTACAACAAGACATTCATGTGGCCACGCTCCTGGTGGTACAAGGTGTACGAACCGAATATCCGTGCCGCTGCGGGCCTCGGTAAGGCACCGTCACTGCCGGATCCTGATCGCTACGCGCAACAGTTCGCTCACTGTGAAGTCCTTGTTGTCGGCGCCGGTCCAGCCGGCCTCGCAGCGGCTTTGAGTGCTGCAAATTCAGGCGCCCGAGTGGTCCTCTGCGATGAGCAGGCGGAAATGGGCGGTTCGCTCTTGTCTGAGCGTAATGCCAACATTGATGGCCTCTCGGCTGCCGATTGGGTTGCCCGCACACTTGAGACGCTGCGCGCAAATCCCCGTGTACGCCTGTTGGCGCGCACGACCGCCTTCGGCTACTTCCCGCACAACAATATTGGTCTTGTCGAACGCATCACAGACCACCTCGAGAGCCTGCCGGCGCATGCGCCGCGTGAGCGCCTATGGCAAGTACGTGCCACGGAAGTCGTGCTGGCGACCGGCGGCATTGAGCGTCCGCTCATATTCCCGGGTAATGATCGCCCAGGCGTTTTGCTAGCCTCGGCCGCACGGACTTATGCGAATCGCTACGGCGTGCGCGTCGGCGAACGCGTCGCGGTACTCGCCGGCTGCGATGCCGCTTTCGAAGCCGCGGTCGATTTAAGCGCCGCCGGCTCCACGATTGCCATCATCGCCGACGCACGTCCGGTCGGGTCGGTCGACGGCCCAGGTTTTGCGGCCGCCAAGTCGGCCGGCTTGCGCATCTTGCCGAGTGCGACCGCACTGGCGGTATCGGGCAAGTTACGGGTCACGGGCGTACAGCTCGGTATCGTTGGCCAGGATGGAAAAGTCGTTGTCGGTGAAACCATCGCCTGTGACACCATCGTCACGTCCGGCGGTTTTACGCCGAGCGTGCATCTGCACTCGCAGTCGCGCGGTAAGTTGGCGTACGACGATCAATTAGGCGCATTCGTGCCGGCGGCAACCGCCGAGCGAACCCGATCAGCGGGCTTCAGTCGTGGGGTTAGCGGCCTCACCGCCGCACTCAACGACGGCGCCACCGCTGGCGCTGACGCCGCGGTCGCGAGCGGACATGCCTGTACGGCGTTGCAGTTTAGCGCGCAGGCACTCGACGTCGGCTTGGCGGGCAGCCCCGGCGCATTGCCGCAGTTGGCTGGACCCATTCCACCGGCAAAAGCCTTCGTTGACTTCCAAAATGACGTCACGACCCGCGACCTTGCCCTCGCCCAGCGCGAAGGCTTCCAGTCGATCGAGCACATTAAACGCTACACGACGACCGGCATGGCGACGGATCAAGGCAAGACCTCGGGCTTGAATGCTCTGGGTATCGTCGCGGATGCGTCCAACCGCCGTCTCGCCGACGTCGGACTCACCACCTACCGGATGCCGTATACGCCAGTCACCTTTGGTGTGTTCGCAGGCCCCGCGCGTGGCGACCAGTTCGATCCGGTACGCCGCACGCCTAGCCACGATTGGGCCGTCGCCCGCGGTGGCGTCTTTGAGGATGTCGGCAATTGGAAGCGGACCCGGTACTTCCCGGTCGGCAACGAAGACATGCATGCCGCCGTGGACCGTGAGTGCTTGGGCGTTCGCAATTCCGTCGGTATGTTCGATGCCTCGACCCTCGGCAAAATCGAGGTCGTTGGTAAAGACGCCGCCGAGTTCTTGAACCGCTTCTACGTGAACAACTGGTCAAACCTGGGCGTTAACCGGTCGCGCTACGGCATTCTGTGCCGTGATGACGGCTTTGTTTACGACGACGGCGTCATCGTTCGTCTTGCTGAGGATCGTTTCCACGTCACGACCACGACCGGCGGCGCCGCGCGCGTGTTCAACATGATGGAAGACTATATCCAGACCGAATGGCGCGACCTGTCGGTGTGGATCACGTCGACGAGCGAGCAATGGTCCGTCGTCGCCGTGCAGGGCCCGAAAGCCCGCGATGTCTTGGCTAAGCTCGTCACCGACATTGACCTGTCGGCGGCTGCACTGCCGCATATGGGTGTGGCCCGCGGTCACATCGCCGGCATTCCGACGATACTCATGCGAGTCAGCTTCACCGGCGAACTCGGCTTTGAGGTGAATGTGCCGGCCGAATACGGCGCTGACCTGTGGGAAGCCATTTACGCGGCCGGCCAGGAGTTCAACATCACTCCGTATGGCACAGAAGCTATGCACGTGCTGCGTGCCGAGAAGGGCTACATCATTGTCGGCCAAGACACGGATGGAACGCTGACACCTGATGACGCAGGGGTCGCCTGGGCCATCGGTAAGACCAAGCATGACTTCGTTGGCAAGCGCGGTATGGACCGCGCGGCGCTGAAAGCTGCCGGTCGCAAACAACTGGTGGGCCTGCTGACCGAAGACCCGAAGGTCGTCCTTGAAGAAGGCGCCCAAGTGGTCTTGGCGCCGAATCAGTCGATTCCATTCGAAATGGTCGGCCATGTCACCTCGTCCTATTACAGCGCGAACCTGGGTCGGTCCATAGCGATGGCCGTCGTCGCGGGCGGCCGCTCGAAAATGGACCAGACGATCTATGTCGCCATGCCTGGCGGCGATATTCCCGTCAAAGTGGTATCGACCGTGTTCTACGATCCGCAGGGAGCCCGACTCAATGTCTAATCTCACGAGACGCTCACCGCGTATCGAGGCGCAGTCTTGGCTTGAGCCGTTGCCGGCTAAAACCCGATTGAGCTTTCGCGGCGGCCCGGACGCCATTGCCGCCGCCTCTCACGGCTTCGGCGTGAATTTATCCACGGACGCTTGCCGAGCCGCCAGCGCGAACGATCGAGCCGCGCTGTGGCTGGGTCCGGACGAATACCTCCTGCTTGCACCGGAAAGCGACGCCGCAGCGGTGCGCACGACGCTGGCCGAAGCGTTGGGCGAAATTCCGCACTCCATCGTCGATATCAGCCATCGGCATGCGGCCTTTGTGGTCAAAGGGCCTCAGGCCGAATGGCTACTCGGCGGTGGCTGTCCGCTCGATTTGGACCTCGCGGCCTTCCCAGTCGGCATGTGCACCCGCACGGTGTATATGAAATCCGAGATTTATTTGTGGCGCACCGCCGCAGATGCCTTCCACATCGAGACCTGGCGTTCGTTCACACCCTACGTCGTCGACCACCTGATCGACGCAGCACGGGAGTGCGGCGGTTGATCGGGCGCCGCGGACGGGTGGGTCGCATGAGATCCCTCCCGTTCGCGGTCGTCGTTCTCATGACCGCCCTTCTCGGTGGTTGCAGCCAAGACGACCCGTCGCAACGTACGGTCAGCGTCTATAACTGGGCCGACTTTATCGGCAAACACACGCTCGCTGATTTTGAACAAGCCAGCGGCATCAAGGTCGATTACGAAACCTTCGATGCAGACTCGACGGTCGAGGCCAAAATGTTGGCCGGTGGGTCCGGCTATGATGTGGTCGAGACGTCGACCCTTTTATTCAGTCGGCAGATTAAGGCTGGCGCCTACCTGAAGCTCGACCGTTCGAAGTTGAAAGGTCTGGATAATATCGACCCGAAAATCCTCGCGTTGTATGCGCGATTCGATCCCGGCAATGAACATGCTGTTCCGTATCTGCATTCGTTAAACGGGTACGCCTACAACGTCAAAAAGATCCGCGAGCGGATGCCTAACGCTCCGGTGAATAGTCTCAAACTCATCTTTGATTCCGAGATCGCTAGCCGTTTTGCCGACTGCGGCATCACCTTCCTCGACTCGCCCCGCGATGTCCTGCAATTGGCGATGGTCTATCTGGGGATTGATCCCAACTCGACCCGCAAACAAGACTTTACCGCGGCCGAGGATTTGGTCCTGAAGGTTCGGCCTTACATCCGCAACTTCGATTCGTCGGAATACATCAACTCGTTGGCGAATGGAGAAACCTGCATCGCCATGGGATGGTCCAGTGACTATGCCACGGCCATGACTCGCGCTCGCGCAGCGGGTGTCAAACTCGATCTCAAGTTCACGGTGCCGAAAGAAGGCACGAACGCAGACTACTCGGCTTTTCTAATCCCCGCAGATGCGCCCCACGTGGCTGCTGCCTATGAGTTTCTCAACTTCATTTTGAAGCCAGAGACGATCGCTGCCATCAGTAACGACATTTTCTACGGTAACGACAACCGCGCCGCAGACGCCCTTGTCTCTCCCTTGATCCGGCGCAACCCGTCGCTGTATCCAACGCCCGATGTCGAACAGCGCATGTTTCTCTCAGCGGAAGTCAGTCCGGCAACCGAGCGCTTAGAGACGCGCTCATGGACCCGAATCAAGACGAGTCTGTAAGGCCATAGGATCGATTGCGAGGCTCAGCCATCGAGAGGCCTCAACTTTTGCCCCTCGATGATGCCCTTTGCACCCACCACGCGAGCGCCATCCATTGGATTCCCGGTCCGCACATCCTGTGCGGACCGGAATGCCCAAGGCTCAGGCTCGAAGTCGTGCGTTAGTCGGATCGTAAAGCGGTTCGATGCCCACTACGGCCTTCTTGCGCTCACCCAGAATCTCAATCGTCAATTCCTTGCCAGGTACGGCCAAATCCGTACGCAGGTAAGCCAGTGCGATGCTCTGATTCAATCGGTAGCCAAAGCCGCCGGAGGTTACGAGACCCACCACGGCATCGCCGTCATAGACGATTGACACCGCTGACGCGTCCGCATCGCCCGCATCGACAATGAGCGGCACAAAGCGCTCTGGCGGGCCTTGCTCGACCAATTGTTTTAGCGCCGGTTGACCGATGAATCCCCCAGCCTTATCCAGCTTCACAAAGCGGTCGAGTGAGGCCATATACGGCGTGTAGTCCGTGGTCAGATCCGCCTTCCACGAGCGATAGCACTTCTCAAGTCGCAAGCTATCCATCGCATACAAGCCAAAATCGGCAATCCCAAACTCGGCTCCGGCTTCAAACAGCAAGTCGTAGACGGACGCGACATGTTCGGATGGGATATGGAGCTCCCAACCCAGTTCACCGACATAGTTCACGCGGAACGCGAGCGCCTTCGTGTAGGCAATCTCGATCGAGCGCACGCTCAGCCACGGGAAGCCACTATTGGATAGATCCGCGGACGTCAGTTTAGCCAGCACTTCCCGCGAACGCGGTCCCACCAGAATCAAGGTGCCATAGCGAGCGGTTTCGTTCGTGACCGTCACCGAGCCGTCGCTCGGCAGATGCGAGTGCAACCAATGCAAATCGTGCCGCTCACCAGACGCTGCACTGATGAGCCAGTACTTGCCGTGGCCCAAATTCGTAACCGTCATTTCGGTCACGATGCCACCGCTGGGTGCGAGGAAGTAGTTCAGCGCCGTGCGGCCTTCTTTCGGTAACACGCCCGTGATTAAGCTGTCGATCCAGGCTCCTGCACCAGCACCAGTGACTTCAAATTTAGTGAAGCCCGGCAGGTCTAAGACGGCGACGCGCTTCTCGACCGCCTCGCACTCGCGCTTAACGGCTTCATGCCAATGGCAACGTCGGAAGGAGGTGTCCGTCCCACCCTTATCTCCGGGCTGCCGGAAGTAGACGGCGCGCTCCCAGCCACCTCGGGCTCCGAACTGAGCACCCTTGGCTTTGAGACGATCATAGAGCGGGGAAGCTTTCGCAGGCCGGCCGGCTGGACGCTCTTCCTGCGGATAGCCGATGCCGTACTCGTGTTGGTAGGTCTCAATCGCCTTGGCCAACGTAAACTTCTGGTTGGCATGCTCCAGGTAGCGCCGATGATCGAAGGGCCACATATCCCACTCAGGATGGCCGTTAACGACCCACTCTGCGATCGACTTGCCAGCACCACCAGCCTGAGCGATTCCAAAGGTAAACGCACAGCAATGGTAAAAGTTGGGCAAGCCAGGCGCCGGGCCCATCAACGGATTACCGTCTGGAGCATACGGTATCGGACCATTGATCACCGTCTTAATGCCGACGCTGCCCAAGATCGGTACCTGACCGATGGCACGTTCAATGTAGTCGCCTAAGCGGTCCAGATCATCCTCAAATAACTGGTTCGCGAATTCCTCGGGGACACCATCCAGCCAGTGTGCCCGCGCTTCCCACTCATAGGGTCCAAGCAGCAGGGAATGGCGTTCCTGACGCAGGTAATAGCTGACATCCGGGTCACGCACGAGCGGCAAGCGCGCGGTACCGCGAGCGACCAACTCGGGAATGTCTTCAGTCACCATGTATTGGTGCGACAAGGTGACGATCGGCAGGTACTGACCCACCATCGCCGCGATCTCACCGCCGCGGTAGCCCGCGGCGTTGATCACTGATTCCGCCGTGATATCACCTTTGTCGGTCGTGATCTTCCATTCACCCGTGGCAGTGCGGGAAATCGCCGTGACCTTGGTATTGCGATAAACCTCTGCGCCGCGATCGCGCGCACCCTTCGCCAAGGCCTGGGTCAGCTGCGCCGGGTCAATGTCACCATCGTACGGATCGTAGAGTGCTGCTTTGATGTCACTCACGTTCATGAACGGATGCATTGCGGCGACATCTGAGGGTGTCATGAACTCAAATTCAATGCCCTGCGCGCGCGCCTGCGCGACGACGTGCTTGAATTCATCCACACGGTCGTCTTCATGGGCAATACGGATACTACCGGTGATGTGATAGTTGATGTCGTAGCCCGTCTTCTTTGCCAAGTCGGCATAAAGCTTGGTCGAATGCCGCTGCAACTTAATGGTGTTCCAGGACGTCGAGAAATTCGGGCAATTGCCGGCGGCGTGCCAAGTCGACCCAGCCGTCAATTCGTCGCGCTCGAGCAGTACGACGTCGGTGACGCCCAACTCGGTTAAATGATAGAGCGCACTGGCGCCGACGGCACCACCGCCGATGATCACAACACGTGCATGCGTTTTCATAGTGTTCAGACTCCGTGGCGCGCATTGCGCCGCTGATGTTTAAATTCCGTGGATGACTTAGGCTTTGATGCGCTCATTCTTAGGGTCGTAGAGCGGCTCAAGCTGCACGCGCGCGGTGTAGCGCTTCGTGGCCACTTCAACCTCCCAATGACCTTCAGCAAGCCATTCCTTGGATACGCCGGCCGGGCAGCCGACGAAACCCATCCCAATGGACTTGCGAATGCGATGCCCCCAGGCGCCAGACCGGATGGATCCGACAATGACGCCGTCCTTAAGAATGGGTTCTTCGTGATACATGAGTGGGGCTGAATCCGAGTCGTCGTCCAGCACGACTTGAACGAGACGCTTGGTCGGCGCGCCCTTTGCCCGATGCTCGAGCAACACTTCGCGGCCGATAAAGCCACCGGCTTTGTCCCAGGATACGGTGAAGGCGAGCCCCGATTCCATCGGTGTATCTTCGTCCGCAATATCGTGGCCCCAGCTGCGATAGCCCTTCTCCACACGGCAGGATGCCATCGAGTGATAGCCCGCGTGCTTCAGTCCGAACTCGGCGCCCGCAGCGATGATGCGCTCGTAGACATCAAGGATGTGTTCGGCTGAAACATAGAGCTCCCATCCAAGTTCGCCCACGTAGGTGATACGGCTGGCGCGAACGGTCGCATAACCGATCTCGACTTCCCGCGACCAAGCGAAAGGATGCGCCGCGTTCGAGAAATCTTCGCCGGTCAGTTTTTCGAGCAGTGGACGACTGTTCGGCCCCATGAGGCCGAGCATCGCGATACCGGGCGTCACATCAGTAATCCAGCAGTTTGTAAGCCCGAGCGACTCGCGATGCTTCCGCAACCAAGCGAGGTCGCGCGTCTGACACGCGGCGGCCGTGACAACCATGAACTCATCTGTCGCGAGGCGCGTGATGGTGAGATCGGCCTCGATGCCGGCACGCGCATTCAGCCACTGCGTGTAGACGAGCTTGCCCGGCGCAACATCCATCTTCGCAGTCGACAATTGGTCCAAGAGCCGGAGTGCATCCGGACCTTGCACCAGAAATTTCGCAAAGCAGGTCTCGTCGTAGAGGCCCACGGTATCACGTACCGCTTCGCACTCTGCGCGGCAAGCATCAAACCAGTTCTGACGGCCGTAGGAGTATTCGTATTTCGGGTTTGACCCGGGTGCCGCATACCAGTTTGGACGTTCCCAACCGGCCAACTCACCCATACAGGCACCCGCCGCGACCAAACGATCGTGCAGCGGGGTACGCCGTGAATTGCGTGCTGTCTGGTACTGGTAATACGGCCAATGCATGGCGTACAGCAGACCCAATGTTTCAACCGTCCGATCGTGCAGATAACGACGATTCTTCTGAAAGGGCTGAATTCGACGGACATCAACATCGGCCAGATCCATGGGCGGCCGACGCTCGACAATCCAGTCTGCGAGCACCTTGCCCGCGCCGCCACTACCGGCGATACCGACCGAATTAAAGCCGGTCAGCAGAAATAAGTCCTTCACCTCCGGCGTTTCACCCATGTAATACCGATCATCAGGCGTAAAGCTCTCAGGCCCATTGAAGAAGAGCTGAATGCCAGCATCAGCGAGCTTCGGCATCCGCTTGATTGCCATATTCATGATCGGTTCGAAGTGATCGTAATCTTCAGGCAAGGAGTCGAAGCAGAACTCCTCGGGAATACCATTCATGCCCCATGGCTTGGCGACCGGTTCAAAGCAGCCCATCAAAATCTTGCCGGCATCTTCTTTGTAATACGCACACTCGTCGGGTATGCGCAGTACTGGAAGATTGGAAGGAACCCCTTCGAGAGGCTCGGTCACGATGTAGAAGTGCTCTGCAGCATGCAGCGGCACTGCGACACCGACGTCTGCCGCTAAGCCATGCGACCACATGCCGCCACACAATACGACCGTATCGGCGCGGATCACACCATCTGCGGTTTCAACACCGACCGCGCGCCCATTCTCGACCAAGATCTTCGTGACTTTCGTGTTCTCGAAAATCTTAGCGCCGCGCTGCTTCGCGCCTTTGGCGAGCGCTTGCGTGACGTCGATCGGATTGGTCTGACCGTCTTTAGGCAGAAAAATACCACCGACGACATCCGTCAGATCGAGCAGTGGCCACTTCGACTTGATGTCCGATGGTGTCAATAAGTCCACCTCGAGACCAAAGCATTTGCCCATCGACATGCCGCGCTTCAGTTCTTCAAAACGCGCCTCAGTCTTGGCGACACTGACCGATCCATTCTGTTTAAAGCCGGTGGCCTGCCCGGTTTCCGCTTCCAGTGAGCCATAGAGCGTTGCCGTGTACTTGGCGAGCTCCGTCAGGTTGCGCGTCGCGCGCAATTGACCTACGAGCCCTGCGGCGTGCCAAGTGGTGCCGCACGTGAGCTGTTTGCGCTCCAAGAGCACCACATCAGTGACGCCGATTTTGGTGAGGTGATACGCCACCGAACAGCCAGCGACGCCGCCGCCGATGATCACTACATTTGCATGAGAAGGAATTGCCATAGGGGTACTACCTGAGTCGGTCAGTGAAACTAATAACGGGGTGGCGCAATCACCCAGAGCGAGACAGACTCCTCGCGACCCGGGTTTGACGCTGTGAATGGTTCGCCGCGGCCGATTCTGAAACTATCGCCCGCTTTAAGTAAAAACTCTCGGTCCAGCACCTGGAGCTCCAGCTCGCCGGAGAGCACTACGCCTGACTGTTCGGCCATCCGCGACACCTGGACGTCACCGCTGCGCGCTCCCGGCGCGAAGCGGCTCATGATCAACTCCGCTTCACCATTCAGTGTCGGTGAGAGCAGTTCTTCTTCAATACCGGTGCCGGGAAAATCGAGACGACGGCGATGCTCGCGTCGGACAACATAGCCATGCTCGCTGGGTTCGCGTGGGTCGTACCCCTGAAAAAACCAACTGATGCTGACGCCCAGTGCGTCGCTGATCGCTTTCAGCGTGGAGATGGAGATCTCCGAGCGCCCGCGCTCAATTTGGCTCACGTAGCCGATGGACTTACCGATCGATTGCGCGAGCTCAGCCAATCGCATCCGACGTGCCTCCCGCAGGTCTCTAATCTGCGCACCGAGGGGGCTCGGCGGGCGAGCGGCGGCCGCGACTGCCGGTACAGCGTCAAGCCTGGTGGCTATCGTGTCGGACATACCCCCTCCCGCAGAATCTATTTCACGCTGGAGTTTACGCCCGGTGTGTTATTCACGTTCGTGAAATTTTTCTTCCAAATTTCATTTAATTCGACCGACTGATCGCTTGTTGGCAGCAGCCCCGCCCTTCTAGACTGAGGCCTACCCCTTCGTGAGCTTGCCGCTATGCCTGATCGCGCTTCACCCCACATGCAAGCCATGCTGCTCGCCGGTCACGGGGGTGTCGACCGACTGATCGCGTCTGAGGTGCCGATTCCGACTGCGGGCCCGGGTGAAGTCCTCGTGCGCCTCGGTGGCGCCGCCGTGAACAATACGGACATCAACTTGCGGGTGGGCTGGTACTCAAAATCAGTCGTCGAAGCCACCGAAGCCACTTCCCATGGCGAGGCTGACACCCGCGATGCTGGATGGGCCGGTAATGCCCTGCACTTCCCACGCATTCAAGGCGCGGATGGCGTGGGGCACATTGTTGCCGTTGGCGCCGGTGTCCGCGCTGAACGCATCGGGTCGCGCGTCATCATTGATCCCATTCTGCGTTCGGGATCGACGGTTCAGTACTTTGGCTCAGATACGCCAGGGTCCTTTGCCCAATACACCTGCGTGCCGGATAGCAATGCCGTGACTATCCATAGCCACTGGTCAGATCCCGAACTGGCGACCTTCCCTTGCTCATCGCTCGCGGCCTTGCATCTCATCAGCCGGGCCCAGGTGCAAGCTGGCCAGCGCGTGCTCATCACGGGCGCCTCCGGCGGTGTCGGCACCGCCGCCTTACAGTGGGCGGTCGCCCGTGGCGCAGAGGTCACAGCGATCGCCGACGCATCAAAATCGGCGGCATTGGAGACGCTAGGTGCAGCTGCGGTCTTGCCTCGTTACCAAGGCGTATCACAGGTTTTTGGAGAGAGCGCCTTTGATGCGGTGATTGATGTCGTCGGCGGACCTGCATTTCCAGATCTGCTCATCGCACTGCGCCCACATGGACATTACGCCACGGCCGGCGCGATCGCCGGCCCCGTGGTGGAACTCGATCTACGCACGGTCTATCTGAAGGATCTGACCCTACACGGGTGCACAATTCCCCCGACCGGAATGTTTGCTGATCTGGTACGGGCGATTGAAGACGGCACGCTTCGCCCGCTGGTCGCCGCCACCTATCACCTATCGGACTTAGGTGCAGCGCAGCAGGAATTCTTGCTCAAACGCCACGTGGGCAAGATTGCGCTCAGCATCGACTGAGGCTGAGCGCGGCCCCGATCGGAGTCAATCCTCGTCGATACCGACCGTGCGCTCCGCCGAGCGCAGCGTATTGAACAACAACATCGTGACCGTCATCGGACCCACACCGCCCGGCACTGGCGAGATCAGCGACGCTTTCTGACGGACGCCTTCAAAATCGACATCACCGACGATACGGCCATCCGGCAGGCGATTGATGCCGACGTCGATGACCACCGCACCGGTACGAACCATTTGCGGCACGATCAGGTTCGGCACGCCAGCGGCGACCACCAAGATATCGGCCATGAGCGTGAACATCGCCAGATCGCGTGTCAGTTTGTGACAGATCGATACGGTGGCGTCCTTCTGCATCAGCATCATCGCGACTGGCTTGCCCACGATATTGCTCGCGCCGACGACACAGACATTGCGGCCTGCAATTTCGACGTTCTCGTGCTCCAGCAACTTCTGTACGCCATAGGGGGTGCACGGCGGAAATACGGTTGAGCCCGTCAGCAAGCCACCCACGTTGTACAGGTGGAAGCCATCGACATCCTTGGCGGCGGAAATGCGCTCAAGCACGGCGCTGACTTCGATGTGCGCCGGCAATGGCAACTGCACGAGGATGCCATGCACGGTTGGATCGTCATTCAAGCGATCAATTTCAGCCAGGAGCCTGTCCTGAGACACGTCCGCCGGCATGACAATCCGCTCAGAGCGGATGCCGACATCTTCGCAGGCCCGCACCTTATTACTGACATAGAGCTGCGAGGCTGGGTTTTGGCCAACCAAAATGACGGCCAAACCGGGCGTCAACCCGTGGCTGGCCGCGAGTTTGGCGATGCGGGCCTTGTATTCAGCGCGCAATTTCTTGGCAACAGCCTTGCCATCAATAATCCGAGCGGTCATGGGCGGGATACTCTGGGTTCTGTTGGGAACATTTCCGAATTCTACCCGCGCGCTGTGACAGTGGCATGGTCATTCAGCGCAATTGCATGAAGCGCCGCGCGCAGTCCTGAGGATTCCGGATCGCCGAAAACGAAACCGCCGGCTCAAAGCCGGCGGTTTCGTCGCAAGCCAACGATCTGAGTTACTTCGCCCGCATTCCAGAGCGCGGCAGTCGGACCGGGAACTTCGCCCGGATGACCTCGTCCACTTCCTCAGCGATGTGCGCTGGGAAGTGCGTGCCCAACAGGTCTTGGACCTTTTTCGCCGCGCGATCGAGCACGCTGGTCGAGCCCTGCTCGATCCACTCGTTCGGACTGCGACGATCGCCAACGCCCGGGTAGATGTATTCGGTCTGCATCAATTGCAGCGTCTGATCGGCGCCGAGGTAGTGTCCCGGACCGTTCAAGCAGACATCCTTAATGACCTCAAAGGACAACTTCTCTTCGTTGACCTCAATACCCTTGATCGTTCGCTGCGCCGCACCGATCGTATCGTTGTCGATCAGAAGGCTTTCAAGCGAGTAGCCAAGCAAGCTGGCGTGCATGCCGGCCGACTCATAGATCATGTTGGCACCGGCGTTGCCGACGAGGGCATGGTTTAGCGCCTTTTCGGCACCCGCCTGCTCGTCCGCAATCTTCGAATCGGTCATGCCGGAGGCTGTTCCACCGGTCAAATTATAGAAGTGAGCCATCTGACCGGCCGCCGCCGACAGCAATGCTTGCTCAGGGCTACCGCCGGACATGGCCCCGGTGCGCAGATCGGACACGAAGCACCAGGTGCCGAAGATTGCCGGATGGCCCGGCTTGATTGCGTTCACATAGACGATGCCCGCCAAACACTCGGCCACTTCCTGGGCCAAGGCTCCGGCGATCGCCGCTGGCGCTGTCGCGCCGGCCTGCCCGGCCGAAAGCAAGAGCACGGGCATGCCACCGCGAACCGCGACTTCCAAGCACTTGCAGGCGTCGGTCGCAAACTTCATCGGCGGGACAACAAAGCAATTGGACTGGCTGACAAAGGGGCGCTCGCGCCATTTGTCTTCACCGCCCGCGATCATGTGCAGCATTTCGAGGGACTTCTCGAGGTGCTCAGGCAACACCCAGCTCGAACCGACGTGCTTGGTCGTGCTCGACACCGCGGCGTAGCAGGTGTTGAAGTCCATTTCGTAAGGATCCGGCAGGTCGCGGGGAACCACGGCACGCTGGAAGAAGTGAATGTGTTCCAACGTGTCGACGATGCGTCCGATGTCGTAGAGATCTTGGATCTTGGACTCGCGATAGGTGCCGTCGGCATTGACCATGTTCACGGCAGCGCCGGCAGTACCGAAGTAGACCTTCTTGCCCCACGGCTCGAGGTCAAACTTAGGATCCTGAGCGTATAGCGGGAAATTGCGTCCGGCCTTGGCGAGCATGTCCTCCACCAGCGCACGCGGGAAGAGCAGTCGGCCGCGGTCACTGAGGGTGCAACCGGCGCGCGTCAAAATCTCGACGCCAGACTCCGGCGCATCAGCCAAGCCCACCTCTTCGAGCAACCGCAGCGCGGTCTCGTGGATCTGCTGGATGTCGGAATCACTCAGCGGGCGGTAGGAACCACCGGGCATGCCTGGCACCACAGGGCGCAGGTGATCGGGCAAGCGCCCTGAACGCTCCGCGCGGCGGGCATCTCGACCAGAAGGGCGGCGGGCTCGGACAGTGGACTCTTCAGACACAGACATTTCTCCAGCGAATTCGACCCAAGGGCAGCCAAACAGCCCCCCGGAACTGCGCATGAGATTCGCACGTTAGCGCCTCCGCCGCAGTACTGTTTTTCTACCAGAAATGAAATTTTTTATGCCCTAGACAGCCATCGCCCTCTCCCCGAACGTCCAGTACAGGCACCCAGACGAGCAAGATGAGGCCAATGCGCCACTTGCGCGGGTCCGCAACGCCACCGGGACCTAAGACTGTCTAGCGTTTTGATTCGCGCAATGGCCGATCAAGATCAACCCTGAAGGATTCATCTGATTATAACGGCGTTGATAACTATGCAATCGTTTGCAATTAGACAGCACTTAGACAGCCCTCAATAACAAATTTGACCGAATGGTCAATCAATTTAAACCTGAGCTGTTGCCTAAGCGCAACTTCACAAAACACATGAAAATGCTGTAGGTTACGCGCAGGATCATCCGGGCTTACCGATGGTCTTTTGTTTTGTTGCAACGAACTGAGTCGCGAAGTGCTTGCACTTTCGAACCACAACAATCGGGACGGGGCTCACCGATTTGTTGAACGATTGAGCCACATAGAGAAGAGGGGAATCGCTTGAAACTCAATACCAAGCTGACCTACGCGGTCATGGCGGCACTCAGTGCCGGCACCGGCTCCGTAGCTTTTGCCGCAACGGCGGACGAATCCAAGGCTTCGAGCCTTGAAATCGCAGACGTCGTCGTCACCGCGCAGCGTCGTTCGGAAAATATCCAGAATGTGCCTATCAGCATCCAGGCGCTCACGGGCGAAACGCTGAATGAACTGAAGGTCACCACGATCGACGAGTTCGTGAAGTACCTGCCTAGCGTCTCGACCGCAACCCTCGGCCCAGGCCAAGGCAACATTTATATGCGTGGTCTCAGCGTCGGCGCACTCGGTACGCAAGGTTCGGGCTCGGTCGGCGCATGGCCGAACGTGGCGGTCTACCTTGACGACCAGTCGACCCAGATCCCTGGCCGCAACCTTGACGTGTACGCTGCTGACCTCGAGCGCATCGAAGTGCTCGAAGGCCCACAGGGCACCCTGTTCGGCGCCGGCGCCGAAGCAGGCGTGCTGCGCTACATCACGAACAAGCCAAAGCTTGGCGTGACCGAAGGTTCGTTCAATGCAGGCTTCGACACCACGGCACACGGCTCGCAGAGCGCGAAAGCCGAGGGCATGATCAACCTGCCGCTCAGCGACAACCTTGCTGTTCGCGCGGTGATCTATAGCGACTCGCGTGGCGGTTATATTGATAACGTACCGTCGACCTTCACCCGTCGCGGCACCGATCTTGGTTTTGCCTTCCGTACTGGCGGTCGCGTACCGACCGATAGCGTTGTTGCAGACAACTACAACATCGCCGGCAAGGACATCAACCCGGTGAATTACAAGGGCCTCCGCGTTGGCATTGACTACAAGATCAATGACGACTGGAACGTTCTGTTGACTCAGAGCTATCAGGATATGCACGCGTCGGGCGTGTTCTATCAGATGCCTGTCGGCTCGGAAGGTCAGCATCTGAACCCGTTGGAAGTGACGACGTTCAACAACGGCACCACGACGGACAAGTTCTCGAACACTGCCTTGACGGTAAACGGCAAAGTGGGATCGTTGGATGCGGTGTACACGGGCGCCTACTTGGTCCGTGACTCCTTCCAGATTCAGGACTACACCAACTACGCGCGTGGCGTTTGGGGCACCTATTACCAGTGCACCGGCTACTCGGGTAGCTCGGTGAACAAGTGCTACACGCCATCGAGCGTATGGCGCGACACCACCCATAACGTCAACCAGAGCCACGAATTCCGCCTCAGCACACCAACCGATTGGACGGTGAGCGGCGTGGCCGGCGTGTTCTGGGAGCAGCGCAAGCTGAACGACGATACCGAGTGGCAGTACAAGTCGGTACCAGAGTGCTCGACTGGCGGTCCGTCGAGCTGCTTCCTGTCGCTGAATGCGACAGCGAGCGGCAAGTTCACGAATGCCTCCATGAACGACATGGGCCAGCGCCTGTCGAACGTCGGCTTTGTGGATGACTTCCAGCGCACCTACACGCAGAAGGCGGCGTTCGCGTCGGCCGACTGGCACATCAACAGTGCCTTGACCCTGACCGTCGGCACCCGCTACTACAACATCAACAACGAGATGTTGGGTGGCAACATGGGCAGCTTCTTCTGCAAGGTCTACGGCACCGGCGAAACCGGCCCATGCACCGGGGCACTTTATGGCTACGGACTCAAGGCGCCATACGGCACCAACCTGAATGATCAGGATCCGCACAGCCAGAAGTCGTCGGGCTTCAAGAGCCGCGCCAACTTGAGCTGGCACGTCACCGACAAGACCCTGTTGTACGCAACCTGGTCGCAAGGCTACCGTCCAGGCGGTTTCAACCGCGGTTCGGGCTGCCACCTGCCGGGCACCGACGGAAAGAACCAGTGGTGCTCGCCGAAGCAGTACGAGTCGGATACGCTCGTGAACAAGGAGTTGGGTTGGAAGACCTCGTTCATGAACAACCGCGTCCAATTCAATGGCGCGGTCTACCAGGAAGACTGGAAGAACGTTCAGACCGGTATCTTCGCACCGCAGCTTGGCCTCGGTAACCTCACCCTCGGGCTGAATGGTCCGGACTACCGCGTCAAGGGCGTTGAAATGAGCTTGATCGCACGTGTGGCCGCTGGCCTCACCGTGCAGGGCTCGGCCTCGTACAACAAGTCGGAACTCGTGAACTCGCCGCAGTTGCCTTGCAACGGCCCGAGCAGCGATTGCGCAGCCGGTGGTTCGGTTGCGACAGCGACGGTTGGCGGCAACATCGTGTCGGTCGTCGACGTGTTCGGCTCACAGGGCGGTGGCCTTGCGAACTCGCCGAAACTGCAGGCGAACTTGCGCGCACGTTACGACTGGTCGTCGAACAATCGTGACTACTACTGGCAGTTTGGCTTCGCTCACCAGGGCGCGTCCTTCTCGTCAGCGACGACGGTCAACCGCTATGAGATGCCAGCCTGGACCCAATTTGACGCCTCGGCCGGCGTCACGAAGGGCCCATGGACGGTTGAGCTCGTAGGATCGAACCTGACCGATATCAATAAGAGCATCTTCACATCAGCGGCTCAGTTCATTGTTGCCGAAGTGCCTCAGCGTCCACGTACGCTCGGCGTTCGTTTCGGTTACAAGTTCGTCGGAACCGGCGAGTAAGAGCAGTTAGAATCGCTGGCGGACCTCAACGGTCTGCCAGCACTTTTAGAATGGCGGGCATTGTCCCGCCATTTTTTTTGAGTCCGATTTGGGGGAAAGATGGACCCAGCCTCGCAGCCATCGACAACTATTGATTTACAAACCACGCTCGACACTTTGCGAGCGCTGCTAGCCCAAGGGAAGTTCGCCGCCGTACTGGAAGGTTTAGTCGAGCCGCGTGCCATGCACCCCCAAAGCCGCGACGTGCTGTACTTGAGCGCTGTGGCACACCGCATGTTGCGACAGATACCCGAAGCACTGACTGATCTGCAGTCCCTTGAGGCCTACCACCCAACGTACTCGCGAACATTCCAAGAACGCGGTCACTGCCACATCTTCTTGCGTAATGCCGAGGAAGCAATTAAAGCATTTGAAAAAGCGGTCCAGCTAAATCCCGCTTTGCCGGCGAGTTGGAACTCGCTTCAGATGCTGTATCGGATCGTGGGGCGTCACGATGAATCGTCAGTGGCCGAACAGCACGCAAAAAAATTAGAGCAACTGCCGCCCGCCGTAACCACGGCACGCAGCATGGTGGCTGACGGGGAACTGGCGCAAGCCGAACTACTGATACGACCTTATTTGGCTCAATACCCAAACGACGTCGAGGCACTGCGCATTCTGGCGACAATCGCCCGCGACAATGAATTTACAGCGGATGCTGAGGCTATCTACTTACGCATCCTTGAGTTAGCGCCCGACTACCACCCGGCCAGATACGACTATGCGCTAACCTTAGTTGACCTGCATAAACACAAAGCCGCTCGCAAGGAAATTGAGTTTCTTTTGCAGAATGAGCCGAACAATCAAGGCGCTCATGTCACCCATGCCAGCATTTTGCTTGCTCTTGGCGAGGTTGACGCTGCTATCAATGGCTACCAAGCATGCATCGAACGGATGCCGTCGGACCCCGAGCTGCGACAGTCTCTTGGGCACGCCTATAAGACCAATGGGCGACAGTCCGATGCAATTGAGTGTTATCGGAACGCAGCGGAACTACGCGTCGGCTTTGGCGAGGCATTTTGGAGTCTGGCTAATTTAAAGACCTATCGGTTTACTGACGCCGAAATCAAATCCATGCGCGAACGTGAAGCCGATCCGAGCCGTCAACTCGTTGATCGTTATCATTTATGCTTTGCGCTAGGCAAAGGACTGGAGGATCGCGGCGAATACGACGAATCTTTTTCTTACTACGCGCGCGGCAACGCGTTAAAGAAGGCGGAAGTCCGATACCGGGCTGACATGCAGGAAACTGCAGCGCGTCGCCAGCAGGAAATCTGTACACCTGAATTTTTTGACGAACGGCGTAGTTGGGGCGACAAAAGTTCCGCTCCGATTCTCATCGTCGGACTCCCCCGCGCGGGTTCAACTCTTCTTGAACAAATCCTTGCGTCCCACTCTCAAGTTGAGGGGACTATGGAACTCGCGAATATTCCTCGACTCGTTGGCTCCCTTGGCGGCCATGACCGATCAAGCGAAACGCGATATCCAGGAGTGCTCACTGAATTAACCGAAGAACAATGCGTTTCATTCGGCCGTCAGTACCTTCAAGAGACGATGGATTATCGGACCGGAAAGCCATACTTCATCGATAAGATGCCGAACAATTTCCGCAATATCGCGCTGATACAGCTCATGCTCCCCAACGCGCGAATCATAGACGCCCGTCGTGATGCCATGGATTGCTCCTTTTCAAATTTCAAACAACTCTACGCATCGGGGCATCAATTCGCTTACAGCCTGAGCGATATCGGAAGGTATTACCGAACGTATGTTCAGATGATGGATCATTGGGAAAAGACACTGCCGGGCAGAGTTTTGCGAGTTCATCACGAGGATGTGTTGGAAGACTTGGAGGGCAGCGTTCGCCGAATACTGGATTATTGCGGGCTTCCATTTGAATCCGCCTGTGTTGAGTTTCACAAAACTCAGCGACGCGTCCATACAGCCAGTTCTGAGCAAGTTAGACGCCCCATCAATCGCGATGGTGTTATGCAGTGGAAGCCTTTTGAACCATGGCTTGAGGAATTGAAGCAAACCCTCGGGCCTTTGGCTGAATCAGAAGTCCCCGAATGAGCTTTTTCAAGGCAAAACTCGTTCATTCGATAAGTTCCAGCTTATGCGTGGTGGATCCATGACCGTAAACGATCCTGATACGCTGAATAAAACCTCAGTGATCGAACAGAAGGTCCACGATCTTCAGGTTTTGATTCAGTCTGGTCAGTACGAGTTAGCCTTAAAGTCGGCGGACGCACTGCGCACAGAAGTGCCGGACAACCGCGATGTCGCTTACATGCGCGCGGTCGCACTACGGTATCTGAATCGAATTGCTGAAGCCCTGGCTGCTTTGGCAGAGCTCGAGAAGAAAAACCCCGGGTTCAGCCGCTTATATCAAGAGCAGGGCCATTGCTATGTCGCATTGCGTGATGCGCCAAAAGCCATCGACGCGTACCAGAAAGCTGTGCATCGTAATCCGGCCTTACCAGCGGCGTGGAGCCGACTGGTGACGCTCTATCGGATGACGGGGGATGAAGCGAGCGCACGCACCGCGCAACAGCATGTCGATATCACTTCAAAGATGCACTCCGCGATCATTACCGCCACCGGGCTACTGAGCGACGGCGATGTATCGCAGGCGGAGAAGATCATCCGCCCTTATTTGCTGCAAAACCCCCAAGACGTCGAAGCCATGCGCATCCTGGCGCGCATCGCCTTGGAATTCGACGTGCTGCACGATGCCGACTTTTTACTCGAGGCCGTCATTGAACTGGCGCCAGACTATCGCGCCGCCCGTTACGACTACGCGCGCGCCTTGCTGCGCCGTCACCGTCATCAGGTGGCGCTCGAGCAGCTGAACATTCTGTTGAAAGCAGAGCCTGAAAATCGCATGTACAAGACCACCTACGCCACGACGTGGGTTGGTCTCGGTGATCACGAAATGGCCCTGAAGCTTTACCGGGAACTGCTGGATGGGGCACCGAATGCAGCCGATCTACACTTGTCGATTGCGCATACGTTAAAGACTCTGGGTCGAACAGACGAGTCCATTGAAGAATATCGCCGCGCCGCCGATGCGCGACCGCATTTCGGAGACGCCTTCTGGAGCCTTGCAAACCTGAAGACCTACCGGTTCACGAGCGAGGAAATCGATCGGATGATCGCCTCCGAGGCGAACCCAGACATTGACCTCTTAGACCGATACCACATGTGTTTTGCGCTCGGCAAAGCACTGGAAGATCGCGGCGATTACGCCCGCTCATTTGAGTATTACGAGCGCGGCAACGCCTTGAAAAAGTCAGACAGTCCGTTCATGCCGGAGTTGGTGGAAAAAAACACCGCCGAGCAAAAACAGGTCTGCACGCCTGAATTTTTTAGCGCTCGCCAAGGCTGGGGGTGCCCAGATCCAGCGCCTATTTTTGTGGTCGGCCTGCCGCGGTCGGGCTCAACGCTACTGGAGCAGATCCTCGCGTCCCACTCGCAGGTAGAAGGCACCATGGAGCTTTCGGATATCGCCACCGCGGTGGTCGACCTTGAAGGTCATAACCGTGATGCCGACAACCGTCGCTACCCGCGTGTCTTAACCGAACTGTCCGCCATCGACTATCAGCGCATCGGCGAAAAATATATCAACGACACGCGTGTCTATCGAACCGACAAGCCTTTTTTCATCGATAAGATGCCGAATAACTTCCGGCACATCGGCTTGATCCACCTGATTCTTCCGAACGCCAAAATTATCGACGCGCGCCGTGAGCCGATGGCCTGCTGCTTCTCGAATTTCAAACAGCTGTTTGCGGCCGGGCAAGAGTTCACGTACTCGATTGAAGACATTTCACGGTACTACCGCACCTACGTGGAGCTCATGGAGCATTGGGACGCCGTGTTGCCGGGCCGCGTGCTGCGAATTCAGCACGAGGAAGTGGTCGACGACCTCGAGGCCAACGTTCGGCGCATCCTCAACTATTGTGGCTTGCCTTTTGAAGAAGCGTGCCTGGAGTTTCATAAAACCAAGCGCAGTGTACGCACGGCGAGCTCCGAGCAAGTACGCCGCCCGATCTTCCGCGATGGTCTTGATCAATGGCGCCATTTCGAGCCTTGGCTCGGCCCATTGAAAGCCGCTTTGGGAGATTTGGTACCGTGACCGAGCGCCGCCCGGGTCCGCGCCGGCGCGATGAGGCTCGCGCCCGCCAGCCGAGTCCAGCCTCGGCGACCGCGCTTGGGGCGCTGCGCCCGGCCGGCCCACCGCTCGAAGTGCTCTCGACTGAGCAGGTTGAACGCATCGTACTCACCGCTTATCGCGTCCTTGAAGAACTCGGTCTAGAGATCCGCAGCCCGCGCGCTCGCGCCATTTACGCGAGCGCTGGCGCGTTGGTAGATGACGAGACCGGGATCGTGCGTTTGGGTCGAGATCTGATCGAGGCGCAATTGGGCACCGCGCCTGCGTCCTTTGTCCTGCACGCCCGCAATGCGTCGCGACATTTGCAGGTCGGCGGGAACGCCGTCAACTTCGGTCCGGTCCATGGGGCGCCGAATATTCGTGATGGCCGTGATGGACGCCGTTACGGCAATCTCGAAGCGTTTCGCAACATCCTGCGGTTGACCCACGCGTTGGGAGTTACCCAGTGGCAAGGCGGTATCGTCGTAGAGCCAACCGATGAACCGGTGGCTACCCGTCATCTGGATGCCTATCTCGCCCACATCGAGTGTTCAGACATAGTCTGGGCGGCCCGCGGCGTCGGCCGCGAGCAGGCGGAAGACGCCCTCGCCCTCTCCGCCATCGAACACGGCTGCAGCCTCGAGGGGCTCGCCGAGCGGCCGACGCTGATGACGGTCACGAACGTCAATTCGCCGCGTCGAGTGGACGAAGAGATTCTCGACAACATCATCACGATGGCCACGCACGGCCAATGCGTGGTCATCACGCCGTTCACGCTGATGGGAGCGATGGCCCCGGTGACCTTGGCCGGTGCCTTGGCGCAGCAGACGGCAGAAGCACTGGGAATTGTTGCCCTGTGCCAACTGGTACGTCCCGGCGCGCCGTGCGTGCTCGGCGGCTTCACCTCGAATGTGGACATGAAATCCGGATCGCCCGCTTTTGGCACACCGGAATACGTACAGGGCGTGATCGCCAGCGCACAAATCGGCCGCCGCTTGGCTCTACCTGTGCGCACCAGTGCCGTGAATGCCTCGCCCTGCGTCGATGCGCAGTCGACCTATGAAACGGCCTTCGCGCTGCAGGCGGCGATCCTCTCTCACAGCCATCTCGTCAGTCATGCGGCCGGATGGCTCGAGGGCGGTCTGTCTGCGTGCTACGAAAAGATCATCGTCGATGCGGAACTGATCCGGCATTGGGCCGGGATCCTGCGGCCGGTCGAATTTACGGAGGATGACCTCGGCTTTGAGGCCATACGGGACGTACCGCCGGGCGGACATCATTTTGGAACTGCACACACGCTGGCCCGCTATCAGAAGGCGTTTTATCAGCCGTTGTTGTCGGACTGGTCGAGTTACGAGGCGTGGACGCAGGCGGGTTCCCGTGACGCGACCCAGCGTGCGACGCAGATTTGGCAACGTGTGCTCGACGACTATAAAGCGCCGGCCTTAGACCCGGCCGTGCACGAAGCCGTCACGGACTATGTCATTCGCCGCAAAGCAGAGCGGCGGCCATGAGTCGATTCATCGCTAACGCCCGCATGTATGCCGTGACACCCGCCGTGGAAGCGCACTGGCAGACTGTCATCGACCATGTCGCTCAGGATGCGGACGTTGCGCTCGATTATTGGCCCTACCCCGCCCCACAACCCTTGGAGGATCTCTGGCGTCGGCCGGATCTTGGTTGTGTGCTGATGTGTGGTTACCCCATCGCGTTGCGAATGGCGCCAGTAGTCCCTCTCGCGGCGCCAATCCCGGCCATGGCCTGGGCCCAAGGTCGTGCGCTGTATCGCAGTGATCTGATCGTGCGCTCAGAGTCTTCATTTCAGACCTTAGAAGACACCTTTGGCCATCGGGCTGCTTGGACGGTGCGGCACTCCCATTCCGGCTTCAATGCCTTTCGGCACCATCTTCTGCGGTACCGCAGCGCGGTGCGCTCACGTCTATATCGCGAGATGGTGCCGGACCTCGTCACAGCTCGGGCCATCCTCGATGGTGTGCGCGAGGGTCGCTTCGACGTCGGCCCACTCGATGCCTACTGGCATTGGCTGATCGCGCAACACGCACCGCAGATCACCGCAGGTATCCGTGTCCTCGAGTCCACAGACGTGGCGCCGATGCCGGCTTTTGTGGCGGGTGCTGGGATGCCTGAGGAGACGATTGCACGTTTAAAGGCGGCCTTCGCGGCGGCGGCGAAGAGACCGTGGTTTGCGGCGTGCACCGCTCCGCTCGGACTCGTCGGCTTCGCGCCGGTGACCCATGATGACTTTGCGTTAACGTTGGCGCGCGATCAGGCCGCGCACGCAGCCGACTACCCGCTGCCAGCCTAACCTTGCTTAGTGCGGCACGCGTCCCATGGGATGGACAGTCACGTCGTGCGGCTTAAAGAGATACCGACGCGCCACGTCAAAATAGGTCTTGTAGACGAGCCCATGATTGAGGTGGATTAATTCATCCCGCCGCAGGCGGTACCGACGCAGATAGGCATACCACGGCATCAACGGTTCATCGTGGTGCAGCACATGAAGGTTGTTGAAAAGGAACAGCGGTCCAAAAAACCAGCTGCCCTCGACAATCGCGATGCGCTCATGCACCGATGGCCGCGCGCGGTGTTCTGCAAACGACCGCACGGAGCCTAAGCTTTTACTTGGCCACACCACCGCCAGAGCATAGAGCGCGATTGGCAGGTGACATACAGCGCTCAACCACACCAGCACCACAGCGCACCAAACGAGATGCTCAAACCACGCTGCGCGCGCACCCGTTTCGTTACGCCGAACTGCACGCCACTCGCCCAGCCAATACATGCCGATGTGCAGCGGCGGACCGATCGTGACGCGCCCGAACAGCGTCTGATCGAACCTCCATAAGACACGCATCGGCGCGGACATGGAGGCCCAGTGCGCTTCGGTGAGGTAGTAGGACTCCGGATCGTCCACCGGGTCGGTCAGTCGGTCATTGTTATGGTGTTTGAGATGCAGCCGCTTGTAGCGGGTATAGGGGATCCACAGGGAAATCGGCAGCATGCCGAAGAGGTCATTGATGCCGCGCCACCGCGTCGGATGGCCGTGCAGCACTTCGTGCTGTAGCGAACCGTGCCAGGCCACCAAGATCGCGAGCAACGGCAACACAAGCGCGAGCGGCCAGTCGTGCCAGTGGTAGGTCAGGACCGCCCACCCGCCATAAATCAGACCCGCCAATGCAACCGTCGGCCACTCGACCCGCGGGGCATCCGCGTAACGAGCAGGCTCAGCGGTGAATAGGTGGGTAAAAATCGACATGGTCCAAGGGTCCTGATCACGACGGGTCGAGTGTAGCTGAACATCGGCATGATGGGATTGTGAGTCGCCCTCCGTTATCCCTGTCGCGGCAGGACGTAGGCACCGATTCGGCCGATCGCATCGTGCAACAGAATCGCCATGAGCCCGGTGAGCAGACCACCCTGCAGTACGAAGGCGGTATTGTCCGACAGCAGGCCCGCGATGATGACCTCGCCGAGGCCTTTGGCGGCAACCGTAGACCCCAAAGTTGCGGTCCCCACGCTGATGACGAGGGTCTGACGCAAGCCCTCAACGATCAGCGGCCCAGCCAAGGGCAGCTCGATGCTCCATAAGCGCTGCCAGGCATCCATGCCGACCCCATCGGCCGCCTCTAAAACCGAGGCCGGCAGCTCAGCAAGTCCGGTCAGTGCGTTTTCAAAGACCGGCAACAAGCCGTAAGCCACCAGCGCGATCAGCGCGGGTAATGAGCCAAATCCAACCAGCGGCACGGCCACGGCCAGCACAGCGACCGGCGGAAAGGTCTGACCGATACTGACCAACGAACGCGACATTGGCAGAAATGCCCGACCAGGTCCTCGGGTCACGACCACCGCGAGCAGAACTGCGATCACTGCACTCAGGGCCGTGGCGAACAACACGAGTCCAAGATGCGCAAGCGCGAGATCAGCCAGATCCCCCTGGTCATAAATTGCCGGTGCGCCGTCGTGGGTGAACGGCGCGAATACGGCGGCAAAGGCGCTCGGGCGCCACAGGAAGGCGATGACACTCAGCCAGACCGCTGTCCGCAGAAGCGTCGCCGGTCTCATTGATGCGCCGCCCCGCGCGCAAGAATGGCCTCGAGCGTCACCTGGCCGACGACCTCACCGTCAGCCCCACACACGGTAGCGGCCCGAACACCAGCCCAGATCAACGCCGACAGCGCATCCCGAAGGCTCATGGATGCCGACAACTGAAGCCCGTCAGCGTGCCCTGGCGCCATCGCAACCATCACCGTGTCGAGCGACAGCAGGCGTAGCGCCCGGTCGGCGGTACCCGTCAATGCCGAGACCTGCGCAGAGGCGGGTGCCGTCAGCAAACGAGTCGGCTTGTCGTACTGCAATAATCGGCCGTTATCGAGTACCGCAATACGATCGGCCAATAGGAAGGCTTCGTCCATATCGTGGGTGACGATCACGATGGTGGTCTTCAGTTGTTGCTGGATGGCGCGCAAATCCGTTTGAGCTTTCGCGCGGATAATCGGATCGAGTGCGCCGAACGGCTCATCCATCAGAAGCACCGACGGCCCCGCAGCAAGCGCGCGCGCGACCCCCACGCGCTGCTGCTGACCGCCTGACAGCTCTGCCGGCAATCGCTGCGCGTGGATCTGCGGATCTAAGCCAAAGAGCAGCAACAGCTGTTCGATCCGTGCCGCAATTCGTACATCCGACCAGCCCAGCATTCGGGGCACAGTAGCGATGTTCTCCGCCACCGTGCGATGTGGAAAAAGGCCGTTGCCTTGGATCACGTAGCCGATGCGGCGGCGCAACGCATGCGCCGGTTCTTCCGTCGTCAGACGGCCATCAATGCGCACGGTGCCGGCCGAGGGCTCGACCAATCGATTGATCATCCGTAGCAGCGTCGACTTACCAGAGCCCGAAGTGCCAACGATCGCAGTGATCGAGCCTGTCGGTACCCGCAAATCAACCGCATCGACCACCGTAGTGCCGCCGTAGCGTTTGGTGAGTCCATCGATCTCAATCATGCGCGTCTCCGTCGCTCAAGCCTTTCGACGAGTGCGTCCAGTAGCACACCTGCCACCAACGCGAGCATTACCATTGGCAGTGCGCCAAGCAGCACAAGGTCGATAGCGGTCTGGCCGATACCTTGAAAAATGAACGCCCCAAGGCCGCCACCCCCGACCAGCGCGGCAATCGCGGCCAGTCCGATATTCTGCACGAGCACCACGCGAATGCCGGTCACAATCGTCGGCAAAGCCAAAGGCCAGCGAATACGGGTCAGCAGTTGGAATCGTGTTAAACCCATACCGTAGGCCGCATCCACGACAGCGGCATCGACACGCTCAAGTCCAAGCACCGTGTTCGCGACGACCGGCAACAAGGCGTAGAGACATAACGCAATAAACGCAGGCGCATAGCCAATACCGCCGATGCCCCACTGCGCTAGCGCAGGCCAGGCAGCCGCCAGCGCAGCGAGTGGGGCCATGAGCATGCCGAACAGTGCGATGGACGGTACGGTCTGTACCACACTGAGCGTCGCGAGCACGCTCTGTCGTAGCGTGGCTCGGCCATGACAAACGATCCCGAGCGGCAGTCCCAGCCACACGGCAACGAGGACCGAACCGAGGGACAGGAGCAGGTGCCGACTGAACTCGTGGGCGAAACGGTCGGCGTTAACCGCGTACTCCCGCATCACCGAAATCGAGTCAAAGTGACCGCTGTGCAAACCGAGCGCACCGACGACGACCGTCAACGCAATGAGCACGCACTGTCGGCTCGCGCTCAACTGCAGTCTCGCAACCGCGTCAGTCACGAGCAACAGCAATGCGCCAAGCGCGCACCAGAACCCCACCCCGGGCGCGATCCGCTGCACAGCGTTCTCATCCATCACCTGGACGGCTGCCGCGCTGCCGAGCCCGTACAGGAGCGTGGCAACGGCGACGCCCCCGGCAATCAGGCGGAGCCATGGGCGGCGCGCAAAGGTCGCCGTGGACACCGCGCATAACAGCACCAGCCACCAGGGCCAGTACGCGACCGGCAGGGCGAGTTCCACGTCGATGCCAATCCCGGGGACGACCCGACTGCTCTTCTCAACCAGAAACGGCCAGCCGAAGAGCGCCCATAGGCCGGCACCTCCGAACAATAATCCAGGCAGATTGCGGGCAAGCCGGGTCACGGCAGAAAGCCCGCGCGACGTAGATAATCCCGGGCCACCACGGCGGGCGCCTCACCACCGATCTGCACGCGTTCGTTCAGGCGCTGCAAGCGCTCACGGTCCAAACTCTGCATGAGCGGCGCAAGGACCGCCGGGATGGCCGGGTAGCGCTGCAGCACCACCTCGCGCACGGTGGGTACCGGCGCGTAGATGGGCTGATCGTGACGGTCGTCTTCAAGGACGCGCAAATGGGCGCTGACGATCCCACCATCGGTGGCGTACACCATCGCCACGTTGACCGCATTGGTCCGAGCGGCTGCGGCACCGATCGTCGCTGAGGTCTCGCCACCCGCCAGAACAATTTTCTGCTCCGGTCGTAGATGAAAACCGTAAGTTGACTCCAGAGACTTGAGCGTACCGGCATTGGCAAACTCGGCCGAACAGGCCAAGACCACCGATCCACCGCCGCGCACCCAGCGGCCGAAGTCGCTCAACGTGACGAGACCTGCCTGGCGGGCAACGTCCTCGCGGACAGCGAGTGCCCACGCATTGCTCGCTGGCGCCGGGGTCAGCCAGACGATCCGATGCGAGAGGAGATCCAGCCTCGCACCTTCCTGATACCCTGCAGCCGCGTCTTTCCAGACTCGATCAGCCGAACGGTTGTAAAAAAATCCAGCATTACCGGTGTACTCAACGTACAGGTCGATTTCACCTGCGAGCAGCGCGCGACGCACCACGGGCGTAGCGCCGAGCGTCATGCGATCGACGGTCGGAATGCCCCGTGCCTCAAGCAACAACCGGATCATCTGCCCGATCATGGCCGACTCGGTGGACAACTTCGAGGAGACGACCACGGGCACGGGCGCGGCGGCGCTCGCCGTCGTGGCGAGCGCCACGATCGCCATGAGGCTGAGAATGAGTCCCCGAACCCTACTGCGCACGCTGGCACCTCCCGACCCATGACGAATGCCGGATCGACCCTGTCACCTTGGAGATTGGCGCGCAGAGCGTCAAGCGCCACAGCGCTTGTCATCCATCGCGGCGCATGGTGACATGCGAGATTACTGAAAGTTCGCGGCGCGAGGAACGCTCGCCCGTCGACGAGAGAACTGGCTGACATCGTGAAGTTATCGTTGCAACGCACACGCAAGACACGCGCTGATGGCGCGGATAGCGGAGACTACGGCCTGCTCCGACTGCTGCGCGAGGGCCTGTTTGGGCATCAGGGCTGGACCCCGGCATGGCATAAAGCAACGCCACGCGCGCATTACCGCGTGATCGTGGTCGGCGGCGGCGGCCAGGGGCTCGCTACCGCCCATGCCCTCGCGACCGAGCACGGGATCACGGATGTTGCCGTGCTGGAGAAGGGCCCGATTGGTCTAGGCAATGTCGGTCGCAACACGACCATCATTCGCTCCAATTATTTCCAGCCCGACAATATTCGCTTCTATGAGTATTCCTTAAAGCGCTGGGAGCAATTGGAGCGCACCCTCAATTTCAATGCGATGGTGAGTCAGCGCGGGACGCTGAATCTGTTCCACACGGAAGCCCAGCGAGATCTCTTCACGCGTCGCGCGAATAGCATGCGCTTGCTCGGTGTCGATGCCGAGGCACTCGACCGCAAGGAGGTCAAGGAGCTTGTGCCACTCGTCGATCTCGATCACGGCCGATTCCCGGTTTTGGGCGGATTTTTACAGCCTCGCGGCGGCACGGTCCGGCACGATGCCGTAGCCTGGGGCTATGCCCGCGCCGCCTCGCGGGCGGGGGTCGACATCGTCGAACACTGCGATGTGCGCCGGGTCGTGGCCGAGCGCGGCCGGGTGACCGGTGTCGAGACAAGCCGAGGTTTCATCGGCGCCGATATCGTGTGTCTGGCCGTGGCGGGCCACTCGTCGACGCTGGCAGGCACAGTCGGCCTGCGACTCCCGCTCGAAAGCCACGTGCTGCAGGCCTTTGTCAGCGAGTCGATCAAGCCGGTACTGGATGTGGTTGTCACCTACGGCGCTGGTCACTTTTACATCAGCCAGTCGGACAAAGGCGGACTGGTCTTCGGTGGCCCGATCGACGGCTATAACACCTACGGACAGCGCGGCACGCTGCCGGTAGCCGAAGAGGTCGCGGCTGCAGGACTGACGATGCTACCGGGACTTAGCCGTGTGCGCGTCTTGCGTCAGTGGGGCGGCGTGATGGACATGAGTATGGACGGATCACCGATCATTTCGCGCACCCCCCTCGATGGCCTGATCCTGAATGGCGGCTGGTGCTACGGCGGCTTCAAGGCCATACCTGCTGGGGGCATCGCCACCGCACATCTGATTGCGACGGGCGAACCGCACGAGATTGCACGCCACTACGATCTGGATCGATTTGCCGACGGCCGTACCATCGACGAACGTGGTACGGGCCCATACCCGTGGGCCCACTGACATGCTGCGCATCCCCTGCCCGCACTGCGGGGTTCGCGATGAGACCGAGTTCCGCTACCGCGGCGATGCAACCTTGACTCGGCCGGCGGCGGATGCCGGCGACACTGCGTTCACGCGTTACGTCTATGAGCGCAACAATCCAAAAGGCTGGCATGCCGAGTGGTGGCTGCATGTCGCGGGCTGCCGCGCGGTACTGCGTGTGGTGCGACATACCGTCACCCACGGGATCCACTCAGTGACGTTGCCGCATGAGCCTGCTGACATCCCGGTGGAACTACGATGACCGGACCTACACGTATCGGCACGGGTTTCTTCGATCAGTCGGCGACGCCGGTCCATTTTCGCTTTGACGGTCAGACCTACCTCGGCCGTGACGGCGACACGCTTGCCTCGGCGCTCCTCGCCAACGGTGTGCAGGTGGTCGGTCGCAGTTTCAAATTCCACCGGCGCCGCGGCATCTATACCGCAGGTCCTGAAGAACCGAGCGCGTTGGTCACAGTGATCGGCCCCTATGGACGCGAACCGAACCGACCGGCTACGACGCTCGTGCTGTATGACGGCCTGGTAGCCGAAAGCCAAAACCGTTGGCCATCCCTGCGCGTCGATCTACTGGCGGTGTTCGGTCGCCTATCACGCTTTCTGCCAGCCGGTTTTTACTACAAGACATTCATGTGGCCTGCAGCGGCGTGGGAGCGGGTGTACGAGCCCCTGATTCGGCGCGCCGCGGGATTAGGTCGCCACCAAGCGGCGACGAACGCGCACAAGATCCCGGCAGCCACGGCACAGGTTCATACGGACGTACTCGTCATCGGCGCAGGCCCCGCCGGCTTGAGTGCCGCGCTCAGCTTGAGCGCCGCTGGATTGCGCGTGATTCTGGCCGACCAAGATGAGCATCTCGGCGGCGGCACAACGCTTGATCCCGACTGGCACCCGTGGCGCGCCGCGATGCTCGAGCGATTGTCCGCCGATCCACTCGTCCGCTTATGGCCGCGGACAACCGTGATTGGGGCCTATGGGCATGGCGTCTTCGGCGCGCTGCAAACGACAAGGCGGCGCGCCGGACCGGCGGGCGATATCGTCCCAGAAACACTGCAGATCATTCGCGCCGCGAGCACTGTGCTTGCCACCGGTTGTGTCGAACGTTTGATCGCCCTGCCGGGCAACGACTTACCCGGCGTCATGCTCGCCGGCGCAGCACTGCGTTATCTCGTTGGTCACGGCGTGGCCCCGGGTCATCGCACGGTGATCTTTACCAATAACGACGATGCCTATGCCACGGCAGTGGAGAGCCGGCGGCGAGGCAGTGCAATCGAAGCCATCGTCGATGTCCGTGAGTACTCGCCAGCGGCCGATCGAGCCCGGGGGGCGGGACTGACCGTGTACGCCGGCGCGAAGATTGAGGCAATCCTCGGTGAGCGTGCGGTGCGCGCCGTGCGCGTGCGGGACCGCGAAGGCCAACGCTTCACACTGCCCGTCGACTGCGTTTTGCTCTCCGGCGGTCAGACGCCTGCAACGGCGTTGGCCACGCAACTGAGCGCGGATCTGCGTTGGAATTCAGCGATCGCGGCCTTCACGCCGGACCTGTCGCCGATGATTGGCCAAGTCGCAGGTGCTGCGCACGGCGTCTGTGGACTATCGGCCGCCGTTGAGGACGGGCAATCCGCGGCCCAACAGATTGCGCAGACGCTCGGCCTCAGACCCATCGTGATTTCCGACTTCCCGACCGCCCCTGCGGACGCGCCGCGCGCCGATCTTGAGCCATGTTGGGAGATCGCGGGTCCCGGTAAAGCCTTTGTCGACCTGCAGCATGACGTCACGACCGCTGACATTCGGCTAGCACGGCGCGAAGGCTATGAACACGTCGAGCACATGAAGCGGTACACCACTCACGGCATGGCCACCGATCAGGGTCGAATCGGCGGTCTCGTGGGCCACGCAGTGCTGGCCACTGCTCGGGGTATCGACATCGCTGCAGTCGGTCAGCCGCGAGCGCGGCCATTCCTGGAAAGCGTCCCGTTGGCCGCCTTGGCTGGCGGCGAGACTGGCGAACACTTCAAGCCCAAGCGCCGCCTGCCTCTGCACGACTGGCACACGGCGCACGGCGCCAGCTTTGTGAATGCAGGGCTTTGGTTAAGGCCATTGGTGTACTCACACGATACCGGCTGGGACGCCGTGATGGACGAGGCCCGCCACGTGCGCCGCGAGGCTGGCATCACCGACGTGTCGAGTTTGGGAAAGATCGAAGTGGCCGGCAGCGATGCCGCAGCGTTTTTGGACTTCGTCTATGCCAATCGACTGTCGACACTGGCGATGGGCCGGTGTCGGTATGGCCTGATGCTGCGTGAAGACGGGATCGTCTTCGACGACGGCACGGTGGCCCGGCTCGGAAAGGATCACTTCCTACTGACAACGACGACTGCCAATGCCGCGGCCGTGCTCGAGCATTTGGAGTTTCATCGCCAGACAATCTACCCGCATTGGGACGTGACTTTGACCGATGTCGGCGATCACTGGGCGCAGTTCGCGGTCGCCGGACCGCTCTCCCGCACGGTGCTCACGGAAGTCATTGAGGGTGTCGACCTCGCGAACGACGCCTTTCCGTTCATGGCGGCCGCCGGCGCCCGTATCGCTGGCGTGCCGGGCAGGCTGTTTCGAATCTCTTTCTCTGGCGAACTGGCCTATGAGGTGGCCGTACCGGCGCGGTACGCGCGGGAGGTGTGGTCGCGGATCCTAGAGACCGGAGCGCCACTGGGCTTGAAGCCCTACGGGCTCGACGCGCTGAACACCCTGCGCATTGAAAAAGGCCACATCACGAGCGCTGAACTCAATGGCCAAACCAGCGCGCGCGATCTAGGCCTTGAACGCCTTGGCAAAACTGACGGCGACCATATCGGCGCGACACTGGCCCGCCGTCCGGCGCTACAGGGTGCGGGTCGCCTCGAACTGGTCGGAGTGCGGCCGGTGGATTCTGAGCAGCGACTGCGTAATGGCACCCATCTCATCGATCCCGACGCGCCAACCACGAGTCTCGGTTACGTCACTTCCTGCACGCCCGCGACAGAACAGGTCGGCTGGGTTGGCCTCGCCTTGCTGAACGATGGACGAATTCGCATCGGACAGCGCCTACTCGCAGTGTCGCCATTGCATCACGAGTCCCATGCGGTGGAGATTGTCAGCCCCCACCATCTCGATCCGGAGAACCGTCGTGTCCGCGCCTGAGACCTCCGCGAGCCTGCGTATCGAACGTTCCACCGGTGACGTCGTGGAAGTGAGCGCGCGCCGTGGCCGAGTGCGCGACGTGGACTATGCTGGGCGAGCACGTGACTTGAACTTACCAGCACTCGGCAGCGCCACGTGGTCTGACACGTATGTCGCCGCCTCAACACGCCCAGACCGGTGGTGGATCATCGGGCCTGAACGTGCGCCGGCTGAAACTGCGGCCCGCATCGCGGGACTCCTCGGCACCGGCGCGATCGTGGTGGATCAATCATCCGGCTTTGAGACCCTCGACCTTGTGGGTGCAGGCTGGCGCGAACGTCTCGCGCGCAGTTGCCGCCTAGATCTCGACCCTGCCGTATTTGTGCCCGGTCAAGCCGCGGCCACGACCATCGCGCAGGTCAATGTCATTTTGATCCCGCACCCGTCGGGATTACTGGTCCTCATTCCAGCCACCTACGCGCAGCACCTTCGCGACTGGCTGACTCATTTGTGTGGAGAATCGCATTCATGAAGACATCGGCGCAGGTCGTCATCATCGGCGGTGGTGTGGTTGGGGCCAGTGTCCTCTACCACCTCGCCAAGATCGGCTGGACCGACGCCGTGTTGCTCGAACAGAGCGAACTCACCTCCGGTTCGACCTGGCACGCCGCGGGCGGCATGCACACCTTCAACGGGGAAGCGAATATCTCGCGCCTGCAGAAGTACACCATTGATCTCTATCGCGAGATCGAGCAGTTGTCGGGGCAGTCGTGCGGCTTGCACCCGAATGGTGGCCTCATGTTGGCCGCGACCCCGGGTGAACTCGATTCCCTGAAACTGATCTGCTCACGCGCCCGCTATCTCGGCATGGAAACCGAGATGATCACGATCGAGGAAGCCACGCGCCTTAATCCGCTGATCGACCCGCAGTACTTCACCGGCGCGCTGTGGCGCGCCGACGGTGGGCACTGCGATCCCTCCGGCACCACGCATGCGTATGTGAAGGCCGCTCGCGCGCTCGGCTCCTCGGTGGAGCGCTTCACGCGCGTCGAGCGCCTCGAGCCACGTTCCGACGGCAGCTGGACCGTCATCACCAACAAGGGTGAGATCCACGCCGAGCACGTCGTCAACTGCGGCGGTCTGTGGGCCCGGGAAATCGGCCGGATGGTCGGCATCGAGTTGCCGGTGCTCGCGATGGAGCACCATTACCTCCTGACCGAAGACATCCAGGCCCTCGCCGGTCGCGACAAGGAAATCGTCAACACCACGGATTACTCCGGCGAGATCTACATGCGCCAGGAGCGCGGCGGGGCACTGATCGGCACCTATGAGCCGAACGGTCATGTCTGGTCGCCGGACACGACGCCGCAAGACTTCTCGATGCAGTTGCTGCCCGATGATTTCGAGCGTCTGGCGCCGTACTTCGAGGTGGGCTTCCGGCACTTCCCGGCGCTCGGTCAGGTCGGCATCCGCAAAGCCATCAATGGCCCCTTCACCTTCGCCCCCGACGGCAACCCGCTCGTGGGCCCGGTGCGGGGCCTGAAGAACTACTGGGTCGCCTGCGCCGTCATGGCCGGCTTCAGTCAGGGTGGCGGCATCGGGCTGATGCTGTCGCGCTGGATAGCCGAAGGCGATCCGGGTCAGGACATCCTGTCGATGGACGTGGCGCGCTTCGGCGCCTTTGCCACGCCCAAATACACCTCGATCAAGGTGCCGGAAAACTACAGTCGCCGCTTCCGCCTCGCCTACCCCAATGAAGAACTGCCGGCGGCGCGACCGGTGCGCCGCTCGCCGCTGTATGACCGCCTGCTCGCACGCGGTGCGGTCATGGGGGCGAATTTTGGGCTTGAGCACGCGCTCTGGTTCGCGCCACCGGGCGTTGAAAAAACCGAAACGCCGACCTATCGGCGCTCCGAGGCCTTCCCCATCGTGCGCGAGGAGTGCCTGGCGGTGCGCAGTCGCGTCGGTGTGTACGAGACCAGCAACTACGGCAAGTACGAGGTCACCGGGGCCGGCGCGCGCGCGTGGCTTGATCGCGTCTTCGCCTGTCGGATCCCGAAGCCCGGCCGACTGGCGCTCGCACCGATGCTCAATGCCGCCGGTCGCCTCGTCGGCGACCTGTCGATCGCGTGTCTCGCCGAGGATCGCTACTTCATCGTCGGTTCCGGCTTTGCGGAAGAATTCCACCTGCGCTGGTTCTGGCAGCAGCAGCCGCCGGACAATGTCTTTGTGCGCTCGGTCGCCTCGACACTGTGCGGACTGTCCATCGCCGGGCCGCGCGCGCGCGACCTGCTGCAGTCGCTGACCCGCACGGACCTGTCAAACACTGCCATGCGTCTTTTTGATGTGCGTGAGACGACGGTCGGTTACGCGCCGGTGATCCTCACGCGCGCCGGCTTTACCGGCGAGTTGGGCTATGAGCTCTGGACCACGCCTGACTACTTTGTGGCCTTGCATGAGGAGATCTGCGTCGCGGGTGAACCGCTTGGGCTCGTGCATTTCGGCGGGCGAGCGCTGTCATCCCTGCGTCTCGAGAAAAACTACGGCTCTTTCAATCGGGACTTTCGACCGGATTACACCCCGGCGCAGACTTGGCTCGATCGCTACGTGGACTTCAGTAAGCCCGATTTTGTCGGCCGTTCAGCGGCGATCGCAGAGCGCGAGGCAGGATCGACGCGTCGCTTCGTGGTCATGGAAGTCGCGGCCCAGGATGCTGACGTCGTCGGCTATGAATCGATCATAAAGGGCGATCAAGCGATCGGCTATGTCACTTCCGGCGCTTACGGGCACTGCATCGGGCGCAGTCTTGCAGCGGGTTTTGTGCCAACTCAATACGCCAATGAAGGCGAGGTCTTCACGATCGATATCTTGGGTCATGTGGCCGAGGCGATTGTGCGACTGCGTCCGTTGTATGACCCCGAGGGACTGCGCTTACGCGGGTGATCCGTTCAGCTTGAAAACACAAGAAAGGCGAGCTCGCCGAGCCGCTGCTTGTCACGTGTAAGGCGGCCTTGAAGAGCGCTGCGGTTGCGCGGATTGAAGGGGTCAATTTACGTAGGGGCGGGTACTCATTGGATCAGTTTGTTCCAACGGATCACGCCGAGCCGACGCGCCGAGTGCAGACGGTGATCGTCCAGCATGCGCCGTTCTGATATCAGCGTGCATAAAGCGGTGGCAGAACTCATTCTTATCCTGCCTCCTCGCGCTGAGTCCCTACGTCGCCGCGAGTGAGTAACTGGTGCTGCGTCCACCGGCGGAATCTCGGACAAGAGCTCCGCGCTCGACCAAGTCGAGGATGTCGCGGTAGGCCGTATCCTGAGAACACTGGGTGAGTTTGGCCCATTTGGAAGTCGTCAGCTTACCCTCGAATCCGTCGAGCAACTGATTGAGCACCTTCACCTGTCTTGCGTTGAGCGATGCCGGGGCGAAGCGCTCCCAGTAACGCGCCTTAGCAACCACGTTCGCCAAAGTCTCGCGCGACGCGGCGATAGCGCGATGCAGGCAGGCGAGGAACCATTCCTGCCACTGAGTCACATCAAGCCCGGATTTCTGTGTGCGTTCGAGCTGCGTGTAGTAATCATCGCGCTCCCGCCGAATTTGTGCCGACATGCTGTAGAAGCGCTGCGGACTCTGTTCCGAGCGCGCCAGCGCCATATCGGCGATCGCTCTAGCGATGCGACCGTTCCCGTCATCGAACGGATGGACAGTGACGAACCACAAATGGGCGAGGCTCGCTGTGAGCAACGGATCTACATCACTCGGTCCCGCGAACCAATCGAGGAATCGCGTCATTTCCACCGGCACGCGCTCCGCGGGCGGCGCTTCGTAGTGCACCTTGCGTCGCCCGATGGGTCCTGAGACGACCTGCATGGGTCCACCGGCATCGTCGCGCCAACGGCCAACCATGATCGGTTGCAGTCCGCTGTGGCCGGTGGGGAACATTGCAGCGTGCCAAGCGAACAGTCGCTCCGCGGTCAGCGGTCGCGCATAGTTTGAGGTAGCGTCAAGCATCATCTCCACGACGCCGTCGGTGTTCCGATCCGAGGGCAGCAGTCCGCCGATATCCATGCCGAGACGTCGGGCGAGCGAGGAGCGCACCTGATCGTTGTCGAGCTTCTCGCCTTCGATTTCGCTCGACCGAACCACGTCCTCAGTCAGTGTGCGCAGGTGGGCTTCGCGGCGCAGGTCGAAGCCGATAGTTTCCATTCTGCCGACCAGACGGCCCTGCTCCCGCGCGACTTGAGCTAACAATGGCGCCAAACGGGTGGAGTTGCAGGTGAAGGCCGGCCAGTCATTTTGCTCCCAGAGGTACACATTAATCTCCGCTATTAATGCGGATATTGTGATTCAAAAGGCCGCCGACTACAATTTAAATCCGCACATTATGCGGAGATAATGGATCACAATCTCCGCATGCCCCACAGGGTGGCCCGGCTTGGTGGTACGCAGTGGCGTTACCGAAATTCCGGCGTCAGGGCGCCGGAGGCAACCGAACGACGACGGTCACTGCTCTGGGCGCGACGTCATCGAGCAAACGACAACTAATTAGCCCTGCTGGACGAGTGCCTACCTGCCACTGCTGCCGCGGTGGCAGGTAGGCACTCGTCCATGGGACTTTAGGAATTTTGTGTGATCGGGGCTCTAGATGCGGTTCCCTCGCCGCCCTCCTCCAGCCTTTCGAAGACTCTCACAATGGGCGCCAGATAAGTTTCGACATCCCTGCGTATTTAGTAGGGGATTGATCTTAAATCTGGCGACGCTAGTTGAGAGCCCTGTCTCGCATGAATAACGCGTCATTGCGGAAAGACGGCACGACACCGGGTGAAGGCGACCTAGCGCTTTTGGTAACGATCAGATCAGCGACAATGCGCGTCGATAAATCTTCTCACCGTTCTACCAGCCCAAGCACTGAGTCTCATCGGATGGGATGGCGTAATAGTCAGCGCGATCCGCGACAAAGATATGACGACTGACGCTTAGCCGTGTGGGACCCGTGATGGACCCCGCCGCAATACTGATGCGCAGCGGTTCGGCGAGTGGCCGCCAAAAAAGGTTACTGCCGCAGCGCTCACAGAATCCCCGCTCCGCCGAATCAGAGGAACGATACCAACGCAGGCCATCAGCGCGAAGGAAGGTGAGGTCAGCAGCGGCCGCCGAGGTATACGCGCTGTAATGACCGCTGGTGCGCCGGCACTGCGTACAGTGACAGGCCACCACATCGCGCAGTGGACCGGTCACCTCATAGGCCACGGCCCCGCATTCACAGCGACCCGCCACTGGGCTCATACGCTCAGATGACCGGGTGACCGGTCATGTCGAGGTGCAGCATCGTGCCGGTATAGGGATTGGCGCGACAGACGGCTTCGTTCAATTCGATCCCAAGGCCAGGTTCGGTCGGCGGGATGATGTAACCCTCCTCCCAACGGATGCCTTTGCTCAGGACTTCCGAGTGAAATCCACCCCACGTTTCGATGCTTTCCTGAATGAGGAAGTTCGGACTGCAGGTCGCCAACTGCACATTGGCCGCGCCGACGACCGGACCGCAGTAGAGATGTGGCGCGATCTGCACATGGCTGACTTCCGCCATGCCGGCGATCTTCTTCGCTTCCAGAATGCCGCCGACGCGACCTAAGTTCATCTGCAGAATCGCCGCGGATCCGGCCGAAAGCATCCGACCGAAATCGTATTTGGTCGTCAGGCGCTCACCCGCCGCGATCGGGATGGTGGTGCCTCGCGCGACCTTCGCCATCTCCTCCGGCGCATCCGGCGGCACCGGCTCTTCAAACCAGAGCGGATCGTACTTCTCGAGCCGGCGGGCAAGACGGATGGCCCCCGCCGCGGTCATTTGTCCGTGGGTGCCGAACAGAAGATCGGCCTTTGAGCCCACCGCCTCGCGCAGCACCTCGCAGAACCGCTCCGAGAGATCTAGCGCATGCAGCGACAGCTGACGCCCGTCAAAGGCGGTGTACGGGCCGGCCGGATCGAACTTGATCGCGGTAAAGCCCTGCGCCACGTATTCCGCGGCGCGCACCGCCGACAGTTCCGGATCCTGATAGACGTCAACGGTATCGCCGGGTCGCGCGTAGATGTAGGTGTACGAGCGCAACCGCTCGTGCACCTTGCCGCCCAGGAGGTTGTAGACCGGCTGATTGGCTTCCTTGCCAATAATGTCCCAACATGCCATTTCGAGCGCCGACATGCATCCCATGACCGACAGGTCCGGATGCTGCGTGAAGCCGGCCGAATAGACTCGCCGCCACATGTGCTCAATCCGGTGTGGGTCTTCACCGCGCATATAGCGGTTGAAGAGGTCTTCGCACATCTTGGCCACGAGGTGCGGCTCAAACGGCACACAGTAGGCCTCGCCGACACCGGAGACGTTGCCGTCCGTCGTGATCTTCACGAACACAAAATAACGACCGCCGTAGTGTGGCGGTGGATTGCCCACGACAAACGTTTCAATGTCGACGAGTTTCATTGACTTACGCCTCGTAGTAGCCGTTGATCGCCTTGAATTCCAAGAAGTCGAGCAAGCCGTAGGTGCCCCACTCGCGGCCGTTACCCGACTGCTTGAAGCCACCAAACGGCGAGCTGTAATCCTGACCGGCGCCGTTCAAGTAGACGCTACCGGCGCGCAGCCGCTTGGCGACATAGAGCGCCTTCTGGTGGTCGCCCGTCTGCACGTAGGCCGCCAAGCCATACGGCGTGTCGTTGGCGATCGCGATCGCATCGTCGAGATCCTTGAACGGAATCATCACGAGCACTGGCCCGAAGATTTCGTTGCGGGCGATCTTCATCTGGTTGTTCACACCGGCGAACACGGTCGGACGGGCGTAGTAGCCCTTCTCGATGCCTTCCGGCCGACCTGGACCACCAGCGACAAGGCGTGCCCCTTCCGCGATGCCTTCCTCGATCCAATGCTGAACGCGCTCGAACTGGATCTTCGACGCCAAGGGCCCAATGTGGTTGCCCGACTGAGTGGGATCGCCAACCTTGACCTGCGCCGCGGCCGCAGCCGCAACCTCGACCGCCTGCTCATAGACGGAGGCCTCAACCAGCATGCGGGTCGGGGCGTTGCACGACTGACCGGTATTACCCATGCAGTGCAACACACCGCGCTTGACGGCTTTTGTAACATCCGCATCGGCAAAGACGATGTTGGGCGACTTGCCACCGAGTTCCTGCGACACGCGCTTAACCGTCTCGGCCGCCGCTTTCGCCACCGCTATACCGGCACGGGTTGAGCCGGTGAACGACATCAGTTCGATGTCGGGGTGCACCGACAAGGCATTACCCACTTCAATGCCAGTGCCGTGCACCATGTTGAAGACGCCGGCTGGATAGCCGGCCTCATGCACGCACTCAGCAAAAATCTGCGCCGACAACGGGCTCTGCTCGGATGGCTTCAACACCACCGTGCAGCCGGCCAGCAATGCCGGGGCCACCTTGGCGGCAACCTGGTTCATGGGCCAGTTCCACGGCGTAATGAGACCGCACACGCCAATCGGCTCGCGCACCACATTACCGCGTGCGCCACTGCGCACTTCCCAGTCGAGTTCCCGCGCAGCTTTGAGGGTCTCCTTGATATGGCCCGAGCCACACTCAGCCTGCGCATTGAAGGAGAAATCCTTCGGGGCGCCCATCTCAGCGGTGATCGCTTCGGCCATCTCACCGTAGCGACGCATGTACACCTCAAGCAGCTTTTCCATGAGCGCGATCCGCTCATCGAGCGTCGTCAACGAATAGGTCTGAAAAGCGCGGTGTGCGGCGGCAATTGCAATATTCGCGTCATCCGCGGATCCCATCGCGATCTCGGCTTCCTGCGCCTCGGTCGCCGGATTAATGACTGCAAAGCGGCCCATATCCGTTACCGGATTCACGAAGGCGCCGTCGATGTAATGCAATAAAGTCTTCATCTCGAATCTCCAGAGTGTCGCCGCGGGTGCCCTCACCCGCGGTTTGGGTTCGCGGTCGCGAACCTCAGATTTTAATACCCGTCGCACGCTCTTGGTCTTGTACCAACTGGCGCGCCGCGCGGAAGTAATGGAAGGTGGCCCAGAAACCGACCGGAGCCAAGCACAACAGTGCCAAGCGCAAGGACTCGGCCGTGCCCTGACCGGCGGGGTCGAAGAAGTTGCTCAGACCGCCCACATAGGACGGCGCGATCAACAGGTTCCCCACGTTGGCCACGAACAAAGTCGCCGCACAGAACATGGCTCGCATGCGTGGTTTGGCAAGGTTATTCAGGAGACCAAAGCAAGGTCCGATATAAAAATAGATCGAAGGGATGAAAATCCAGAACAAGGCATGCGCTAAGGCCAAATCCCGAGTCCAATAGATCCCGATCGAGGCAAAGGTCGCGACACCGATGATCGCACCCATAAACCAGACGATTCGCCGCGGGTCTTTAAAGGCACCGAGGCCCAACAACCAACCGGTCGCGGCGGTCGCAAGTCCACCACCCCAGAGGTGAATGGGACCGGTGATATCGCCCGCCTGCGAGGCGTCGAGGTGATAGATGCGCTGCAAGAAGGACGGGGTGAAATAGATCAATCCCCAACCCCACAAGGCGGTTAGCGCGCTGCCGAGCATCACGTGCACCGCAGAACGTTGCTGCCAAAGAAAATTAGCGGTTTCCCGCACGCTCGGCGGCGCGCCCTCAACCGTAAGGTCGAGTTGGCCACGTTTCGGCTCTTTGATTGTTAACCAGATCAATAAGCCGACAAAGAAACCTGGGGCGCCCAAGACCCAGAAAACCTTGCGCCAGCCGTAATGCACGGCAATGTCGCCGGCAAAGTTATAGGACAGCCATGCGCCCAAGGGTGCACCCAACGAGAATATCGTCAACGCCATGGGTCGACGGAAGGCTGGGAAATAGTCGGAAAGAATGGAATTCGCACCGGGCGTACCGCCCGCCTCACCGACACCCACGCCGATCCGCGTGAAGGCAAAGCCAAGGACCGATTTCGTCATGCCGCAAAAAATGGTCATCGCTGACCATAAGACGATAGAAATCGCGACGATGTTCCGACGACTGCGGCGATCCAAGATGTAGGAAATGGGAAAGCCGAGAAGCACGTAAAACAGCGCCAAAGGCCACGACGTCAACATCGCCACGCCGCCGTCGGTTAAATGCAACTCCGATTTGATGGAGTCCAGCACGGTCGACACGACGTACCGATCAGCAATGCTGAGTGTGTACACCAAGACCATCATGATCAGGACGTACCATCGAATCAGAGTCGACGTCGTATTCTCAACGTCGCCCGTTTTGAGTGAATTCTGCTCCACGCTGCCCCCCCATCAACCGAATAGGGCCTCCCCGCACGGGGGACCCGCTCGGGCAGCCGTCTACCCGCAGCCTTGGCATCATATACTGAGCCGTGACCTGCTGCGCCTCACTCCCGAGTCGCCAAAATTATTGTGTGGCCGGGCAAAAAAATTCACTTGCCGGGCATTTTCGCGGATCGCTAGCCTTTCCCTATCGCCGGGCTGTAGATTTCGGGCAGCCTCCCCTTTTTTAAAACCTATTCCAAGAAAGAAATCCCCATGACCCTTCCTAAGATTGGATTTATTGGTCTCGGTAATGTTGGCGCAAGCCTCGCCGGCAACTTGTTGCGCAGTGGCGCCGACCTGACCGTGCGCGATCTGAATCCTGAGCTCGTTGCCAATTTTGTGGCCATGGGAGCGAAAAGCGCCGCCTCGCCGAAGGAAATGGCTGAGCAGGTCGATGTCGTCATCACCTGCCTGCCCTCACCGGCAGCATCAGCCGAAGTGCTGGAAGCCGCTGATGGCGTTATCGCCGGCCTCACGCCGGGCAAGATTTGGATGGAGATGAGCACGACCGATGAAGCGGAGATCAAGCGCCTCGCGCCGCTCGTCGAGGCCACTGGCGCGCTCGCCATGGAGTGTCCCGTTTCGGGTGGCTGCCACCGAGCGGCAACCGGCAATATCTCGATCTTTGCCGGCGGCGAACGCGCCGGCTTCGAGCGCGTCTTGCCAATCCTGTCGATTCTGGGCTGCCAGATCCTGCACACCGGCGCGATCGGTACGGCCTCGGTCTTGAAGGTGATGACGAACTACCTGTGCACCGCGCATCTGGTGGCGCTGGCCGAAGCCTTGACGACGATGAAGGTCGTCGGACTCGACATGAACACCGTGTACGAAGCGATCCGCATTTCGTCCGGCAATTCGTTCGTGCACGAAACCGAGTCTCAAGTGATCCTGAACGGCAGCCGCGACATCAACTTCACGATGGACCTTGTGATCAAAGACGTCGGGCTGTTCGATACGATTGCGAAGAAGAACCACGTGCCGCTGGAACTCTCGCCGTTGATTTTGGATATCTTTAAAAAGAGCGCGGCGACGTACGGCCCGCGCGAACTGTCCCCGAACGTCATCCGACGCTATGAAGAACCGATGGGCGTGAAAGTGTTGGGCATTGGCTTCCCTGCTCAGATGACCGATGACAAGCCGAAGGAAGCGGGCTACGAAGTAGTGCCTTCGAACCGCAAGTAGTTCAACTGCAAACCAAGCAAGCCTCTGTATTGGGAGAACGGCTGAGGCTATAAGACTTCTGACGGACTATACCTTGGCCAAGGCACATGCGCTCCCAAAGCGAGCGCATGTGATTCAATTCTTATGCGTCGATATCGTTGGAGTGGTTAAGACGGCAATAGCCACATAAACAACAGTTTTACGCCTCCACACGAGGCCTCTGTCTCACTTGAGACTGATGCAAAGCCAGCGTTAATTACACTCCGCTAATATGGACGATCGCTACTTGATGTCTTAATTTGTATCTAGTACTCGCAAATCATGATGGTTCTTAAGCTGGCGTAGTGTGCTTCTCAAGCCAAGCACAGATTTGAACGTTACTTAATTCTCCCGCCGCCAGATCTATGAAGGTTGTTGCGCATTCATGGTCTGAAGCTATGAGCCTGTTACCGTTTAACTGTAGGAATAAATCCACGCAGCTACAGAGATCGGATAAATGGCTTCCTTTGGGAGCACAACACCCAAGGATTTTGCGAGTGAGCTATTTTAACTTCTATCATGTGATCGGTTCATAACAAGCGTAAAACCATCACAAGCCGGAATGCGTAGATTTATCGGCTCAAATTTCGATCAACCCCAGCTATCCCGCCGGCGGCAGGCGCCGCAGATGTACGCGTTCGAACCCATCAAAGAGACCTTTTTAGCATTACAAGCCGTCTGCGTCCGATCGACCAAACCACTGCATGAACGCTTGAACTTTCAAGTTCTCCAATGCGTCGCGTCGACAGATCAACCCCCACGCCCCTGGGCAACGAACGACGTGATCGAATGGGGTCACGAGTCGACCGGCCTTAAGGTCGTCACTCGCAAACGGACCGTTGACGAGCGCGACCGCGGTGCCGTCAAGGGCCATCTGTATAGCCATAGCCTCCGTATCGACAACTATGCGCCCGTCCGGGGTATGGTCGATATTGGCCGCCTGGAACCAGTTATCCCAATTGCGCGTCTCGGTATAGACGACAACAAGCGGCAAGCCGATCAAATCTTTCGGCTGTGGGCGCTCGGGTAGTCGCTTGCGCATCGCCGGATTGCAGACCGGATATAGCGCATAATCAAACAGCGGAACCCACTCAAAATCCGGCCCCGGTGGCGCCTCGCGATAGACGAGGCCGACATCGCCTAAGGTTTCGTCAAAGTCCCACTCGACAGCACAAGTCGACAACTGCAGACGGATCTCAGGATGATTTTCCTGAAACGCGGGTATCCGCGATGCCAACCAACGAATTGAGGCCGTCACGTAGGTCTGCACCCTTAAGGGTTGCTCCACCCGCGAGCGCCTTAAGGTTTCGGCGCCCTCAATCAAGGTATCGAGTGCCCGCCGGACGTAACCGTAAAAGAGGCGTCCCTCCGCCGTCGGTGCGATCGTGCGGCCCTCACGTGAGAACAACTGCACGCCCAGATCGTTTTCAAGCAGCTGGATCTGATGGCTAACCGCCGGGTGGGTCACGCAAAGCTCATCGGCAGCATCGCGCACGCTATGCCGACGGGTCGTTGCCTCAAAGCCCTTCAGGGCATTCAGCGGCGGCAGCTTGCGCAAATCAATTTTCGTCGTCACGAACATTCCTCATGTTGGGCAAGTCTTCGGCGGTTGCCTGCGGCAAACATCGACTGACGGCGGTAGACTAGCAGGATGTCAAGGTTATCCGCAGTTTCGCGCAACGACCTACGCCGTGCCTCTTTGGAGAAGCCCTGTGTCGCAATTTGATTACGTCATAGTCGGCGCCGGCACCGCCGGATGTGTCATGGCCGCTCGCCTGTCGGAAGACGGGCGCTACTCGGTTTTGCTTCTGGAAGCCGGCGGGTCGGACTTGAGTCCGTGGATTCGGGTACCGGTCGGCTACGGCATGACGTTCCGGCATCCCAAATTCAACTGGATGTACGAGATGGAGCCTGACGCCACCATGGATGGCCGTCAGGGCTTTTGTCCACGGGGTAAGGTATTGGGTGGCTCCAGTTCCATCAACGCGATGGTGTACATGCGCGGCCATCCCGGTGACTTTAATGACTGGGCCGCCATGGGGAATACCGGCTGGTCGTACAACGAGGTGTTGCCGTATTTCCGCAGGAGCGAAGATTATGAGCGCGGCGCGTCCGCCTACCACGGCGCGGGGGGGCCCATGCACATCTCCGGCATTCGAGGTCTGACGCATCCGATCTGCGACAACTTTCTCGCCGGTTGCGATGAACTTGGCATCCCCCGCACGGATGATTTCAACGGCGCCCAAATGGAGGGCTCTGGAACCTGGGATTTCGCCTTGCGCAAAGGGTGGCGAGTCTCAGCCGCAACGGCATTTTTGCGGCCCGCGATGGGCAGGCCGAACCTAGCCGTGGAGACCCATGCGCACGTCACCAAAATCGTTATTCGCGATCGAGAAGCTCGCGGCGTGGAGTACATCCGTCAAGGCCGGCGTCACGTGGCAGAGGCCCGTCGCGAGGTCATACTGTGCGCCGGCGCGATCAACTCACCTAAGCTGATGCTCTTATCCGGCGTTGGTGATCGCCAAGTGCTGGATCAGTTCGGTATTACCACGGTCTTGAATCAGCCCTGCGTGGGCCAGGGACTTCAGGACCACGTCGCAGTGTCGTATTACTACCGCTGCACGGAACCGACGATGAACGACGTGCTCCATCCGTTCTCAGGGAAGGTCAAAGCAGCCTTGCATTGGGCGTGGAACCGAGGCGGGCCGTTGGGGCGCAGCGTGAATCAAGCGGGAGCCTTTGTGCGTAGTCGCGACGACTTAGAGCGACCGAACCTGCATATTTACTTTAACCCGCTGACCTATACCGCAAGCTCTATTAAACCGAAGAGCTTGACGAACGCGGATCCCTTCTCCGCATTCCTGATCTCGTTCAATACCTGTCGTCCAACTAGCCGCGGCTCCGTATCGCTACGCTCCGCTGACCCTTCAGCACCACCTAAGATCAATGCGGCATTCTTAGGCTCTGCCGAGGACATCGCCGACGTGTACGAGGGCGCGCGTTTCCTACGCCGTCTTGCCGCAACCGGACCGATACGGAAGATCACACAGTCGGAGTATCTCCCCGGCCCATCCGTCGTCGACGACGCCGCAGTGCTCGCGGATTTCCGGCAACGTGCAGGCACGGTCTATCATTCCTCGTGCACGTTGCAGATGGGGCCCGACCCGAAGCGCTCGGTCGTAGACCCTCAATTGCGCGTCCACGGACTGGATCGATTGCGAGTGGTCGATGCCTCCGTGTTCCCCACAGTAACCTCTGGCAACACGAACGCACCCGTCACGATGGTCGCTGAGAAGGCGGCCGATTATATCCGCCAAGGTTGACCGAGAACTCAACATGACAGCAGTTGCACAGTTTCGCCAGATGATTGATGGCACTCGCGATGATTACGAAATCATTGGTCATCACGAGCATGAGTACGCCAAACACCTGCCTGAACGAATCTTGGAGGCGCTTGCCAAATTAGAAGGCGGCCTTGGAATGGGCGGCTACCCAGTCACTCGGTATCAACACTCACTGCAGAGCGCGACGCGCGCCCTGCGCGACGGAGCGGATATTGAATACGTGGTCGCAGCGTTGATACATGACATCGGCGACGACTTGTCGCCGTTCAATCATTCGGACATCGCAGCCGCCATTCTCAAACCTTACGTTCGGCCTGAAGTGACTTGGGTCGTCCAGCAGCACGGCTTATTCCAGAGTTACTACTTTGCCCACCACTACGATAAAAACCGAAATGGCCGAGATCGGTTTAAAGATCATCCGTGGTACGACGCCTGCGTCCGATTTTGCGAACGCTGGGATCAAGCGTCATTTGACCCTGACTATCCGACTGAGCCACTGTCCACGTTTGAACCAATGGTTCGAGAAATCTTCTTGCGCCCCGCACACGATCCGATCTTCGTCACGACCTGAGCCGATTTAGATTCCGGCCGCTTGCATTTCGCGCTCGCGCAGTCGCTCTGCGCGACGCATGAGCACGCTCGCCAGAATCACACAGACGCCCACGCCGGCGATGATGAGGGTCGCCATCGCGTTGATATCCGGGCTCACACCCAGCTTCACTTTCGAATAGATCACCATCGGCAGGGTGCTCGACCGAGGCCCTGAGACGAAGCTTGAGATGACGAGGTCATCTAAAGATAGGGTGAACGAGAGTAACCAACTGGACAGCAGGGCCGGCGCAATCAGTGGCAACGTCACATCAAGAAATGCCCTGGGGCGCGTTGCGCCAAGATCCATCGCGGCTTCCTCGAGGCTCATATCCGCCGATTGGAGTCGAGACTGCACGGTCACGGCCACGTACGCCGTGCAGAACGCGACGTGCGACAAAATGACCGTCACCACGCCACGACTCGGCCAGCCCAGTAACTGCAGCATGGACACGAATAACAGTAACTGCGTGATCCCTGTGATGATTTCGGGCATGACCAACGGCGCATTAATCATGCCCGCCAGCAAGAATCGACCGCGGAAAATCGGAAACCGAACCAAAGCGATTGAGGCGAGCGTACCGAGCAACACTGCCAAAGTTGAACTTGCGAATGCGATCTCCAAGGAGAGCATCGCGGCTTTGCGAATGTGCGCATCCTCCAGCAGGGCGGCATACCACTGGGTGGAAAAACCACCCCAAACACTTCCGAGCGCCGAAGCGTTAAAGGAGTAGCCGATCAAAATCAGGATCGGCACGTACAAAAAAGCGATGCCCAAACAAAGCACGGAGACGAGGGAAATCGGCATGCGCGAGTCCATACTCAGTACTCCTCCTGACGCACCCTGTAGTACTGATGGATCGCGATCGGACCCGCCAATAAGACTAGAAAGGCGATGGCGACCGCCGAGGCCACCGGCCAGTCATGGTTGCCGAAAAACTCATCCCAGAGCACGCGGCCGATCATGAGATTGTCGGGGCCACCCAAAAGCGCCGGGATCACGTATTCGCCGACCGCTGGAATAAAGACCAACATCGACCCAGCGATAATCCCAGGCACCGACAGCGGCAATGTCACGTCGACAAACGCCCGCCATGGGCGGCTTCCTAAATCAGACGCCGCCTCCAATAACGAGCGATCCAGCTTTTCCAGCGTCGCGTAAAGCGGTAGCACCATGAAGGGTAAGTAGGAGTAGACGATGCCCAGATAGATGGCAAAGGTCGTGTGCATCATCCGCAATGGGTGGTCGATGACGCCCAACTGCAGGAGTGCCGTGTTTAATAAGCCATTGTCGCGGATTAGGCTTTCCAAGGCGTAGACACGCAGCAAAAACGAGGTCCAGAACGGCAGGATGATGACCATCATCAGAATATTTTGGGTCGACTTTGACGCGCGAGACATGGCGTAAGCCATGGGGTAGCCAACCAAAAGGCAAATCAGCGTCGCGAATAACGCGGTTCGCAAGGAATACAGCACGGAGACGATATAAACGTCGTCAGTCAGCAGGTATCGATAGCTGACCCAAGTACCCTGCCAGTGGAGGTGACCGGCCGCATCCCGACCAAAGAGATCGGTAAACGGCGGGATCCGCAGAGCCGCCTCGCCAAAGCTAATCTTGAGTGCGAAGCCGAACGGGATCAGGAAGAATAAGAACAAAAATACCAAAGGCGGCAGGATAATGAACCATCGGCCACGCCGTGCGACGAGCTTCGCCAACTGTCCACCCACCCTCAACCCCCTGAGGAGCATGCATGTGCCCCATCTGCCGAGTCTGCCGTAGGCCGACGATCCACGGAAGCCCTTTGTTCGTGCAGGGACTAGAATTCGAGAAATGGCCATAAAGAAAGCAAAAGCCAAACAGGTGGTAACCGCGCGCACGGCGCGTGCGCGCCATCGGCCCCACCTCATCGATGCTTGCATCTCAGCGCTGCACTTGTATGGTCCATCCAAGACAACCGTAGACAAGGTGGTCGCGATCGCGGGACTGTCGCCGGGTATCGTTCGGTTCTATTTTGACTCCAAGGACGCCATGCTCGTGGCCTCGCTGGAGTTTCTTGCCAGCGAATTCGAGCAGACGCTAGTTGTGCCCGTGGCCGCCCAGGTCGGCGATCCCATTGCAGCCCTGAACCTGTTGGTCGACTTGTATCTGGGTCCTGAGCTCGCAAGTGCCCGCAAAGTGTCGGTGTGGTACTCCTTTTGGGGCGAAGCCAGTTCGCGCCAGGAGTATTACGACATTTGCGGTTCTCGGGATGCGAAGTTCGAAGCTCTCGTACACGAATTGACTCGGCGGCTTCTGGCGCGCGAACCCGCGAGCGTAGCGGAGCCCGAAGCCATCGCATTGGGCCTAATCGGTACTTTGGAAATGCTCTGGCAGGGCTTTGCGTTTCAGACCGAGGCGGCCATCGACCGGGCAGCGGCGCGGCGGCAGATGGACAGTTATTTACGCTCGGTCTTCCCGACTTCGTATGTCCATCAACGTCTGACAACGAACCGACGGCTTCAGACCATTCCCGGCTGGTCCTTCGCGGGCACTGTCGCTGACCTGGCGATGCCGGGACAGGCGATCGGTGTTGATCGCCAGGGCGACTCCATACTGGTCGTTCGCGGCGCTGATGATCAAATCCGTGCATTTGCAAATCGCTGCCCCGTGCGACCACACGGTCTACTGCTCGATCCAAAGCGGCAAATGCTGCGCCGGATTGAATGCCGAATTCACGGCGTAGCCTTCGACCTGAACGGAGCGAATTTCGATGCAGCCCACCAGCATCTGCCGTCGCGCCGATGCGTCACCGCAGACGACCTCGTTTGGGTCACGGACGATGAAACAAGCCCACCACCCTCGCCCGCCATCGCCGCGGCCATCCGTGACACGCCACTGAGCCTAAGCCGGGTCGTCGAGGTCAACGTTACGGCGGACTGGACGGTGTTGGTCGATCTTTGGCGGGGCAATGGTGCGATCAATGACCGATCAACGAGTCTGGGGCGCATCCCCAGTTGGTCGCAGGATCGCTTCGAACGCCTCACCTCGGAGTTAGATCCAGGTCTGCAGATCTGGGTCGAGCCTCACCAGATACTCGACTTCGGCCCAGCCGGACTCACCGTCACTGCAATCCTTCCGCGTGGACCCGGGCACACGACGGTGCGGCAGTGGCGCTACGATCGGTTAGAAAATCCGCAACTCACAAAAATCCTGCGGTACCTTATCAACCGAAATTTCAAACACAGCCTCGTTGTCGCGGCGTCCATTCAGCGCGGCATACACAACGATGCACTCGTACCTACTCGGTGCGACGCAATTTCATGAATCACTTTCGGTGCGGCACTATCGCCGCATGAGCTTGAACAACGGAGTCTAAAGATGACAACCATGACTACTCAAGATTGGCACCAGCGCGCAACAACGCTGCGATACCACACGGGACATTTCATCAATGGCGCGCATGAGGCAGGTGGCTTGGCCCGCTTCTCTGTGACGAATCCGGCGACGGGCCTTGAGTTGTGTAACGTCGCTGAGGGTGACGGCGCGACCGTAGATCGAGCGGTCGCCTCCGGCCGCGCCGCATTCGCGAGCGGCGTATGGCGTTACATGCCGCCACGTGATCGCATGGCTGTACTGCAGCGATTTGCTGACCTGATTGATGCGCATGCAGAGACCTTCGCGTTGCTCGATACGCTATGCATGGGCAAACCAATCCGCGACATGCTGTCCATTGATGTGCCGTCGTCATCGCAGACTTTCCGATATTTCGGCGAACTTTCAGACAAAATCGATGGCAGCGTCACGAGCACGGCCGCCGACGCGTTCCATTACATCCTGCGCGAACCACTCGGCGTCGTCGGCTGTATCGTTCCGTGGAATTACCCGTTGCTGATGGCATCGTGGAAAGTGGCGCCGGCATTAGCGGCGGGCAACTCCGTCGTGCTGAAGCCGGCCGAACAGTCCCCACTTTCGGGGCTACTCATGGCCGAACTCTTTGTCGAAGCCGGCGGCCCAGCGGGCGTATTCAACGTGGTGAACGGCCTTGGGGAATCGGTCGGCGCTGCATTATCGCTGCACATGGACGTCAATAAGATTGCGTTCACGGGATCGACAGAAGTCGGCAAGCTGATGTTAGTGGCCGCCGGTCGCTCCAATATGAAACGGGTCAGCCTCGAGTGCGGCGGGAAATCGCCGCAAATTTTCTTACCCGATCTCGGTGACATGGACCGTGCCGTCAGCTACGCCATCAACGGCATTTACGGCAACATGGGCGAAGTCTGCAATGCCGGCTCACGACTGCTCGTCCATCGCTCAATCGCCGATGAATTTGTGGCGAAGTTTTGTGCCGCCGGTCGCGACGCTTATCGAGCCGGCGACCCGTTGGATCCCAACACGAACCTTGGCCCATTGGTCACCGCCTCACACTGTAACCGCGTGGCCGGGCTGATCGAAACCGGTATCCGTGAGGGCGCCAAAGTGGAGTTCGGCGGCGACCGTCCAGCCCTACCCGGCGCTTATGTGAATCCAACGCTGTTCTCTGGGGTCACGAACCAGATGACCATCGCGCGCGAGGAGATTTTCGGGCCGGTCGCGTCCGTCATCGTATTTGATGATCTGGCCGAGGCAATTCGCATTGCCAACGATTCCATCTACGGTCTGGCCGCCTCGGTTTGGACGCGTGATCTCGTGACGGCCCATAAGACCGTCCGCGCCTTGGAAGCTGGAATCATTTGGGTCAATTGCTTTGATCACGGCGACATGACTCAGCCGTTCGGTGGTTACAAGCAGTCGGGACAAGGACGCGACAAGTGCCTTGAAAGTCTGCTGAGCTACACCCAGACCAAATCAGCCTGGGTGCATTTGGGCTAATCCGCCCGCAGATCGCTCGGAGTCAGCGCACTCCGAGCGATTGGCGGACCCACTCTTGGAACCGCCAAACATCGTATTCCTCGGGCATCAGCGTGCCATGCGTATGGGGCGCGGCATGTAAACCGCGCTGCGCCAACTCGCAGACGGCGGCGTCTTCCTGCATGACCCTTGCCGAGAAATTGCAGGCGTTCATGATATCCACGCTTGAATCCGCCAAGGTCTCTCGAGGAAACAGCCACTCAATCTCCAGCTCGGTTTCCTCGGAGCTCAGGGCCAAAATTCGTGACGACCGCACATGGTCCACGTGCAGTACCAAATAGTGCGATGGCAGGCTCGTCATATAGTGATAGCCCAAAGCGCGCTCCGCCTCGGTCAATTGTGAAAACTCATGACCAAGCGACTCGCCATTTGTGCTCCATGTGACGGCACCCGCCTTTAATCCACCTTTGTACAGTGGATCTTGGCGATCGGCAGTGGACCGCCAATTCGGATCATCACGCTCCTCCATGATGCCGCGTCGATAAATAGGTACCGCATCAATGAGACTCGGATGCACGGCCGGACAATGCAGGCACTCGTTATAGTTTTCCCAGAATACTTTCCAGTTACACCGAATACGCTTCGTCAGCCGATGACCGACCACCAGATCCTCGAGCGGCCAGTGATCGAATAACTGCAAATTTGCATTGAAGTTATCACCGAGCGCCGCGCCCTCGCCGGCAAGGTTGACGTAAACAAACCCGCGCCAAACCTTCACAGCGATCGAGTGTAAGTGTGTGTTCGCGATATCAACAAAATGAGAACGACCAGCGTTTGGGATTCGCGCCAGTTGGCCATTCAATCGATAATTCCACGCGTGATAGGGACACGAGATACCCGTCGGGGGTAATCGACCCGATGCATCGCTGCACAATGTAGCGCCGCGATGACGACAGGCGTTATAGAAGGCCCGAATATCTCCAGACTCGTCGCGGAGCAGGATTACAGGCTGGCCGACCAGATCGAAGGTCCGATATGAGCGAGTGTCGGGTAGTGAGCCCGCGCGACAGAGGTAAACCCATTGTTTGGACCAGATGTCTCGCAGTTCCCGCTGGTAGTGGTCCTGATCAAAGTACCAATGACTTGGCAGCGTATCGACTCGTTGCCTGAGACCATTGAAGTCGCCCGCCGTTGGATCGGATGGGTGTTCATGACTCATGTTGACCTCGGCTCTCAGGGGGCAAAACGCTCAGGCGTTTTCGGAAGTCGGACTTCAGGGATCGCGCGCTCGAGCAGATCATGAAACTCAAACATCCACTTTTCGAGTGCGGATAAAGGTCCGGGGGTATAACTGGAGGATTGAAGTCCGCGCTGTACGCGCTCGCACAGCCATCGGTCTTCCGCATTGACGGCGGCGTTGATCCTGGTACCCAACCACCGTAACGCACGAATTTCCCGTCGCGTGTCGGACTGGCCAAACAATGCATAGCGAATCGAACACCGCCCGGGACCACGCGGCAAAATCTGAAAGAAATCCATCTGCTCGGGATACAGATCGATACCGAGATTGGGTAGTCCACTGTAGAAGCGCCATGACTTCTGGAGTTCATCTGGCATATCCATTGGGGTCCGTGCCAGTAGCGTTTGATAAGCCCGCTCACTCCAGCGTGACGATGGGGCCTCACGCAACCAACCAATTCCGCGGGCGAAACCGGGGAAGCCGCGCTGGTCTTCATAGTCGGGTGTAGTCAGCCGGTTGAGACCAGGGTGACCGATCGGAACATGGTAGGACTCTAGATAGTTGTCCATCGCGATCTTCCAATCCACGTCCCAATGTTCTACCCCGATCGGACCCAAGGGCAGCATGGTTTCGATACGGTAAGGCGAAAGTTCAGGCAGTAGCGGGCCCCAGACGTCATGCAAGCTCGCAGGCGGCTCGTCCGCAAGACAGACAAACACGAGCCCTAAGATGGTGTCGACATGGGCGGGCTTTAGCCCATGCGCCTCGCGGGCCAAGCCGGGGAAGGTGTCTCTGAGAGGCACGCCCGTCAGGCGCCCATCGTACTGATAACTCCAGCCGTGGTACGGGCACACGATCAGACCCTGGCAATGGCCTTCTCCGTCGAGCAAACGCGCACCACGGTGGCGGCAGACGTTATGGAACGCTCGAATAAGACCGTCGCGATCACGGACAACGATCACACTGTCTACGCCGAGATCGACCGTCAGGTAATCGCCGGGCGTCGGTATGGAATTGATGTGGCAGGCAATTTGCCAACTGGGCCGAAGGACGCGCTCAGTCTCCAGACGCGTCATTTCCGGGTGGTTATACACCCAAGGAGGTAGGGCCTGATGAGGGACGGAACTAGGGTTCGTCATTCCAAGGCTCCCGATTTGTATACGATCGTTCAATCTACGCGCTGAATAGCCAGCACCGCAAGACCTAGCAGCGCACGCTGCACGGGTCTTACCATCCCAATAATTGTCTATATTGATGATTTTTATAACTATTAAATCCGATTGCCGGTCGCAATTGGTAACCGAGCCATTGCTGCGGTGCGCCAAAAATGGTTTCTATACGATCGTACAAAATCGCGTGGACGCAACGGCATCGGAGTGCTAGCGTCGCACTCTGTCACACACCTCTCCTTTGAACTGCCGGAGCTTTTCATGCCGCGCGATCTCACTCGAAGTAATGAACACTTTAAGAAGGCAGTGACTCGCCTCCCACTCGGTGTCGCATCTAACTTCCGGTATTGGGGCGATGACCGAACGATTTACGTCAAACAAGGTCGTGGCGCGCGCGTCGAAGACATCGATGGCAACCACTACGTCGACTATCGACTCGGCTACGGTCCGGCGATTCTTGGCTATGCTCATCCTGAAGTCGACGCCGCGGCCCGTGAGGGCATGGACGTCGGTGGCGTTTTCGCACTCGCCACCGAACGGGAGTTCCGGGTGGCTGAACGCATCTCCAAAATGGTGCCCGCGGCCGAACTGGTGAGGTACTCCAATTCCGGTACTGAGGCCGTCATGGCTGGGCTGCGCCTCGCGCGCGCCTACACCGGTCGCGACGAATACATCATCCTAGAAGGCAGCTATCACGGCCTCTTTGATGCGGCCATGTGGTACACCCCAATGGAGAAGTGGTCACAGAGCGGCGAACCGGAAGTGGCCCCATACAGTCAGGGCATCCCCCTCGGCGTACGCAGCTTCGCTCACTTTGTGCAGGCCAACGATCTCAATCAGCTAGAAGAGACGTTCAAACGCACTGCAGGTCGCATCGCCTGTCTGCTGATCGAACCCATTATGGGTAACTGCTTAGGTATCGCGGCCGACCCGGAGTATTTACGCGGTGCGCGCGCCCTCTGCGACAAATACGGCGTATTGCTGTTCATTGACGAGGTAAAGACCGGATTCCGAGTGGCACGCGGCGGAGTCCAGCAGCTGTACAACGTCCATGCGGATATTTGCACCTTGGCCAAGGCAGTTGCCAACGGCTACCCGATTTCTGTGGTCGCCGGGCGCGAAGAGATCATGCGCAAATTTGGCAAGGGCGTAGCCCACGGCGGCACCTACACTGCGCATTCCGTGTCGCTCGCGGCTGCTGAGAAGTGTCTCGAGATCCTCGACGAAACCGACGCGCTTGAGCGTATCGCCGATTACGGCACGCGCCTGATGCAGGGCATGACAAAAGTACTGTCAGCCCGCAACATCGCTCACAGCTTCGTCGGTCACCCGTCGATGCTGGGCCTTTATTTCGATGCTCAACCGCCACGGAACTATCGGACATGGAAGAGCAGCGATTACGCATTCTATGATGCTATGGCGCAGGTGTTGCATGACGAGGGCGTCCTCTGCGAACCCGACTCGCGTGAACCGTGGTTTATCTCAGCGGCACACGACGAGTCGTGCCTGAACGACACGCTGAAAGGGTTTGAGGTGGCAGTCGACGCCACGCTCGAAGCTCGCGCGTCCGGTCAGCTCGAAAAGCACGGTTAAAACATATGGGCAGTACGAGAACCAAGGAACATGATGTCATCGTGGTCGGCGCCGGCCACAACGGTCTCGTCGCTGCCTGCTATCTGGCCCGCGCGGGGTTAGACGTCTTAGTCGTCGAACGTAACGACTACATTGGCGGTGCCGCCGTAAGTCGCAACTTATTTGAAGATTTCACGTACTCAAATTGTTCGTACGTCTGCAGCCTGTTGCGCCCAGAAATCATGCGCACGCTCGAACTTCCGAAACACGGCTTGCAAATCATTCCCTACGATTCGGGCTGCACGATGATGCGCGGCGGCGGCCATCTGGCCCTGTACGACAACCATGACGCCTTGCGGCGGGAGATTGCGCGCCACTCTTCTCGCGATGCTGAAGCCTACGACCGCTACTCACGCGATGTGATGCGTCAGTGCAAATTCATCCGCCCTTTACTGCTGCGCGAGCCACCCGATCCGACGTCGTTTAAGCCGAGGGATCTGAATGAACTGCTCTACCTAGGTGCCCGATTTAATGGCATGGGCGAGCAAAGAATGTATGACACCCTCCGATTCTGGACGATGTCTGCGGCCGACTTCCTTGATGAGTACTTTGAGAGCGAAATCGTCAAAGCGCACTTTGCCGGCAGCTCCATTATCGGAACGGCCCTCGGCCCGCGCTCGCCAGGCAGCGCGTACGTGCTCCTCCATCATTACATGGGGGATATCGACGAGACCGTCGGTGCGTGGGGCTTTGCCCGTGGCGGGATGGGCTCGGTTACCGCGGCCCTGACCTCATCGCTGCGCGCAAGCGGTGGCGATGTGCGCGTATCCGCGCCCGTTGATCACGTACTGGTGCAAGGTAGCCGGGCCCGGGGCGTCGTACTCGAGTCCGGCGAAGAAATTCGGGCGCGCGTGGTTATCTCCAATATGGATGTCAAGCGCACGTTCCTCAATTGTGTGGCACCAGAACACTTACCCGAAGATTTTCTGACGGCCGTTCGGCGTTTCAAAATTCGCGGCTCGTCGGGCAAGTTAAATATTGCCTTGGATGGGCTACCCTCATTCCCAGCCATTCCGGCGGGCAGCCCGGCTATCCGCGGTGATATGCACATCACGGATACCCTGGAAATGATGGAACGCGCCTATGACGACTGGAAAGAAGGTCGCTGGTCGCGGGCGCCGTATGTCGACATGCTGATGCCTTCCCAAATCGATCCGACAATGGCGGCTGATGGCAAACACTACATGTCCGTTTTTGTGCAGTACTGCCCGTATGAATTGGCCGACGGACCGTGGACCGATGAAAAACGCCAGGCCTTCGGCAACACAGTCATCGATGCCATTGCCGAGCATAGCCCGGACTTCAAGAGTTTGATTCGGCACGCGGAAATTCGCACGCCGTGGGATATCGAACGGGAAGTTGGCCTCACGGAAGGCAATATCTTCCAAGGCGAACTCACGATGGATCAATTGTTGTTCAATCGCCCAGTGCCCGGCTATGCCCAATACCGAACACCGGTCAAAGACCTCTACATGTCGGGCTCATCCACACACCCAGGGGGTGGCGTAATGGGAGCACCGGGCGCCAACTGCGCACGTCGCGTGCTGGCTGACCTGGGACGGGTTTCAGCATGAGCCGCGCGTGGGACACTATTGTCATCGGGGCGGGCCACAACGGCTTGATCTGCGCACAGCAGCTCGCCAATGCCGGCCATAGCGTGTTGGTTCTCGAAGCCGGGGCAACCGTCGGCGGATTTGCTGCGAACCGTGCGTTCGCCCCAGGGTTCCATGCGGCGGTCGGCGCGCACCTCGTGCACCAATTCTCTGACAAACTCAGTCGGACATTGGAGCTTGAGCGCCACGGTCTGCGCTGGGCGGCTCGCCAGCTGGCGACAACCGTCATATCTGCGGATGGTCAGCTGCGTATCGGCGGCGGTCAGGTAGACGGCGCCAATGCAAAAGATGTGGCCGCTTGGCGGCATCTGGCGGCACGGCTGAATCGCTTCAGCCGCTTCCTCGCCAGCATCAATGCGACCTGCCCTCCCCGACTCGGCACGGCGAGTTTTGAAGATCGGTGGAGTCTCCTCAAGATGGGACTTCGACTGCGCTTGCTTGGCAAACGGGATATGCGAGAGTTTTTACGCGTCGCAGGCATGAACGTCTATGACCTGGCGACCGACGAACTAGCGGACCCACTACTGCAAGCTGCACTCGGCATGGACGCCATTCTCGGCTCCAATTTCGGCCCGCGAGCACCCGGCACCGTGCTGACGCTACTCAGTCGTCGCGCAGGCGAATCCGTCACCCGTTCCGGGTATTCCATTCCCATGGGCGGCGTTGCTAGCTTATCGAATGCACTTGCAATGGCAGCACAGGCCGCTGGCGTCACGGTCCGTACCGACGCGCCCGTTGCTGGCATCGTTGTCGACAATGACCGTGTGGTGGGCGTCGATTTGATCGATGGCGAGCGGATCAGTGCGACGCGCGTCGTCTCCAGCGTGGACCCGCGCCAGACCTTTCTGTCGCTGCTGGGTACACAGTACCTCGATACCGGCTTCGTCCGGCGTGTCGATCATTTCAGGCAGCGCGGCATCACGGCGAAAATGCATCTGGCGTTGGATGCCTTGCCGTCGTTCAACGGCATCCAGAGTACTCAATTGGGTGACCGTCTACTGGTGGCGTCATCGCTTGATCACATCGAACGAGCCTTCAACGCCTCTAAATATGGCGAAGTGTCGGCCAACCCCGTCATGGAAATCACCATACCATCGCTACACGACGCGACGCTCGCACCGAAAGGCCAACACGTACTCACGGCGATCGTGAATTACGCCGCCTTTGAGACGAGGGACAGCCTAGGTACAGCCCGCGATAGGTTATTCTCCAACGCACTCAGCGCGCTGGAAGCCGTAGCGCCAGGAATCTCTCAGCGGGTGGTTGCTGGTGAAATGTTGCTACCGGCCGATCTGGAGCGGGAGTGCCGGATCACGGGTGGGCATTGGCACCACGGCGATCTGGCCTTTGACCAATTCATGATGGTCAGACCTTTCCCAGGTGCGGCGCAATATGATTCACCCATCCAAGGGCTGCATTTGTGTGGCGCTGGATCACACCCGGGCGGTGGCTTGACCGGCCTACCAGGCCAATTGGCTGCCGAGCGCATCCAGAGGAGTGCCTCATGACAACCGGATCCGACTATCCGTCACCGCCTCATTTTCGCAAGCCACTGCTCGATACCCCGTTCCATGACCGCGCCCGCGCGCTGTCGCAGAACGATCAATTTGTCCCGTGGTCGGGCTACACGACCGTCGACGTATTCACGACCGTTGAGCAGGAATATTTCGCCATCCGCAATGCGGCAACCCTCTACGACCTGACACCGATGGTGAAGTATCGGGTCACGGGGGCGGATGCCGAACGATTCTTGAATCGGCTGGTGACTCGCGACGTGCGCAAATTACGCGTCGGCCGAGTGAGCTATGTCGTTTGGTGCAACGATGATGGCCATATCATCGATGACGGCACAATTTTTCGCTTCAGTCCGGAAGACTTTCGCGTCTGCACAGCCGAGCGTCAGCTGGACTGGTTTCTAGACTCAGCCATTGGCTTTGACGTTGCGATCGAAGAGATCACCTCCCAAGTGGCTGCCCTGTCCTTGCAAGGTCCCACAAGCGCATACGTGCTCAAAAGATTCGGCTTGGAGGGTGTCGAACAACTCAAACCGTTCGAGTTTCGAGAATTTCGCTCGGCCGGTCGCGACATGATGGTTTCAAGGACTGGCTTCACTGGCGATCTAGGTTACGAACTCTGGATGCGACCCGAACACGCCCTCGGAATATGGGACGAACTGATGGCAGTCGGTCGTACACGTGGGATTCGCGCCATCGGCTCGCAGGCGCTGAATTTAGCTCGCATCGAGGCCGGCTTTCTCATGCCGAACGTAGACTTCGTGTCGGCGGAGCATACGATCCGGATGCACCGTGAGCGGACGCCATTAGAGCTTGGACTCGGGTGGCTGGTCGACTTTGATAAACCACACTTCAACGGCCGACGCGCCTTGCTGCGCCAGAAATCAGCTGGCCTGAAGCGGATGTTGGTGGGCATCGATATCGACGGTAATAAACCGGCGCATAATGCGTTGTTGTACGCGAGCCCAAAGGACGAACAGGAATGCGGCTTCGTCACATCGGCCATGTGGTCGCCAACCTGTAAGCGCAACATCGCACTCGCGATCCTCGACGCGCCACACTTCGACGCGGGCCGGCGCGTCCACGCCGATATTTACTTACATCGTGAACTGGTCTGGGAACGTCGGATGGTGGCGGCAACCGTTGTGGAACGCCCCTTCTTCGCGCCAGACCGTCGCCGAATGACCCCACCTGCGGATCGCTGAAAATATGCCGCAGCGGCACAGGTTGAGATATGCTCGGGCTGACATGATCTGCCCACGGTACTGCGCATGGTGATCGCGCCGCAGCGTCCTAATACCAATGAACGGCCATGGCTTGACCCGAACAGCAAGCCGCAGATCGTCATCGAGGCAGTTGAAAAGCGCTACGGGGACTTCACGGCGGTTTCAGGTGTTGATCTGTCGATCTACCGCGGTGAAATGTTTGCGCTCGTTGGCGCATCGGGCTGTGGAAAGACCACCTTACTGCGCATGCTCGCTGGGTTCGTGACACCCACTTCAGGCCGCATCCTGATCGACGGGGCTGATATGACCGAAGTGCCGCCTTACGAGCGGCCCGTAAACATGATGTTCCAGTCCTACGCGCTGTTTCCGCACATGACGGTCGAGGACAACATTGCCTATGGATTAAAGCGCGACGGTGTCGCGCGACCCGAATGCGCACGCCGGGTGACCGAGGCCCTAGATATGGTGCAACTGGGCGGGCTTGGCCGCCGCAAGCCGCACCAACTGTCCGGCGGGCAGCGCCAGCGCGTGGCTCTTGCGCGCGCGCTCGTCAAACACCCCAAAGTCCTATTACTGGATGAGCCGTTAAGCGCCCTCGACAAGAAACTTCGAGAAAGCACTCAATTTGAACTCATGGATTTGCAATACGAGCTGGGCATCACGTTCATCGTCGTGACTCACGATCAGGACGAGGCCATGGCGCTCGCTAGCCGAGTCGCCGTGATGAACCAAGGTCACGTGTTACAGGTCGGAACGCCGGCCGAGGTCTATGAATATCCAAAAACGCGCTTCGTCGCCGATTTTTTCGGTACGGCGAACCTCATTGAAGGGGTGGTCGAGTCGCAAGTTGACGGCGTTCTGAACGTCTTAACGGCAACGGCAGGGTTAGTACGTGCCCGTGAGAGCCGACCGATAGCGATTGGCGCCGAAGTGACAGTCGCAATTCGGCCAGAAAAGATGCATCTTTCCAAGGTCGCGACGTCAGATTCCGGGGGGAACTCGGCGAGCGGCGAGGTGTGGGAGCTCGGCTATTTGGGCAACCGTTCGATTTACCGAATCAAGACGGTCAGCGGGCAACTGCTGACGGTGTTTTCGCAAAACGAAAGGCGCACGCTCGACTGGGCAATTGACTGGGGCGATCAAGTGCATATCCATTGGTCTGATGAGGCCACCGCAGCGCTGGAAAGCTAGCGCAGTTCACGGTCTCGGCAGGATCGGAGATTTGCTGAAGGGGGGGAACCGAGATGAGCCAACATAAATACGCCGCGGCCTTTATGGGGCTGACGATCAGCTTGCCCATGTCGTCCGCCTATGCGGCTGACGCCAAAACCGGCCAGCTGGAAGAAATTGTCGTCACCGCAACCCGGCACGAAGAATCGCTCAGCAAAGTCCCCATTTCCGTCACGGCCATGACGCAGGAGTCACTGGACGTCAAAGGAATCAAAGATTTCCAAGACGTCGTCCGCTTTACGCCTGGCGTGACGATCGATAACACCGGCACAAACGCCATTTCAATTCGCGGCATCTCGTCGTCGGGTGGCGCTGGCACAACAGGCATTTACATCGATGACACGCCCATCCAGATGCGTGCTGTTGGTTTCAGTCCTGACGATGCGCTTCCCAAAACCTTTGACCTCGATCGCGTAGAAGTCCTTCGCGGTCCGCAGGGCACATTATTCGGCTCAGGTTCAGAGGGCGGCACGGTTCGCTACATCATGAATCAGCCCAGTGTGTCCAAGGAATCCACGTACGTCCGCTCAGAGCTGTCGACGACACGAGGCGGCGATCCGAGCTTCGAGGCAGGAATTGCCCATGGCGGCCCACTGATCGATGGGATTTTGGGTTACCGCGCCAGCATTTGGTACCGGCATGATGGCGGTTGGATCGACCGAGTCGATCCAACCAGTCGAGCGGTTGTTGACTCCCGCGCTAACCGAAACAACGCGGCGGCTGTGCGGTTGGCCTTCCTCTGGCAGCCGTCTGAGGCCGTATCGATCACGCCAAGCGTGATGTATCAGAACTCGCGCAAACATGATCAATCGACCTTTTGGGATGCCTACTCCGACGCTCCCAACGGGCGATTCGCCAACGCGAGTCCTGAGCGCATTCCAACGCCGGATGAATACTATCTACCAGCCCTCAAGATCGAAGTCGACGTCGGTAAGACCCGCGTCATTTCGAATACCTCGTACTACCACCGCAAAGAAGAAACTGGCTATCAGGGCAGCGTCTACGACCTCGCCTTTTACCAATCGCAAGCGCCGTTGACGGGGTCATGCGGTAATTATGCGGGTGATCCACTGAATGGTGTGCCGTGTAGCTGGTATCCGTTAATCGACGGCAATGGGATCCACTTGCCATCGGGATATCAGAACTACGCTGGCCCCAACATCATGACGAATAAGCAGGACTCATTCACCCAAGAACTGCGCTGGCAATCGAATGACCCCAGCAGCCGGCTGATCTGGACCGTTGGCGCGTTCTTCTCAACATCGAAAGAACGCAGCACCGAGGCTCTATTCGACCCGCGGATCGAGTCGCTCTGGGGCGACCTGCTGGGCATAGCACCTGCCGATTTTTTCGGCACGACTGATTACACCTGCAATGACGGCAACCCCAATGGCTATCAACTACCCAATTGCGCGTCGTACCTGAACGATCAAACAGTCACCGATCGCCAAACCGCGATATTCGGTGAGGGCACCTACGCTCTCAGCGATCGCCTGAAGCTGACGGTCGGCGGCCGCTTTGCGCACCAGAGCTTTGAGCTGAATCATATCGGCGACGGCTACCTCAACTTCGGCCGCGAAACCGCATCCGCGAGTCACAGCGAAAACGCGTTTACGCCGAAAGTTGGCCTTTCCTTCCAAATGGACCCGGCGAACCTCTACTACTTCACCTATGCCAAGGGATTCCGCCCGGGTGGTGGCAACAGTCCGTTGCCGAGTTACTGCAATGGCGACGGTGGCCTGAATCAAACGGGGTACCCCAATGGGGCGCCAAGCGCGTACAACTCTGATACGACCCAGAGCTACGAGATTGGCACCAAGAACAACCCATCGAGCCGACTGCGAATCGCTTCAAGCGTTTACTACATAAAGTGGCAGAATATTCAGCAGAGCGTCTACGTGTCCTACAACTGCGGCCTGCAGTTCACGGACAACCTAGGCTCCGCCGTCGCCAAAGGTTTCGACTTACAGGTTGAATCTGTACTTGGTGGCGGCTTCTCGCTAGATGCTGCTGTCGGTTACACCAGTGCGCGATACACCGAATCCACCGCAGCGCCAAAGCCACTGCTCGCGTCGTCCGGTGACGCTATTTCCGGGGAAGGTGCTGTCAACGGCAGCCCAGCGTCCTCGCCACCTTGGACAGTATCGCTCGGACTGCAATACAACTTTGGCCTCGGGGAGCGCGACGCTTTTGTCCGCATGGACTGGGAATATGCGGCTCAGAATCGCTGGCTCACGTCACTGCAGGACCCTGCAACGGCGCAATATAACCCCTACGTTGTCCCTGTGAACTCCACTAGCTTCGCGTCCTTACGCGCGGGGGTCAGCTTGGGCAATGCGTCGTTAGCGGTGTTTGTCGACAATCTGTTCGACTCAAGGACGATCACCAACTACCAACTGGGTCAGTCGGATTACAACATCCCGGTCGATGCCAACAACAACTACCTGTGGAATCAACCCACGCCGCAGAGGAATTCCTGGACCTTCCGCCCTCGGACGGTTGGACTGAGTTTTACCTACAGGATGTGAGGAATACCGAACGAGCCTAGCCTTAGGCTAGGCTCGTTGCGTAACGACGAATCCGGCGCGCCGCCTCTTCCAACTCGGCCGGTTCCGCGGCAAAGCAAACTCGAACAAAGCCGTCCGTTTCGCGGCCAAAGGCAGCCCCGTCGAGTAGCGACACTTTCTCTGTCTCAAAAAGGCCGCGCAAGAACCCCGCGCTACCGAGACCCGTCTCGCGCACATCCAGCAACATGAACATCCCCGCATCCGGCCAATAGGGCTTAACGCGTGGAATATCAGTCAGGGCCCGGTAAAGGGTCTCCCGGCGTAACTGACAGTAATCGTGCATGTCCTTTTCAATTTCGACGCGGTGATCAAGGGCAGCAATCGCCGCCTCTTGAATGAAACCGGGTATGCCATACAGCATGCAAAGCGCCAATTCATCAACCAGCTTGACAAGGTCGGCCGGCCCGATGAGCCAACCCACTCTCCAACCGGTCATAGCATGACTCTTGGACAAGCTACCCAAGGTGACCACCTGATTCGGCAAACGGGCCGCAAGACTCGGCACGCGATTGCCGTCAGCGATACCGGCATAGACCTCATCGGAAACAATCCACAAGCCGTGTCGGCGCGCGATTGCCGCAATCGCGTCGCAGTCGCTTTCCGTGAGTACGACGCCGGCGGGATTACTGGGCGTGGCGAGAAAGATGGCGCGCGTGCGCGGCGTGATCGCCGCCTCCAAGGCTTTCAAGTCGGGATGAAAGCCTGCGCTCGCATGCGCTGGAACACGCACTAGTTTCGCACCAGAGGCTTGAATCGATGCCGGGTACGTGGTGTACATGGGATCAATAGTAATGATCTCATCGCCGTGGCTCGCCAAGCATAATGACGCCACGAAGAGACCGTTTTGCGTGCCCGCTAGAACAGCAACATTTTCGGCGCCACAGGGGGCGCCCGTACGCTCGGCGTGCATCGCGGCAATGCGCTCTCGAAGCGGCATTTTGCCAAGAATTTCCGTGTAGTGCGTGTCACCACCCCGCAATGCGGCGACGGCTCGATCGACAACAGCGACTGGCGTGTCAATCGGTGGATCTCCGACACTGAGCAAGATGACGTCCTCGCCGCGCTCCTTGGCTTGCCGAGCCTCCCAGTGGATAGCCCATGGATCGACACCGCCTTCATGAGCTATCCAATCAATAATCGGCGCAAAACGACGTTTCATTCGAAAGACTCCGCACTCACTTCAATCACCATCACTTGTCGCTTCGAGGCGAAATCGCGCAGGACGGTTTTCAAACCGTCGAGGTCGCTGACATGATAGTGGGGATAACCGTAGGCTGCGGCGAGCAGCGCAAAATTCGGTGGACGAATATCGACACCCTCCGGCTCGATATCGACCGCAATCATTGATGTCTTGATCTCACCGTAACCTTGGTTGTTCCAGACGATGATCGCCGTCCAAGCATCCGCTTCGCGTGGGCCGGCCAGTTCACCGAGCGAGAACTGCAAGCCGCCGTCACCGGCAAAACAAACCACCGGCGATTCATGCCGGGCAAGACCCGCGCCTGTGGAAGCAGGCAATGCGTAACCCAAAGTGCCGTAGCCGGTGGCGCTATTAAACCAAGTTCGCGGCGCAGCTGCGGCAAATCCTAAATTGCCAGCGTAGACCACTTGCGTAGAGTCGCCGACGATCGTGACGCTAGGTACAGCGTCGCGGATCACATTCAACAACTCGATCTCGCGGACGTATGCTGCGGGCAAAGCAGCCAAGGCGGCCTGACGCGCGTTAAGCGCTCGTTGTGCGCCATCAGCGCGGCGTGACGGACCCATGTCGAGCGCTAATAAGTCTCGCAATGTGGCCTTCGCATCGCCTACGAGCGGAATCTCTGCCCGCACGGAGCGGCGCATCTGATCGTGGTCAATATCAATGCGAATGAGCCCCGGCGGCTGCGGAAATTCGCTGACCGCGTACATGTCGTAGTCGGTTTGTCCAAACTCAGTACCGACGGCAAGCACCACATCAGCGGCGGTAACCAGACTGCGTACGGCGTCCAGAGACGGGCTCATCGAAACGCCAAGTGGGTGATCCGGCGGCAACAGGCCACGCCCATTCACGGTCATCACCACAGGGGCATCAATGGTCTCGGCCAATTCTCGGAGTTCCGCCGCCGCACCCACGGCCCCACCGCCTGCCAAAATGACCGGTCGGATCGCGCTACGCAGCCGCTGCGCGGCCATCGCTATTGCGTCTGCCGATGCCGGTAAGGCTGCGGGTGATGTCCAGGTCACCACCTGCAAGTGGGCGGCCTCGGCGGTCAAAACGTCGCGAGGGATTTCGAGGTAGGTTGGGCCAGGACGGCCGGTAATACGCGCACGAAACACCCGTTCGAGCGCCGGCGGCAAATCCTCGGGAGCGAGGATGCGCTCAGCGTGCGTAGAGACCCGTTGTCCGATGCCCATCTGATCCGGAATCTCATGGAGAAAGCCCTGACCAGTGCCCATTTCACCGCGTCGGTTTTCGCTGGAAATGACCAACAGCGGTATGGAGTCTTGCATCGCTTGGGCCATTGCCGTCGCGATGTTCGTTAATCCTGGTCCAGTGATCGTGAAGCAGACGCCGATGCCACCACCGGCGCGCGCGTAGCCGTCGGCCATAAAGCCTAAACCTTGCTCATGGCGACCGGGCACGTGGCGAATGCTTGAGGCGGCAAGGCCTCGATAAAGCTCAAGATTGTGTACGCCTGGAATACCAAATACGTGGCGTACGCCTTGTGCCTCAAGCACTTCAATCAGGTACGTACCGAGAGTCTTTTTCATGGCCTACCTACCCCGGAAGTCGATCCACAGACAAAGACCGGACGGTGTCCGGGCGCTCTGTGGCGTAAATATTATGACCGCGATAATATGACGGAACGGTCTTAAGAGGGGAGCCCCATGAACCAAGATGTCATGATTACGTGCGCCGTTACCGGCGACGATTCGAAAGTCACCAAGAGCCCATACTGTGCAGTAACGCCGGACGAAATCGCTCAGAGCGCCATCGACGCCGCCAAGGCTGGTGCAGCGATTGTCCACATTCACGTGCGCGACCCTGAAACCGGCAATTTCTCGATGGAGACCAAGCACTACCGCGCGGTCGTCAAAGCCATCCGCGAAAGCGGCACCGACGTGATTGTGAACCTCACCTGCGGCATGGGCGGCTACATCGTCATCGGCAATGAAGGCCTGAAAGATACACCTGCGCCGGGTAGCGATTTCTGCACCCAGGAAGATCGGATGCGCCACGTCATCGATCTGTGTGAGGAAGGCAAATACCGACCGGACATCTGCACGCTCGACTGCGGCAGCCTCAACTTCGGCGACGGCGACCGTGCCTATATTTCAACCCCGAACTATCTGCGCCAAGGCGCAGCGATCTGCAAAGATCTCGGCGTCAAACCAGAATTTGAAATTTTCGACACTGGCAATCTTTGGTTCGTCAAACAGATGATTAAAGAAGGCCTGGTACTGCCACCGCCATTGATCCAGCTGTGCATGGGTATCGCTTGGGGTGCGCCGGCCAACACCGAACATCTCCTCGCCATGAAGAACTTCATGCCAGAGGGCGCGGTCTGGTCATCGTTCGCGATCAGCCGCATGCAGATGCCGTGGGTCGCCAACTCGGTCGTCAACGGCGGCAACGTCCGCGTTGGCCTTGAGGACAACTTGTATCTGTCCAAGGGCGTCTACGCGTCGAACGCACAGCTTGTGACCAAGGCCCGCGGTATTGTGGAAGCCATGGGTGCCCGAGTCATTGGACCGGCGGAAGTGCGCGAGCGTCTGAAGATCGGCTGAGGTCGCCCGCATGTCCGCACGCGTCATTTTTCGCACGCCGATCCATCCCGATTGGATCGACTATAACCAGCATCTCAACGATGCCTACTATGTAGTCGCCATGAGTCGCGCTTGCGATTCCTTCATGGTGGCCGTGGGCATCGACGAGGCGTACCGGACAAGTACGCAGTGCACGTTGTACTCATTAGAAGCGCATACGCACTGGTTGCGGGAAGTGAAGTTCGGCGAAATACTGGAAATCGGCGCTCACGTGATCGGTTTCGATAACAAACGCGTGCACCTCGGTTTCGAAGTTCGGGTCGAAGGGAAAGACGACTTAGCCGCTACCGGTGAGTTCATGCTGCTGCATTATCGACAGGGGGAGAACGCCGGTGCAGCCACCTTCCCGGAGGCCATTCGTGCAGCCATCGGCGCATTTAATGGTCCTGATGCCGGTGAGTGGCCGGGACCGAGCTCCCGCGCTCTGACCTTAGTGAAGCGCGCATGAATCGCGAGTCACTGCGTCGCCTATTGGCGCCGAAGACGCTCGCACTCGTCGGAGGCCATTGGACCGATGCGGTGGCGAATGCATGCCGCCAGATCGGTTACGCCGGTGAAATTTGGCGCATACATCCGACCCGGGAGTCGGATGAACGCACTACCTACTACCGCTCCATTGCAGAGTTACCGGGTGCGCCGGACGCCTCATTTCTTGCCGCTCCAGCGGCGGATATCCCAACGCTCGCAGGCGCGCTGAATCAACGCGGCGCCGGTGGCTTCGTGTGCTTCGCCTCGGGTTTCGATGAAACCGCCACCGATGCGGGGCGGCAAATGACCGCCGACCTCGTGACTCAATCGGGCGACCTCGCTTTCACGGGTCCCAATTGCTATGGCCTCGTGAATTACTTCGATCGCGCGGCACTCTGGCCCGATCAAGTCGTGGGAGGTGCCCGTTCTGATCGTGGCGTCGCCATCCTGTGTCAAAGCGGAACCATCTCGCTGACGCTAATGTTCAATCAGCGTGACCTGCCGATTGGCTATGTGATTTCGGTTGGTAATCAGACTCGTCTCGCTTTGGAAGACCTGATCGAAGTTTTGTCGGAAGACTCGCGAGTCACCGCTTTCGGTTTGTATATCGAGGGCATCAAAGATGCCGATCGATTCGCACGTGCCGTCAACACCGCGCGTGCTGCCGGCAAGCCGATTGCACTCGTTAAATCGGGTCGAACCGCCGCCGCCGCACAGGCTGCGGCCACCCATACCGGCGCAATGGCCGGCGCTGATCAGGTCTTTGACGCGTACTGTCGGGATGCTGGTATCGCCCGCTGCGATACCTTGGCCTCGCTCGTCGAAACCCTGAAAGTCCTACACTCCGGCGGTCCATTACCCGGCCGCAAGGTATTGGTGATGGGGGCTTCGGGTGGCGACATGGCGATGACATCGGATGTGGCTCGCCATACGTCCCTCGAGTTCCCGCCGCTTTCCCCTGATATCCGCCTGTTGGTGCAGGAGGCGGTGGGACCGAGAGTCACCATCGCTAACCCCTTCGATTTTCACACCTACATCTGGTTCAACCAACCGAAGATGCAGGCCTTGTTTGCAAGCGTATTTAAGGCCGGCTACGACGCCGTCGCTTTCATGCTCGACTGCCCGCCCGCTGATCGGTCGGATACCTCAGCATTTGATGGCCCGATTAGACTGTTCGTGGACGAGGCGAAGAAAGCGGGCGTGCGCGCCGCCATGTTGGCCTCATTGCCGGAAACGCTCTACGAAGACATGCGTTCTTATTGCACCCAGCATGGCGTTATTCCCCTTCAAGGACAGCGCGAAGGCCTCGAGGCGCTGGATGCCGCCGCACACATCGGTGCTCGCTGGCAGAACGGCGCCCCCGTCGCCTTGCAGCGCCCATCAAAATATGCGACCGCAACGCGGACGCTGCGTGAAGATGAAGGCAAGGCCGCCCTCGCCGCTTATGGATTGCCCGTCCCTGGCGCCCGTACCGTCGCGATTGCTGAGGCCGCTTCTGCAGCTGAAACCATCGGCTTTCCGGTGGTCATCAAAGCCGCGAGCGCCGATCTGGCCCATAAGTCGGATGTGGGCGGTGTTGCGCTCAACATTCGATCAGCCGACGAAGCGACTGCAACTGCGACGCGACTCGCAGCGCTTAGCGATCACGTGCTCGTTGAGCAGATGGTTGTCGATGGCGTGGCAGAGGTACTGGTCGGCATCACCGTGGATCCACAATTCGGTCAAGTGCTGGTGATTGGCGCCGGCGGCGTCTTGACCGAGTACCTACACGACAGCACCAGCCTACTCCCGCCATTCACTGAAGCCTCCGTGCGCGAAGGTCTTGGACGGCTCAATGTGAAACGACTGCTCAATGGTTTCCGGGGCAAACCCGCCGGCGACGTCGACGCACTCGTTGGCGCCATTTTGGCCGTGGCCCGCTACGCCTCGGCCAATGTGGATACGCTGGTCGAATTAGACGTCAATCCCATCATCGTTCGGCCGCAAGGCCGGGGCGTCGTCGCAGTCGACGCGCTCGTACGCATCGCGGAGTAATCAGCATGGCCATCGACGGCGGCGTTCGCACCGAACGCAACAACGGCATTCTAGAAGTCACGATCGATCGCCCAAAGGCGAACGCGATCGCACTGTCAACCAGTCGGCAACTCAACGAGATCTGGACCGATTTTCGCAACGACGCAGAGTTGCGGGTCGCCATTCTGACCGGCGCAGGCCATAAATTCTTCTCCCCAGGCTGGGATCTGAAAGGCGCCGCCGACGGCGAAGCGTCCGACTCGGATTGGGGGGTCGGCGGCTTTGGCGGATTGAACTACCCACGTAATCTCGACAAGCCCGTTATCGCCGCGGTGAATGGCATCGCCTTCGGTGGCGGCTTTGAACTGATGCTCGGTTGCGATCTCATCGTTGCGGAAGAGCACGCGACCTTTGCGTTGCCTGAAATAAAAGTCGGCGTCCTCGCCGACGCCGCCACCATCAAGCTGCGCCGGCGGATCCCCTACCACGTGGCAGTCGAAATGCTCATGCTCGGTCGCACGATGGACGCGACCGAAGCCAAGCACTGGGGCCTGATCAACTGGGTCGTGCCCTCGGGCGGCGCCATGGAGAAGGCGCGCGAAGTCGCCCGCATGATCGCCGATGGACCCCCACTCTTATTCCCGGCCATCAAGCAATTGCTGCAGCACAGCGAAATGATCCCGCAGAATGAAGCGTTCGAATTGCATGACGCCTTGGGCGCCGTACAGCGGGTGTTGCGCTCCGAGGACCTCCTGGAGGGAGCCCGAGCCTTCGCCGATAAGCGTAAACCCGAATGGAAGGGGCGTTAAACACTGACATCTAGGGTTAGGTAGAGATACGATCGGGGGATGAACACCTCCAATCGTATCGCCACCCTCGCCATTGTTCTCTCGCTGACCGGCGGCATCGCCGAACAAGCCAGTGCTGCGGCATTGCCGCGCGCCACACCCGAATCCGTCGGGTTGTCCAGTGATCGCTTGAAGCGCCTCGATGACCGCATTGATGCCGCCATCCGCGATGGCCGCTCGGCGGGCGCCGTCGTCGTGATCGCGCGGAAAGGTCGCTTGGCTTACGAAAAAGCCTACGGGAATGCGGACATCAATTCGCATCAACCGATGCGAACGGATCAGTACTTTCGCCTTTATTCCATGACGAAGCCCGTGACGGCGGTCGCTTTGTTGTCGCTCTTCGAACAGGGCAAATTCCAGCTCTCCGACCCGCTGTCAAAGTACTTGCCTGAATTCGCCCACGTTCAGGTTTACGTCGGTGAAGGAAACGACGGGCAGCCTCAGTACGCTGCCCCGAAACGGCCGATCACGATCGAAGACGTGTTCCGCCACACGGCAGGCTTTGTTTACGGTGTATTCGGCGACACCGCCGTCGATCGCGCCTATCGCACGGCGCAAATTGATTACGGCCATTCCGAATCCGTCGGCGACATGACTCATCATATGGCCTCAATGCCCCTCGTGGCGCAACCGGGGACACAGTGGATCTACAGTTATGCTGCTGATGTACAGGCCTATTTGGTCGAATACTTTTCGGGTCTGCCGTTTGAAACCTACGTCCGTCAGACGATCCTCGATCCACTGAACATGCACGACACTGTCTTCGGCGTGCCGTCAGACCGTTCTGACCGATTTGCGACGCTCTACAGCCCGAACCCACAGGGCGGCCTCGTCGTCATACCCGGCGGCGCCAACTACGAGCGCTTCACCGCCCATCCGTTTGGAGGCGCAGGCCTTTCCGGCACGCCCGATGATTATTTGCGCTTTGCGCAGATGCTATTGGATGGGGGCACACTGGAAGGCCACCGCATCCTGAGCCGCAAGACGGTCGAGATGATGAGCTCGGATCATCTCGGCACGATCAGCACGCCCTGGCAAGGCTACGGCTTTGGTCTTGGCGTAGGCGTGTTAAAGGATCCAGTCGCGTATGGCCAACTGGGTTCCCCGGGGCAATTCGGTTGGAGCGGTTACGCCACCACCACCGTCATCATTGACCCGAAGGAGTCGATGGTGGCGATGTACTTTGAACAAGTCCTACCGGAAGACTTCGGGCTGCTGTCCGATTGGACCAACCTCGTGTACCAATCGATCGCAGACTAAATCAACCGATTCGGGTACGGGCCAGACGCTCTTCATTGAGCCGATAGCCCATACCCGGCGTCAGTCCAAGATCAATCCAGCCCTCGGCATCCACCACGAGTGGCTCAGCCATCAAGAAATCCCGACGGTCGAGACTCCATTCTGGTGGGTCGTAAGGGAACTCTAGGAATGGCACGTCTGCGCATCCGCCGCAGAGGTGGGCATTGGCGGTAACACCCATGCCGTTTGTCCACGTGTGAGGCGTGAAAATCAGATTGTGCTCTTGCGCCATCAGCGCCACTCGGCGACAGCCGGTGATGCCACCCACCAACGCCACGTCAGGCTGTAAGACGTCGAGACAGCGTCCATCGATCAGGTCGCGGAAATCCGTCAGCGAGCGAGTCATTTCACCGCCGGCAATGCGCACGTCCACGGCCTCGCGCAACGAGCGCATTCCGCTCGCGTCGGCGCGGTGCAGAGGCTCTTCCATCCAATAAACGTTGAGGCGTTCCAGCTCTCGCGCGACGACCAACGCGTCCTTATAGGTCCACGGAGCTTCGGTATCCCAAGCCATACGCCAACCCTGATTGCAGTCGACCATCAAGTCGATACGATCACCGAGGCGAGCCCTCACCGCTTCGAGCGCCTGAATATCCTCGCGCCAGTCACCACGATGGAAGCGCAATTTGAGCGCCGGAAAGCCCTCGGCCAGCATGCGTTCGGCGACGTCTGCCGTCTCCGCCGGGCTGCGCAAGGTGCCTGATGAGGCATAGGCTCGCACTTTCCGCGATAACCCACCCAAGAGCTTCCAGCACGGCTGCCCCGTGATTTTACCGGCCAAGTCCCAGAGCGCCAGGTCCAAGGGCCAGCAACGGCCGTAATGGAAATCAATATGGGAAAGTACCCGGTAGTGACGCTCAATCGCGAGCGGATCGCGCCCGATGAACAAATTCTCGTGACCGGCGAAGCCCACCATCAAGTCACCCGAGGCGACACCCTCGAGTCCAGTATCGGTCCGCACCCGCACGACCGTGGCATCGAAATGCACCCGTGGTTTGGTGTCCCAACTTGCCCGAAAAGGCGGATCCAACGGCAGCCGGTGGTGGCTAATCTCGATGGCAGCAATCTTGTGCTCAATCGCGGGTTGGGTAGGCAACAGATCGGTCATGGCGTGGAGATCCCTAGCTTTTGGTGTGGGCGTCATCAGCGCCGAGCAATGTAACTCAGAGGCCGAAAGACGCAACCCAGCCGCCTTGCCATTAAATGGATTCGTGCATCTGAAAAAGGCATTGCAGGCCGGACGGACTTGCCCCAACCTGCGCAGTCACGCCCCGCTGGCCTTCTTGCCGGGACATTTTCGGGGCTGCATTAGGGGGAACCTCATGGAACGGGTGCGGATCGACCGCCGTTGGCTGCCGCTGAATGCGCTACGGGCTTTTGAAGCCGTTGCCAAGCATGGCAGTTTTACCGGTGCCGCCAATGCGTTACTGATCTCCCAGAGCGCTCTGTCTAGGCATGTCATTTCCTTGGAGCGACTGATCGGTGTGCAACTGTTCGAGCGTCGGCCCCACGCACTCGTATTGACCCCATCCGGTCAGCATTTGCTGCCAGTCATTACCAAATCCTTTGATCGACTCGAATACGCCCTCGATGAAATCAGGCATACGGGCGCACCCGCCCTACGCACACTTCGGGTACAGATGCCCCCAAGTTTTGCGCTGCATGCCGCAGTTCCGATCCTGCGTGATTTTCGCCGAGCCAACAACGAGGTCGAAATCGACCTCGTGAGCCCATATGACGTTGGGCCGCCACCGCACGATGTCGACGTGGCCGTGGTGTACTCCAAGCCAACCGTGACCGATCTCGTATCGGACCTGCTCTGGCAAGAACACCTGGGGATTGTGTGTCATCCAGATTTGGCGCAACGTCAGTCCGGAAAGGACCTCGCCACGTTTTTGCGCGACAACGAACTGGTCCACATTCGCATTGCCGATCTACCGCGCCATCACTTCTGGAGTCAGCTGGTGCGACAGGCCCAGATGCCGCCGATGAATTTCGAACGCGGCCTGGTCTTTGATACGGCGCTATTGGCGGCTCAATACGTTTTAGCCGGCGAAGGCGTCGCATTAGTGGATCTGAACCTGTTCCGCGACGACCTCGCCGCCGGTCGACTCGTTCAACCCTATCCCGAGACGCTTGACGAGGGCTTTGGCTATTACCTCGTCACGCACCCGGATTCTCTCAGCGACACGGCCATCGCCCTGTTCCGAAGCTGGCTCATCCAGCACTTCGGGCCGGGACGCGATGATCTAGCCGCATCTCCTACCGACTAATGGCATCACTGGCTCAAGCGCCAGATTACGGAGTTCAGACTCATGTCAGACCGCACAGAAGATCGTAGCGACCGCCGCGGCCGCCGCCGCACCACCGGCGTGGCCGGCACCGCCGCTTTCGACCGCACGCGCAGCTATCGCCGGTTGGTCAATCCTTATGAGCCCTTGCGTGTGTTCTCCAACGACCAAGTGGCAGCGATGCATGAAGCCGCGCTCTCGATTCTGGAAAATCAGGGCATGCGCGTGCTGTCAGAGCCGGCACGCCGTCGTTATGAGGCCGCTGGCGCTGCAGTCAATGAAGAGACCATGATGGTGCGCTTGGACCGCGGCCTGGTGATCGAAGCCTTGGCGACGACTCCCAAGGGCTTTACCCTGCATGGCCGCGATTCATCCCGCGACCAACCCATGTCGGGAAGTCACGTGTCCTTCGCTTGCACCTCGGGCCCGCCCAACATTATGGATGTCGAGGGTGGTCGCCGCGCGGGAACCTTCGCAGACTTCACGAATTTGATGAAGCTCTGCCAGAACTATGAAGTGATCCAAGTATTGGGTGGCGGCGTCGAACCACAAGACGTGCCCGTCAACGTCCGCCATTTGGAAACGACACGCGTGATGGTGAACATGACGGACAAGATTCCGTTGGTGTACGCCCGTGGCACCGGTCAGATTAATGACAACTTCGAGATGATTCGTATGGCGTATGGCCTGACGGACGAAGAGTTCCGCTCACGCGCCTATGCCACCGGCGTCATTAACACGAACTCACCCCTGCAGCTCGACATCCCAATGGCCGAGGGTCTGATCGACTTCGCCTTGTGGGGTCAGCCAACCATCATTACGCCATTCACGCTGGCCGGGGCCATGGCGCCCGTCACGATTGCAGGGGCCCTCACCCTTGCGCATGCAGAGGCCTTGGCCAGCATCACACTGACCCAGATTGCGCGTAAAGGCGCCCCCGTGATTTACGGCAGCTTCACCTCTAACGTGGATATGCGCTCTGGCGCTCCAGCATTCGGCACGCCTGAATATGCCAAGGCTGCATTCGGTGCAGGTCAGATGGCCCGGCATTTAGGCCTGCCATGGCGCTCATCGAATGCGACCGCCTCGAATGCACCGGATGCGCAAGCCGCCTACGAGTCGCAAATGAGCTTGTGGGGCGCACTGATGGGCGGCTGCAATTTCATCCTGCATGCGGCCGGGTGGCTCGAGGGTGGACTCTCGACCTCGTACGAGAAGTTCATTCTCGACATCGAAATGCTGCAAATGTTCGCGGAGACTTTTCAACCGGTCTCGGCTGATCCCGCGGATCTCGCGGTTGAAGCGATCGCGGAAGTGGGACCTAGCGGTCACTTCTTCGGCTGTAATCACACCATGGAGCGCTACCGCAGTGCGTTCTATGCGCCATTGGTGTCGGATTGGAGCAACTACGGCCAATGGACCGACGCAGGCGCGCTCACGGCCACCGAGCGGGCGCAGAAAATCTGGCGCGACTCGCTGGCACAGTACGTCGCACCGGAGCGCGATCCGGCCATTGTTGAATCCATTGATGCCTATGTAGCGCGACGCACGGAAGAAGGCGGCGCGTACCCGGTCAGCTAATCATCGACATCGGCGCCCAGCGCCGATGTCTATACCCTATCGATGAAGCACAGAGGTCGACATGCGTAACCACGTACAAGTGGCAGTAATTGGCGGTGGCGTGGTGGGAGCAAGCGTGCTCTACCACCTCACCAAGGCAGGCTGGAAGGACGTCATGCTCATTGAGCGTGCCGAGCTCACGTCTGGATCCACCTGGCATGCGGCCGGTGGCATGCATACGGTCAATGGCGATCCGAACGTTGCCAAGTTGCAGCAGTACACGATCAAGCTGTACCGCGAGATCGAAGAGATCTCAGGGCAGTCCTGCGGTGTACACATCACCGGCGGCATCATGCTGGCCGGCACGCCGGAACGCCTCGACTGGCTCAAGATGGCGAAAGCGCGCGGCCGCTATCTCGGCATGGATCTCGAACTGATCTCCGTGCCGGAGGCCAAGAAAATCTTCCCGTTGTTAGACGAAAAGCACTTCGTCGGCGCGATGTACGACCCCATCGAAGGCCATGTCGACCCCTACGGCGTGACGCACGCCTATGCCAAGTCGGCACAGATCGGTGGTGCTGAGATCATCCGCCAGAACCGAGTCGTGGATACGGTGCAGCGAACGGACGGCACATGGGACGTCGTGACCGAGCAGGGCACGATTCATGCGGAACACATCGTGAATGCCGGCGGACTGTGGGCGCGGGAAGTCGGGCGTATGGCAGGGCTTGAGCTGCCGATCCTCGCGATGGAACACCAGTACCTCATCACGGATGACATTCCCGAACTCAAGGGCCAGAAAGAACAGCTCCACTGCATCGATTTCGAAGGTGAAATCTACATGCGCCAAGAACGTGGCGGCATGCTGATGGGCACCTACGAACGTGCCGGGGTGCCTTGGTCGCCAAAGACCACGCCGTGGGACTTCGGTCAGGATCTGCTTGAGAATGACCTTGAGCGTATCGCACCCTCCCTGGAAGTCGGCTTCAAACACTTCCCGCGTCTTGAGAACGCCGGCATCAAAAAGATTGTGAACGGACCGTTCACCTTCGCACCAGACGGCAATCCCCTCATCGGTCCGGTTCGTGGGCTTAAGAACTATTGGGTGGCCTGTGGCGTAATGGCTGGGTTCAGTCAAGGCGGCGGCGTTGGCTTGGCGTTGTCCGAGTGGATGGTCAACGGCGACCCAGGTGCCGACATTTGGGGCATGGACGTCGCGCGCTACGGCGATTGGGCGACCCTCGCCTACACCAACGCCAAAGTGCGTGAGAATTACTCGCGACGCTTCAGCATTCGCTTCCCGAATGAAGAGTTGCCTGCGGGTCGTCCGCTGCGCACAACGCCGATCTATGACCGCTTAGCGGCTGAAAATGCCGTGTTCGGCGATTATTGCGGCCTTGAACACGCCTTGTGGTTTGCACCAAAGGGCACAGAGCCGACCGAAGAAGTCACCTTCCGTCGCTCCAGCGCCCACGCGCATGTCGCTTCCGACTGCCATGCCGTTCGCAACGCAGCAGGTCTGCTCGAGATCTCCAACTACGGCAAATTCGAGGTTACGGGCCCGAAGGCCGCGGAGTGGCTCGGCACCGTCATGGCCAACCGCGTTCCCGCGATCGGCCGCATGGTGCTGACGCCCATGCTCAACGAAGCGGGCCGCCTGATCGGCGACTTCACCGTGGCGCGCCTCGCGCAGGATCGCTTCTTCGTAGTAGGCACCTATGCCGCCGAAGTGTTCTACATGCGTTGGTTTGAGCGCACCTTGCCGCCCTCAGGCGTCACGGTCCGTCCCTGTGCAATGGAATACACCGGCCTGTCGGTCGCCGGTCCCGCGGCACGCGACATCCTGCAGCCGCTCATGTCCGAGGACCTCTCGACCTCGGCGTTCCCGTTCATGTCGTTCCGCAAGATGGACGTCGGCATGATCCCGACCTTCATGGGTCGCGTATCGTTCACGGGTGATGTCGGTTACGAGTTGTGGGTCACGAGCGACTATCAGCGCGCGCTATATGACTTGCTCATGACCGCCGGCAAGCCGCATGGCCTCAAGGTCATCGGTGGCCGCGCGCTGAACTCCATGCGACTCGAAAAGGGCTTCGGCACCTGGGCACGCGAGTTCCGCCCGATCTACGGCGCGTTTGAAGCGGGCCTCGGTCGCTTCGTCGATCTCAAGAAGCCCGATTTCATTGGTCGTGCTGCAGCGGAAGCCGAGAAGGCGTCCGGCGGCGTGCGCCGCCTGATCACGCTCGATGTCGATGCGACCGATGCGGATGCGATTGGTGATGAGCCGATCTTCCACGCCGGCGAAGTCGTTGGTTGGGTGACCTCGGGCGGCTTCGGTCACTCGGTCGGTAAATCCATTGCCATGGGCTATGTCGACAAAGCCGTGGCCAATGAGATCTCAGGCTTTGAGGTCGAACTGATCGGTGAACGTCGCAGCGCCGTGCGGTTGGCCGAGTCGGCCTTTGATCCGTCAGGCAGCCGCATGCGGGCCTGATCCGTGCGTGCGGGATCGGCGCATCTTGACGCCGATCCCGCACCACGCCGATAGTGCCGATCCGTTCTGAGGAATCGGCATGCCGCTCACGCCCACTGCTAGTGCAGATCTGATCGCGATCGTCGGGATCGAACACGCGCGGGATCAGTCGATGTTGTCCTCGCAAGACCCGGGCGTCGACTCCGGCAATCTTGGCGCTGATCTGTGGCTTCGCCCGCGCGATTGTGACGAGCTGAGCCAAATCCTCCGTTACTGCAATGCGCACCACATCGGCGTCGTGCCACAAGGTGGTCGAACCGGCTTATCGGGTGGCGCCACCAGTCACCCCGGCGAAATCATCGTCGCGCTCGATCGTTTCACCGACTTTCAGATTGACCCCGTGAGCCGAACCGCGCTTGTGGGCGCTGGGGTGAAGTTGTCGGTGTTAGCCGATGCGGCCGCACACTTTGGACTGTCGGCCGGTATCGATTTAGGGGCGCGCGATTCCGCCACGATCGGTGGCCTCGTATCGACCAATGCCGGTGGTATCGCCGCGTTCAAGCACGGCACGATGCGAGAACGGGTGCTAGGCCTTGAAGCAGTGCTCGCCGACGGGCGAGTGCTGAGCGAGTTGGGGCAGGTCGTTAAGCGCAATGAAGGACTTGCCGTCGAGCGGTTGTTCATTGGCGCCGAAGGGACGCTTGGGGTCATCACGCGCGTCTCCTTATCGCTCGTGGCGATCGACGGTCCGGTTGCGACTGCGCTCGTAGCGGTTCCGGACCTCGAGCAGGCGACCCAGTTGGTATCGCGCGCGCGTTTGTTGACCGGGGTGGTGCCCACTGCGCTTGAGGTAATGTCGGGCAATCACGCCGACTCGGTCTGCCACGACCTGCATCTTGAAGACCTGAAACCACTGGCGCAGGCCGCTTTTCTGCTGTTGATTGAATTGACGGCGCCAGCGATCGACACCGTGCAAGCCGCCCTGCTGAAGTTGCTCGAAGAGGCCCTGGAAAGTGGCCTTGCCACCGACGCACTGATCGCCCAGAACGAGACTCAACGCATCACCTTTTGGCGTGTTCGCGAGGATTGGGCGGTCGATCGTGAACGACCCGGCGGTCTTTGGTACGACGTCTCGGTGCCACTATCGAAAATTGCTCCTTACGTGCAGCGTGTGACTGAGCGAATCACCCGTCATGATTCCAGCTTAAGTGTGTACGTTATTGGACATCTGGCGGACGGCAATTTGCACGTGACGATCAACGCAAAAGATCCGATCACCGCCCGCTATGACGAAATCGCCGGTCTCGTGACGTCCGACCTGATCGCACTGGGCGGCTCCTATTCGGCGGAACACGGGATCGGTCATGAGAAGAAGAAAACACTAGAGCGTTGGATACACCCGACCAAGCGCGAGTTAATGCGGGGTATCAAAGCGCTGCTGGATCCAAACGGGATCCTCAATCGAGGAAAAGTAATCCCAGACTGAGGATCGACTCAGGCCTTGGACCAATCAATAGGCTCGACCTTGGGCAGGACCACCCAGTAGCCAAAGAGTCCCAGCAAGCTGACCAATCCGGCGATCGTGAACGCCATGTTGTAATTGCCGTAGGTATGGACCAACCAACCGGTGAGCGCCGGGGCGATGATGCCGGCCAGATTGCCACAGAAGTTCTGCACCCCAATCCAACGGCCAGTCGCGGTAGGGCCCGCCAAGATCTGACCAATACCGAAGGTGCCCGGCGACGAGAAACCCAGAAAAATCTCGTAGATCAACAGGCAAGGAATCGAGTACGTCGCCGGCAGCAACACCATGCCGAGCATCGACGCCACCGACACGACTTGGCATACATTCATCAGCAGCTTGTAGATCAGGGTCGGCGAGCCGCCGCGGCGAATCCACCGGTCGGCATACCAACCGGCAATCACGGCGCAAATCGCGTTTACGAAGTATGCGCCACCGAGCACCGAGGCCATCGATTCCGTGGACAGGTGCCTAACATCCACGAGGTACAAGGGCATGAACGACAGGATGAAATACCAGGTGAAATTACCCGCGAAATGTCCGAGCGACGCGCCCCATAGCCCGCGCTGTTTGAGAATTTGCCGATAGGTTGGACTCGCCGCGGAAACTGCGTCACGGGCCTCTGTCGGCGCGTGCGGCACTTGCGCTGAAAAACGTAGCCACGGCAGAAGCCAAAGGAACGAAGCTGCACCAAAGCCGATAAATACCGCGCGCCAGCCATACCGAGCCATCAACATGCCACCGATAAAGGTGCCGATCGCAGGTCCCACTAGGTAACCGAAACTGATCGTACCGTTTGCCTTTCCGAGACTTTCGCGGGGCACGTAAGTCGCAAGAAGCGCCGAACTGGCTGGGAAGATTGCACTCTCGGCGAGGCCCAGCAGCAAGCGCATCCCCAGCAGCATCGAAACGCCACCGGCAAAACCCGTGAAAAGGGTCGCGACCGACCACAGCGTGGCGCCGATGGCCAAGACTCGGTGGGCACCAAAGCGCTCCGTCGCCCAACCAACTGGAATCATCGCGATGACGTAGGTCCAGTAGAACGCCGAAATCAAGTAACCCAACTGCTCCTCATCCAGGTGCAGTTGATCTTTAATCATGGGGGCGGACGTCGCGAGATTGCCGCGATCAACGTAATTGATGAACAACGCCAACGTCAGCAACGCGACGAGCATGCGAGGCGCGACGGATGGACGCGCTGCGAGATCTTTCGACACTGAATCACCCCCCGATCGGACCCGTCCGATGCTATCGGACGGTGACCGAGGATGCTACCGATTACTGATCAACCGCCGAGTGGGCGCAGCAGGCTACGGGAAATGATGTGGCGCTGAATCTCGCTGGTGCCTTCCCAGATGCGCTCGATGCGTGCGTCGCGCCAGATGCGCTCAAGGGGCAGATCCGACATGAGGCCCATGCCCCCGTGAATCTGCAGCGCTTCGTCAGCCACCATGGCTAGCACTTCCGAGGCTTTCAGCTTAGCCATCGCCATGTCCATATCGGTGGCGATACCCTGATCAAACTTCCACGCTGCATCCAAGGTCAGCAATTCAGCAGCTCGCAACTCGAGCGCCATGTCCGCCAACTTGAAAGAAACGCCCTGGAACTTGCCAATCTGCTGCCCGAATTGCTTACGCTCGACCGACCATTGCATGGCCAGGTCCAGCGCGCGCTCTGCGCGGCCAAGACAGGTCGCAGCGACCTGCAGTCGGGTCGCCCCGAGCCACGAATTGGCGACCTCAAAGCCTTGGTGCACCTGACCCAAGACCTGCGACTTCGGCACGCGGCAGTCGTTGAACTCGAGGATGCAGTTGTTGTAGCCACGGTGGGAGACGTTCTTGTAGCCATTGCGGACTTCAAAGCCCGGCGTACCCTTGTCGACGAGAAACGCTGTGATGAGTTTCTTCGTACCGCGCGGACCCGCCTCTTCGCCGGTTGCAGCGAAGAGAATGACAAAGTCCGCGTGATCGGCATGGCTGATGAAATGCTTGGTGCCATTGATGACGAAATCGCCATCCTTCTCGACAGCGGAGGTCTTCATGCCGCGCACATCCGAACCTGCGCCCGGCTCGGTCATTGCCAAACAATCCACGCGTTCGCCGCGCACGGAGGGGAACAAGTAGCGCTCGCGCTGCTCGCCTTCGCAGGCGCAAAGAATGTTGGAGGGACGACCCACGCAGTTGTAGTGCAAGGCATACCCTGTGCGGCCCAGCTCTTTTTCGTACAACACCCACGTCAGGGTATCGAGGCCAGCGCCGCCCACATCTGCCGGCATATTGGCCGCATACAATCCAGCATCGATCGCCTTTGCTTTGAGTTCCGCGTGCAACTCCGGACGTAAGATGCCCGTCTCCTCGATCTCTTGCTCGTGCGGCATGAGTTCGTTTGTGACGAAGTCACGCGTCGTTTTGACGATCAAGATCTGTTCTTCAGTCAGGCCAAAATGCATCTCATCACCCTCGCTCAATGCCCGGCGCCGCGCGTACGCGACGATACTCGGACGGATTTACGGTTCTTCATACTGGCAGCGTGTGCTGGATTGTTCTGTGCCCAACCACGCCATAGCTCAAGCTGGCGCTCCAGCTGATTCAGTTGGCGAGTGGCCGGCCATTCGGCTGGGCTGATGATTGCGCCGGCCGTGAGGCCATTGAGAAACGTAGCGACCGCGCGCAATACCTCATCGCGAACGTTATCGGGCCATTTCGCCCACTCAGGCCAGTGCTCGGCTAAACACCGTCCATAGAGCCGCGTGTATTCGCAATGCACCCACGTGTTGATCTGCTTCAGGTGCGCATCGGCCGATATCTGACCCCAAAACGCAATCCAAAATGCGCATTCCGTGCTGCGCTGATCATCCAGAGGCAGTAACTCAGAGAGCACACTCAACAACGACTCGCCATCTCCAGCGGGCCGAAGGAGTCGTTCCTCAATGCGGCGCAGCATGAGTCGCAAGGCAGCCAGAATGATTTCCTGCTTCGAGTCGAAGTAATGCGCAATCATTCCGGTCGTATAGCCAGCTTCGCGGGCGATACGAACGACGGTTGCATTCTCGAACCCATGTTCGGCAACCACGCGGCATGCGACGAGTGCGATCTCGTCACGGCGCGCCGCATGATTGACGATTTTGGGCATGGACTAGGCCTTCTTCATCGCGATTCCGCGACCGGCGCCGTCTGGACGCTCAAGGCCTGCGTGCGCGGCCTTGAGTTCCGCCAGCCGGGCCGACAGGTTTGCAGGGAACGGCGTAGCTTTAGCCGACTTGGCATCGACATGAAGGAACAAGTGCTCGCCGGTCGCGGCAATGACGCCGTCCGCCACGCGATGCAAGCGATGGAACAACCATAGGCGCTTGTCATCAGCATCGACGACCTGAGTCGTGACGTAGAAGGCATCGCCCTGCTTCATCTCGGCGCGGAAACTGACCTTCATCTCTACGGTATAGGGCGCATGGCCCGCCGCTCGGTAAGCCTCGTCAATGCCCACTTGACGGAACAGTGCGTCGACCGCTTCGCCGAAAACGTGCTGGTACCGGTAATCGGTCATATGGCCGTTGTAGTCCACCCATTCCGGGCTCACCGTGCCTTCAAACAATTTGAGCGGCTGAGTTTTGTCCTGTTCAGACACTTTGGCGCGCGCGGCGGCGTCGCCATACAAGCGCGCCTCGAGGGCGTTCAGCGTGGCGCCCGCGCCAATGTCGAACGGCTTCAGCGACTGCTGCACAGCGACCAAGTAGTTATCGCGCAGACGCTCCAGTTCACGAATCGAGCGACCAGCGGCCTGCTCAGCCGTGCCTTCGACCATACGGTCGATCAATTCTTCGGTGAGTTCGGGGGCTTCCAGCTTCGTCCATGGCCATTTCAGGCACGGGCCAAACTGGTGCAGCATGTGCCGCATGCCAGGCTCACCGCCCGCCAGGTGATAAATCTGGTTCGTGCCCATGGCCGCCCAACGCAAGCCGGGACCGTAGATGATGGACTCATCGAGTTCACGCGTCGTCGCGACGCCCTCATTCACCATGTGCAGAATTTCACGCCAAAGGGCTTCTTGCAGACGGTCGGTGAGGTGACCCGGGACTTCACGACGAACGCGAAGCGCATGCATGCCAATGTAGGTGTAGAACTCGGCTGCCGCTTCGATGCTCGAGTCAATGGTCTTCTCGCCACCGACCAACTCGACCAACGGCAGCAGATATACGGGATTGAAGGGATGGCCGACGATGAGTCGCTCAGGCGCAGTCATATCCTTCTGCAGATCCGTCGGCATGAGACCGGACGTGCTCGACGCGATGATGACGTCTGGCGCGGCCACACGGCTAACCTGCGCGAGGATGCGCTGCTTGAGTGGCAGCTGCTCAGGGATATTTTCTTGTATGAAGTCGGCCTTCGCCGCCATTTCATCGAGATTCGTCGTGAAGCTCAGCTTGCCGCGCGGCGGCAGCGGTGCCGAGGTCAAGCGCGCCAACGCAGGCGCTGCGTTCTCAACGGAGTTGCGGATCCACTCTTCCATCTCCGGCTTCACATCCGCCGCAATCACGTCAATGCCGAAATGCAGCGCGCGGGCAGCCCAGCCGCCACCGATGACACCCGTGCCGAGCAGTCCCAGCGTCTTCACCTGTCTCATGAGAGTCTCCAGAGCGTGGCGCGGCCGCGCCGTTTTTTTAATGTTAGGACAATAATATAACAACCCCACCCGGCGGCAAGAGGGTCAGGCATCAGCGATTGGATAGCATGGCTGGCAGCGCCAGCGATCCCCCCGACCCTCTAGGCCGGGGGGATGATCGGCGAGCCCAGGACGGGCCCGCCGATCTGAGGCAGATCAGAACTTCTGGCCGAACTTCAGCCCGATCGTCCGCGGCTGCACAGGGATCGAGTACACCTGACCGCAAATGGTCTCGGTGCACTGCGCAAACCGGGTCAGATCCGCATGCGAATCGAGCGCGTTGTTGACGAATAAGTCCCAGGACAACCCGTCCTTCGAGACACCCACAGACAGATCAACCAACCCGTACGCATCGATAGGCCCTAAGTGCTGCTGGTCAACGACGCGCAGCTTCTGGGTCATCGAGGTCTGGTAGACGTACGCTGCCTGCCAGTACGCATCCCATGAGTTCAATGAGAACTCGTAGCGACCCACTACGTTACCCTTGAACTCCGGCGAGGACGGCATGCGCGTGCCGGCCGGCGCCAGAGGGCCTGTGATCGAACTGCCATCGGCATAGGTGTGCACTTGGTCCGGGCAATTGGTCACGCCAACCGCGCCGCAGTAGTTCACGGTCAACTCGTCCTTCGGCAACCACGTGGCGTTTGCGGTCAGCGTGAAAGCTGAATTGACTGCCCACTGCAGTTCCGACTCGACACCGGTCGCCTTCGCCGCACCGCCGTTGACGATGATCGTGAGGCTGTTGGGGCCCAAGAAGGCAAACTGGAAGTCCTTCCAGTCTTCCTGAAAGACTGCACCGTTCCAACGCAGACGATGACCGAGCCAGGTGGTCTTCCAGCCGATCTCGGTGTTGGTGAGGTAATCCGCCTGGTAAGGGCCAATGCCTGCCGCCGCGGTACGGTTCACGCCACCAGGACGGAAGCCCTTCGAGTAAGTCGCGTAGACCATCTTGTCCGCGTCGATCTTGTAGGTGAGGTTGAAGCGCGGCGTGTTACCGGACTGCTTCACCGCACGGTTCAAGTTTGTGCACGGCGCCCCGTTGAAGGGATGGTATGTCTCAAGCGACGCGTTATAGAAGGAATTCCATGGCGAGCCTGCAATGACCGGGTTACCGTTTGCATCCACCACGTGATTGCCGTTGGCGTCAATCGGGCCGCACTGCGACACGCCGGTATGCGACGAGAAGTTATTCGAGTAGCCGTAGAATCCTTCAAGGCTATTGTTAGTCTTGAAGAAGCGATAACCCGCCGTTGCCGACAGCTTGCTGCTGATGTCATACGTGACTTCACCGAAGATCGCCTGGTCACGATCCACACGCTGCTGATCGGTTAACCAAACCGTGTTCGACCAGCCTGGGATAGAGAGCGAGTCCGCGAGGCCCGGGCCACCGGTGCTCAACTCGCCCGGCATCCAATACCGCTCGTAGAACGTGTGGGTCTGGCGCTGCACGAAGGCACCAAAGGTAGCGCGCAGTGCGTTTTCTTTAGGCGTCGTGAAACGGAGTTCGTGGCTCCACTTGTTGAACTCGTGGTTACCGATCACCTGCTGCGCTGGGTTGATCAGATGACCTGCATTGTCGTAGAAGTAGTTACCCGAACCGTAGTACTTGTCGTAGAAGAACGAGTAGTCGCTGTAGTCAGCGCCGTGGAACTGATGACGCTTCAGGTAGGCACCGGCATAGACCATATCGAGGTCGCCAATCTTACCTTCAACCGTCAGCGAGCCCTGCGTCCACGACTCGTTACCCTTTTCCGGCGAGAAGTGTGCAACCTTCAAGAAGCCCACGGCCGGGTCGTAACCGAAGAAGCCGTTCGCGGTCATGGACTGGCCCATGAAGCCCGGGGTGATCGTCCAGTTGTCACCGATCGTGATGCGCGCCTGGCCACGAGCACCGTAGGTGTCGACCTCGTTGTAGTTATCCTTACGGAACGCCGCATTACTCGACGCGCCAGCGCCGACGGTGCCCTGACTGCCATTCGCCGCATCCCAAGAAGGGTACGTACGGACACCATTAACGATGCCCGAACCAGCAACGCTGGTGCCCGCAACGTTCGAAATGAACCCCGCATCATGTTCAGCCCAACCCACCAAGCGGACCGCCGCGACGGGGGTCAGCGGTAAGTTCACGAAGCCTTCAGCGACATAGCCATTGCCGCCGTGCGCGACATTATTGAGCTGAAGATCGTATCCGGCGGCGAATGCCTTGGGATCCGGCTTATTGGTGATGATGCGAATCGTACCGGCCTCGGAGCTGGCGCCGTAGAGCGTGCCCTGTGGGCCTTCCAACACTTCAACCCGCTGAATGTCATAAACGTGAATATCGAGCGTACCGTCGATCATCGTGACCGGCTGCTCGTCGAGATAGGTACCGACGCTCGGTTGAGAACCGGAATGGTTACCGTCACCGCCCGAGTTGATGCCGCGCATGTAGACGTGCGTCGTGCCAGGCTGACCGCTGTTGCCCTGACCATTCGAACGCGACATCTGCACGCTCGGTAAGTATTTGACATAGGTGTCGAGATTGACGACGTGGAGCTCAGAGAGCTTCTCGGTACCGAGCGCCTGAATGCTGACGGGCACGTCTTGGACGTTTTCCGCGCGCTTTTGCGCGGTCACGACGACCTCATCTAGACCGCCCATCGGCTTGTCTTCAGCCGCGTAGCCAACCGGAATACCGGCCAAAATACCGGATATTGCTGCGGCGAGCGGTGCGTAACGCACTATTCGTGAGCGATCGCTCGAAGCGACATCTGATTTTAATTTGCTCTGCATGGATATAGTCCCCTGTCTTTAAAACGCACTCAATAAAAACTCAATCAAACAGAAACGTCAGCACCTGCAAAGGCTGGCACCGATGGATACGCATCAAGCACAGAACCTAGGGCCGCACGCAGCCGACCTAGCCATGGCTCGTAATGGCGGTAGTGATCAACGCCATCACGGTAGATGGGCTGACGAACTTGCTCGGAGCTCGCCGTCCGCACGGCGCGCTCGTTCTCATAAAACCGAAGGCAGTTCTCTTCAAAGGGCAAGCCACAGTAGTCGAGTAAACGACGAACTTCGCCTTCCGTGTCATCGATCATCTGCTCATAGAACACACGATGGACTCGTCCGGGTAGCACGGTATCGAAGTGGGCCAACAACGCGACATAGTCGTGGTAGTACCGGCCGACATCGTCGAGCGAATAAGAGAAGTTCTGCCCACGTGCGAAATGCTGCTTGAATGCTGAAAAACAGCATCCCAAGGGATGACGCCGCGCATCGATGATTTTTGCGTTCGGCAAGATGAGGTGGATCAAGCCGATATGCAGAAAGTTATTCGGCATCTTATCGATAAAAAACGGGGCTGCTGTCCGACGCTGAATTCGCGTTTGCGACAAATAGCGCTGACCCAAATCGGATAATTCCTCATCCGTCATCGATTCCAAGCAGGCGGGGTAGAGTGGCCCATCGCCGCGTCCGGGGCGCCCGGTCAACTCTCGCGCCATCGACGTGATATCAGGCAATTCCATCGTGCCTTCAACCAGCGAGTGACTGGAGAGGATTTGCTCAATCAGTGTGGAGCCGGCACGCGGTAATCCAACGACAAAAATTGGATCTGGCGCCGAGCACCCCACGCTGCGGCGATGGCTGAGCAGCTCTGCCGTGAACACCGTTCGAACGCGATCCAAGTGGGCGGAGGTCTCGTCCGCATCATAGGCCACCATGCGTCGGCGGATCTCGGCCCCGCGTGCGTAGTGTTGAAAGGACGCAGCATAGTCCGCAGCGTCTTCGTAGGCTTTACCGAGCGCATACTCGAAATGCAGTCGGTCATCGTCCTCTAAAGGTTCGCGCAAGAGCCCTGCATGCATGGCGGCCACGTCATCGTCACTGAACCTAAACGTTTTTAAGTTCGCGAGGCTCCAGTAGGCCTCACCTAGATCAGCTTTCAGTTCGATCGCGCGACGGTAAGCGCTGATTGCCTCCGTTTGCCGCCGGTCAGTCTTCAGCGCGTGCCCATAACTCATCCAAATCTTTGGCTGATCGGGATATTCCTGCAGCACAGACTCGTAGGATTCCAGCGACTGGGTGTAATCCCCGAGATTCGCCAGAACTGCTGCCTTTAAATTGCGATAACTGGGATTGCGCGGTTCGACCTCAAGCAATCGATTCACCTCGGTAAGCGCGAGTTCGGACTTCGCTTGCCGATAGAGCACCATCGCGTAATTGTGGCGCGCGGCATGAAAGCTCGGCGATAACTCAAGGCACCGTTCAAGCAGCGTTTGCGCATCGGCGTAGCGCCTCAGGCGAGCACCGACTTCCGCCAACATGCGCAGTGCAGCGACATCGGTCGGCAACTCCGACAAGTGGTCTCGGAGCAACGATTCGGCCGTCGGCAACTCGTTAGCAACGAGCGCATTAGCTGCAGCCATCAAACGTGGGTCACGATTAGCGGCTTTTAGAAACCGTGCGCGGGCCTGGTCAGCGTCCTGCCCTTGCCCCAGCGCGTCGAGGTGATCCGCCAATTGTCGCCAGGCATCCGGACGATCAGGCGCAAGCTGTACGGCGCGACGCAAAGCCGCGACCGCTTCGGGTAGCCGATCCAACTGGCCGAGCGTCACCCCATATTCAATTTGGGAAGCGGCCGACCGCGTTTGCTCGCGAGCTAATGAATCTAGGATGTCCAGGGCGCCCGACAGATCGCCGAGCAATCTGCGGGCAACACCTAAGAGAAGTCGTGCGTGTGGGTGACCGGGGACCACATTCAGAATTTCGGTCGCCTGCTCGGCCGCCAACTCGGGCTGGGTACCCAAGAGGCGAGTCGCGTGATTCAACGCAACGTCGAGCGTTCCGATAGGCTCCGATTGACTCAACGAACTCCCCTGCTCGCCTGTCGGCGATGTCCCCAGATTCAACGCAATCTCGAATCAGACTCCGCCGCTGCGTTCTTGTCAATTATGCAACGTAATCGATGCGATTGGCACGGCCGGAAAATACGCAGCGTTGCACGCTTACAACAACGAGGACGGGCGACGCGCCTGGTGATCGACACCGGAATGACCCCTCGCAATCACGTCACGGGATCTCCGTTAGGTCGCGGGTATCACTGGGCTGACCCAGACCGGCTCGCTGATGCTTGCGCCGCTTACGCCAAGGCCATGGCCCAGATGGGCCCGTATCGACTCAATATGGCTCAAATTGCGCCTAACTTCGTCTAAATTTATGCCAATTCACTTTAAGTATCTCGAATAGGAATATCGCTACCGTGTGTAACTGGAGCCTATTTCCGTCCACGAAATTGCCACAGTCAGTGAGCATGTTGCCCCGTGGAGCGAGTTCACCCCTTGCTGCCGTCCGCCGGATCCGCCGATCGGTTCGCGGTAGGCCCATTCGATGCGCCTCAAGGGCAAAGACTTGCTGCCTTCTATCCGAGTCCAGGCACAACACCACCTGCGGCATCGCGGGCCGGTTCGGCTAGAATCCGTGGGAACTGAGGAAGTCCGCCATGTCATTGCCCACTCGTCGCCTGTCCGTCGCCTCTATCATCGGTCACGTCCGCGTCGGAGGTGACGCACCGATCGTCGTCCAATCCATGACGAACACCGATACGGCAGACATCGACGGCACCGTCGCCCAAGTGCTTGCGCTCGCCCGTGCCGGCTCTGAACTCGTGCGCATTACGGTCAACGAGAAAGAAGCCGCTGCCGCCGTGCCGCACATACGCGAGGCGCTGGATCGCGCAGGATGCACGGTACCGCTCATCGGAGACTTCCATTTCAACGGACACCGTCTGCTCAAAGATGAACCGGCATGTGCCGAGGCGCTGGCAAAATTGCGCATCAACCCAGGCAATGTGGGGCGGGGATCGAAGCGGGACACGCAATTTGCAGAGATGATCGAAGTGGCCTGCCGCTACAAGAAACCGGTTCGTATCGGTGTGAACTGGGGCAGCCTCGACCAAGACCTCGTCACTCGCATGATGGATGAAAATGCGTTGCGACCAGATCCCGTCGACGTCATGGACGTCGTTCGAGAGGCCACCGTTGTCTCAGCTCTCACCAGCGCAAAGCGCGCCGAGGAACTTGGTCTAGGCCGCGATCAGATCGTGCTATCCGCGAAGGTGAGCGGCGTTCAAGATCTGATCTCGATCTACCGTTCGCTCGCCGCGCGATGCGACTATCCATTGCATCTCGGCTTGACCGAGGCGGGTATGGGCTCGAAGGGGATTGTGGCGTCGTCAGCTGCGATGGCCGTATTACTTCAAGAAGGGATCGGCGATACCATTCGGATATCGCTGACACCCGAGCCGGGTGGTGATCGCACGCGCGAAGTCATCGTGGCGCAAGAACTCCTTCAGACCATGGGATTACGAGCGTTCACCCCGATGGTGACCAGCTGCCCAGGCTGCGGCCGTACCACCAGCACTTATTTCCAAGAGCTCGCTGAAAGGATTCAACGGCACATCCGCGAGCGCATGCCCACTTGGCGCGGGACCCATGACGGCGTCGAGAACATGACTGTTGCCGTCATGGGCTGCGTCGTCAACGGTCCTGGCGAGAGCAAACATGCAAGCATCGGCATCAGCCTACCGGGTACCGGCGAGAGGCCCGTAGCGCCGGTGTATGAGGACGGCGAGAAAACAGTCACGCTCAAAGGCGACCACATCGCCGAAGAGTTTCAAGAACTCGTCGAGGCTTACATTCTGCGTCGCTACCCTCGGAGAGCCGAATAATGGAAGCCTTTGCTGACCGGCACTGCATACCCTGTGAGGGTGGGATCGAGGCGATGAGCCTGGAGGCCGCTCAAGCGGCGATGTCGTCTTTGGACCCTGCGTGGCGCCTCGATGAGACTGGCCGACAACTGCAGCGAGACTATCGATTTCCCAATTTCTTACGAACGATGAGTTTCGTGAACGCGCTCGCGCACATCGCCAACGTAGAAGACCATCATCCCGACTTAGCGTTGGGGTACAACTACTGCCGCATCGTCTATACGACTCACGCGATTCACGGCCTCTCAGAAAACGACTTCATCTGCGCTGCGAAGATCGATCGACTCTAGCGAACTTGCGCTCGTCGGCGAGCGATCCGCGCTCTAAAAGCCACGAATCCTGAAATTAAAAAACTTGCCACGAGCAGCGTTTCGCCAAGGTCTATTGCTTGCGCTACAGGAGATAGCCAATGGTCGGCATGTAGCTTCAGTTGTTCCGCCTGCTGTGGACTTGCCGCCGCAAGATGTCGCGCATATCGCCCTATGAGAAGTTGCGGCTGAGCGACAGCATAAAGCCAAGAGGCTGCTCCGCCTACGATGCACGCCTGCAACGTCGCTAAAAACAAGGCCAATCGCAAGCGCACGGACTGCGAGGCACCGACCATGCTGCTTTGTCCGTAGAGCGACACTAAAACGATCGCGATGAGCGGCACATCGTCCGACACTGTGGCGGCTGCCGCCCCGAAATACCATTGCGGGAGGATTAAGCCGAGCACAGCAACACCCGTACCGGCCAGCGCCCACGTCAGCGGACCTGGCAAGCGAGAATCCGTGCTCATCCGAGTAAGGCTCGGGATACGAGGTGCTGTTTGATCGGCCCTAAGCGCTGGGCCGTGCCAAGCAGCGTGCGCCGCCCGCGGCGGACCCAATCACGCTCATCGGTATAGACCCGATAAATTGAATCCAACGCCGCACCAAACAGCGCGTTGTCTGCCCGCCTCGACCGGGCGTAACGACCCAAAGGTCCGGGATCGCCGACATCGGCCCCACCCGCACGGGCCCGGTTGATCTCATCGGTCAGCGCCAAAACATCGAGAAATCCTTGATTGACGCCCTGACCGGCGAGCGGATGCACCACATGTGCCGCATCTCCAACCAGCACCATCCGCGTGGTGGCGTAGTGATCCGCATTGAAACGGCGCAACGGAAAACTGCTGCGAGGCGACGCGACTTCAAGCTGACCCAAAACACCATCGCTCGCGGCCGTTACCGCGGAAGCAAAGGCCTCATCAGTCAATGCTGCGAGGGCTTGTGCTTGAGTCGGTGGCAGTGACCAAACGAGCGACACTCGGCCATCGGCAAGTGGCAGCAGTGCCAAAGGGCCGCCCGGCAAAAAGCGCTGTCGCGCAGCGGCCCCGTGTGGATGCTCGGGCCGCAAATGCGTCACGATTGCCGTCTGCGGATAGGGTATCGGTTCACCACCGAGCTCCGCCAAATGCCGCATTGGTGAGTCCACACCGTCTGCCGCCACGACAAGAGATACGCTCAGCTGCCGGTCGCCTAGAGACACCGTCGCGCGATCCCGGTCGAGCTGCAGCCCCGTCACCGGCGTTCGCAACAACGTAATTCCGAGCGCCAACGCTCGTTCAATTAATGCTGCCGCGATAGCGCGATTCTCGATGATATGACCGAGATCAGGTTCACCGATCTCAGCGGCATCAAAAATGAGCGTGTCCGGTCCGCCAACCGCATCTTGTGCATCCCAGACGATCATTTGTTCGTAGGGGCTTGGTGAGCGCGCCGCAAGGAGTGGCCATGCACCCACTTCCGTCAGCAGGCGCTGCCCCGCGCGCGAGATCGCGGAGACCCGGACATCGAGCGTTTCTTGCGGCAAGGGCATCAGCGCAGGGCGGGGCTCAACCAGCGCAATTCGAAGCGCCCCATTTGAGCGCACGGCCAAAAGTGTGGCTAGCGCGGCACCGACCATGCCACCGCCGCCAATCAAGACATCAAAATCGGTTCGAGTCATAACCGTGCACTCTGTCGCTGAAGGAGTGGCAACCCACGCGACAGTCGCGGTAAGCGGCCTGCAAAACCTTGAGACAGCCGAGACATCGCCGACTTGGCGGTCGGACTCAGATCAAACAAGACGAGACCTAAGCCCCGCGCCATCCGCAATGCGCTCAACTGGCTACCAAACAAGCGAACGAGGCCATCGGTGAATCCTATGATGGCGTTACGGTCCGTCCTTCTCCACTCGGCATAGCGCACCAGCAGGTCTGATGATCCAGGGTCCGCACCCGCGGACTCGGCGAGCACTTCAGCAAGCGTGACGGCATCGCGCAGACCGAGATTCAACCCTTGGCCAGCAATGGGGTGCATGCCTTGGGCAGCAGCGCCAATGATGGCCGTACGAGGTGCCTGTGCGGCCTCGGCCTTCACAAGCGCCAAGGGATAAGCATGACGTGCCGATACGGTCTTGAACTGACCCAATCGCCACCCAAACGCATCCTGCAATTCCCGCAAGAACTGCGCATCGCCAAGGCCAAGTACACGCTCTGAATCATCAGGCGTCAGTGTCCAAATCAACCCGACCCGACCATCAGGAATCGGTAGCGCCGCTATTGGCCCTGATGGTGCGAATCGCTCATAGGCAATATGATCATGAAAGCGCCCTGGGGTGGCCTGCGCGATGACAGCCACTTGTCCGTAGTCGCTGCGCACCGCACCCACACCAGCGCTCTCGCGGAGTCTGGAACTCATACCGTCCGCCGCCACCGCCAAGCGGGCACGCACCACTCGACCATCCGTGAGGACTATCCGCGAATGCGTGTCTTCAACCGTCGCAGACGCCACTTCGGCCGGTGCCCACAGCGTTAATTCAGAGGCATGCCGCAACCGACGCCAAAGCGCTTGACCGATCACGCGGTTTTCAACGACGAAACCCATCGCCGGAATACCCTCTTCGGCCGCATCAATGACGGCTGAGCCGAATCGTCCGCGCTCGGAGATGTGAATCTTGCGGATGGCCGTTGCTTCGCGCGCGATCTCGTCCCATACGCCTAGTCCCTCGAAGACTCGACGAGACCCGTTGGAGAGCGCCGTGGTGCGCGTATCAAAGCTGGGTTGCGTCTCATCTTCCGGCAGAACGGCTTCAATCAGCGTAATGGAAAGCCCTAAGCCGGTCAGCGCAAGCGCCAAGCTCGCACCAACGAGGCCACCACCTACGATGGCAATATCACAGTCGTGCGTGGTGTTGACTTGAGTCATGTGCAGGCTCTCAGCGGCGTTCGGCCATAAAGCGCTCAATCTGATCGGGATCTTTAACTAAGCCATCTGTCAGCACATCTGGGGTTGCCCGCGTGATGACCACGTCATCCTCAATTCGGATACCGATGCCACGAAATTCTTTCGGCGCCTGACGCGATCCCGGAGCGACATAGATGCCCGGTTCGACCGTTAATGCCATGCCAGGCTCCAACACTCGCCACGCATCTCCGACCTTGTAGTCACCGACATCATGGACATCCATGCCGAGCCAATGCCCAGTGCGGTGCATGAACCACTCGCGGTAGGCGCCGTCCTTCACGAGCTTGCTCAGCTTGCCGGACAGAAAACCCAATGAGACCAGCCCCTGCGTAATGGTTCGCACGGCCGCATCATGAGGATCGTTCCAGTGATTGCCCGGCCGGCACTGCTCAATCGCAGCCAGCTGCGCCGCCAGCACCACCTCATACAGCGCACGCTGCGCCGGCGTGAAACGCCCGTTCACCGGGAAGGTCCGGGTGATGTCTGAGGCGTAGCAGTCCAATTCACATCCCGCATCAATCAATACAAGATCGCCATCTCGTAAGGGCTGCGCATTCTCCCGGTAATGCAAGATACAAGCGTTCGCGCCACCACCGACGATGGGCTCGTACGCCGAAACGCCCTGGTTGCGGTGAAACTCATGCACGATTTCCGCTGCCAACTGATATTCGGTCACGCCGGGTGCCGATAAGCGCATCGCCCGTTGATGGGCTGTCACGGAAATCGCGGCCGCACGGCGCATCACGCCGATCTCGTCGCGACTCTTATAGAGCCGCATGTCGTGCAGCAAATGATCCAGCGCGACGAATTCCTGGGGAGTATGCATGCCATGTTTAGCTTGCGCTCGCAGGCCGTTCACCCAGCCGATCACGCGCTGGTCGAACTCGGGATGCAGTCCCATCGTGTAATAAACACGCGAGCGACTCTCAAGCAGACCGGGAAGAATTTCGTCGATATCTGCGAACGGAAATGCGTCATCGGCCCCATACCGCGCGACTGCGCCCTCGGGGCCAGCCCGCAGCCCGTCCCACATCTCGCGCGTCGGGTCGCGGTCGCGTACAAACAGGATGTATTCGCCCTCCGGCCGGTGCGGCAACAGGACGGCGACCGCCTCGGGCTCAGGGAAGCCGGATAAGAACTGGAAATCACTGTCTTGGCGGTAGGGGTATTCCGTACCGGCATTACGTTTGCGAATCGGTGCGGCCGGTAGGATCGCGATCGCGTCGCGCCCCATCATCCGCATCAGCTGCTTTCGACGCTTCGCGAACTCAGTCGGCTTCATCGACGGACTCCCCGCGCGGGTCTACCAATTCCTCGTGCACGAGCTGAGCGCTCGCCCGGAGGTATTCCACCAACTCCGCATAGGAACTTTCGCTATCTTCCTCAGAGTCCTCATCACCGACGGCCGCCCGCGCGATCTCGGAAAAATCCGCGACGATCTCTCGTACCGTATCGGGCCAACCGGCCGGCGGAACTGGGACGGAACCAAGACCAGCCATAAACCCGGTGCACCACGTGGCCAGTGCGGCAGTCCGCATCTCCAGGGAGGCGTCATCGGGGGGTAACAGGGGCGCAAAGTCCATATCCGGTCCGGATAATTGGGCGGCCGTCTCCCGACAGAGGGCGATGAGAACTTCACGCGCGTGAACCGTGCGCTCAGGCGCCTCTGTACTGGAGAGGAAATCGTCGGTCCACTCCTCGGCCATGAAGCTGACCGATGCGGCCAAAGTTCCCGTCAGCGCGCCGTGCGCCTCGGCGGCCCCAAGGGCTGCCCCCGCCGCGTCAAGCGCGGTCTCGAGTTCGTCATAAGTTACGGTTTGCATGAACCGGATTCTAGCGCGTTGACCCACCTCAGAGCCGCGCCTATAGTGCGGCCATGAGCGAAATCACTCCACGATCTGCCGCCGAAGCTGAGCTTAAGACGCTCGAGAAGCGTCTTCTGGAGCTCATTCTGACGATTGACCGCCTAAAAGATGAGAACCGGTCGTTAAAGTCGCGGCAGGAGTCGCTCTCCGCCGAGCGCGCTGCTTTGATGCAGAAAAACGAGCAAGTTCGCGCTAGGGTCGAGGCCATGATCGGTCGACTGAAATCCATGGAGCATGGGGCATGAGCGATATTCCCGTCTCCCGGGTTTCGGTTCGAATTCTTGAGAAGGAATATCAGTTTTCTTGCGCGCCGGACGAGCGCGCGGCCCTGCTGGATTCTGCAGAATTCCTGAACAGTGAAATGCGCAAGATTCGGGATACCGGCAAAGTCATCGGTTTAGACCGGATTGCCGTGATGGCCGCGCTCAACATGGCCAATGAGTTGCTGAAATCGCGCGCGCGCGATGCGTCACTTGATGTTGACGTCGTCCAGAAACTGCGCAATTTGCGTCAGCAGGTCGACGCGGCGCTCGAACGCGGCCAACAATTCGACTTGTAGCGATTTATATCGCGCTGTCGCGACGCACAGCATTCTTTCGTCCCGCGCGATCGGTTAGTCTTCGCTGCGGCGCCGCCTGCAGTGTTCGACATGGGTCAAGACCTCCCGGCCCTAATTGCGTTACCCCGGGGCAAGTGCTTGCAGGGTCACTGAGCATGTCCGCCTCGTTGCGGAAAGCCTTAAGTCTTGCAGTACGCCCCACTTGTTGCTCCGGTCCGGGAGCAACGATTCGTGACGGCACAGGTGGACGGCGCCGCCTTTCTCTCTACTGGTAAACCCACCGACCGGATTGTCCGGCGTGGGCGCGGGAGTACGTGATGAAGTACTGGCTGATGAAGAGCGAACCATCGGTGTTCGGCATCGAGGATCTACGCAAGGCGCCCAAGAAGCGCTCCGCCTGGGATGGTGTGCGTAACTACCAAGTCAGAAATATGATGCGCGACGAAATGCGCATCGGAGACCTTGCCTTCTTCTATCACTCGAGCTGCGATGAGCCTGGAATTTACGGGATTATTCGCATCGTGAAAGAAGGCTACCCAGACCATACTGCATTCGATCCGACGAATGATCACTTCGATGCAAAGAGCAAACCGGACAATCCGACGTGGTACATGGTGGATGTCGAATTCGTAGAACAGTTCAAACGACCAGTCACACTTGATCGCCTACGCGCGAATGCTGAGACACTGAATGAGTTACTCATTCTGAAGCGAGGTAATCGTTTGTCCGTCACGCCAATCAAAAACGGTGAATGGCAACGCATCGTCGAGCTCTCACTTCAATGACCAAGCGTGGTGTTTAAAACGCCTATCACAACAAAAAGTTGGTTGCTTGTAATTTGACTTTTTGTGTATATACTCCAACCCCGGACTAACTCATATTGGAGAACTACTATGGCGACCAAGAAAAAAGCCGCGAAGAAGAAGGCAACGAAGAAGAAGGCTGCTAAGAAGAAGTAAGCCTTTAGAAGTTGCCGGGGATGAAGGCTTCAACCCAACTCCCCTAATGCTTCGCCGACTGTGCCCGCTTATGCGGGCACAGTCTTTTTTGTATCCTGAAAATCTCGTGACCTCACGAGAGATAATGCTGCGGATACTGCAAATACAGGGTTTTCGAGATGAAGAGTGATGATCTCAAGCGCCGCGTCGCTGAAGCGGCAGTCGCCTACGTACCGGCTGGTTGTGTACTCGGAGTAGGTACCGGTTCGACGGTGAACCATTTCATCGCAGCGCTCGCCGAGCAGAAGATCGAACTCGCTGGCGCAGTCTCAAGCTCAGAAGCGAGCACTCGTCTGCTCAAAGCAGCGGGCTATGAAGTACTCGACCTCAACTCCACGGGAGATCTTGAGGTGTATGTGGATGGTGCGGATGAGTCGAATCGACACCTTCATCTGATCAAAGGCGGCGGCGCCGCACTCACTCGCGAGAAGATTGTTGCAGCGGCATCGCGACGATTCATCTGCATCGTCGATCAGTCGAAAGTGGTCGACGTACTCGGTCGCTTCCCCTTGCCTGTCGAAGTGATACCAATGGCGCGATCGTACGTCGCTCGGCAACTGGTCAAACTCGGCGGCCAACCAGTCTATCGCGACGGCGTCGTGACCGACAACGGCAACGTAATTCTCGATGTGCACAACTTGGCGATCGTGGATCCGAAGGGCCTAGAGGATGCCATCAACGGCATCGTCGGCGTCGTGGCCAATGGCCTGTTTGCGCGACGGCCTGCCGATGTCTTACTCGTTGGCACGGCCGGCGGTGTCGAGACGCTCACCGCCTAAAGTTAGTCAGTGACCGCTCGTCGTCTCATCCAGCAAGGTGGAGAGACGACGCTCCTTCTCAGACCATAAGCCGCCGAGCCAATCCTGGAATCGGCCGCGGAACTCCCCATCACCGACGTAGTCACCGGCCGCCTGACGAACCGGCAAGGTACGCCGCTCGACTTCAATGGTCACGACCGGCACGCGACCACAACACAAATCCCAAAGACTTGGGCATGCAGAACCCGAAGAGTATGCAATGGTGACGTCCAACAGGTCATGCAAGATCGGGCCAAGCGTATCCATCACAAACGCAATACCGCCTGCCTTCGGCCGCAGTAAGTTGCGGTAAGGTGATCGTGAGGCGTCACGCTTGACCGGCGTGAAGCGCGTCCCTTCGACAAAGTTGATGATGGACGTCGGGTGATGACGGAATTTCTCGCAAGCACGTTGGGTTGCCTTCAAGTCCGTCCCACGTAACTCCGGGCGCCGTGCCAACTGCTCTTTCGAATACCGTTTCATAAACGGCATATCCAAGGCCCACCAGGCGAGCCCCAATATCGGCACCCAACGGAGCGAGTCCTTGATGAAAAATTTGAGGAACGGAATCCGCCCGTTCAGTACGGTCTGAAGCGCCAGAATATCAACCCAAGACCGATGGTTAGCGATCACTAAATACCATCCGTCCCGATTCAAGCCGTCTACACCGGAGACGCGCCACTCAATTTGCTGGGTCAAGCGCATGAGAACCGCGTTGACCGACACCCAACCCTCAGCCAGTCGAATCAATACGTCTGACACGAAACGGGTAAATGCCGGGATCGGCAGCGCAATCTTAAGTACGGAGACAATCACGACAGCGCTGCCCAAAACGATCGTATTGGTGACAAATAAAGCCATCAAGACCAGTCCACGCAGTGGACCTTTGGGCAGTTTCAGCACTGGCTCGCTCCCACACTTTCGACGCCATTGTGCGCCTAGGCGGCACAGAAAAGACAAGGCCCGCTTGCGCGGGCCTTGACGTTTTGGCTGGGGAACTAGGATTCGAACCTAGATTGACGGAGTCAGAGTCCGCTGTCCTACCGTTAGACGATTCCCCAATATTCGGAATCGACTTCGAATCGCGGCACGACCGGTCCAGCGGAGACCGGTCCGTCGGGTCAGAAAACCCGACGGAACCCGCAACCGGTTTAACGCTTCGAGAACTGAGTTCCGCGACGCGCCTTACGGCGACCAACCTTCTTACGCTCGACCTCACGGGCGTCACGCGTGACAAAGCCTGCAGTACGGAGCGGCTTACGCAGCGTCTCATCGTACTGAAGCAATGCGCGGGTGATGCCGTGGCGAATCGCGCCAGCCTGGCCCGTGATGCCGCCGCCGTCCACCGCAACTTTGACGTCGAAGTGGCTTGCCATCTGGACGAGTTCCAGCGGCTGACGAACGATCATACGACCGGTTTCACGGCCGAAGAATTCTTCGATCGTACGGTCATTGATAGTGATCTTGCCCGAACCGGGCGAGAGGTGGACGCGGGCCGTCGAGGTCTTGCGGCGGCCGGTGCCGTAATACGTGGTGGGCATGATCTTACCTTAGAAAAACCGTTACTTCAGGCGAACTCAACAGCCTGCGGCTGCTGCGCAGTGTGGGGATGCTCTCCACCCGCGTACACGTGAAGCTTCTTGAACATTTTGCGGCCGAGTGGGCCCTTCGGGAGCATTCCCTTGACCGCAATCTCGATAGCGCGCTCCGGGTGCTCCTTCAGCATCTTACCGAGCGCAATGCTCTTGATGCCGCCGATGGCGCCCGTGTGGTGATAGTAGAACTTGTCTGTGAGCTTCGCGCCCGTGACAGCCACCTTTTCGGCGTTGACGACAATGATGTTGTCGCCGCAGTCAACGTGAGGCGTATACGAAGCCTTGTGCTTACCGCGCAGACGCACAGCAAGGGCGGTGGCCAAGCGGCCGAGCGTCTTTCCAGACGCATCGACGACGAGCCATTCGCGGCGCACCGTCTGGGAATTTTCAAAAACCGTGTTCATGGAATACTCAGGGCTGTCGGGCCAGCGAAAGACCGCGAATTGTACGGGGTTTTTATCCACTTGCAAAGGGTGTCTGTAACTCGCGATTCAAATGCCCCGGAAGACAGTAATAATGAGTGCCTATGACCACCAACCTGCGCACAGAATCCCCGCTAGATCGGATTATTTCCTTTTTAGATCATGGGCTTAAAAACGCCGCGGGTTGCCCGCCGGCGGCGGGCAGGCTCATCCCTACCCCTCCCCCCGGGGTCGAATCAGGTCCCATGAGCCCACAAGAGCGGCGCCATGCAGCCGGATTAATGCGCGTCAACCATGCCGGGGAGATCGCCGCGCAGGCCTTGTATCACGGCCAAGCGTTGGTTGCGCAAGACCGCGGTGTGCGCGAATTTCTAATGAATTCGGCACGTGAAGAAGGTGACCACCTCGTCTGGTGTACAGCGAGACTGCAGCAGCTTGGATCGCGGCCGAGCGCATTGGCACCCATGTGGTACCTGGGATCTGCGCTGATTGGGGCAGCAGCAGGTCTTGCCGGTGATGCGATCAGTCTAGGATTCATCGCCGAAACTGAACGTCAGGTAGAAGCCCATATCGAACAACACCTGGAAAAGTTGCCGAGTACTGACGAAGACAGTCGCGCTGTACTCCAACAAATGAAAGCCGATGAGATCGCGCACCGGAAGCATGCGTTGGCGCGAGGTGGCAAAGAATTGCCAAGCGCATTGCAGGGATTGATGCGAAATACCGCAAAAATCATGACCAAAAGCGCCTATTGGCTGTAAAGCAGTTCGGTTCCGCGGTTGCGGCTGTCTCGATTATGTTCTATATCTTCTGCCTCAGAAGCTGAGATTAGGGGTATCACGATAATGAACGATCAGGTTAAGGTCATCGGCGATGTGCCTGCAATCAATCGCTTTCTGAGCTATTGCCGCATACGGTCAGTCCCCTCCAAGACGGTCCTGATCCACGCGGGTGACTTACCAGACGTCCTCTACTACATCATCAGCGGCTCGGTCGAAGTAATGATCGAGGATGAAGAAGGCAACGAGATGGTCTTAGCGTACCTCTCGCGCGGACAGTTCTTCGGCGAAATGGGGCTTTTTAGCGAGGGCTCAACCCGAAGCGCGTGGGTGCGGACGCGCCAGGCCGGCGAGTTGGCCGAAATGACCTACGCCCGTTTTCGTCAGATCGCGGCTGAAAGCCCGGGACTGATTTTCGAGCTGGCGACGCAATTGGCTACCCGACTCGATCGCACCAATAAGAAGCTCGGCGACTTGGCGTTTGTTGACGTCATCGGCCGTGTCGCACACGCGATCATGGATTTGTGTGGCGAACCCGATGCGATGACGCATCCCCAGGGCATGCAAATCAAAGTCAGTCGGCAGGAGTTGTCACGGCTGGTGGGCTGCTCGCGCGAAATGGCGGGCCGCGTCCTGAAGACGCTCGAAGAGCAAGGCCTACTGACGGCCACGGGCAAAACCGTAGTCGTCTACGGCGCTCGCCCAAAACCACGCCGCCCCTCCGTGGTCCCCACGAAGGAAATGCGCGAACGCATCGCTCGCGAGCGTAACGACTGACGCTCAGCGCGCCGTCGTCGCCTCGGCAATTTCTTGCCGCATGGCGGCGATGGTTGCGGCGTAATCTGCTGCGCCGAAAATGGCTGATCCAGCAACGAAGGTGTCCGCGCCGGCTGCCGCGATCGCGCCGATATTGTCGACTTTGACCCCGCCATCGATCTCAAGGCGGATCTCCCGACCAGACGCCACGATGCGCTCCTTGATCAGGCGCAATTTATCCAGCGCGTGCGGAATGAACTTTTGTCCGCCGAATCCTGGATTCACCGACATCACTAGAATGACGTCGACCTTATCCATGACGTGATCCAGCACCGACAACGGCGTCGCAGGATTCAGCACCAGCCCCGGGCGGCAGCCATGATCGCGAATCAGCCCGAGCGTGCGATCGACATGATCGGAGGCTTCCGGATGGAACGTGATCCAAGACGCCCCGGCGGCGGCAAAATCCGGAATCAGTCGATCGACCGGTTTGACCATCAGGTGCACATCAATTGGCGCCTGAATGCCGTACTTGCGCAAGGCTTCACACACGAGCGGCCCAATCGTCAGATTAGGGACGTAGTGGTTGTCCATGACATCGAAATGCACGACGTCAGCACCAGCAGCGAGCACGGCCGCAGCATCGTCACCGAGGCGAGCGAAATCAGCCGACAGAATGGACGGAGCGATCAACGGTTGAAGCATGGGGACACCCTTAGGGATCAGCGGCCCGACAAAAGGTGAGCGACGGCGACGAGCGCGTCTACGCCGCCATCCATCATGTAATGCACTGGCGTTTCGCCCTTAAACGGCGCCTCGCGACGTGGCTCATGCACCCATCGAAAGGCTGTTTCGCTCGACATGCCGTTTTTCGATAAAGCCGCTTGGATGCCGGTCACGATCTGGATTCGCTTTTGCTGAGCCGCCGTCAACCGTGGCCCTTGTCCGACACGATAACGGCGCAGCACAGCACTGGAGGGACAGCGCAACAGCTTACATTGCTGGATTTCAGACAATTCCCACGCATCGGCCACGCGGAAAAAGGCTTGCAGCGCCGCCGGTAGCGGCGCGTTGGTTGCGGTAGTCATATTCAACGGATCCCGCGAAGTTCGGCTATGACGTCGTAGGCCTCACGGATACGCTGAGTCTTCTCTTTGGCGAGATCTTGCATAGACTCTGGCAGACCCCGGGCAACTAGTTTGTCAGGATGATTCTCGCTCATCAGGCGACGATACGCTTTCTTGACGTCCGCGTCGCTTGCTGAGTCGGATATTCCCAAAACTCCGTAGGCTTGCTGGGTACCCATGGACCGAGAGCGCGGCCCGCCCGCACTGCTGCGCGGCTCCGCTTGCTGGCGCAGCAGCGCTTCAAGGCCGGCTATCTGCGCATCGGCGAAACCAAGCCGTCTGCCGATCTCGGTCACGAGACGCCGCCGACCACCCTCGAGGCCTTCTCCGGCCAACGTGGCGCGCATCTGAATTTCCAGAAAAAGTCCGAGCAGGTCAGGGCGACGCGCACAGACTCGTACCAATCGGGCGATTTCAGCGTCGACGGGGTAGTCCGGCTGTTTGCCGCGCGTAAAGGCGGAAATTGCGCGACTGACGTTCGTTTGATCGAAATTGAGGCCCTGCATGATCGCGCGCGCCGCCGCGATCTCAGACTCGGAAACCCGGCCATCCGACTTCGCGATGAAGCCCATGACGGCAAAGGCAGTGTCGAAGAAAAAGCTCTGAAAATCGGCGTTCGGAGCCTGATTTCCACGTGAATCGGCCGCCACGTCGAATGAATGTCCGATGATCGCGCCGATCGCCGCACCCACCGGACCCGCCGCCAAACCGATCAATCCACCCACCACCTTACCAATCCAGCGCATCCGTTCCTTGACCCTACTTGAAGTCGATTGCGAAAATGCACGCCCGTGGCGGCCCTCGCCGTGCATGGTAGCAGCGAGGCGACCGACGTCACATGAACTCCCCATCTTCGATTCCTGTCTTTGAGACCGCCCTAAAGGGCCTCGACCTGATCCACCGTGGCAAGGTCCGGGACGTTTATGCGCTCGATGAGGCCCACATGCTCATCGTGACGACCGATCGACTCTCGGCGTTTGATGTCGTGCTTCCGAACCCCATCCCAGAAAAGGGTCGCGTACTGACGCAAATTTCCAATTTCTGGTTCGACCGCACGCGCCATATCGTGCGCAATCACCTGACCGGTCGCTCAGTAGAAGAATTTGTGACCGATCCGGCCGACCGCGAGATGCTCGCCGGTCGGGCAATCGTCGTGCAGCGCCTACGCGCACTACCGGTTGAGGCGGTTGTCCGTGGCTACGTCATCGGCGGCGGCTGGAAGGACTATCAGGCGAGCGGCAGCATTTGCGGCATTGCACTACCCGCAGGCCTGCGTATGGCGGATCGCCTACCGGCACCCATCTTCACACCGGCGACCAAAGCGGCTGTGGGGGCGCACGACGAGAACGTCTCGTTCGATGTCATTGCCGAGAAAATCGGCTTAGCGCGCGCGGAGGCAGTGCGCGAGACCGCGCTCGCGCTTTACGCTTTCGCCTCGGAACACGCGCGTCAGCGCGGCATCATCATTGCCGACACCAAGTTTGAATTTGGTCTCGATAGCGAGGATCGATTGGTGCTGATTGACGAGATTTTGACGCCAGACTCTTCGCGATTCTGGCCAGCCGACAGCTACACGCCGGGGCAGAATCCACCGTCTTTCGACAAACAATACGTCCGGGACTACCTCGAGACCTTGGATTGGAACAAGAAGGCACCCGGCCCGTTCTTGCCGGACGAAGTGATCCGCCGCACGACTGACAACTATCTAGAAGCCTTGCGGCGCTTAACCGCCTAGGTCGGCATAACGCCATGGGCCTGACAATGACACTTTTCAGATTCATGGCATGATTCCCGATTTCTCCAAGATCGAAGCGGCGCTATTCCGCCCGCCACCAGCAAAACTTGGCCCGGGCGGCGCTTGGTTTCAACTGATCGCCCGCTACTGTTGGGCCATCGGTCGCGATCTCGCCATCGGCGATCTCAATCTGCGCGCGGTCGGATTGGTGTTCACGTCGCTGCTGTCCACCGTCCCGCTGTGCGCGTTCAGTTTTTCCGTGTTGAAAGGCTTGGGCTTCCAGCATGACCTGGCACCACTGCTGGCGGAGTTTTTCAGGCCACTGGGCGATCGCAGCGATGAACTGACCCATCGGGTCATGAGCTTCGTCGACCACATGAAAGGAGGCGTGGTCGGCTCGCTGGGCCTCGCGTTCCTACTCTGGACGGCCGTCTCGGTCGTGCAGAAAGTGGAGGATGCCTGCAACCACATTTGGCATGTCGCGCGTCCGCGCAGTCTAAGCCGGCGCTTTGGTGAGTACGTTGGCATCCTTGTGATTGGCCCCATCGTGGTCGCCACGACACTCGGACTGACCGCCTCAATTGGCGCGAATCCGTGGGTGGCTCACCTCATGGCCATGCCGGGGCTCGCGGCGATCACTGGTATCGCGGGACACATCGCACCCGTCGTTGCCGGCACGCTCGGGTTTGGCTTTTTGTACGCCTTCATACCCAATACCGGGGTGTCTGGCCGAGCCGCCTTGGGCGCCGCATTCGCCGCCTCCATCGTCTGGGTGGCCGCCAGCTACGGCTTCACCGTGGTCGTCAGCTATTCCACCCAGATGGTCGCGGTTTATGCGGGCTTTTCCATTGTCCTCGTGGCCCTGCTGTGGCTCTGGTTGAACTGGCTGATTCTGCTGACGGGTGCGCTGCTCGCCTTCTACCTGCAACACCCCGAATATTTAAGGTCGGGTCAACGGGATGTGGTTGCGACCGCTCGTTTACGCGAACAATTCGCCCTAGCCGCGATGCTGAGCGTTGCGCAAAGTTTCCAAGCGGGCGCTCGAGTAAGTCTTAAGTCGCTCGCGCAGACCTTGGCAGTGCCTTCGAGTGCGCTGCAGCCCATCATTGAAGCACTTGAGTCGGCGGAACTGCTAGATACAACGACCCGCGAGCAATTGGTGTTAAGGCGCGATCCCAACTCCATTCACTTAGACGAAATTGTCCTCGCGATCCGGGATGCGGGGGCTGGCCGAGCGATCACGTTGACAGATGCACAGACACCGCACGTGGTGCAGAACGCGGCTCGGACGATCGATGCTGCGATACACGCGGCACTCGGCCCGATCACACTCGCCGAGTTAGCTCGCCAGGCGTCGGCATAAAACATGCTGGCGTAGCCATTGGTTCAGGCAAAAAACCTCGGGCAGCGGCGAGCCAATCACTCGCCGGCGATGGTCATTTCAGCAACGAGAATCGATCCGGTACGCACGGAGCCACGGGCGTCAACATCGCTTCCGACCGCGACCAAGTCCCGGTAAATATCGCGTAAATTTCCGGCAATGGTGACTTCATTGACTGGAAAAGCGATCGCGCCGTCTTCCACCCAGAACCCAGTGGCCCCGCGCGAATAATCGCCGGTGACACCATTGACGCCTTGGCCCATCAGTTCGGTGACCACGAATCCGCGCCCCATCTGCTTCAGTAGGGCCGCAAAATCATCTGCTCCGGGTTGCACCAAGAGGTTATGAACGCCGCCCGCATTCCCGGTGGTCTTAAGTCCCAACTTGCGCGCCGAATAGGTATCGAGCACATACCCATCGAGCACACCATTGCGCACGAGCTCGCGATCGCGGGTTCGGCAGCCCTCAGAATCAAAGGGCGCACTACCCAGCGCGCCCTTTAGATGCGGCCGCTCAGAGATGGAAAAGAAGGCCGGGAAGATTTGCTCGCCCGCAGCATCCAACAAAAACGAACTCCGACGGTACTGCGCACCACCGCGGATGGCGCCCAAAAAGTGTCCGAGCAAGCCCCGCGCCAGTTCAGGCACATACAAGACGGGGGCCTTCGTCGTCGCGATGCGACGAGCGCCGAGGCGAGCCACAGTACGCTCGGCCGCGCGCCGCCCAATCGACTCTGGCGTCTCAAGCAGCGCCGGATCGCGCGAGGTGCTATACCAATAGTCCCGTTCCTGCTGCTCGCCCAGCTGGCCCATGACGACACAGCTGATGCTCGCGTAACTCGATGGGTAGCCGGCAATCAAGCCCAACGTGTTGCCATACACGCGTTCAGCCACGTGCGCACTCACCGCTGCGCCCTCGGAATTCGTGATCCTCGCATCGAGCGCGAGCGCTGCCGCTTCGCAGTCGCGCGCCAAATGAATGGCGGCTTCGGCCTCAATGTTCCATGGGTGGCTCAGCGACAAATCCGGAATCTCGACGGCCAGATCCGCTGCATCCGGCAAACCCGCGTAGGGGTCTTCTGCGGTAAACTTCGCAATCGAGACCGCCTTGCGGACGGTATCGACGATCGCGGGCCACGACAGGTCCCCCGTCGAGGCAGAGCCCTTGCGCTGCCCAACATAGGCGGTAATACCCATGGCCCGATTACGGTGATGCTCGAGGGTCTCAACCTCCCCCAAGCGGACCGTCACGGACAGACCCGCATCGATACTGACGCCGACGTCTGCCGCCGAGGCCCCCATGCCACGGGCTTCAGACAGCGCCCGTTCGACGAGAGAGGAAAGTTCATCAGCCGAAGGCGTGCGTGCAGTCATGACAAGGCCGGTGGAGGATAGAGAACGCATTCTAGGCTAGGATGGGGTATGAAGGCAGAAGACGAATTCGAATACGAATACGAGCGGCCCAACAAGAGCCTGCTGAAGCGCGAAGCCGAGGACATGAAACGCCTCGGTGACGAGCTGGTGAATATGGCGCCCTCGGATCTTGAGCAGATCCCATTGCCAGAAAACCTGCGCGACGCCATTGAATTGGCCCGGCGTATCACGGCCCATGGCGGTGCGGCACGGCAGCGGCAACTCATCGGCAAGTTGCTGCGCAAGAACGACATCACCGAAATTCGGGCCGCGCTTGAGGCAAAGGCCTTGGATGAGCGCCTGCGCGCGCGCGAGTTCCATCGCATTGAGACTTGGCGCAACCGCTTGCTCGACGAGGGCGACCCTGCGGTCGATGCGCTGCTCGCCACGCACCCCCAACTGGATGCCAGCCAGCTGCGAACGCTGGTTGGAACCGCTCGCCATGAAGCGGCTCGCGGACGACCGCCGGCGGCAGCCCGCGAACTGTTCCGTTGGTTGCGCGAGGCGCTCGCAGAAGCGGCCCCCGGCGCGTAAACTTCACCCCTATGCAAGTACTCGTCGGCATCATCATGGGATCGTCGTCGGACTGGGAAACGATGCGCCCAGCCGCCGAAACACTCACTAAACTCGGCATCCCGCATGAAACGCGGGTTGTGTCGGCGCATCGTACGCCCGACCTGCTGTTTGAGTACGCGGCGAGCGCGAAGCCCCGCGGCCTTGAAGTTATTATCGCCGGCGCCGGTGGCGCCGCTCATCTGCCGGGCATGGCAGCCTCAAAAACCGCGCTACCGGTCTTAGGCGTCCCCGTGCAGTCAAAGATGCTGTCGGGAATTGACTCGCTCTTGTCGATTGCGCAGATGCCGGCCGGTATTCCCGTGGGCACGCTCGCCATTGGGCCCGCCGGTGCGACCAATGCCGCACTCCTAGCGGCCGCCATCCTCGCCAACAAATATCCAGCGTTTGGCACAGCCCTGGAGGCCTACCGGGCCGCGCAAACTGCAGCCGTGCTGGAGCGGCCGGACCCGAGCGTCAGTCTGTGAGAATCGGGATCATCGGCGCGGGCCAATTAGGCCGGATGTTGGCCGAGGCCGGCCATCCGCTGGGTCTGGAATTTCGGTTTTATGATCGGGTCGCAGACACGCCAGGCGGCCAAGTCGCGCCCATCGTGACCGGCGAATTCGACGATCACCGTCGTCTGGCCGAGTTTGCGCAAGGTTGCGACGTGGTCACCTTCGATTGGGAAAACGTGCCCGTCGACTCCCTCACCCCGATCGCGAAGCGTGTGCCGGTCTACCCGCAACCGGAAATTCTCGCCGTCGCGCAAGATCGCTTGTCGGAAAAAACGCTATTTCGAGAGTTGGGCATCCCAACCCCCGGCTTCGCGCCCGTCGACCACCGGGCCGACTTGGACAAGGCGCTCGAAGCTTTCGGCGCGCCGGGCATCTTAAAAACGCGCCGACTCGGCTACGACGGCAAGGGACAAGCGCGGATCATGAAGCGCAAAGAGGCGGGTGCGGCGTTTGATTCGCTGGCCGGCCAAGCGTTGATCTATGAGGAATTCGTGCGCTTCACGCGCGAAGTCTCCATGATCGCGGCCCGCAGTATCTCCGGTGAGATCGCCTATTACCCGCTCTCTGAAAACGTGCATGCGAAGGGCATCCTCGATGAAACTCGGGCTCCGGCCCGGTACCCGGCGCTGGAGCGGCAAGCGCGTCGACACGTCCGCGCCATCATGCAACGCTTCGGTTACGTCGGCATTCTGACGGTCGAATTCTTTGTCAAAGACGGCATCCTGCTGGCTAACGAGATGGCGCCTCGCGTCCATAACTCGGGCCACTGGACCATTGAAGGCGCCGTCTCCAGCCAGTTTGAGAACCACCTGCGGGCCATCGGCGGCTTGCCCTTAGGCTTAACCGACGCCCGTGGGCATTCGGCGATGGTTAATTTCGTCGGTTCCATGCCCACTCGCGAGCGGGCGTTAGCCGTCAAAGGGCTGCATTTTCACGACTACGGCAAGCGCGAGGCCCGCCCAGGTCGTAAATTAGGTCACGCCACCGTGGTCGCCAGTTCGGCCAAGACCCGCGATCTGGCGCTTGTTCGCGCGCGACGTTTAAAGAAGTAAGCCTAAGCCGCCATCGTCTGATCTCAGTCTGCTGCCACCCCATCGCGCAGGGGCCGTCACGATAGGAAGTCGTCCGATGTATCTGCAGCGATTTGGTCTCAACAGTCTCCCTTTCCGGTCCGAACCGGATAGCGATTTTCTGTACCCCTCGATGAGCCACGCGGCGGCGTTGGATGCGCTGCGCCGCGCGACGACCGGTCCAGGTGGCGTGACCTTGATGACTGGACCCGGCGGCGTGGGTAAAACCAGCCTCGTCGACCGCTTAGTGTTGGGTTTACCCGCATCAACTGCAGTGGCTCGACTGCCTATCGGTGTGTCATCCACGATCGCGTTGTTGCAGGGATTATTGATCCAGTTCGGCTATGCGCCGTACCACCTCACCAGTACCGAGATGGCGTTTGCCCTGTGGACGTTTCTGTCGGAGCGCGAACGGGCCGGCGAACGCACCTTCGTCAGCATCGATGAGGCCCAGCGACTGGAGCACGATGCGCTGGTCGCGTTGCTGGACCTCGTCATGACCGGCAATCCACAACTCGATGTACTGCTCATCGGGGACGCATCGCTCCTCACACGCTTCGAGGATCTGGCGAATGCTCCGCTGGCCGCGGCCGTCACGCACCGGATCCGACTGAGCCCGCTGCGACCGGATGAGATCGGACACTACTTGCAGCATCGCCTCGACGCAGCCGGCGCTGCGGGCAAACATATTTTTGATTCATCAGCCATTGAACTCTTGATGCGAATCACGGGCGGTCTACCGAAGTACATCAATGCGCTGGCCGACCACGCCCTGTCAGCGGCAGCCGAAGGCGGTCGCGACAGAGTACTGACCGAGGATATTCTTGTCGCGAGCCGCGTCATTGGCGCTGACCGCAAAGAGGGCGCATCGATAGGCCTTACGGCCTTGAACGCTGCGGCGAGGGCAGCCGACGGCACGGCAACAGAGTCCGCCGTCTCCGGAATCGATGACACCGTACCGTTGTTACCGTTGGCACACCCCGATAGTGAACGCGTCAGCGACGCCATAACGTTTCGGCTGGTGGTGCGTCAGCAAGGCACGATCTTGCAAACCCTCACGCTGCATACCGGTGAGGTGACGATCGGTCGAACCCGGGACAATGATTTGCAAATTGAGTCGCGCTATATCAGCCGACACCACTGCCGCGTGCGACTCGAGCACGGCCAACTGACCATCGAGGATCTGGGCAGCACGAATGGCTTAAGCCTGCTCGGTGACCCTATCCGGCGCTGCGAATTGAAGGCCGGAGACGTCGTTCACATCGGCATGCAAGAACTGCATGTCGAGTGCTGGGACCCCGCCGTCTAGTTCAGCCGGTGCCGCCGACGGTGAGCCCCTCGACTCGTACGGTCGGCAGGCCCACGCCCACCGGAATGGTCTGCCCTTCTTTGCCGCAATTGCCCACGCCCGCATCGATCTTCAGGTCGTTACCAACCATCGTGACCCGCTGGAGCACTTCGGGCCCCGAGCCGATCAGTGACGCTCCCTTCACGGGTTGAGTGATGCGACCGTTTTCGATCAGATAGGCTTCACTGGTCGAGAACACAAACTTGCCGCTGGTCGTATCGACCTGGCCACCGCCGAAATTCACGGCATACAAACCGCGCTCGACCGAGCGCACGATTTCTTCAGGATCATGATCACCGGGGAGCATGTAGGTGTTCGTCATCCGCGGCAGCGTGGCATGCGCGAAAGACTCACGACGACCGTTACCGGTCGATCCGGTGCCCATCAGACGCCCATTCAGGCGATCCTGCATATAGCCTTTAAGGACACCACCCTCAATCAGGGTGGTACAGCGGGTCGGTGTGCCCTCATCATCGATGCTGAGTGAGCCGCGACGCTGCTCAAGCGTGCCGTCATCGACGACCGTGCATAACGGACTCGCCACCTGCTCGCCAATGCGGCCAGAAAAGGCCGACGTGCCTTTGCGATTGAAATCCCCTTCCAATGGATGGCCGACCGCCTCGTGCAACATCACGCCGGGCCAGCCGCCGGCCAAGACGACAGTCATAGTGCCGGCAGGCGCCGGAATCGCCTCTAGGTTGACACTCGCCGCGTGGATCGCCTGACGGGGCAAGTCGGCGATGTCGGGATGGCGGAGCAAGGTATCCAGCGAATAACGCCCACCCATGCCCACATACCCCTGCTCCCGGCGTCCACCGGATTCGAGAATGACGGACACATTCACGCGCACCAAGGGCCGCACGTCCGCGGCCAAAACGCCGCGTGAATTGACGACCAACACGATCTCGTATGAGCCAGCCAGACTCGCCATAACCTGTTTGACGCGCGGATCAGCGGCCCTCGCGGCACGATCTAAGGACTGCAGAAATTCGACTTTATCGACATCGGTCAGCGACAAAATCGGATCCTGGGCCCGATAGAGGCGCGGCGCGGAAACGGGGGCACCAATCTGAATACCGCGCGCGCCGGGCTGTGCGGCCTGTCCGCCATGTCGGACGATCGCCCGCGCAGCGCGCGCCGCTTCGGTCAGCGTGGATTCGTTGATCTCGTCGGAATAGGCGAGTCCCGTGCGCTCACCCGCGATGGCCCGAACGCCGACACCCTGGTCGATGCTGTGGGAGCCATCTTTTACGATCCCGTCTTCCAGTGCCCACGATTCTTCGCGAGACCACTGAAAATACAGTTCTGCTTCGTCTAGCGCGTGCTCATGCATGAGCCCGAGGACGTTTTCGAGGCGCGGGAGGGAGAGGCCAGCAGGTACGAGAATCGTATCGCTCGCCAACTGGAAGGAATCGATATCGAGAACTGCGTTCAATGCAAACCTCAAGCGCCGAGGACGCGATTCGTCAAAGCAGGAAACTCAGCGCGTACGCGCCGTAGTTCGGCCAGATCAACGCTGGCCGTGATGACCCCTGAACCGCGAGGCAAACGTTGCAGCACACGCCCCCAAGGATCGATCGCAATCGTATCACCATAGGTCTCGCGACCATTGGGGTGGATGCCGGATTGGGCCGCGGCAAATACATAACTCAGATTTTCAATTGCCCGAGCGCGCAGCAAGGTTTCCCAGTGCGCACGACCAGTCGGTACCGTGAAGGCCGCGGGCATCACCAAAATTTCCGCGCCCGCCGTGACTAAGCGGCGATATAGCTCAGGAAAACGCATGTCGTAGCACACCGAAAGGCCGACACGGCCGACCGGCGTATCGACCGTCACCACGTCATGACCGGGCGCGACGTGGCTACTCTCGCGATAAGTTTCTCCAGGCTTGCCCGGCACATCGACATCAAACAAATGAATCTTGTCGTAGCGCGCGACACGCTGCCCATTGCGGTCATAGACGAGCGTTGAATTGGTGACGCGACCATCGGAGGCATCCCCTCGCACGGGCATCGTGCCACCAATGAGCGTCACGCGATGCCGCTCGGCCGCAGCGGCCAGAAAATCCTGCGTAGGCCCCTGCCCGATCGCCTCGGCCACCTCGCGCTTATCGATATCGCGCTGCCCGATGAAATTGAAATTCTCAGGCAATAGGACCACTGCCGCGCCTTGCTCCGCAGCCTTCGCAATCAGCGGCGCCGCCGTCGCAAGGTTAGCCGCCACGTCGGGCCCGGAATTCATCTGAACGGCAGCAAAAATACTCATCACTCAATCCTCAGGTGCGCGGTGGCGGCAGTGCGTCGGGTTCAGGGGCCGGCGTGGGCAGCTCATGACTCGTGGGTTCATGCGACTCGGGCACCACATCGGTCACCGGCGCCTTACCCGTGACCTCGCGTGCCTCGTTCGCTCCGATTCGCTCGATCACCGGTTTATCCCAACTCCCCGTGATGTGATAGTAACCGCGCGCAATCCCACCGAGCGGTTCTTTGAACACCGACGAGAACAAGAGCAGTGCCGCGCCGATCGCGGGCCCCGCAGCCAGGGCGCCAGCTGCAGCCAATGGGCCGCCCACATGCCCCGTGATTTTCGCCGTCTGATCGTAATCGCGCGCCAAAAGGCCCGTCCGACCCACAATGCCGATCTCCGCCGCAGGCCCTTTCAAGACCAAATTCTGCGTATAGGCGTTGCCGCCTTTGAAGGCAAAGTCGCCACGGATGTGATCAAAGGCGAATCCCTTATCGGTCAAATCACTAAAATCGAGCGTCAGTCGGCGCGGTAATGCGGCAATGGACAATAGGCCCAATACCCGTCCGGCTCCCGGATTTACGCCGAGAACCTGACCCTGCTCGACATCGATCTTTACGTTACCGCTGGCGCGGGTGAACAGCCCCAAGTCAAGACTGCCGGGCCAGCCGAGCGTACCGCTCGCGTGCGCATGTTTTCCGGTGAGCGTCTGTTGGAATCCCCAGGCGTTCAATGTGTCTTGCATGTCCGAACTGTCGAAGAGAAAGTTCAGGGAGCTCGTCTGTCCCCCAGGTCCCGTGGTCCAACTGCCCTTGGCGGAGCCCTCAAACGAATTGCCGCGCAACACCGCTCGATCCAACAACAAGCCATCCGGACCGCGCGACAGATTGGCCTCCAGTGATCCAAAGCGTCGCTTTTGGACTTCGAGATTACGAACCTTGATCGCGATCGGCGGAAGTTGTGTTGGATCGGTCTCGTCTTCTTCGGGTGACGCTGAAACATCCGCGCGCTCACCAATCAGAAGTCGATCCATATCCAGCGTCAGTGGATCGCCGCTACGCAAATCATAGGGGACCACAATCACGCCACGCGCAGCCGGTCCCTCGACCGCCACATGCCAACCGCTGTCGTGCCCGTTCAAGGTCAGCGATACATCGGGAAAGCGGAAGCCGAAAATATTGAAATGATCAACCACGAGCGTGCTGCCCGACATCAAGCCGGCAAACGCGCTACCCGGATGCTCACGGAGTCGCACGCGCAACCACGCAGAGAGGTCATAGTCAGGCAGACGACCCTCAAGCCACACCCCAGCGCCCTCATGCAACTGCGGAGCACCCGCCCCAAGATGGATCGCGCCACGCGTCAGCGATAACTCATCATTATCAGCACGCCACTCGAACGCCGAACTGTCCCGACCAATTTGCGCGCGCAGCGTCATCGCCAATGGATGTGGCGGCGTCGGCTTGGTCCCGGGTGGCGTCGGCGTGCTGTCGTCCACTTGAAAATCGATGGATAAGTCGGTGCGCAGAACCCGTATCGAGTCGGCCGCCTTAGCCAGCGGCGTGGGAAAACTCATCGACAAGCCCTGCAGCGTGGACTGCAGCTGTACGGTACCGACACCCCACCGCGTCTCGACTTCGTGCACCGTCGGCCGTGTATCGGGCGGAGCATCCGCGGGCACGGGATCCGGTGGAAGTTGCCACTCGAGACGCGGGAAACGAGCCGTCAGCGTCCAGTCCGCCGCACCACCGATCCAGTTGCCGTGATCAATACCCAGCGCCGCCTGCGCATGATCACCCAGCACCCGACCTTCGCCAGTCACGGTTAGGGCATGCTCCATGCCTTTACCGGCTACCGCGCGGATGGAAAACCGTGCCGGCCCACCCAGCAGTGTCGCCGTCACTTTTGAGGCTGTCACATCGCGGTTGTGAATGAGCAAGGCCCCAGTTACGTCGCGCGCCGGCTCGTCGAGACCTGGGATTTTGACTAAGGCGCGGTCAATGCGTGCGTCTACCGCCACGACACGATCCGCAAAATGTCTAAATGGCAGCACCAGCTTCAGGTCACTGCTGACCGAACCTTTACCTGCCAACTTCATGAAGACCGGACCGAGCTTGGGCCCGACCATGGAATTTTGCAGATAAGCCAAGGTATCGCGGACATCGCCTTCGATTTTCGCGTCCGCGGTGAGCTCGGCTTCCCTGAAATCCTCCATGCCGGAAACGGCTTGCCGAATGACCAGACCGTGGGCGCGTCCTTGCTTGGCATGCACAATGAAGCCACTGTTCTTGAACTCAGCGTCCCCCGCTAACTCTTCGAGATCGCCGAACTCGTCGTGGAAATGCAAACGCAAATTGGAATACTTAAAGGCAATACGGAACAGCCCACCGCCATCGTGAAACGGGAATCGCCTCAGATCACCGCTCAGTTCTGCATGGCCGTCGGTGACCTCACCCGCGAGAAAGGCGTGGTCAAGCCAATCCATGGTCCGGGCGGGTAGTTTCTTGCCCGGCAGATAACGGTTGGCGTTTACCGCCTGAATGCCCGCAAACTGGAAGTCCAAATTGATGTCGGAGGGGATCTGGGGATCAGCGGGTAGATAGAAATGGGCGCCACCGTGAGCATGCGCACCGAGCGTCGACAGTTGTGTATCGGTCAGCGCAAAGCGCCATCCATCGGACTTCCAGCCTATATCAAAGTGGGCGCTCAATTCTTCGACAGGAATCGGTTCACGCAAAGCGCGCGCCAAATCAAGCGTCATACCGGATGAATGCAGTTCGCCGGAGGCGTGGTCGTCCGCCCCGGCGATGAAACCGGAAATTCCGGTAATGCCTGGGATGGACTCGAAGGCACCAATCGCAACCTCACTGAATTGAGCGCCGCCATTCAGGCGCCAACCACGCTTTGCCTCGCGCGTGACAGCGATATCGACACTGCTGAGTTGACCGCGCGGTGCGATTGCAAGGCCCATACTGCGAGCCCGTCCTTGCGGCAGCAAGCCGGCCAAGGCGCCGAGTGCATCCAAATGCACAGAGGGCGAACGCAGGCGAAAGACGCCACCATCTTCGGCACCCGGCGCAAAACGGAATTCAAACTCGCCGCGCCGCCAAGGATCATGACCCGGATCAATGGTGATGCCTGAACCCTTGGCACGCCAACCACGGCCATCCCGATCGGCACTGACCGAGCCGGATAGCGCCACAAATCGTTGCGTCACTGCATCATCAGTCGCCGGTCCAACGACGTCGGTCAACGCCAGATCCGCGGCGACATGATCCACCTCCGGGCCTTGCCCAGAGACCGTCGCCGACAAGTCACCGTGGCCCGCAAGTGGCTCAGTCCAACGCGGCAGCAAGGCAGTCCAACCGGCCAGCGAGGCTTGCTTGAGATTGAGATGGCTGGTCCAACGCAGTGCCGCTGAGTTGGTCAAATCGCCGCGCAGATCAATATCTGCAGCGACGCGTGACGCTAAGGTTTCCGGCAAACGCACCTGGGCTGAAAGACGCAGTGCCTTGGGGTCACGCTCCAAGTCCATCGCCACTCGATCGACCTTCCACGGCGCACTCTCGGTCCGTAGATCGCGAACCGTCACCGTGCTGTCTTCGATGCGCACGTGCCCAATGGGCACTTGGTCGAGCGGAATATGCGTATCGTCGGACGACATCGGACCACCACGCAGTTCGATCCCGTTCGGCGTCAGAAAAGCATACAAGCGAGCGCCATCCAAGACGACGCGGACCGAGGCCGGATGCAGCGTCCGCAAGGCCCGCCATAGATCGAGACCGACGCGCCCGGAGCGCGCGGAGACGACGGCACTGCGCTGACCTTTGAGGGTGATGCTCGCGTTCTTGAAGACCAGTTCAGGCCCATACAAACCCAGGCGCGCATCGAGGCTGTCATAGGAAAATCGAAGCCCCGTCAGGACTTCCACGCGGGCCACCAGTCGTGGGCCCAGTTCTGGCGAGCGCGCCAACCAAACGTCCAAACCGATCACGGCCGCGCCCAGCACAAGCACCAGGACGGCCAACGCGATCGAGAACCATTTGGCGATTTTCACCATCCGGGGCCCACCCAATCCTAAAGCAGAACCACGTCGTACTGATCCTCGGAATACAGGGCCTCGGTTTGAAGCCGTATCGGCTTCCCGACCAGCACTTCCAGTTCGCCCAGCGCCGCGGATTCCTCGTCGAGCAGTAATTCAATCACGTCCTGATGCGCAAGCACCATGAGTCCTTGCACCTCAAACTGTCGGGACTGCCGCAGGGTCTCACGGAAAATCTCATACACTACGGTTTCCGCCGTTTTAACGAAACGCCTCCCCTCGCAGGTCGGGCACGCCTGGCACAACAGATGCTCGAGACTTTCGCGAGTACGTTTACGCGTCATCTCGACCAGGCCGAGTGGCGATACGGAAGAGATCTGTGTGCGCGAGTGATCGGTCGAGAGACTTTTCTCAAGTGCCTGCAACACTTGTCGACGATGGTCTTCGTCAGTCATATCGATGAAATCGATAATGATGATGCCACCCAAATTGCGCAGACGAAGCTGGCGCGCAATGGCGACCGCAGCCTCAAGATTCGTTCTAAAAATCGTATCTTCGAGATTACGGTGTCCGACGAAGGCGCCGGTGTTGACGTCGATCGTGGTCATCGCCTCAGTCTGGTCGATGATCAGATAGCCACCCGACTTCAGCGCGACTTTACGATCCAAAGACTTCTGAATTTCGTCCTCGACGCCGTAGAGATCCAGAATCGGTCGGTTGCCACGGTAGAGCTCGATCTTTTCCAAGCTCTCCGGCATGAAGGTCTGCGCGAATTCAATCATCCGCTCGAAGGCCGGTGGCGCATCCACTTGGACACGTTCAACGCCACGCCCTAAGAGGTCGCGCAGCATGCGCACATCCAGCGGCAAGTCTTCGTGCACACGTGCGCCCGACGGTGCTCTAAATCCGGCATCCGAGACCACTTCCCAGAGACGGCGCAAGAACAGCATGTCGGCGCGCAGCGCTTCCGCATCAACGCCTTCGGCCACCGTACGGATGATATAGCCGCCCGGCGAGCCTGAGGCGAAGCCCTCCAGCGCCGCGCGCAGTCGCGTCCGTTCAGCTTCATCTTCAATTCGCGCGGATACACCCACGCCACGCCCCTGCGGCATGTAAACCAAAAATCGTGAGGGCAGCGTAATAAAGGTCGTCAACCGCGCGCCTTTCGTGCCTAGCGGGTCCTTCAACACTTGCACGAGAAGCTCATCGCCTTCGGCCACAGCCGCCCGAATATCATCCGCCGCCGGTGTTTCAAAGACCGCGCCGACATCATCGCGACGCGCAATGTCAGACACATGCAAAAAGGCGGTTCGCTCGAGCCCTACATCGATGAAGGCCGCCTGCATGCCAGGCAACACACGCGACACGCGGCCCTTATAGATATTGCCGGTGATGCCTCGCCGATTGGCGCGCTCGATATAGACCTCTTGCAGGACGCCATTTTCGAGAAAAGCAGCGCGACTTTCTCGAGGGGTGACGTTGACCAGAATTTCTGCTGTCACTCATCTGCTCCCGTCTGCCACATCGGAACGCCCGCGGTACTCAACAATTGAGCCGTCTCAGCCAAGGGCAATCCCATCACGCCGGAATAGCTGCCTTCGATGCGCGTAATAAATGCCGCTGCAAATCCCTGTACCGCGTATCCGCCCGCCTTACCCAATGGCTCTCCCGTACTCCAGTACCGTATCTGCTCCGCCTCCTCGAGGGTACGGAACGTCACCTGCGTTTCCGACAAGGCCATCTCTAGTCCAGGGCGGGTGCGCAGCGCGATCGCAGTCAATACCCGATGTGTTCGACCCGACAACGCGCGCAGCATGGCCAATCCATGACTTTGATCACGCGGCTTGCCAAAGAGTTCCGTACCGAGCACCACAGCCGTATCGGCCGCGAGTACCGGCAGCCCTTCAGCGTTCAGCCAGGCCGCCTCGGCCTTGGCGGCGGTGACGCGCTGCACATAGTCGATCGGCGCCTCTCCCGGCCACTGCGTCTCGTCAACGTCAGCTGCACGGACCCGATGGGGAACCCCGATCTGCGCCAACAACTCAGTTCGGCGGGGTGAGGCGGAAGCAAGGATCAGGAGTGGGGTCATAACGGATCACGGCCGGCAGTCATCTTAGGCCTAGCAGCATAGCGCGCCACCCATCTCGCCGCAGGGTCTAGACGGGTCGTCGGATAGCGACGGGCGGCCCTATTCGCGATGGTAAGGATGGCCTTTGAGAAGACTGAGCGCTCGATAGAGCTGTTCAGCCAAAAGAATCCGCACCAACCCGTGCGGAAAGGTCAAGGCAGACAGTGACATGCGCTCATCCGCGCGCTGCAACACGGGCGCATCCAGCCCATCGGGGCCGCCAATCAAAAACACCACGTCACGGCCATCCCGTTGCCGCGTGGCCCACCAGCGCGACAGTGCCGGGGTATCCACACTACGACCGGTGACGTCCAACGCAACCACCCAGGCACCTTTTGGAATGGCGGCGAGCATGCGTTCGCCTTCCTTTTGCGTGGCGCGCTCACGGGCGCCTTGGGCGGTCCCGCGCGGGACTGCCACCTCAACCAACTCAATCGGCGCTTCGGCCGTCAGCCGGCGGGCATATTCTTGGTAGCCGGCGTCGATCCAAGCCGGCAGCCGGGAACCGGCCGCCACCAACTTCAGGCGCACGCGCTCAGACCGAACCGCGCTCCGAGGAGCGCACGTTCCACAACTTTTCCAGTGCGTAGAATTCCCGTACGCGCGGCAACATCACGTGCACGATCACGTCACCGAGATCGACCAGGACCCATTCACCCTCACGCTCGCCCTCGATACCCAGTGGACGATAGCCGGCGCTACGGGCGCGCTCCTGCACACGTGTCGCCAGTGACTTCACATGCCGGTCTGACGTACCCGAAGCAATCACGATGGTATCGGCCACCGAGGTGACGCCACGGACGTCTAAAACAGTGACGTTTTGGCCCTTCATTTCATCCAAGGCGGCGCTCACGACCTCAGCCAATCCAAGCTTCGCGGGGGCTTTAGCCTTCGCGCGTGGGGTGGCCGACTTTTTGGCGGCGCGCTTAGCGGCCGGTTTAGCGGCCGGCTTCGTGGCGGACTTCGCCGCAGACTTGGTGGCCGTCTTGCGCGCGGCTTTCTTAGCCGCCGGACGCGCTGCAGTTTTAGCGGGCGCCTTCGCCCGGGTCTTGGTTGCAGCCTTCTTCTTTGCGGGTTTCACGGCAGTCATCCTCTTCCCATGTCCTTCCGGGCATAACAGCCCGTCTCCAGAATGATACGCCGCACGCCGTCTGGCATCAGATAGCGTGGATCTCGGCCCGTACTGATCAGCGCGCGCACATCAGTGGAGGAAATCTCCAACTGCGTCACAGCATGTATGTAAATCCGACCGGCCAGCTGCTCATGCAATTCGCGCACGGTGCCCGTGCCGTGGTCGACCAGCAACTCACCCAGCGGGCCGTGCGTCGGCGCATTCCAACCGGGCCGGTGAGCCACCACCAGATGACCCAGTGTGAGCAACTCGCGCCATCGGTGCCACTTCGGTAAACCGAGAAACGCATCCATGCCGATGATCAGGCAGAGCGGGCGATCCGGATACTCAGCCCGCAGTTCCGCCAGCGTTTCGACCGAGTACGATGGACCGGATTTACGGATTTCGCGATCATCGACCGTGAATCCTGGCTGCCCGGCCACTGCGGCACGAACCATTTCAAGACGCTGCTCGTTCGGGGCAAATGTGCCGGATCGATGCGGCGGCATGCCAGCCGGCATAAATCGGATCTCCGGCAGACGCAGGATCTCCAGTAACTCGTAGGCGGTCCGCAGATGACCGTAGTGGATTGGATCGAAGGTACCCCCAAAGATACCCATCGGACCGGACGGTGCGCCTGCGGTCGCGGCGCTGGTGGCAGACAAATTCGACATCCTTGTCAGCCTGACGGATTTCGGCGCGCGATGCAAAATTCCGTGGCGATCCGGGTCACTTCACCCCAGGCCTCTCCCTTGCCCGCCCCCTTGGCCAAACCATCGGCCCGCGCGGCCGCCGTCAGCAAGTCTAGGGCCAGCGCGCGCGGTACGCGCTGCGCCGCCCGCGCCAATAAGGCTGCACGGCGCCGACCACCCCGGCGTAATCGAATAGGGCCCTGATAGCCTTGATTGGCGCCAGACCACTGCAGCACCGAGCGGATCTCTTCCGCAATACACCACAGCACCAGCGGCACCCCATCGCCATCGGCAGCCAGACCATCCAGGATGCGCACGGTCCGTGCGGTATCCCCGGCCAGCAGCGCTTCGCTGAGCTGAAAGACGTGGTAACGGGCGCTATTGGCCACCGAGTCCGCCACCACGTCAACCGTGACGGGTCCCGGTCCGATGAGTAATCGCAGGAGTTCGATTTCCTGGTGGGCTGCGACCAAATTGCCCTCGCAGCGCTCAGCGAGTAGCTGGACTGCTTCGGCCTGCGGCTCGAGCCCAATTCGACGCATACGCGCCGTCAGCCAAGCCGGCAACAACTCAGGCAGCAACTGTTCGGCGTCGACGCAGTTCCCGCGTTTCTCAAATGCTTGCACCCACGCATTCGAGCGGTCCGTAAACTCGATCTTGTCGGTGATGACGAGCAGCAGGACATCCGGCGAAGGGTTATCGACCGCCGCGATCAATGCGCGCGCCCCTTCAACACCTGGCTTCGGACTCATCATCCGCAACTCGACGATTCGCTGCTCAGCAAAGAGCGACATGGCCCGTAGCGACGCATTTAGCTCGGCCCAATCAAATCCGCGCTCGACGAAGTGCACTTCGCGGCCGCTAAAGCCAGCTGATCGCGCCCGGGCTCGAATGGCGTCGCACGCTTCGCCGACAAGCAAGGGCTCGTCACCCGCGACAAGCCATGCGCAGGACAAGGGTCCTTCCAAGGTCCGCGGCAGTGTCTCGGGCACCAGTCGCATCAGTGGCCCGAATTCGCTCGAATGAAGGTCGCTGTGCTCTGCGAGAGCGAGGCTAACGAAGGCTCATTGAGATACACCATGTGACCGGTCGGATAGAAGCGCATCGACAAATTGCCCGCCAATTCATCAGGGATCGGCAAGTGATTCAGTTCGTACTTGGCGCTGAAGTACGGCGTACCCAAATCGTAATAGCCGCCATGCATCAGCACCTTGAGATTCGGGTTCTGCTTCATCGCCGCCGCCAAATCCAACATCACGTTAGCCGCCTGAGGCAACTTCTGTCCCGCACCAGGCGGTGCATGTTGGTTGTCCCAAGAGGGCAATCCGCCCATGTATTTGTAGGTACGCCCCTCGCCGAAGTGCAGATCGTGCCGGACGTAGTCGTTGAATAAGGCCACGTACGGCGCTGCAATCGACGCAATCATCGGATCGTAACTGGCTTCCCGACCGACCGGATCCATGGCAGGTCCGGTATAGCGCGTATCCAATCGACCTGTGTTGCCCGACGCAAGTACCTGTTGATCGAACATGCCGACATTGAGTCGCAGGTTAGCCTTCTCGAGATACTCAGGCGCGATGCCCGTGTAGTCGTGCAACTTAGCCAAGATCGCGCGGCGACGGTCAGCAGACAAGCTGCGTCCGGCAACCAACGCCGGAAGGTACTCGTCCAACGCAAAACGCTCCACCTCAGCCAAGAATGGCTCCAGTGCTTCCGGGCGATTCGCGATCTTGTGGTGATACCACGCTGTCGCCGCATAGGACGGCAGCGCCAGCGCGTAAGGCTGCTCAACGCCGGGATTGGTTTCTGGACTGTCCGCACTGTTATCAAAGGACAGAATCTGGGACAGCAACACAACGCCGTTCAACTCAACGGCGCGCTCAGTCAGCATATTGGCCAAGACTGCGGAACGCGTGGTGCCGTAACTTTCGCCAAACAGGAATTTGGGTGAATTCCAGCGACCGTGCGCCGACAAGAATTTAGTGATGAAGTTGGTGAAGGCGCGACCATCTTCATCGATGCCGAGAAAGGCTTTTTCCTTATCGGAGCCGCGCAAATAGCCAAAACCGGTGTATGGCGCATCGATAAACACCAAGTCCGAATCAGCCAACAGGGTGTAGGCGTTATCGACCAGTCGATATGGCGCCGCCGCCCCGTGAGCGGCGTCTGCGGCGACGGCCCGCTTCGGCCCAAAGGCGCCCATGTGTAGCCAAATCGTGGCGGATCCCGGCCCACCGTTATAAATAAAAGTGATAGGTCGGCGCGGGTCGGCCTCCCTACCTAAAAAATAAGCCACATAGGACATGGCGGCGGACGCGGGGACCGGGGCGGCTTTGTCCCCGCCGGCGACGACCGGATCCGACTCAATGGGATCCTTGACGTAAACCACCGAAAGCCCTGCCTCGGCTTGATAAGCCAGCGTGCGCCCCGCCACCGTGATTTGTCCCGTTGTCTTGGACACGTCGTCGGCCGGCGCTACGGCCGCAACCGGCGCTGGCGCTTCGGCATAGACCGTGGCGGTGGCAGACAGCAGGCACAGGGCCATCAGAGTCGTCGCTGGGTTCATAACAAACCTCAAAATGAAACAGGGGATAGGAGTCTCACACCATGGCTTGAGCGCGGCAAGCGTCAAGGCTGGGCGGCACGGATACGGGCCAAGCGCTCACACAAGAGGCGCGTGCCATCAATCAGGCGTGGCCCCATGCGGATCACAAGGTCCGGATCGAGGGTAATCACGGCACCTGAGCGCAGTGCAGCCGGTTCCACTCGGGCATGCCAGCGGCGCAGCCAATCGGCATTCTCAACCGCACTACCCGTCAGAACCATGACGTCAGGTTGGCGTGCAAGCACGGCTTCTTCATCGACCGCTACAGCACTCTGCGTTTGCTCAGCAAAGATATTGTCGGCGCCGCACACCCTGAGCATTTCGCTCGCGACATGATGACCGCCCAAGGTATACAGGGGTGCACTCCAGACCTGCCAGAACACTTTAAGACGGCGGCCTGAGCGGTAACGCGTGCGCAAATCGGCCAATAGGGCCCGCAATCGTGCAGCCTCCACGTCCGCAACCGCCTGCGTGCCGAGGAGTCGCCCTAAGCGCTCGACGTCCGCTGGGATATCGTCGATGGCATGTTGCTCCAGCGCCAACACCGGCAAATGCAGGCGCTCTATGAGCGCGCGTTCAGCCGCCGGCTGCCCATCGCCCCACACCAACACGAGATCCGGCTTCAAAGCCAGCAACCGTTCGGCATCAATGTGCTGCGAATCTCCGATGCGAGGGATCTGCCGCGCTGCTGCCGGGTAATCACTGGTGTCCAAGGTGCCCACCAATCGCTCGCCGGCACCCGCCGCATAGACCAATTCCGTCAGGTGCGGCGCGAGTGTCACGATGCGCATTGGCGCGGCTTGAGTCGCACAGCAGAGGCCGCCCAGCAGCAATGCCAGCAAAACCGAGAACGCGCGCGTCACGGGGCCGCCTGTACAAAGGCGATGACTTTGTCGACCACCGGATCATCGTGCCGATACGGTCGCGCCAGACGTTTTAAAATCGTTGAATGGTCGTCATGGTCTAGCATCAGCGTCTCAACGGGCACGCGCACGTCACGCAGGCGAGTAGCCAGCGCATCGACATTGCGCGGCCAGACCGTCGTATCGTCCAAGCCCTGAATCAACAACGACGGCGCACTCAGGGGCGACACGACATTCACGGGCTGTGACGCCGGATATCGTTCAGGCGGCCCAAAGTACTCGCGCAAATACTCATCCTTGAGCGGCAAGAAATCATAGGGCCCAGCCAGACCAACAAAACCGCGAACCGGTTCGCCTTTCGCTGCTCGCACGTGCGTCGGATCCAAGGCAATCAGGGCGGCCAGTTCCGCGCCAGCCGAGTGCCCCATCAAAAACACCCGATGTTCATCGCCGCCTAACCGAGCGGCCTCATGCTCAACACGCACCACAGCGGCGGTGACGTCATCTAAAGACTCGGCCAAATGGGCATCCGGGTGTAATCGATAATTGATGACAGCGACCACGGCGCCGCGCTCAGCCAAGGCTGCCCCCACGAAGCGGTAGAGATCCTTCGATCCCCAATACCAGCTACCCCCATGAACGAAAATGACGATCGGCCGTGGAGCCGTTGCCGCCGCGCTCGGGCGGTAGAGGTCAAGCCGCTGCCGCGGCAGATCGCCGTAGGCCACATCATGTTCAATCTTTACGGCGCCATTGACCCAATCTGCGCTGCTCGCGAGGCGCAACAAACCCGTTGATGTACAACCAGACAGCGCCAGGCAAAGAAGCGCCAACCACCCTCTCCCGACGAGGATCCGAGCGCTCACGAACGCAACCTAAACGTCACCTGACCGGAGTCATCGACTAATCCATGCTGACGCAGCCATCGCCGTTCAGCATCAGTGTCCGAGTCGAACCACGCCCGAGTCGAACCTAGCCGAAAGGTATAACCCCACGCGTCCATATCGTTCATTAGACGGTGCGCACCGACGCCCGGCAACTGCTCCGCAAGACAAATCTGCAAATAGCAGACGGCATTCTCTTCATCAAAATCACCGCCGGCATCGGTCGCCAATCCCGCGCGACGCTCAGCGGTCATGCACACGGTGTGACAGGCCTCATGTAACGCCGAATGCACGGGCGTATCAGATCGGACATAGATGGTAGAGCCCAGGAGACCCGCCTCGGGCGCGCCCCAGTAGCTGCCTGGAATTGAGCCGCCATCGGGCACCAAGGTGGCCTCAAGGCCAAAGCGCGCCAAGAGGTCGGCCAACGGCGCAAGACCGATTGCGGCGACGGGCAAAACAGCCGGGTGCTCACTCACGGCTGTATCGCGGCTAAGCGACGCATGACTAGACCGGCCAACTCGCGCGCTAGCGCCAGACGAATCGTCGCTTGCTCCTGCTCCTTCGCGAGGATTGCCGTCGTGTCGAAGCTGTAATCGCGCGACAACTCCAGTCGACTCGGCGCGATCACTTCCTTGCCATTGAGCAATACGCGGTACCGAATCGCGTAGTACACCTCATATTCGGTTGGCGTATTGCTTGCCGACACCGACAGCACGCGCTGACTTGGCTGATCGTCCATGACCTCCACCACAGCGCCGACATCGCCACTCTCCGTCACCACGGCACCGGCCGCAGTCAGTGACTCCACCAGCGCGCGATGAAAATCCGTGTAGCGATCGGACGCCATCACGCGCGTCGCATGGAACGTCGGCGGGAGCGGCGCGCTCCCCTGCAAATGGAAGCCGCAGCCGGTCGTGGCGCTCAGGATGAGCAGCACCATCAACCGCCGCAGCATCTTCATGCAGCCACCACGTTCACAAGCTTCCCTTTGACAACGATGACCTTGCGCACCGTCAACTCGCCGACAAACCGCTGCACGGTTGGATCCGCCAAGGCTTGCGCACGTACGCTAGCTTCGTCCGCATCCACGGCCACCGTAATCTGGCCGCGCAATTTGCCATTGACCTGTACGACCAGCGTGACCGCATCCTGCTTAAGGGCTTCGGCATCAACCGTCGGCCACGTCTCATCGACGACTGCGCGCTCATGCCCCAACGCATGCCACAAGGCGTGTGTGATGTGGGGAACGACCGGCGAGAGCACGAGGACCGCGATTTCGAGCGCTTCATGCACCACTGCCCGCGAGGATGGCGCGGCGGCATCGTGACGTGCCACCGCATTGAGCAGTTCCATGACTGCAGCAATCGCCGTATTGAAGGTTCGACGACGGCCGTAATCATCACCGACCTTCGTCAACGTCTGGTGCGTCAAACGACGTAAGTCTTTGTCCGCCACACTAAACGCCGCCGGATCCAGCGCCGGCGCAGGACCCGCCGCCACGTGCGTATGGACAGCCTTCCAAACGCGTTTTAGGAAGCGGAATGCGCCTTCAGCACCTTCATCCGACCAGTCCAAGGACAACTCAGGTGGCGCCGCGAACATCATGAACAGTCGGGCGGTATCCGCGCCGTACTTGTCGATGAACGCCTGGGGATCCACACCGTTGTTCTTTGATTTCGACATCGTGCCGATGCCGCCACTCTCAACCGGTTGGCCATCCGCCTTGAGACGTGCGCCCGTCGGGGTGCCCTTCTCGTCCGTGATGACGTCCACTTCGGTCGGATTGAAATAGACGACGCGGCCAGAGGCCGGCTTGCGGAAATAGATCGCGTTGCGAACCATACCCTGCGTCAGCAGATTCGAGAACGGCTCACCGAGATCCACCAGTTTCAAATCGCGCATGACCTTCGTCCAGAAGCGCGAATAGAGCAGATGCAAAATGGCGTGCTCGATGCCGCCGATGTACTGATCGGCAGGCAGCCAATAGCCAACGCGACCATCGACCATTGCACTGTCGTTACCCGCAGAGGCGTAGCGCAGGAAATACCACGACGAATCGACGAACGTATCCATCGTGTCCGTCTCGCGGCGCGCGGCTTTACCGCACTTGGGACAGGCGCACTGGACAAACGCAGCATGGCGCTGCAGCGGATTACCCGAGCCATCCGGCACGAGGTCATCAGGCAACACCACCGGCAGATCCTTGTCCGGAACGGGGACCACACCGCAATCCGCGCAGTGGATCAACGGAATCGGACAGCCCCAATAGCGCTGCCGTGAGATACCCCAATCACGCAAGCGCCACTGCACCTGCAACGCGCCCAAGCCGCGGGCTTGCAGATCCGCCGCGATACGGCTCACCGCCTCGGCGTGACCGAGCCCGTCATAGGGACCGGATCCGACGCAAACGCCTTCATCGCCGTACCAGGACTGCCAGGACTCGGTCGAATAGTGTTGACCGCCGACGTCGATGACCGGACGAATCTCGAGTTGATACTTTTGGGCAAAGGCGAAATCACGCTCGTCGTGAGCCGGCACGCCCATGACGGCCCCTTCGCCATAACCCATGAGCACGTAATTGCCGACCCATACCGGGATCGCCGCGCCCGTGATGGGATGGGTCACGCTAAGACCGGTCGGCATGCCCTTCTTTTCCATGGTGGCCAGATCGGCCTCCATGACGCTGCCGCGTTTGCATTCCTCGACGAACGCCCCGAGGTCCGGATAGCTGGCGGCCGCATGGGTGGCCAGCGGATGTTCGGCCGCCACGGCCACAAAGGTCACGCCCATGAGCGTATCAGACCGAGTCGTGAAGACCTTCAGGGTGTGCGACTGCCCTGCGATTTCATACGGGAACGCGATCGTGACGCCTTCGCTGCGGCCGATCCAGTTGGCCTGCATCGTACGTACGCGTTCAGGCCAGCCCTCGAGTTGCTGCACGTCATCAAGCAATTCCTGCGCATAACGCGTGATCGCGAGGTAGTACATCGGGATTTCGCGCTTTTCAACGAGCGCGCCGGTGCGCCAACCGCGACCATCAATCACCTGCTCATTCGCCAACACGGTCTGGTCGATCGGGTCCCAATTGACGGTGCCGGTCTTCTGGTAAGCGACACCCGATTCGAGCATTCGCAGAAACAGCCACTGGTTCCAGCGATAGTAATCTGGCTTGCAGGTCGTGACCTCGCGGTCCCAATCCAGCCCAAAACCAAGCGCCTTCAACTGGCGCTTCATGACCGCGATATTCTCGTAGGTCCACTGGGCGGGCGGCAGATTATTGGCGATCGCCGCGTTTTCCGCCGGCAAGCCAAAAGCGTCCCAACCCATGGGCTGGAGCACGTTGCGGCCTTGCATCCGCATGTAGCGCGAAATCACGTCACCAATGGTGTAGTTGCGCACGTGACCCATGTGTAAGCGCCCAGACGGGTACGGAAACATGGATAAGCAGTAGTACTTCGGGCGGCCTTCGTCCTCGACAGCACGGAATGTCGCTGTCTCGTCCCAAAAGCGCTGCGCAGCGCCCTCGACTAGGGCGGGTTCGTAAATTTCGTTCATGGGCTCAAATCCTCAATGAACCGCCAAGGATACCGGATCGGAGCCTACCTTTTTGGGGTCGGTCAATCGGCTAGGGCACAACCCGCCGAATCGCGGCCGCCACATAGCCGACACGAGCCTCAGGGAGGCCGGCGAGGTTAATTCGGCCATCCGGGGCCGTGTAGACGTGCTCGTCCCGGGCCAACCTCGTCACGACGTCCGGGGTCAGCGCCCCCAAAATCGAGAACATGCCACGTTGGGTGGCGATGTGGTCGTAGCGCCGATCGCCGTATTCGGCGGCAAGCGCTTCGGCCAGCAAGTGTCGCAATCCATTCACTCGCGTACGCATGGCATCCAGTTCAGTCCGCCACGCGTCAACCAACGCAGGGTCACTGCCCAAGGTCGCCACGATCGCCGCGCCGTGATCAGGCGCCATGGAATAACTGCGTCGGGCCAGCATTTGCAGATGCGCAAAACCCACTGACGCTTCGGCCGCCGAGCGGGCCACCAAAACCACGGCGCCGACGCGTTCGCGATAGAGCCCAAAGCTCTTCGAACAGGACACCGATATCAACACTTCCGGCAAGCGCGAGGCCAACAGCCGCACTGAGGCGGCGTCCTCATCGAGTCCATTGCCAAGGCCCTGGTAGGCCATATCGATCAGCGGAATGAGCCGACGGCGCTCGAGCACCGCGGCAACCTCGGACCACTGCGCGGGGTCAAGGTCAGCGCCGGTCGGGTTGTGGCAGGACGCCTGCAAGAGCACCACTGTGCCCTCACGCTGCGCCTCTAGCGTCGACAACATTTCCTGAAACTTCAGTTGCCCAAGCGTGATGTCGTAATAAGGCATGGGCTGCGCTTTTAGGCCCGCGCTCGTGAGCAAGGGGTGATGATTCGCCCAAGTCGGGGCACCGATCAAAATCTCATCAGCCGCGCCGGTACGCACGATCAAGTCCGCGATCAATCGCAAGGCACCACAGCCGCCAGGCGTCTGCAGGGTCGCGACCCGACCCTCAACCAGCGCTGGGTGGTCGGCACCCAATACCAACTGTTCCAAGAAGGCCGCAAAGGTGCGGTTGCCTGCCGGTCCCACGTAAGCCTTGGAGTGTTGGGCGGCAATCAGGCGCGCCTCGGCCGCTTTGACGGCCGCCATGACCGGGGTCGCACCCCGCTCGTCTTTATAAACGCCCACACCAAGGTCGACTTTGTCAGGCGATTGATCAGCCGCGAATGCGGCCATCACCGCTAACAGTGCATCCGGTGGTTGAGGCGGCAATCGTTCCAGCATGGCAGCACCCGACAGTCTGATAATTCAGCAAGAATAGCATTCACTGAAACACAACCGGCGTCAGCGCAGTCGGCGTTGGAACGCGAGCAGCGCCGATCAGGACCGTTGCGCTCGCCGGCGACTGAAGAGCGCTAAGGCAAGCCAAGCGACGCACATCCCGAGCACCGGCGCATTCCCAAATCGGGCGTAGGGTGTGAGGCCAGTTCGCGCCTCGACGGTGCCTTCCAAAACGGTGGAGACAAATTGCGGGCTGCGGGCGACCACCCGACCCTTCGGATCGATCAGTGCCGTAATGCCCGTATTGGTTGCCCGCATCAGCCACCGGCCGGCCTCCAAGGCCCGCATGCGAGTGATTTCGAGATGTTGATGCGGCGCTGAGGAATCCCCGAACCAGGCATCGTTACTGACATTGACGAGCAATGTCGCTTGACGCAGTACGGCCAACTGTTCAGCCGCGTAGGCATCTTCATAACAGATCGTTGCGCCGATCCACTCTCCGGCCGCCGGCAAGGCCGATTGGTTCGCTTCACCCGGCAAAAAGTCGACATAGAAGAGATCAAGCCCGCGCATCCAACCCCGAACCCACTCCGGCACCGGGAAAAATTCGCCGAACGGGACCAAGCGTCGTTTGTAGTACCAGGTCTCGTCCGCCGACAACGCGACTAGCCCATTGCGATAGCCGGCGCGTTCAACATCGTATCGAATCAATCCCAACAGCAAATCGGTGTGGCGCGCCTGAGCCTCACGATAGATGTCGCTCAAGTACGGGACCGCTTCGTGGTACATGACGGGAAGCGCTGACTCGGGCCACACGACTAAATCGTGGCCCAAGGCTTGTTCGGTCAAGGTCCGGTACACAGCAAAGGTACGGTCGCGGTTCTCGACCTCCCACTTTTCATCCTGTTCGATGGATCCCTGCACGAGGGCGACCGACCGATGTCGACCCGTCGGCGTCGTGAAACCCACCGTCGACAATCCCGCACCGAGTGCACACAGCCCAACCGTAGCCGCCGCCACCACTAAACGCAGTCGGCGATCGCCGACGATCAACAGCACCAGTCCAAGCGCCAACGCCGCGACAATCAGGCTTCCGCCATAGACCCCGACGACCGGCACAAAACCGGCGAGTGGCGTATCCAGCGTGGCATACCCGAGCGCGAGCCAAGGGAAGCCCGACAAAAACCAACCACGCAGCCACTCCAACAAGACCCAACCCGCGGGCAATGCCAAGACGCCCACGCCCGTACCTGCAGCCAAGCCGAAGCGCGCCACAGCGATGCCCAATAGCGCCGGATACGTGGCCATGATGACCACGAGGCCCATCATCAAGAACACCGCCAATGACGCCGGCGCATGCGCGACGGTATGAACACTGTGATAGATCCAGTAAGTGCCCGCCAGAAATAATCCAGCACCAAAAGCAAAACCGATTTTTGCTGCATCACGCGGCTTAGCGTCACGCCACAATCCAAACAGTAGCGCCAAAGTGGTTGGGGCGAGGAGGCGCAACCCCACGGGCGCAAAGGCCAAAGAATGCAGCGCACCGGCGAGACAGGCGATCAGCACCGAGCGGCGGCGCACCGCATCCTGCAATCGCTGCATTAATCGTCCGCCGGTGGCGGCGCAATGTCGTGCGCAGTCACCACCTTCAACGCCTCAATACGGCGGCGGGTTGCCCGCACTACACGGAACTCAAAGTCGCCGATGCGGACCAAATCACCGCGACGCGGCAAGCGACCGAAAGCCTGGGCAACGAGCCCCCCCACCGTGTCGTAATCGTCATCAGCTAGTGAGGCGCCGAAATACTCATTAAAATCCTCAATCCGAGTGAGCGCCTGCACGGTGAATTCGCGCTCGCGATCACGACGGATGGGCTGATCTTCGTCCGTATCGTGCTCATCGGCGATATCGCCCACGATCTGTTCGATCACGTCCTCAATCGTCACCAAACCGGCCACACCACCGTACTCATCAACAACGATGGCCATGTGGTTGTGGTTCTTGCGAAACTCGCGCAACAAGACGTTCAATCGCTTGCTCTCTGGCACGAACACCGCCGGGCGCACAAACTCTCGAATATCGAAATCCTGATCTGAGTTCTCGACGAAATGTCGCAGCAAATCCTTCGCCAGCAGGATGCCTACCACTTCGTCGCGGTCCTCACCAATCACGGGAAACCGCGAATGTCCGGATTCGACCACTGCGGCGAGCAGTTGCTTCGGCGGATCATCACGCTCAACAACGACCATCATGGAGCGCGCCACCATAATGTCGCGCACCTTCAGTTCACCGACAGCAAGCACACCCTCCAGCATGTCGAAGGAATCGGCGTCGAATAAGCCGCGCTCACTCGCCTCGCGTAATTCCTCAACGATGTCGTCACGATCTTGTGGCTCATCGGAAAACTGCTGCAGAACTCTCTGCAGCCATCCACGCCGTAGCGGGGGGCGTGACTCAGTCATCGGCATCACTCCGATAGGGGTTTGGGAATCCCAGCGCCTTCAAGACGCGTTTCTCGCGGGATTCCATGCGTTCCGCCTCATCGTCAGCCTCATGATCATAGCCAAGCAAATGCAGCGTGCCATGCACGACCATGTGCGCCCAATGGGCCGCCAGCGATTTGCCTTGTTCACGCGCCTCGCGCGCGACAACTCTGGCGCAGATCACGAGGTCACCGAGCGGCTTGGCTTCACCCCGTAGCGCACCCATCGGCAGCTCCGCCGGGAAGCTGAGTACATTGGTTGGCTTAGGCTTGCGGCGGTAGTGACCGTTCAGGCGCTCACTCTCGCGCGGCGTGACGACACGCACGGATAAGGTCGCCTGACGACCTTTAGCGCCTGCCGCTGCGCTGGCCCACGCCTGTATCAGTCTGGCCGACGGTGCCCAGGGGTGCCGCGTCGCGTAAGCCACTTCAGTCGTCAGCGTCACGAGCCGTCTCCCGCCCGCTCGTAGGCTTGCACAATGCGCTGGACCAGCGGGTGGCGCACGACGTCCATTGAGCTGAATCGGGTAAATGACACACCAGCCACGCCATCAAGTACGTTCATCACATGCCGCAAACCGGACATCCGATTATTCGGTAGATCTGTCTGCGTCACATCGCCCGTGACCACGGCTTTTGAACCGAATCCAATACGCGTCAAGAACATTTTCATCTGTTCGACGGTCGTATTTTGCGCTTCATCCAAAATGATGAAGGCGTCGTTGAGGGTGCGGCCACGCATGAATGCGAGCGGTGCGATTTCTATCACGTTGCGTTCAATCAGCTTGTAAACCTTGTCGTAGCCGAGCATCTCGTACAAGGCGTCGTACATCGGTCGTAGGTAAGGATCGACCTTTTGAGTAAGGTCACCCGGCAAAAAGCCCAAACGCTCACCGGCCTCGACGGCGGGTCGCACCAAGACAATGCGGCGCACACGATCCGTCTGTAAGGCCTCTACCGCACAGGCCACGGCCAAGTAGGTCTTGCCCGTACCCGCCGGCCCGATGCCGAAGGTGAGATCCACCGTACGGATCGCGGCAAGATAGCCGACCTGATTCGCCCCGCGACCACGGATCTGCCCCCGGTGGGTCGTGACCTTCACCTCACCGTGGTCGGTCGCCGCTTGTGTGTCCTCGAGCATGCCGCTCTCTTGGATCGCGAGATGAACATCTCGTGGCGTAATACGACGGCCACCGCCGCCGTAGAGCCCCTCGAGGATTCGAGCGGCGTCATGGGCGCGCACACCCTCAATCAGAAAGACATTGCCGCGGCGATGCACGCCAACGCTGAGTCGTGATTCGATCTGCCGCAGATGCTCATCTAAAGGCCCACAGAGGACGGCTAACCGCTCGTTATCCACCGGCTCGAGCACAAGCTCGCACGTGGCAGGGGCGTTCACGAGGCGTCGACGGCCAACCGGCCGCGTAGAGAATTAGGCATCGCTTGGGTGACCATCACGTCAACGAACTGTCCCACCAGGGTCGGTGGCGCATCGAAATTGATCCATCGGTTGCACTCGGTGCGACCCGCCAACTGGCGCGGATCCTTGCGAGAATTTCGCTCGACCAGTACGCGAACCACCTGTCCGACCATCGCACGACTGCGCTCGCGCGCAAATTCATTGATGCGCGCCTGCAAGCGCTCAAGGCGCGCCTGCTTCACGTCGGGTGGCACATCATCTGGCAAGGACGCGGCTGGCGTCCCGGGTCGACGGCTGTAAATGAAGCTGAAGCTTTGATCGAAGCGGATGTCTTCAATCAACTGCATGGTCGCTTCGAAGTCACGGTCTGTTTCGCCGGGAAAGCCGACAATAAAATCGGAGGAGATCGAGATATCGGGACGTAACGCCCGCAAGCGGCGAATCTTCTGCTTGAACTCGAGCGCGGTATACCTGCGCTTCATCGCCATCAACACACGATCCGAACCGCTCTGTACCGGCAGGTGCAGTTGGTTCACCAACTGAGGTACGCGGGCGTAGACCTCGATTAATCGGTCGGAGAAGTCCAACGGGTGCGAGGTGGTGAAGCGAATGCGCTCGATGCCCGAAATCGCAGCAACGTGCTCGACTAACAATGCCAGATCAGCCGTTTCGCCGTCGTCGAGCAAACCGTCATAGCCATTGACGTTCTGACCGAGCAGCGTGACTTCACGCACCCCCTGCTGGGCTAGCGCATGGACTTCTTCCAGCACTTGCGCAAAAGGACGACTGATTTCCTCACCCCGGGTATAGGGGACTACGCAGAAGCTGCAGTACTTGCTGCAGCCTTCCATGATCGAGACAAAGGCCGTTGCGGAATTTCGTTCCTCCGGCAGGGGCAGGACGTCGAACTTTTCATTCTCGGGAAACGATACATCGACCTGAGGGCGCCCAGTTTCACGCACACGCGCGAGCATGGCCGGTAAGCGGTGCAGCGTTTGCGGCCCGAAGACCACGTCGACGAAGGGCATGCGGTCCAAGATGCCCTCACCTTCTTGGCTAGCGACACAGCCTCCGACCCCAATGAGCAGGTCCGGACGACTGCGCTTCATTTCTCCGTACACACCCAGGTGCGAGAAGACCTTTTCTTCGGCCTTTTCGCGGATCGAGCAGGTGTTGAGCAGTATCACGTCGGCCTGATCGGGATCGTCAGTGACGTCGAGACCCTCCGCTGCCTTGAGTACATCCACCATGCGGGTGGAGTCGTACTCATTCATCTGGCAGCCGAAAGTCTTGAGGTAGAGATAGCCTGGCATGGGTTGGAACGACTCGGAGGGCGGTACAGGGTACCGCGACCGGGCCCGGACCGAAAGGCGCCATCAACTCGACGGCGCCGTTTTAAGTGTTATGCGTCAGTGACTTGAGGTTAGCGCTCAGAACGGGATGTCGTCATCAAACGTGTCGGCTGGCGCTGGCTGGCTGTAGGACTCAGCACCGCCACCCGCACCCGATCCACCACGGGAGCTGCCGCCACCACCGCCACTGCCGCCCGCTGCACCGCCGCGGCCGCCGAGCATCTGCAATTCGTTCGCCACCACTTCAGTTGAGTAGCGGTCCGCGCCGGACGCTTTGTCCTGCCACTTGCGGGTGCGCAACTTGCCTTCAACGTAGATCTGGGAGCCCTTGCGCAGATATTCGGCCGCGATTTCCGCGAGTCGATCGAAAAATACGATGGTGTGCCATTCGGTGGCCTCTTTCTGCTCACCGGTCTGCTTGTCCCGCCAACTTTCCGAAGTTGCGATACGGATATTGGTGACCGCCTTGCCGCTAGGCATCGCGCGGGTCTCTGGGTCTTGACCGAGATTGCCTACCAAAATGACTTTATTGATACCGCGCGCCATGCCCTGCTCCTTGTTATGCCCGAGGGGAGCGATCGGTCGCTCCTGCCTTCACTGAGATGAGAGTGTACAGCGACCCTAGCCGGACCGTATGCCGAGTATTTAGCGTCTTTGTCGAGAAAGTCGCAGGTCAGGCGCGCCCGGGACGAATCGCAAATAGCCACGGCAGGGCTAGAAGCGCCGCCCCGGTGAATACAGCTGCCAAGCCCCAGTGGCTCGCGTAAAGAAGCGGGGCAAACTGCCCGCCCGCAAAGGCTCCCAAAAACTGGGCCGTGGCGAAAATGCCGAGCGCAGCGCCACGCAGTTCGGCCGGCGCCGATTGGGACAAGCGGGCAGGAACCCTCGCCTCGAGATAATTGAAGGCGGCGAAAAACACCAGCAGAGTCAAAGCCAAACCCCAATAACCGTGATGCGTGATCGTCAAAGCCGCGAGGGCCAAGCCAATGATCACCACGCCGAGCCGCATGACCGCCACAGGCGACCCGGACCGTTCGCTGGCGAGCACTAAGGGGATCGTGAGCGGCACGGAACCTAAGAATACCCACAGGTAGGTCTTCCAATGCTGCGCCAAGGGGATGCCAATCTCGTCAACCAGCGCATGAGGTACGCCCACAAACGCCGCCGTGAGCATCACGTTCAGTACAAACACACCGACGTAGTACGGCACTAAGGCACGGGTGAAGGCCGCGCTGAAACGCGGCCTGTCAGTGGTTGCCGGACGCGCGGATGCTGCGGACTCTAGCGTCGGCACGGTCGTGTGCAAGAGGACCAAACACAACAGCGCCAACACGGCCATCGCCCAGAAGATCCCACGCACCCCAATCACCGCCTCGAGCGGCGGCGCCGCGACCAGCGAGACCGTAAATGAGCCACCGATGCTGATACCAATCACCGCCATCGCGCGCGTGCGCACCTCAGGCCGAGTGAGATCCGCCAACAATGCTGACACCGGGCCCGAGATCGCCCCGGCGCCCTGCACCATGCGCGCCAAAATGACGCCTTCAATGCCGGTGGCAAAGCCGCCGATGACTGAACCGATGGCGTACAGGACAAGACCCACCGTAATCACACCACGCCGCCCGTAGCGATCAGAAAGCAGCCCGAAAGGAATCTGCAGTATGGCTTGGGTCAGACCGTAGGCGCCCATGGCCAAGCCGATTTTGAGCGGCGTTGCGCCATCCAGTCCTGTGGTGTACAGGGCAAGCACCGGTAACAGCAAAAACAAGCCCAACATGCGCGCGGCATAAATGGAGGACAGCGAACTGAGCGCGCGACGCTCAATGGGCAGCAAAGCAAGGCGCGGCGGGCGGGATGTCTTGTTGGCGTCCACGGTCAATCCTGAATCGGTCGGGCGATGACGAATGGTATTCTATCGGATTACGCATTTTTCCCGGGCACGAGTCATGGCACAAATCCGCATTCGTGGAGCACGAACCCACAACCTGAAGGGTGTTGACCTCGAATTACCTCGAGATCGCCTCATCGTGTTCACTGGACTTTCCGGTTCAGGGAAGTCCTCATTAGCCTTCGATACGATTTATGCAGAGGGCCAGCGTCGCTACGTCGAATCCTTATCGGCCTACGCTCGCCAATTTCTCTCGATGATGGAAAAACCGGACGTCGACTCCATCGAAGGGTTGTCACCGGCCATTTCCATTGAGCAGAAGTCGACCTCACACAACCCGCGCTCAACGGTTGCGACGGTTACCGAGATCTACGACTACCTGCGTCTGCTCTATGCGCGTGCCGGTACCCCACGCTGCCCTGACCATGAACTCGATCTCGCCGCGCAGACCGTGAGCCAAATGGTTGATCAGGTCATGGATCTGCCCGAGGGCACGCCGTTATTACTGCTCGCGCCAGTCGTCAAAGACCGTAAAGGGGAGCATGTTCAGGTGCTCGACGAGCTCAAAGGCAAAGGCTTTGTCCGGGCACGTGTGGATGGCAAGGTGATCGAACTCGATACGCCGCCATCGCTGGATTTGCGTCGTAAACACACGGTCGAGGCAGTCGTTGATCGCTTCAAAGTGCGACCTGACTTAGCACAACGTCTGGCAGAAAGCTTCGAAACAGCACTGCGCCTTGGCAATGGCATGGCCACAATCGCGTTCTTGGATCAACCCGAGCGAGATGAGTTGGTTTTTTCAGACAAGTTCGCCTGCAACGTCTGCGGTTGGTCACTCCCTGAACTCGAACCCAGGGTGTTCTCGTTCAATAATCCAGCAGGCGCCTGCCCGACCTGCGATGGCCTCGGCGTCAAGCAATTCTTTGATCCACAGCGCGTGGTCACGCAACCGCATCTTTCCCTGGCTGCGGGAGCCATTCGTGGCTGGGATCGCCGGAATGCCTATTACTTCACGATGATTCACTCGCTATCGAAGCATTACAAATTCGATATCGAAGATCCGTGGAACTCTCTACCCGAGACGATCCAAAACACACTGCTGCATGGCAGTGGCACTGAGACGATTGAGTTCCGCTATTACGACGGCCGTGGGGGCATGTCCCGCAAGCGACATGCCTTCGAAGGCATCCTGCCCAATCTTGAGAGACGCTATCGCGAGACCGACTCAATGATGGTCCGCGAGGAACTATCAAAATACTTGGGCAGCAAGCCATGCCCCGATTGTGCGGGTACGCGCCTCAATGTCGCCGCGCGAAACGTATTTGTGTCCGGCCGTAGCATCGCGGCAATTACCGGCTTGTCCGTCGGACGCGCCCTCGATTTCTTCAGCAGCATGGAACTACCGGGCTGGCGCGGCACGATCGCCGTCAAGATTGTCAAAGAGATTCATGACCGGCTGGGCTTCTTGTCAAACGTGGGCCTTGATTATCTGACGCTGGATCGCAGCGCCGAGACCCTATCCGGCGGCGAAGCCCAACGTATCCGCCTCGCAAGCCAGGTCGGCTCAGGGCTCGTTGGGGTGATGTACATCTTGGATGAACCGTCGATTGGTCTACACCAACGCGACAACCAACGCCTGCTCGATACCCTCGTGCACCTGCGCGATCTGGGCAACACGGTCATCGTCGTTGAACATGATGAGGATGCGATCCGACAAGCAGACTACGTGGTTGACTTAGGTCCCGGCGCGGGCGTGCACGGCGGCGAAGTCGTCGCGCAAGGTTCAGTCGCTGAAATTGAGGCAGTTCAACGGTCCTTGACCGGGCAATACCTCAGCGGCGGTTTACGGATTGATCCCCCCAAAAAGCGCGGCCGCTTTGATCCCAAGCGCGTATTGCGAGTCGTTGGCGCCTCCGGCAACAACCTCAAACAGGTGACTGCTGAATTTCCAGTGGGCTTATTCACCTGCGTGACTGGCGTCTCGGGATCGGGTAAGTCAACGCTCGTCAACGACACGCTGTATCGACGCGTCGCCCAAGCACTCAATGACTCATCGGCAGAGGCCGCGCCTTGTGAGCGTATCGAAGGCTTGCAACACATTGACCGCGTCATTGACATCGACCAGAGCCCAATTGGACGAACGCCACGCTCAAATCCGGCCACGTATACCGGCGTGTTCACCCCTATTCGTGAACTGTACTCCCAGTCGCCGGAGTCTCGTGCGCGCGGCTATGAGCCGGGCCGATTTAGCTTCAACGTCAAAGGTGGACGGTGTGAAGCGTGTCAGGGCGACGGCGTGATCAAGGTCGAGATGCACTTCTTGCCGGACGTGTACGTCCCGTGTGACATCTGCAAAGGCAAGCGTTACAACCGCGAGACCTTAGAGATCCGCTACAAAGGCAAGACGATCCACGAAGTGCTCGAGATGACCATAGAGGACGCGCATCAGTTCTTCCAAGCGGTGCCCGTGATCGCTCAGAAGTTGCGTACCTTATTGGACGTAGGTTTGTCGTACGTGCGTCTCGGGCAGAATGCGACAACCCTGTCGGGGGGCGAGGCCCAACGCGTCAAGTTGGCGAAAGAGCTGTCGAAGCGATCGACCGGTCGAACGCTCTATATTTTGGACGAACCGACCACCGGCCTACATTTCCACGACATCGCCCAACTGCTCGTCGTCTTGGGACGGCTCCGCGATGAGGGCAATACGATCGTGGTCATCGAGCACAACCTGGACGTCGTCAAGATGGCCGATTGGGTGATCGATCTTGGCCCGGAAGGTGGCGATGGCGGTGGTCAAATCCTCGGCTTTGGCACTCCGGACGATATTGTGAAACTTGCCGGCTCACATACCGGGCATTACCTCGGCATCCAGATGGCGCGCCATCCATCACGCCGGTGAGTGTTAGGTTCGACGATTGGCGAGTTCGCTAGTGAAATATTGGCGGACTTCGCCATCGCGTACCCGCTCGTCGTAATGACCGTGGGTAAAGGCCATGACCGTCTGGCGCCAGAACGACACGGCGCCTTTATTCGGCACCGCTTCTGAGACTTCCCAGCGCCCAGCAAAACGACTGAAGATCAGGGAGGCGGCAGCGCGGCCGAGCCCACGGCGTCGGAAAGGTCGGCGGATATAAAACTCAGCCATGCGATAGTCGAAACCATCGCGACCAGGCACAGGCATCAAGGGTCGCGAAATCAACGCAAAGCCGCCTGCGCGTCCGTCATCGAGGATCAACAAAGGATGCGAGCGGTCATCGCGGAACCAACGCGCCAATAACTCGGCTTCGCGTGATCCGTGCTCGCCGTAGAGCGGGAACACACCGGTATCGTTAGCGCGCGAGATCGCCCCAAGTTCATCGAGGTACTCCGGATAGACCGCCTGAATCCAGCGCTGGTCGTCATCGGAGCGGCGGGCATCACGAAGGGACACGCTCATCGTGACTCCTCGAGGTCAAAACGCGGGCAATAAAAAACCGGGCGGATCAGCCAGCTACGCTGGAGACCCAACCCGGTCCGAATCACATGCGCTTGCGCGCAGCGATTACTTCTTCTCTTCGGTCGCGGCCGGAGCAGCGCCAGCAGCCGGAGCAGCAGCGTCAGCAGCCGGAGCAGCGGCGTCAGCAGCTGGAGCAGCAGCCGGAGCAGCGGCGTCAGCAGCAGGAGCAGCCGGAGCGGCTTCCTTCGAACCACAAGCAGCAAGAGCAAGCGCCAGCGCAGCGGCGCCGAGAGCGAGTTTCACGTTCATCGGTCGGTACCCCAATTCCAGGAATGATAAAAAAAACGCGGCCGACACGGTGATTAGATCGCCGAACCGGTCCACGGCGTCCGATTCTACATACTTTCGGTCGTTGATGCGCAAATGTTGGGGTAGATCATGGCGGAAATGCTACAGCGGCGACTACACTTTAGGCTTATGCCCCACGTTGGGGCCTACCGATTTGGAGTCGACATGCCTCATCGCGCCCCTGAGAACGAACTGTTTTCAGACCATATTGGGCAGTTGCGCCGAATTTTCGCCGAAGCGGTCGAGGCCTGTGGGTATGACTCGGTGGTGATTGCCGCCGGTCAGCAGCGGTATCGGTTTCTGGATGACCAGCCGTATCCCTTCGCGGTCAACCCGCATTTCCAGTGGTGGGCTCCGGTCGACAATGCGCCGGGGTCGTTCTTGCATATCGAGGCCGGTAGCGCACCGTCGCTGTGGTTTCATCAACCGGAAGACTATTGGCATAAACCGCCTGAGATGCCGAACGACGCCTGGTTGGCGGAATTCAATGTCTCCGTGATTCGGCACCCTAGCGAAGCGAAGGCCTTGGTGCCTGCAGGCGCGGTATTTATCGGCGAATCGTTCCCGGGCATTGAGGACTGGGGATTTCGCGAAATTAACCCGAGTGCGCTCATGGATCGGCTGCACTGGGCGCGGGCAGTAAAAACACCCTATGAGCTTGAATGCATGCGCATTGCCGCCCGTCGCGGCGCACGCGCCCACGTCGCCGCTGCTGCAGCCTTTCACCGTGGCGCGTCGGAGTACGGCATTCATCTCGCCTATTTGGCAGCCGCTGGTCATACCGAGGCAGGTTTGCCCTACCCGAACATCATCGCGCTCAATGAAGGCGCTGCGATCCTGCATTACACCGAACTTCAACATCAGAGCCCGGCCGAGCGCCGTTCCTTCCTGATCGATGCCGGTGCGCAATACCGCGGCTACGCGTGCGACATCACTCGGACCCACGCGGCGGCCCCCGGCGGTCGGTTCGGCGCGCTCATGAACGCGATGGAATCTGCAGAATTGGCACTCTGCGCTTTAGTGAAGGCCGGCACCCATTACCCGGATATTCATGCTGCTGCCCATCAACAGGTGGCGGAGATCTTGGTCGGTGAAGGCATTGTGACCTGCTCCGTCGAGACAGCGGTCGACTCGGGACTGACCAGCACCTTCTTCCCGCACGGGATCGGCCACCTATTGGGACTCCAGGTTCACGATATCGGCGGCCATCAAGCAGGACCCGGTGGTGGCACCAACCCACCGCCTAGCGCGCATCGGTATTTGCGCCTGACTCGGACCCTTGAAGCCGGTACGGTCGTGACGATTGAACCGGGTATCTACTTCATTGATCTGCTGCTCAACGAGGCCCAGCGGGACGGTCGTGGCCGGGATATCGCTTGGGATGCGGTCGCTGAACTGAAGCCCTTCGGTGGAGTCCGGATCGAGGACGACGTGGTCGCCACAACGGGCGCACCCGAAAACCTCACCCGGGACGCCTTTGCCGAGTTCAGCGCAGCCTGATCACTGGCAGGGCGCTAATAGCGCCCCTGCTGCGCCTCGGCTGCCAGGGCTCCTACTGACCATCACCCCTCCGTACGCGCCAGCCCGGGGCCGGGTCGAGCCTCGGCGGGGCCGCGCGGAGTGCGAGGCCACTTTAGTAGCGCGAAAAGACCACCGTTCGGTTACCCAGTAACAACACACGGTGCTCAAGTTCGTACTGCAGCGCACGAGCGAGCACTCGAGTTTCGATGTCACGACCAGCCTCAGCAACTTGATCCACCGTTAAGCCGTGGCTGACGCGCGCGACGTCTTGCTCAATGATCGGGCCTTCGTCCAAATCCGGCGTCACGTAATGCGCAGTAGCGCCGATCAACTTCACCCCTCGGTCGTATGCCTGTTGGTAGGGCTTCGCCCCCTTAAAGCCGGGCAAGAAGCTCTGGTGGATATTGATCATCCGACCCGACATGCGCGTACAGACTTCATCCGAGAGCACTTGCATGTAGCGCGCCAGGATCACGAGATCAACGCGCTTGCGCTCAATGATCCGCATCAAGATTTTTTCTTGCGCGGCTTTGTTGTCCGGCGTGATCGGCAGGTAATCGAAAGATATGTTGTGGTCATCCACAAGCTTTTTGGAGACGCGGTGGTTCGAGACCACCCCCACAATCTCCATCGGGAGTGAGCCCTTCTGCTCCCGGTACAGCAAGTCATGCAGGCAGTGATCGTGCGCCGATACCATGACCAGAACCCGACGCCGAGCCTCGCGATCGACCAGTCGCCAGTCCATGCCGAACGAATCCGATACGACCCGGAAACGCTCGCGGACGTCGGCGATATCGGCGGGACCGGGCAGTTGGAAGTGGACGCGCATACAGAACACACCGGTCGGAATATCCGTGTATTGCATCGAGTCGACGACCATACCGTCGAGCGCCAAGACAAAACCGGTCACGGCGTGGACGATGCCCTTCGCATTCGGGCACGACAGCAATAAGACGTAGTCCGGACAGCTATTCACACGCGCCAACCCCTCGCATGAGACCGATAGACATGATGAGAACGGGAACCGCTGAGGTCAATCCGCCCGCGCGCATAAAAAAAGGCCGGGGGGTTACCCCGGCCTACTACTATGACGACCCGTGACCCCTGCGAGTCATCGGAATTCGTCGGACTAACCGTATTCAGGGGTCGGTCCGATCATGAACCTAACCCCTTAAGGATTACTCAGCCTGAGCGGCCTCAGCCGCAGCAGCCGGAGCCGCCTTATCCACCAGCTGCATGAGCGCCATCGGCGCCGAGTCACCTGGACGCGTCTCCATCTTCAGGATGCGCGTGTAACCGCCGGTACGAGCAGCAAAGCGCGGACCGATGTCGGTGAAAAGCTTCTCGACCAACGCGTCATCGCGAAGCTTCGCGAACGCGCGGCGACGCGCCGCCAAGCTGTCGGTCTTGCCGAGCGTGATGATCGGCTCAACGACGCGGCGGAGTTCCTTGGCCTTCGGAACGGTGGTGCGGATGGTCTCATAGCGGAGCAGAGCCGCGGTGAGGTTGCGCAGCAGCGCGGCGCGATGCGAGCTGTTACGCGACAGCTGGCGGCCGGTGTTGTTGTGACGCATGTCTCTCTCTTAACTTTTATGGGTCTGACGTGAATCAGGCCGTCTTGTACTCGTCTTCGCGACGCAGGGTCGCCGGCGGCCAGCCTTCAAGGCGCATGCCGAGCGACAGACCGTGGCTCTCGAGGACTTCCTTGATCTCGGTGAGCGACTTCTTGCCGAGATTCGGCGTACGAAGCAGCTCGACCTCGGTGCGCTGCACCAGATCGCCGATGTAATGGATGTTCTCAGCCTTGAGGCAGTTCGCGCTGCGCACGGTGAGCTCGAGCTCATCAACCGGCCGCAACAGGATTGCATCGAACTGAGTCTCGATGGACTTCGAGCCACCCTCTTCCTGACCCTGAAGGTCAACGAACACCGACAACTGATCCTTGAGGATCGATCCAGCGCGGCGAATCGCTTCCTCTGGGTCGATCGTGCCGTTCGTCTCGAGATCGATGATCAGCTTGTCCAAGTCGGTACGCTGCTCAACGCGAGCAGCCTCAACGTTGTAGGTCACCTTGCGGACAGGCGAGAACGACGCATCAAGCTGCAAACGGCCGATTGGACGGGTCTGCTCGTCGAAGCTACGCGCAATCGCCGGGCGATAGCCGCGGCCACGCTCGATTTTCAACGTCATGTTCAACTCGCCGGCCTTGGTCAGGTTAGCGATCACGAGTTCCGGGTTCAGGATCTCGACGTCATGGTCACCCTGGATGTCGCCGGCCAATACCGGGCCTGGGCCCTTCTTGGACAAACGCAACTCAGACTCGTCACGCGAATGCATGCGCACCGCAACGAGCTTGAGGTTCAAGAGAACATCAACAACGTCTTCCTGCACGCCTTCGATCGAGGTGTACTCATGGAGCACGCCATCGATCTCCACTTCTGTGATCGCAGCGCCAGGCAGCGACGAAAGCAGCACGCGACGCAGAGCATTGCCGAGCGTGTGGCCGAAGCCACGCTCAAACGGTTCAATGACAACACGTGCATGGCGAGGACCCTGATCGGTGACCTTCACGACGCGCGGCTTCAAAAATTCAGCAACAGATCCCTGCATAGAAGCACCTTAGCCAAACAGCGACCCGCAGGAACTTCCCGCGGATCAGAGGGCAAATTACTTGGAGTACAACTCGACGACGAGGTTCTCATTGATATCCGGCAGAATCTCATCGCGATCTGGGATCGACTTGAGCGTGCCAGTCATCTTCTTCTCGTCAACGATGACCCAATCAGGGAATCCCGATTGAGCAGCAAGGCTGAGCGCCGTAGCAACACGGCCCTGCTTCTTAGCGTGCTCGCGCACCTCGATCAGGTCGCCAGCGGCGCACTGATACGAAGCCACGTTCACAACCTGGCCGTTCACGGTGATGCCCTTGTGGGACACCAGCTGACGAGCCTCCGAACGGGTCGACGCGAAACCCATGCGATAGACGACGTTGTCGAGACGACGCTCTAACGTCTTCAGCAAGTTCTCACCCGTAGCGCCCGGACGACCTGCCGCTGCGTGGTAATAGTTGCGGAACTGACGTTCCAGCACGCCGTACATACGACGGAGCTTCTGCTTCTCGCGAAGCTGCACGCCGTAGTCGGACAGACGCTGCTTGCGCTCGCCCTTCACGCCACCCGGTGGCACTTCGAGCTTGCACTTCGACTCGAGCGTCTTTACGCCGCTCTTGAGAAAGAGATCAGTACCCTCGCGACGCGAGAGCTTGCACTTGGGACCGAGATACCTGGCCATTGCGTTCCTCGAATGAGTCGCCTAAAGGCGACCGTCAGACCCGCCGCTTCTTAGGCGGGCGGCAGCCGTTGTGGGGGATGGGCGTGACGTCAGCGATGCTCGTGATTTTGAGCCCGCAGCCGTTCAACGCGCGCACCGCAGATTCACGCCCTGGGCCTGGGCCCTTGACGCGAACTTCGACGTTACGCAGGCCGTATTCCTGAGCCGCAACGCCTGCCTTCTCAGCAGCAACCTGTGCCGCGAACGGGGTGCTCTTGCGGGAACCACGGAAGCCGCAGCCACCCGAAGTTGCCCACGAAAGAACGCCACCAGCGCGGTCAGTGATCGTGATGATCGTGTTATTAAACGAGGCATGCACGTGCGCAATACCGTCGCTGACTTGGCGCCGCGCCTTTTTAACGCGCGGAGCCTTCTTGTCACCCTGTTTCTGTTCAGCCATTGCTGGTCATTCCTAAAGAAATTAGGCCTTAGGCCTTGCCCGGAGGCGCGTTGAGCTTGACCGCCTGCTTGCGCGGGCCCTTACGGGTACGTGCATTCGTGCGGGTGCGCTGACCGCGCATCGGCAGACCCTTACGATGGCGCATGCCACGGTAAGAGCCCATATCCATGAGGCGCTTGATGTTCATGGCTGTCTCACGGCGAAGATCGCCTTCAACAGTCATGCGCGCGATAAATCCGCGAAGCAGCGAAACTTCGGCCTCAGTGAGGTCCTTGGTTTTCGTCGTCGGCGCGACGCCAGTGGCCTCACAGGCCTTCTTGGACGTCGTACGGCCAATACCGTAGATGTGGGTCAACCCGATAACAATATGCTTGTTCATCGGGATGTTAATGCCGGCAATACGTGCCATGTGCAGCCCTAAGGAATTCGTGGGAAAAGTTGGACAGTTTAGCCTGAAACCCGGGTCTCTTCAACCCTTCCGACCCTAAGGTCGGACCGGAACCGTTCACTCTTTCGAATGAGGGCACCAGTGAGATTCATCTACCTTAGCCCTGGCGCTGCTTGTGGCGAGCATCAGAACAGATGATGTAGACGATCCCTCGGCGACGGACCACCTTGCAGTTTTTGCAAATCTTTTTAACGGACGGACGGACTTTCATGACTGGACCTCGGAGGGACGCCGCTCAACGCCTTACGGCGCAGAGCCCGGACGGCCGGAGCCGCGCAGGTTGGACTTCTTGATAAGACCTTCGTACTGGTGGGACATCATGTGCGCTTGCAACTGCGCGATGAAGTCCATGACGACCACCACGATGATGAGGAGCGACGTACCACCAAAGTAAAACGGCACGTTGCCCCAGGAAATGAGCAGCTCAGGCAATAGGCAGACGGCGGTCACGTAAATCGCGCCCCACAACGTCAACCGGGTGAGCACCTTCTCAATGTATTCGCCGGTGTGCTGACCTGGGCGGATACCCGGGATAAACGCACCACCCTTCTTCAGGTTGTCGGCTGTCTCGCGCGAGCTGAACGTCAGGCCGGTGTAGAAGAAGCAGAAAAAGATGATCAGCAGCGCATACAGGAACATATGCAGCGGCTGGCCGTAGCTCAGCGACGCCGACACGGCCTGCATGAACGACTTGAATCCGCCCATGATACCCGTCTGACCGACACCCGTACCCGCGAAGTTCGCGAGGGTTGCTGGGAAGAGCAGCAAGGAGGAGGCAAAAATTGGCGGGATCACGCCCGACATATTGAGCTTGAATGGCAGATGGCTCGACTGGCCGCCGACCATCTGACGCCCAACCATGCGCTTCGCGTAGTTGATGGCGATACGGCGCTGGCCGCCCTCGACCCAAGCCACGAAAAACGTAACGCCGGCGACAACGAGCGCCAAGATGATCGCAAACGCCGGATTCATTTCACCCGTCGAGATCTGATTGAAGGTGTTGCCAATGGCGGCCGGAAGCCCTGCAACGATGCCCGACAAAATGATCATCGAGATGCCGTTACCGATGCCGCGCTCAGTGATCTGCTCACCGAGCCACATCAGGAACATCGTACCCGTGGTCAGTGTGACCGTCGCGACGACGACAAAGTACCAGCCCGGGTTCAGAACAACGCCCTGGTTCTGGAACGCGTACGCAGCGCCGGCACCTTGGAACACCGCGAGGCCGACCGAGGCGTAACGCGTGATCTGCGTCACTCGGCGGCGACCGGATTCGCCTTCCTTCTTCCACTCAGCCCAAGGTGGGTAAACCACCGCGAGCATTTGGATGATGATCGACGCCGAGATATACGGCATCACACCCAGAGCGAAGATCGACAAGCGCGACAACGCGCCGCCGGAGAACATATTGAACAAACCGAGGATCGTTCCTTCCTGCTCCTGAAAGAAGCGGGAGAGCGCAATCGGATCGATACCCGGCACCGGAATAAAGGTTCCGATGCGGTAGACGATCAGACCGCCCAGCAGAAAGAAGATACGCGAGCGAATCTCGGCGAGCCGTGTTGCGGCGCCGAATCCTGCCATCGCGTTTGAGCCCCCGGATGCCACGGCGCCCTACTCGAACTTGCCGCCGGCCGCCTCGATCGCAGCACGGGCACCCTTCGTAGCCGACAGGCCACGAACAGTAACCGCAGAGCTGATCGAGCCCGACAGGATGACTTTGACCTTCTCAATCCCTGCTGGGATCGCGCTGGCCTTCTTCAAGGACGCCAAATCAACCGCGCCTTCATTCTGCGACGCAATTTTGGCCAACGTGTCGAGCGTGATCTCGCCACGGGTAGCCTTAACCGCAGAGCGGAAGCCCATTTTAGGCAAGCGACGCTGCAACGGCATCTGGCCGCCTTCGAAGCCGACCTTGTGGTAGCCGCCCTTACGCGCGCGCTGACCCTTCACACCGCGGCCGCAGGTTTTACCCTGGCCGGCGGAAGCGCCACGCCCGACGCGAAGTCGAGTCTTCTTGCTGCCCTCGGCAGGGCTCATGTCATTGAGTTTCATTGCTCTTTCCTTAGGCCTTTTCAACGACGACGAGATGCGTCGCCGTCCGGATCATGCCGCGGTTCGGCGCTGTATCCAGCACCTCTACCGTATGGCCAATCCGACGCAGACCGAGCCCACGCACGGACTGCTGAATGTTCTTCAGCTGCCCTGCAGTGCTCTTCTTCAGAGTTACTTTGATCTTGCCGCTCATGTCGTCTCTCCAGACCCGGCCCTTAGGCCAGGATCTCCTCGACGGTCTTGCCACGCTTGGCAGCGATCGAATCCGGTGACGACATTTGCGTAAACGCATTGATCGTCGCCCGAACCACGTTGATCGGGTTGCGCGAGCCATAGCTCTTCGCAAGGACGTTACGAACGCCCGCGCATTCGAACACCGCACGCATGCCACCACCCGCGATCACGCCAGTACCGCCTGAAGCGGGCTGCATGTAAACGCGCGTCGTGCCGTGACGGCCCTTCACTGCGTAGTGAATAGAGTCGCCGCGCAGCGGAACATGCATGATGTTCTTACGCGCCTGCTGCATCGCCTTGGCGATGGCAGTGGGCACTTCACGCGCCTTGCCGTAGCCGAAGCCAACGCGACCAGCGCCGTCGCCCACGACTGTCAAAGCCGTGAAGCCGAACTGCTTGCCGCCCTTGACAACCTTAGCCGTGCGGTTAACCGCCACGAGCTTTTCGATCAGGTCGTCGCCGGGTGCCTTGTCGGGTCTCGCCATGGTTGGATCCCTGCCTAAATACTTTTAGAAAACCAGCCCGGCTTCGCGGGCTGCGTCGGCCAGCGCCTTAACGCGGCCGTGATAACGGAAGCCAGCGCGGTCAAAGGCCACGTGGGTGATGCCCGCAGCGAGTGCGCGCTCTGCAATAGCCTTACCTACAGCAGCGGCAGCAGCGACGTTACCGGTGGCCGTGAGGTCACCGCGTACCGCCGACTGTACCGTCGATGCGCTAGCAAGAACCTTCTCGCCGGACGCATCGATAATCTGCGCATAGATGTGCTGGGTAGACCGATGAACGGCCAACCGGATGGTACGGAGCGAACGGATCTTCGCGCGTGTTTTAGCGGCGCGGCGGAGCCGAACGCCTTTTTTGTCAATGATCTTTTTCATGGCGCCTTACTTCTTCTTGGCTTCCTTGAGTTCGATCTGCTCACCCGAGTACCGAACACCCTTGCCCTTGTAAGGCTCAGGAGCGCGGAAACGCCGGATGTCGGCCGCCACTTGGCCGATTTGCTGGCGATCTGAACCCTTGATCATGATCTCGGTCTGGCTCGGGGTCTCGATCGTGATCCCCTCCGGGATCGGATAGACGACCGGATGCGAGTAGCCGAGCGTGAGATTCAGGACCTTGCCCTGAACAGAAGCACGGTAACCGACGCCGACCAGCTCAAGCTTCTGCTCGAAACCGGTGCTCACGCCCTTGGCCATATTGGCCAAGTGAGCTCGAGTCGAGCCCGCGAGCGCCCACGTTTCCGTGTCGTTAGCAGCAACTTTGACGCACAGGTTCTGCTCTTCCTGGGCGACCGAAACATTGGCAGCGAGCTTCACAGACAGGGAGCCCTTGGCACCCTTCAGTGTCACGCTATCCGCACCGATCGTGGCGGTAACGCCTTGCGGCAGCGGAACCGGCCTTTTAGCAACTCTGGACATGATCGTTCCTTTACGAAACCACGCCAAGGATCTCGCCGCCCTGACCGGCCGCGCGGGCCTGTCGGTCGGTCATGACACCCTGCGAGGTCGACACGATGGCAATACCGAGGCCACCGAGGACCTTGGGAAGCTCATCCTTACCACGGTAAGTGCGCAACCCTGGACGGCTGATACGCTCAAGACGCTCGATAACCGGGCGACCTTCGTGATACTTCAGGTGAACGGTCAGAGTGGCCTTAGCGCCATCCGTTTCGGTGGTGAAGCCGGCGATGTAACCCTCGTCACGCAGTAGCGTGGCAATGGACACCTTCAGCTTCGAAGCCGCGCAGGAAACGTCCGGCTTACGAGCAGCCTGGGCGTTGCGGATACGCGTGAACAGGTCAGCAATTGGATCAGTCATGCTCATGGGCGATTCCTTACCAGCTTGCCTTGCTCAAACCCGGGATTTCACCCCGGTTGGCGGCCTCGCGCAGCTTGGTGCGCGCGAGCCCGAACTTGCGGTACACACCACGCGGGCGGCCCGTAATCGAGCAGCGAATCCGCTGGCGATTTGGATTGGAGTCACGCGGCATCTTCTGCAGGCTTTCCTGCGCAGCGACGCGATCCTCGTGGGAGGTCTTCGGGTCACGGATGAGCTCACGGAGCTTGGCGCGCTTCGCAGCGTGCTTCTTCGCGAGGGCCTGGCGACGCTTTTCGCGCTCCAGCATGTTGGTCTTGGCCATTGCCGTTACCTTTCAGAGACTACTTACGGAAGGGGAAGTTAAACGCTGTGAGCAGCGCCTTCCCCGCCTTGTCGTCGACCGCGGTCGTCGTGATCGTGATATCCATACCCCGGACCTTGTCGACTTGGTCGTACTGGATCTCGGGGAAGATGATCTGTTCTTTGACGCCGAAGTTATAGTTACCGCGACCGTCGAAAGACCGGGCCGACACACCGCGGAAGTCGCGGACGCGTGGCAGCGCGATGCTGATCAAACGATCGAGGAACTCGTACATACGCGCACCGCGTAACGTGACCTTGGCGCCGATCGCCAAACCTTCACGCAACTTGAACGACGCAATGGACTTGCGGGACTTGCAGAGCAACGGCTTCTGGCCGGTGATCTTCTGCAGGTCAGCCACTGCGTTTTCGATGAGCTTCTTGTCCGACACCGCGTCGCCCACGCCCATGTTGACCGTGATCTTTTCGATCCGCGGTACCTGCATTGGGTTAGCGAGTTCGAGCTCAGTCATGAGCTTCGAAACGATGACGTCCTGATATTGCTTATGGAGCCTGGTCATGATGCCTGTCCTGATGGTTGGGTATCGACGCCTCAGGCGTCGACAACCTCGCCGTTCGACCTGAAGACGCGCACCTTGCGACCGTCATCCAGCGTCTTGAAACCAACCCGGTCGCCCTTGCTGGTCGCCGGATTGAGTAGCAACACGTTCGAAGCGTGAATCGGCGCTTCCTTCTGGACAATGCCACCGGCCACACCCGACTGGGGGTTTGGCTTCTGGTGCTTCTTGACCATGTTCACGTTCTCAATAACGACAGTGTCGTTATCAAGTACGCGGATAACTGTGCCGGTTCGGCCCTTGTCACGACCGGTCGTTACTACGACTCGATCACCCTTACGAATACGATTCATGTCTTTTCCCCGTCTCCGTAGCGAGTCCCTTACAGGACCTCGGGTGCGAGAGAGATGATCTTCATGAACTGCGAGTTGCGCAGTTCGCGCGTCACGGGCCCGAAAATACGGGTTCCGATCGGCTCCAGCTTGGTGGTGAGCAACACAGCAGCGTTGCCGTCGAAGCGGATCAATGACCCGTCCGCACGACGCACGCCCTGACGAGTGCGTACGACGACTGCGTCGTAAACCTCACCCTTCTTAACCTTACCGCGCGGGATCGCGTCCTTGACGCTCACCTTAATGACGTCACCGACGCTGGCGTAACGACGCTTTGAGCCACCGAGCACCTTGATGCACATAAGGCTCTTCGCACCGCTGTTATCAGCTGCCGCAAGCAGGGTCCGCATCTGAATCATTTACGTACTCCTGGTGGCTTCAGCGCGCGCGCTCGACAACCTGCACGAGCGTGTAGCTCTTGCGGCGCGAAAGCGGACGGCAGGGCGCGATGGACACGGTGTCACCGGCCTTGGCTTCATTGTTCTCGTCGTGCGCGAGCAACTTCGTGGTACGGCGAATGTACTTGCCGTACTGCGGGTGCTTTACGAGCCGCTCGACAGCAACAGAGATGGTCTTATCCATCTTCGTGCTCACGACGCGGCCCGTGAGCGAACGCTCAGCGCTAACCGACTCAGTCGAAATTTCAGCGGACATCAGGCCTTACCTCCGGCGCGCTTCTGGTTGAGCGCCGTCTTAATGCGCGCAATATTCTTGCGCACCTTGCCGTGCTGATCCGGCTTGGCGGGCTGGCCTGCGGCCGCCGCCATGCGCAGATTGAACTGCTCGCGACGCAGCTTCAGGAGTTCATCCTGAAGTTCCGCCGGTGTCTTGGTATTCAATTCTTTGAAGCTCATGGCATTCCTCGTGCGTGCGCTTAGCGCACCTGGCGCTTCACGAACGTGGTTGCGATCGAGAGCTTGGCGGCCGCGAGTCGGAACGCCTCGCGGGCGTCAGTCTCGGAGATACCTTCCATCTCGAAGAGCACCTTGCCAGGCAGCACGCGTGCCACCCAGTACTCGACGTTACCCTTACCGCTACCCATTCGAACTTCAAGCGGCTTCGCGGAAACCGGAATATCCGGGAACACGCGAATCCAAATCTGACCACCACGCTTCACGTGACGGGTCATCGCTCGACGGGCGGCTTCGATCTCGCGCGAGGTCATCCGGCCGCGGCCAGTGGCCTTCAGCGCGAACTCACCGAACGAAACCGTGCTGCCGCGGTGGGCCGAACCGGAGTTCGAACCCTTAAACTGCTTACGGTACTTAGTACGCTTTGGCTGCATCATGGTCGTATTCCCCTTTGCGAGCCTTAAGCCGTCTGGACCGAATCGGTCTGGGCGCCGTCATTCGAAGCCGAATCGCCGCCATCCAGCGACGAGCGATCGAACACTTCACCCTTGAAGATCCACACCTTGACGCCGATGACGCCATACGTTGTGTGGGCTTCAGCAAAACCGTAGTCGATGTCAGCGCGGAACGTGTGCAGCGGAATGCGGCCCTCGCGGCTCCATTCCGTGCGCGCGATCTCTGCGCCGTTAAGGCGACCCGAGGCACGAACCTTGATACCCAACGCGCCACTGCGCATTGTGTTCATGACCGAACGCTTCATGGCGCGGCGGAACATCACACGCTTCTCGATCTGCTGTGCGATGCCTTCAGCAACCAACTGCGCGTCAGCCTCTGGCTTGCGGATCTCGGAAATATTGATCCGAACATCCTGGACCGGGAGACGGAGAAGGCGGGCGACTTCGACGCGCACCTTCTCAATATCCTCGCCCTTCTTGCCAATCACGATACCCGGCCGTGCCGTGTGGATCGTGATATTGACACGCCGAGCGGCGCGCTCGATGTGAATGCGGCTCACCGAGGCTTCGGCAAGACGCTTCTTCAGGAACTCACGAACCGCGAAATCGGTCTGCAAGAGCGCCGGGAAGTTCTTCGAATGGGCGTACCACTTCGAAGTCCAGTCACGGGTAATGCCGAGGCGAATGCCGGTCGGATGTACTTTCTGGCCCATGTTTCTCTAGTCCTCGGCCTTACTTGGCCGCATCCGCGACGTAGATTGTGATGTGGCTGTTACGCTTGACGATCTGCGTGCCACGACCCTTTGCGCGAGCGCCGAAACGCTTCAACACGGGAGCCGTATCCACTTCGATCCGCCAAACCTTCAGCTCATCGATATCTGCATTGAAATTATGCTCAGCGTTGGCAATAGCCGACTCAAGCACCTTGCGAATGAGTTCAGCGCCCTTCTTAGGCATGAACTTCAGCGTCGCGAGCGCATGGCCAACCGGCTTGCCGCGGACCAGGTCCGCAACCAAGCGGCACTTCTGCGGGGAGATGCGCGCATTGCGCAACTTTGCGAAGGTGTGCATGGATTAATCCGCCTTCCGGTCGCCGCCGTGCGCCTTGAAGGTGCGCGTCGGGGCGAACTCGCCGAGCTTGTGGCCGACCATGTTCTCGGTCATGAGAACCGGCACATGATTACGACCGTTGTGGACGGCGATCGTGAGACCAACCATCTCTGGGGTGACCATCGAGCGGCGCGACCAAGTCTTGATCGGACGACGATCATTCTTGGCGGCAGCAACCTGCACCTTCTTAGCGAGGGGCAGATCGACGAACGGACCTTTCTTCAGTGAACGTGGCACGTTAGGACCCTCGAATTACTTGCGGCGCTGCACGATGAACAAATTCGTGCGCTTGTTGTGACGGGTCTTCTTACCCTTGGTCTGCCAGCCCCACGGGGATACCGGGTGCGGGTTACCTTGGCCGGACTTACCCTCACCACCGCCGTGCGGGTGATCAACCGGGTTCATCACGACGCCACGGACAGTCGGGCGGATACCGCGCCAACGCTTCGCACCGGCCTTGCCGTACTGGCGAAGGTTATGCTCGTCGTTGCCGACTTCACCGATCGTCGCGCGGCAGTCGATATGGACCTTGCGCATCTCGCCTGAACGCAAGCGGATAAGCGCATGCAGTCCTTCACGAGCCGTGAACTGAGCAGAAGCACCAGCCGAGCGCGCCAACTGGCCACCCTTGCCTGGCTTCAACTCGATGTTGTGGATCGAGCTACCGACAGGAATGTGACGCAACTGCATCGCATTGCCCGGCTTGATCGGCGACTCCTGACCCGACTGCACTTCGTCACCGGCTTTCAAACCCTTAGGGGCGAGGATGTAGCGACGTTCGCCGTCCTTATACAGGACGAGCGCGATGTGAGCCGAGCGGTTCGGGTCGTATTCGACGCGCTCAACGACAGCAGGAATGCCGTCCTTGTCACGACGGAAATCGATCACGCGGTACTTATGCTTGTGACCACCACCCTTATGACGGGTCGTGATGCGGCCTGAGCTGTTGCGGGCGCCCGTGGAGTTCTGGGACACCAGCAACGGCGCGTAGCCCTTGCCCTTGTGGAGGTGCGAGCGATCCGGCTTCACGACAAAGCGTGCACCCGGTGACGTCGGCCTCAGTTTGATCATTGCCATGGCTATAGCCCTTTAGTCTCGCGGCCCTTAGGCCGTCACCGCGCCGGAAAGATCAATCGTTTGACCGGACTTAAGGCTGATGTACGCCTTCTTCCAGTCCGAACGACGACCCATCATCGCGCCGAAACGCTTTTGCTTACCGGCGACGTTGACGACCTGAACGGAGTCAACTTCGACCGAGAACATCAGCTCCACAGCCGCGCGGATCTCTGGCTTCGACGCATCGCGACGAACGCGAAACACGTACTGGCCGTTCTTCTCGCTCACGCGGGCCGATTTCTCGGACACATGCGGAACAAGCAGAATGCTGATCAAGCGCTCGGTCTTAGCGACCGGAACAGTGTTGGTTGGCGTGCTCATGCCAGGCGCTCCTCGATCATTTTCAGTGCGCCGACAGTCACGACAACTTTGTCATGACGCGCGAGACTGACCGGATCGATCTGAGCGACCGTGACAACCTCGACATACGGCAGGTTGCGAGCTGCGAGGAACACCTTCTCTTCGAAGGCCTCCACGATAATGAGCGCGTTCTCCGCACCCAAGCTCTTCAGATGACCCGCCAACAGCTTGGTCTTCGGCGCTTCGATTTCGAAGGTCGGCACAACGACCAACGCTTCGTTACGCGCCAACTCGGAGAACATTGAGCGGATAGCCGCCCGGTACATCTTCCGATTGACCTTCTGGGAATAGTCACGGGGGCGAGCCGCAAACGCGCGACCGCCGCCGACCCAAATTGGGCTGCGGATCGATCCAGCGCGGGCGCTGCCCGTACCTTTCTGACTGTGCGGCTTGCGACCGCCGCCACGGACTTCAGCGCGGGTCTTCTGAGCCTTCGTTCCAGCGCGACCGGCGGCCATATAGGCAACAACGATCTGGTGGACGAGCGTCTCATTGAAATCGCGAGCGAAGGCGGCGTCAGCCACCTCGACTTCAGCGGCGCCGGCCCCGGCATTTACTACCTTGAGCTTCATGGGGTTGCCTCGCCTTTACTTCTTGGCCGGGGCGACGCGAACGCGTCGAGCCTGACCCTTGACCTTGACCGATGGGCGGACGACGACGGTGCCACCTTCGGTGCCCGGAACCGCGCCACGGATGAGGATCAGGTTGCGCTCGGCATCCACCGAGACAACCTTAAGGTTTTCCGTAGTGACGCGATCGACGCCCATATGGCCCGACATGCGCTTACCCTGGAAAACACGGCCCGGGGTCTGTCGCTGACCGATCGAACCCGGCGCGCGATGCGTAACCGAGTGACCGTGCGAACCGCCGCCGCCGCCGAAATTGTGGCGCTTCATCACGCCCGCGTAGCCCTTACCCATCGTGGTACCGGTAACGTCGACAACCTGACCGGCTTCGAACATTCCGACCGACAGCTCCGCGCCAGCGGCGAGGTCTGCGCCCTCAGCATCATTGACACGGAATTCGTGCAGCGCTTCGCCCGGCGCCACGTTCGCTTTCGCAAAGTGACCCGCTGCTGCTTTCGTAACACGGGACGGACGACGCGTACCGAAGGTGATTTGCACCGCACGGTAGCCATCGCTCTCAAGCGTCTTGATCTGAGTGACGCGATTGGGCAGCGCTTCGATCACGGTCACTGGCACTGTTTCGCCAGCATCCGTGAAGACGCGGGTCATGCCGCGCTTGCGACCGACCAGCCCCAAGCCATGCTTCAGGCTCATTGGGTCTACACCTCTTTACGCTCACCTACTGCAATTGGCAGGTGGCACTTCAACCATCGCTACCGAGACCCGAAGACCTCAATAGCGCCCTAAATCACTGATTCTTAAGCCCGTTCCAGTAACCCTATCCGCGGTTTCAGCCCCGCGTCAGATTTAGATTGCTCCAAATTGACTGTCTGGACTGACCTTCGGAGGGCACACCTGGATAAGGCGGGCCACAGCGAGCCGCCAATATTAGGCGGACTTGATCAACAATGCAAGTCCCGCGACGCTGAATTTATCAGCGTCGCGGAAAATAGATCAGTTCAGTTTAATCTGAACGTCCACGCCAGCGGGCAGCTCGAGCTTCATGAGCGCGTCTACCGTCTTGTCGGTGGGGTTCAGTATGTCCATGAGGCGCTTGTGGGTACGAATTTCGTACTGATCACGAGCATCCTTGTCGCCGTGAGGCGCAACGAGGACCGTAAAACGCTCCATTTTGGTCGGCAAGGGAATCGGTCCGCGGACCGTAGCGCCTGTGCGCCTTGCCGTCTCAACGATCTCACGCGCTGAATTATCGATCAGGCGGTGATCAAATGCCTTAAGACGGATACGAATGTTCTGGTTGGCCATGGCCTTCATCCTTTCGTCAAAGAGCGGCAGAAGCGTTAAGAATCTGCCTGAAAAATTACGGGCTCGGACGCCCTAGAGCAACCGAGCCCGCAACTATACACGATTTTCTGATTACAGAAGAATCTTCGAGACGACGCCGGCGCCGACGGTGCGACCACCCTCACGGATGGCGAAACGCAGGCCTTCTTCCATCGCGATCGGGTTGATCAACTCAACCGTCATCTTGATGTTGTCGCCAGGCATAACCATCTCAACG
>CAIRLC010000018.1 GCA_903879335.1 uncultured Pseudomonadota bacterium
TCCGGTGCAAGCGCATCAAACGCACTCTCAGAGGTGCACTTGATTTTAGTGCAATAACTCCCGGTAGGATTTCTCGGTAATTATAGCGGCGACCGGGGATTTCTCCCAACAGATCAATCAGTTGCTGCTCCCGATTTCTGAGAAGATATTGACATGTGTCCGAGATTAAAGGCGCTCAAGGATCGGCATTTGTTTCTGCCGCGCGGCTGTGAGGTACCCGAGATTCTGAGGTCGATTTGCGAGGCCAACCTGGATTTTGACCAGGTGCCGACGTACTGGGATCAGTGGGTTCATTTGATCGCCTCCGTCCACAGTGGCCACACCAGCGCCGTCAGCGTCATGGCACGCTTTGGTTCCGCCGCACGTGGGGATCCGCTGTATGAGGTCGGTGTCGGAATTGGTCGCTTGCTGCGGACGATATTTTTGGCCGACTACTTTGTCAAACCGGCATTCAGGCGTGAGCTGCTACGCGTACTCAATCGCGGCGAGGCGACCAACGCCCTGAAGCGCCTGATCTACACCGGCCGCGTCGCCAGCTATCAAGCCAAGAGCGAGGAAGAAATGCAGGCGGTCGCCGATGCGTTGAGCCTGCTCGCCAATATCGTCATGGCGTGGAATACGGCAAAAATGCAGGCGATCTTCGATCGCTGGGCACGACGCCGCAGCGGGGCGATACCGCCGGAATTGATCGCGCGATGCGCCCCGACCCGCACCGAGGGCCTGAACATGCGCGGCATTTTCCGCTTCCCGATCGAGCTCTACCTGGAGCAATTGCTGCCGTCCTGGGTGAGCCCAAAAATCCAAGTTTTGGAGCCCTAAATCTGCGCTCGCGATGCTCGAAAAGCCATGTTTTGGGAGGCACCTGAACAACCTACAGAATCAATGCCTTACAGCGGGAGGCTAGAAAATCCTCGGGAAATAGGCGGTGTTTCTACCGGGAGTTATTGCACTAAAATCAAGTGCACCCCTCTCAGCTCCACAAACACGACAGCGGCACGGCGGGCAACCTGTCCCCAAACGCACCGAAGTCGCTGCTGTCATAGAGAACGACACCATTTGAGGCGCTGGAAAGCCTCATGGTGGTTGTTGAGGCACTTTGCCCCATGTGGCCGCCCCGGAAGACATTCTCGGACAGGGATGTTTTCAAATTGTGGCGGGCTGGTTCACGGATCTGGTGGTGGCCAAGGCGAGTTTACCCTGAGGCCTTTGCTGGAATCGCGTACATCACCGCCGTCGAGTCACCGATAGGCCATACTGACGGACCCTGAACGTCTGGAGACCAGGTAGCTCATGAGTGTCTTTACCCAACGCCCGGCTCGCCTTTTGGCCGGTTTAGCGCTCGTCACCGCCGCAGCCGTCGGGCTGTATCGAGCGATGCACAGCACGGACTCGGTGGCCGGGGCCGTCGCTGCAGTCGGGCCGCTATGGGCCGTCTGCGGCGCTGCCTGGTGGATGGTCCGTCGCCTCGGGCAAAGCCAGAACAATAAAGACTTGAGCTGACGCGAGCAATCTAAACGCCTAATGGTTCGCCGCCCACTGCCGCTTCGGGACACTGACCCCGGCACACCACCGCTAGTTTATTGCCGTCGGGGTCGCGCACATACGCGGCATAGAAATCCGCGTTGTAATGCGGTCGCCACCCCGGCGCTCCTTCACACGTACCGCCGAATTCGAGCGCAACGCGATGAAAAGAATCCACTTCCGCGAGCGAAGCCGCCTTGAGTGCGACCATGACGCCGTTGCCAGGAGCGGCTGACGCTCCATCGAAAGGAGGGCACAGCCACAAGGCCAACTGATCGGCGCCATACCGAGCGTAGTGCCCCCAACCCGCCCAATCCCCAAATTCCTCATCGGGTGTTTGGCAGCGCATTAAGCCCAGACAGGCCAGAATTCGATCATAAAACACTTGGGACCGTTTTGGATCGTTAGTCCCTAGGCACACGTAGGCGAACATCGGTATTCCAATTTGTCGGACAAAAGGTAGCGCCTGACTGAGGCCTTTCAGAATCTCTGATTAGCGCTTTACGCAGGCAAAACTCTGCGCATCGCGTGGATCCCCGTGACCCCGATAACGCGCCTGCTGCGGAAAAGGACACTGGGGGCGCGAGAAACTCGGACTTTCACCTTCGCCGGGGTGATGAGCAGGAAGCGCCTCAGGCGCCCGCCCCGTCTCGACCCACGTGTCGAGTGCGCTGAGCCAATCGATATCGCCGGCACCAGCGCCACCGCCGCAATGGTCCATGCCCGGCACTTCGTAATAGCGCACGCCCGTCGCGGCTGCCGATCCCACCGAGTGCTGCACGGCCAGGACGTAGTGACGCGTGTTCAAGTAAGGAATGAGGCCATCCGTTGTTCCGTGATAAGTCAGCAGCTTACCGCCATGGTTTAGAAATGACCTCAAGTTAGGATCCATGGCGCTTGCGGCACCTGCATCCCGCTGAATCCCCGCCGCGAGGTCACGATCGACGTTGAATGCGGACACGGACCACTCGGGATCATTGTACACGAGGTATCGAAAGGCACTTTCACCGATACGGAAATCGGGGTTCACAAATGCCGCCCATTGAATCTCGCTGCCCGGCCCCGTTCCCGGGTACACCACCCGTCTCCGCCCGTCGACCACGCCCCGATAAAGGCGCTGGGCTGCGGCAACTTCAGGGGCGGTCAAGCAAGCGTCCGTCCCCGCCGCGCTACACAGCAAGGCTTTGGGATCAAAGCGACACCGATCCGGATCGCTAATGACGCCATCGACCACGCCATCCGCGGCATCACAGGCCGCAACCGCAGCGCGCCGCAGGAGGGCCAATTTGGACACCGGCAGGCCATCCGGCGATAGCAATTCGCGCTGAAATAGCACCGCGAGCAGTCCGGTGGGGATCCAATTCGCCGCCGGCGCCCCGGCCGCCACCCCGTCGTAGTCGTCTGGATAACGTTGCGCCTCAACGTACCCCTGCCGACCGCCCGTAGAGCAACCGAGCCAATAAGACAATCTCGGGCGCTCGCCGTAGTACTCTCGGGTCATGGCTTTACCGGCGAGGGTGACCTCATGGACCGCTCGGTAGGCAAAGTCGGTGACCTTCTCCGGATGGCCCACCGCCCAGGAAAAATCGCCACCACCCCCACTGTGCCCGGTGTCGGTGTGCACCACGGCGTAGCCCCGCGACAACGGGACAACCAAGGCGGGATAAACGATGGAACCCGCCGCCCCGCCATTACCGGCCTGCAGGAACTTGCCGTTCCAGCCCGTCACGGGCATCCACAGCTCAAACCCAATTTGAGAGTCTGGCGTCGGATGCAAGCTGCCAGCCACTCTGCAAAATGCGGGCAGCTGCGCGTACTCCTGACCGGTGGACCATGGCGATCGCTCGGGTGGAACGAAGGCGCCTGCAGCCACCGTCTCTGCTAACGTGATGGTCGTCGCATCGCGCTTAAGTGATTGAATATCCTCACATCGCGCGCCGGCTCGCGCAGTCAGTGCGACGCTACACAGCAGCGTCGCGACCCAGACCAACGGAATGCCCAATCGACTCGATACGCTCACGGATGACTCCTTAGGTTTAGGCCGGCCCTGAGTGCTGACAGTAATCCCGCATTTTGAGCCTGTGAAGCGCCGAAACGTTGCACGGCTGATCGGCGTGACAACTTAAAAGTTTGCTCTGAGATCCTTGATCTAAGACCTTGCTTTCTCGGTGATATTTTTTGTATTTTTGCGATTGGCATCACGAACTGCGCCCACCAATCAAGATAAAATCAGGTTTAGTTATCGTGATTTTTCCGCGCTTTTCATGACTGAGAACGCATACCGAGGGCCGCATGAACCACGTTAGAACACTGCATGCAGCCACCCTTGAGTTGGTCTCAAATTTGCCGTTAAAACAGCGGCTTATCAATGCATTCACGAATCATCTTCAATCTTTAGAGCCGGACCATTTTCACGGCGCCCTGGCGGCGGATTGGGCGCGACTGCACGCCGACCTGACCGCCCATCGGGGCGTCGGGCGCGAAGAAGCGGTGGTGGCCACGGTACGCAAACTCAGCCCGAGCGAACTGGAAGACCTCGCCGGCAGAATCGTCCGGCTTTACCGCGATGCCGCCGCAGCGGGTCCGAGCCTCCGAATGGTTGAAAATACCGGCCAGGCGGTGGCCGAGGATGCGCAGACCCTCCCCCTCCTATTTTCAGCCAGCGCCTAAATCAACTCAGTCGAGGGTAAAGTCGATCGTGTCCCAGCGCGCGGTGGACTCTTGCCGGCCGTAAAGCCGCAACGCATTCACAATCGCCCGTTCGTTCCAATCCACCAGCGCAGTGGCTTGACGACTCAGCGCCGTGGGTGGCGGCAGCACCGAACCAAAGCGTCGCATCAACAACACCGGCTTTGCGGCTGATTTCGCGAAACGAACTTGAAACTCAATGCCCTCCGGATCGACATCCGCATGGGCGCTGAGCATCAGCGCCACTTCGGACGCCTGGATTTGCTGGCGCCAGACGTCGCGTTGTCCCTCACGGCCGCCCAAAACCGGCGCCGAAGGGTCTGAGGTCAACTGATAGTAGAACCGGCGCGTCCCATCCAAGTATTCCTGAACGCGCAGATACTCTTCGTCCGCGACGAATCGGTGACTCACGTAGATCCGAATCGGGTGATCACTGACGCTCATTCTGTATCCCTTATTCCCTGAGCCAGGACAGCGGCCCCGGACCGCATCACCGATGAAACGAGCCTTCAATCATAGCTGATTGATATTTATATCGATTAAGTTATCGAGGGTCGCCGGTTGCCCATTTCTTTGATCGGATGCCATGCGGCAGCGTCGTCCGACGCCAACCAACTTGTGGGAACGATGCCGCCGAAGTCGGTAAGATTGTGTGTCGACGAGGCTCCTATGCGCATCTTGGTTTACAACATTCGTTACGCGACCGGCACTGGCCCGTCTTTCCATTTGCCGCTACCCGGAGCCGGCTACCTGCGGCCCAATCGCCAGGCGCTGGAGGACATCACGGCCTTCATCCGCCGCGAGGATCCAGACATCGTCGGCCTCGTCGAAGTCGACACCGGCTCCGTGCGCAGCGGCATGATCAACCAAGCCGAGTACATCGGCGCCGCAATTGGGCATTACTCCACCTACGAATGTAAGTACGGCAGCGAGTCGATCAGCTCGATGGTCCCGATCGTCCGCAAACAGGCCAACGCGATCCTCGCAGCACCCCGTGTGCATGGCCAGCGCTTCCACTACTTCGACACCGGGATGAAGCGCCTAATCATCGAGCTTGAGCTCGAAGAGGTCGTGATTTTCCTGGTTCATCTTTCCTTGAAGTACCGCACCCGCCAGGAGCAACTGCGCGCCCTCCACGACCTGGTGCGTCAGTCCACGAAACCGGTGATATTGGCCGGGGACTTCAACACCTTCTTTGGCGAAGATGAAATGTTCCTGTTCCGTGAGGCCACGGGGCTGCGCAGCGCGAATGTCACCGGGCTGAAGACCTATCCCAGCCATCAACCGCGGATGGAGCTTGATTTCATTCTCTATAGCTCGGGACTTGAGGTGATCGATTTTCGAGTTCCGCAGTTGCGGTATTCCGACCACTTGCCGCTGATCTGCGATTTCAACCTGACCGCCTGATCGTTGGAGGTTGGTGCCATGGGCCTGACCCTACTGTTCGTTTTTGTGCTCGGCTTGTTTTTACTGCCGATCACCTATTACATCCGCACCCGTCGGCAGTGGTGGCAACGCCTGTGCGCGGAGGGAACGCCTGCCACCGCCACCGTCGTTGATCTCAATCGCCTGCAGAAGCAGCGCCACGACGGACAATGGTTCGCAGTCACCTTTGAGTTCTCGATTCCCGAGCACGAGGGCACGCTTCGCAGCGCGGTGTCGGTTCGCCACGCCGACGTGCAGGCCGCTGGGCTCCACTTGGGCATGGAGGTCAGGATTCGCCACTACACCTTAGTGCCCACCGAAGCGGCACTTGCGGACGTGTATTGCGAGCCTTACGGCACCTGAGCGTCGACCCACCTAAGGCCGAGCGAAGCCGATAGACTGCGCACCCTGTTGTGATTTAAGCGACGCCTAAGCTGGGAGTCGATGATGAGCCACTCTACACCGCGTGCCTTGGTCGCCCTCGTCTGTGACGACGTGCGTGAGGAAGTCGGGCATAAATCGACGCTGGTGGGGGTTTATCAGGGCGATTTATGTGTCAATGAAGCGCCCACCACACTGCCGAGGCTCAGTTTCTTCTTTCGCGTTCGCGCCCATGTGGATCGACCCCTGACGCACCTCGTGGTGCGGGTCCTGCGCGATGGCGAAAATTATCTGACGGCTGACTTTGCGGCCGATGCGCTGCCCATACCGGGCGAATCGGATGACGGCTCTTATCATGTGCAGATTGTGCTGCAGGCCCAACCCTTTGAGGTCACCGGTCCGGGTGAACTGCGATTCATTGCCGAAACGGAATCGGAAACACTGGATGGCGGGCGCTTGTTGATCCGCGCCGCGCAGACGATTTCGACCTTGCTGCAATAGCCACCGCGGCTATTGTTCGGCGACTCGATCGCCGGAGATCTGCCGTTGGCTCAGCCTTAAATCAGGATCCTGCGGCTCGGCGAGACACCGCGAGCCCTACTCGCCCCCCTCGCGCTCCATCGCCAAAATCCGCGCCTTGCCACGCGGGTGAGCCACGTGCTCACACCCGAAGTCAGCGTAGAAGACGTCCCCGGCTTCTCAGGTCACGACCTGCTCCGGGCCCAGCACTCGGTAGCGCATGTCTACCGTGCCATCCAAGACCGCGAACACTTCTGCGCCATCATTGATGTGCCAGCGATAGGGCTGATCGGTCCAATGCAGCCGCACCGTGGTGCCATTCACTTGGGCGATATCGAGCGCGCCCCACGCGCCCTCGGCGGTGAATTTCCGAGCCCGAATCACGTTCATGGCACGCGGTGGCCTACATCGTGTGGGTGGCTTTGTCGCCGCCGAGCACCCCGACCAAATAGGACTCGATCTTCTTTTGGGTGTTACCGCGGTCCTGATCAGAGAACTGCACACCGATACCCGCCACACGGCGTCCGGCAACGCCCTTGGGGGTCACCCAAATCACTTTGCCGGCGACCGGCAATTTCTCATCATCGCCCATGAGGGAGAGCAACATGAAAACTTCGTCGCCCAATCGGTAAGGTGTATTCGTTGGGATAAAGAGGCCGCCGTTTTTCACGAAGGGCATGTACGCGAGATACAGCGCCGACTTGTCCTTGATGGTCAGGTTCAAAAGCCCAGGCTTGCCTGCGTTGGTCGACATGGCTATCCCCTTAAGTTCGACGCGAGGCGACGCGCAAAGCATCCATCTCGCGAGCGATCGCAACAAAGACCTGCTCGAACAGCAGCGCCACCGCGGCGTTCGAGGTCAGCAACAGCATACGCGCTCGACGCACTTCATCGAGCAGCTGATACAAGCCTTGAATGTGTCGACGTCGCACCTCCGCCGACACGCCGGGTTGCCCGCCCGTGCTGGGAGGCGGCGAGGTGAGGCCGTAGCGAATCCGTTCACTGATCCAGTGCTCGAGGCAGCGTAGGCGCTCGGCCGGCAGGTGTTTCTGGCAGCGTTCAGCCAATGCCGGAATATCGACTTCACCTCGGCCGAGCATCTGCGGGACGTCGGCCATCTCGGCCGCCACTTCAGGGGCTGCGGACAGGGCCAGTGCCGCCAATGGAGCGCCGGCACTCAAGGTCAGCGGCAATGTCCAATCCTGATCGCCGCCCTGCTGCATCAACCACGTGCGCGCCACGTCATCGGCAGGCGCCTTGAGCTTAACCCGTTGGCAGCGACTCGCGATCGTGGCGGGCAAACGCTCGGGTCGAACGGCCACGAGGATCAGGAGGGCGCTGCCGGAGGGTTCTTCCAAAGTTTTCAGGAGTGCATTGGCGCCATTCACGTTTAAGGCATCCGCCGGTTGCACCACGGCCACCTTGCGCCGACCGCGATAACTCGACAGCGCCAAGGCTCCGATCATTTCGCGGATCGAATCGATGGCGATCTGCTTTTTGCCTTCCTCAACCCCAACCCGCAGTAAATCTGGATGGTTATCTGCCTGATAAAACTGGCAGGCAGGACACTGCCCACAGGCATCGACGCCAGGGTCATCGCATAAGGCATAGCGGGCGATCCATTCTGCGAGGCCCGACTTCCCTAAGCCCGGAATCCCCTGCAGCAGGAGCGCCTGCGGCAGGCGATCGTCCTGAACTGCGCCGATGATCGCCTCCCGCGCGGCGGCAAGCCACGGCGCGGTCGCCGCGATCGCGATCGGCGTTGGCTCGGTGGATTCGCTCATGAGGGCAGCAAGGGTCGAACCCAAGCGTCGATTCGTGCGCCGACCTCATCCCGCGAACCCGTGGCGTCAACCACCTTGATCCGCTCAGGCTCGTCGGCCGCACGCTGCAGGTATCGGGCACGGACGCGCTCGAAGAAGGCCACGGCCTCGCCTTCGATCCGATCGGTTTTACCGGTGCGTGCCCGGGCACGTGCCAAGGAGGGCGCGACCGGCGCATCCAAAAGCACGGTCAGCGCCGGCCACAACCCCCGTTGCGCAAGCGTCGCGAGTGGGTCGATCAACGCATCATCAATGCCGCGGCCACCGCCCTGGTAGGCATAGGTCGCATCGGTGTACCGGTCACAGAGTACGATGGCGCCGCGCGCCAGTGCGGGGCGAATCAGGTTCTCCGTGTGCACCGCGCGCGCCGCGAACATCAACATCAATTCACCCGCATCGGGCATGGGCTCAGAGCGGTTATGCAGCACAAGCGCACGGATCTGTTCTGCGAGCGGCGTACCGCCGGGCTCCCGCGTCACGACCACATCGAGTCCGCGAGCCAACAAGGTATCTTCAAGACGAGCTAACTGGGTCGACTTGCCGACCCCTTCCACGCCCTCGAAGCTGATGAAACAACCGCTCATCGCTGATTGCCCTTCTGTCGTTTGCTCGCCACGTAACCGGCTACCGCTGCATTATGCGCCGCCAACGTCGCAGAAAACGTATGTCGACCATCGCCTTTACCGGACGCCACAAAATACAGGGCGTCAGTATGGGCCGGATGCAAGGCGGCATTGATGGACGCCACTCCCGGCATGGCGATCGGTGTGGGTGGAAGCCCATCGCGCGTATAGGTATTCCACGGCGTATCTTTGGTCAGATCCTTTTTGTGAATCGTGCCGTTGTACTGATCGCCGAGGCCGTAAATCACGGTGGGGTCTGTCTGCAGACGCATCCCTTTGCGCAAACGATTCACGAACACACTGGCGATGCGGGCACGCTCGTCGGGCGTCCCGGTTTCCTTCTCGATGATCGAGGCGAGGATCAAGGCCTGATACGGGGTTGCCAGCGGCAGACCCTCGGCCCGCTGGGCCCAAGCCTCCGATAATTGACCGGTCATCCGCGCATGCGCCATTTTCATTACATCGACATCCGACGTGCCCTTCGGGACCAGATAGGTGTCGGGGAATAATTGACCCTCGATCGAGCTCTCGGTAATCGCGAGGACCTGACGCAAGTTGGGAGCCGAGACACCACTGACCTGAGGTCGAATAAAGGGTTGATCGTGCAACTCGTCCAGCGCTTCTGCCGCGGTCCAGCCCTCAACCAAGGTCACGGGGTGCAAGAGCACTTTGCCGGACACTAGCACGCCGATTAATTCATGCGGTGAGGCATGGGCGTGGACTTCGTACTCACCGGCGCGGATATGACCAGCGAGACCACGCAGTCGCGCTTGCCAGGTGAGTAAAAGCGGGAAATCAATCGTACCCTGAGCCGCCAAGCGTTGACTGATGGTGGCAATTCGATCACCGGATTGGATCTCGATCACCGTCGCTGCACGCAAGCCGGTTAACGGCGTATCCCACCACGCCATCGCCCAGTGCACACCCAAGCCCAGCACGCCGACCAGCGCCGGGAGCAGCAGGAGCACGCGTCCGCCTCTCAGTCTTGCCATGTCGCCACCTCATCCATGAGTCGCCGCGTCACTGGCCCGACCGACAAGGCGCGTCCATCGAACTCACCGATCGGCCATAGGCCGATGAGCGCGTTGGTCAAAAACCCTTCGCTCGCACCCACGCACTCACTGAGCATGACATCCCGGACAGCGACCGCGATGCCGAGTCTTGCGCAGACGGCCAGCAAAGCCCCGCGCATCACGCCATCGATGCCGCAGCGATGCAGCGCGGGAGTGGTCAGGGTCCCGTTCAGGAGCAGAAAAACATTGGACATGCTGCCGCACACCAGACGCCCCTCAGGGTCGGCGACTAGGCCTTCATCCACCCCGAGCGCCGCCACGTCCTGCCGGAACAGCACTTGGTCTAACCGGTTCAGATGCTTGATACCCGCGAGGCGCGGCTGGATCGCCATCGGCGTAGGCAATGTCGCAACACGCACGCCACGCTCTAGCGCACTCGGGGCACGCCGACGTGAGGGTGCCGCCACCAGATAGCGCCGGGACAGCCGCGAGTCGTCGACGGCATACCCAAGGCCGCCATCGCCGCGGGTCAGGACCAGTTTTAGCACGGCGGTACCGGGTGCCTGTGCGGCTGCGATGATCTCGGCGCGCAAAAGGTCGCGCGACGGTGGCTTGATCCCTAACCGTGCGCAACCTGCAGCCAGCCGATCGAGATGTCGGTCGAGAAGTCGCACGCGGCCGTTGAGCACCGCCATGGTCTCGAACAGACCGTCGCCAAATTCCAGACCGCGATCCAAAGGGGCCGCAGGCTCGCTCGCGATGCCGTCGATCCAGAGCATCAGGCCTCCAGAGCGCCTAAGGCCCGCAACAATCCGCGCGCCTTGGCACGCGTTTCATCCAACTCACGCTGTGGGTCTGAATCGGCAACGATCCCCGCGCCGGCCAAGATTGATAGCTCACGCTGGCCCGCAGACTCCGTCACCATGGCCGTACGAATCAGAATGTTAAGGTCCATGCGGCCGTCACAACCGAGATACCCGAGCGAGCCGGTGTAGGCGCCGCGCGGCCTGCCCTCCAACTCCGCAATCAACTCCATACACCGCACTTTCGGGCAACCGGTGATCGTTCCGCCCGGGAACAGCGCTCGCACGATGCCACCCGGTGTCACATCGGGTCGCAGTTCGCCCACCACGTTCGAGACGATGTGGTGCACGTGCGCATAGCTCTCCACCACCATGTACTCCTCGACGCGGACCGAGCCGCCCACCGACACCCGACCGAGATCGTTACGCTCGAGATCCACGAGCATCACGTGCTCGGCCCGCTCTTTGACATTCTCGATGAGTTCGCGGATCACCGCCGTATCATCGCCACGGCGCGCGCGGGTGCCCGCAATGGGTCGGCTTTCCACGCGACCGCCGCGGGAGGCCACCAGCCGTTCCGGTGAGGTCGACAGCACGGCCGTACCCGGCAGGTTCGCCAAGGCCGCAAATGGGCCTGGATTGGCGCGGCGCAAATGACTGTAAAGGGTCTCTGCCCGCACGCCCTGAGGCAGCGCCACCCGCCACTCGCGCGCGAGGTTCGCCTGATAAATATCCCCGGCGGCAATGTACTCGCGCGCGCGACGAACGGCTTCGCGGTAATGCTCCGGATCGTCTTCGGTGATCGTGAGTGGTGGCAGATCGCTCAAGGCGTAATCGCGATCATAGGGCTTGAGAATCGACTCGAGCCAAGCCGCTTCGTCCTCGGCACCCGGCTCGTGGACGATCGACAGCTGTTGATCCGCGTGGCTCCACACCGCCGCCGTGCACACGCGGCGGGCGTACGCTCGCGGTGCGCCGCCAGCGGGCAAGCGCAGGCGCGGCTCCACCTCGCCGGCAAACTCATAGCCGAAATATAAAAACCAACCGCCGGCAAAGGGCAGGCCGTCCGCCTGAGCGCCCACCTGCACGCGCCGATACCACTCATCCAGCGCCGCCAGAAAGCTGCCCATTTCGCTGCATTGACCCGACAGCTGTCCCGAGCCATCCAATAGCAGCGCGGCGTCATTCGCGAGCATGAGGATGTCGTAGCGACCGATGGCCGTGCCGTGACTGGCACTCTCTAACAGGAACGGGAGGCGTGCGGGGTATTCGGCGTGCGCCCGCAATAAATCTGGGCGTCCGCCGGGAATATCCCGGCGGATGACAGTCGTCCTCGCGTGGCCGTGGATCACGGCTCGATTACTGCAGGCGACGGAATACCAAGCTGCCGTTCGTGCCGCCGAAGCCGAATGAATTCGACAGCGCCACGTCAATGTGCATCGAACGGGCGACGTTCGGCACATAGTCGAGGTCACAGCGTGGATCTGGGTTCTCCAGATTGATCGTCGGCGGCGCCACTTGGTCGCGGATCGCCAGGATCGCAAAAATAGCCTCAACAGCGCCCGCCGCGCCCAACAAATGCCCAGTCACCGACTTCGTCGCGCTGATCGCGACCTTGTAAGCGGAATCGCCGAGCGCCCGCTTCAAGGCCATCGTCTCGCCGACGTCACCGAGCGGTGTGGAGGTGGCGTGCGCGTTGACGTGCTGCAAATCCGACGGGTTCACGCCGGCGTCTTTGAGCGCGTTCTGCATCGAGCGTCGCGCGCCGTCACCATCTTCTGGCGGCGCCGTGATGTGATAGGCGTCGCCGCTCATGCCAAAGCCCACGAACTCGGCGTAAATGCGCGCGCCGCGCGCTTTCGCGTGTTCGTACTCTTCCAGCACGATGGCGCCCGCGCCATCGGCCATGACAAAGCCGTCGCGATCCCGATCAAATGGACGGCAGGCCTTTGACGGGTCGTCATTGCGCTCAGAGAGCGCCTTCGCCTGACAAAATCCGCCGAGACCGAGTGGATTGATGGCCATCTCGGCGCCACCAGCCACCATCACGTCCGCATCGCCGTACTGGATGGTACGGGCTGCGATGCCGATGCTGTGAGTTGACGTGGTGCACGCCGTGACCAGCGCCAAGTTCGGGCCCTTGAGACCGAAGGCGATGGAGACGTGGCCCGAAATCATATTAATGATGCTGGCCGGGATGAAGAACGGCGACATCTTGCGCGGTCCCTGAGCATCAATCAGCTTGAAATGGGTTTGCTGGATGGTGTCGAGGCCACCGATACCGGCACCCATGGCGACGCCCATCCGCTCAGCATTCTGCTCAGTCACTTCAAGGCCTGAGTCCTTGAACGCTTGCGACGAGGCCGCAAAGCCGTACTGAATGAAATGATCCATGCGGCGCGCTTCTTTCGCCGGCAAATAGTCTTCGACCGCGAAGCCGCGCACTTCGCCACCAAAGCGGGTGGGAAAGGCGGACACGTCGAAATGCGTGATCGGGGCAATGGCCGAACGACCGTTGACGACGTTGTCCCACGCCTCGATGACTTGACTGCCCACCGGCGACACAATGCCGAGACCGGTGACCACAACACGACGCTTGGACAAAACAGCCTCCCGCTCCGGGATCCGGACGTTCGAGTTAGAAGCTCAGTAAGAACTCAGATATCAAAGCACTGCGTCCCGGCGTTTGAATGCCGGGACGCATGTGCACGGCGCGACTCAGGCCTTGGCCTGGTGCCCGTTGATGTAGTCGATCGCCTGCTGGACGGTCGTGATCTTCTCGGCATCCTCATCAGGGATCTCGGTCTCGAATTCTTCCTCGAGCGCCATCACGAGCTCGACCGTATCGAGCGAGTCGGCCCCGAGATCATCCACGAACGACGCGTCGTTGGTGACTTCCTCCGACTTCACCCCGAGCTGTTCGGCAACGATCTTCTTGACTCTCTCTTCTACGCTGCTCATCGTTAGGTTTTCCTTTATGACGCTAAGCTAAAAAACGCCGCCGCGGTCGGCGGGATCCCCATCCCGATCCATTCCGCGGACGGGCGCATTTTAGGGCAATCCGAAGCGCCCTGCCACGCAGTTTTTTTGTTACGGATCAATAACTTGACTTTTTGCCCTCTCAGGGCATGTGCATTCCGCCGTTCACGGACAGGGTTTCACCGGTGATATAGGCCCCCGCCGGGGAGGCTAAAAACACCACCGCCGCCGCAATATCATCCACCGATCCAAGCCGAGCCAGCGGGATCTGCCCCGACAGCGCCGCGCGCTGCTCGTCGGACAACGCGCGAGTCATATCCGTATCGATGAAGCCCGGCGCCACCACATTGGCGGTGATGCCGCGGGAAGCCACCTCACGCGCCAACGAGCGCGTGAAGCCGATGATGCCGGCTTTAGCCGCCGCGTAATTGGCCTGACCGGCATTACCGATCTGGCCGACGATGGACGCGATGCTGATGATGCGACCCGTGCGAGCCTTCATCATGCCGCGCAACACCGCCTTGGACATGCGGAACACCGAGGATAGATTGGTATTCAAAATGGCGTCCCAGTCTTCCGCCTTCATGCGCAGCAATAAGGTGTCGCGGGTGATGCCGGCGTTGTTGATGAGGACGCCGACCGCGCCCTCATGCGCCTCGATGTCTTTCAACACCGCCTCAACACTGGACTCATCGGCCACGTTGAGAAGGAGACCCCGGCCCGCGTAGCCCGCCTCGGCCAGCGTTGCCGTGATCGCCGCAGCACCGGTTTCACTGGTCGCTGTGCCCACCACGGTGGCGCCAGAAGCCGCCAGTGCATGCAGAATCGCTCGGCCAATGCCGCGCGAGGCGCCGGTCACGAGAGCAACTTGTCCATCCAGACGGAAAGAAGGCAGTGACATCGTTCAAACTCCCAAGGCAAGGGCGGCGGCAAGGCTCGCCGGGTCTTCGATCGCGGACATCCCGATCTCTTTATTGCGCTCAATGCGCCGATTCAGTGAGGTCAGCACTTTGCCCGGACCACACTCAACAATCTGGGTGGCGCCATTCGCGACCATATCGCGCACCGTATCCGTCCAGCGCACCGCGCCGGCCAACTGCGCAACGACCTGCGCGCGAATGGCCGCCGGCGAATCGTGGCGCTTGAGGCCGATGGCATACACCGGAATCGTCGGCACCCGCACCGACACGCCCGCGAGGTGCTCGGCCAAACGCTCGGCGGCTGGCTGCAACAGCGAGCTGTGCGCCGGCACGCTCACCGGCAACAGCAAGGCGCGCTTCGCGCCACGGGCCTTACAAGCCTCAAGCGCCCGGCTTACCGCCGCGGCGTGGCCGGCAATCACGAGCTGTCCCGGGGAGTTGTAGTTCACCGGCTCAACCACTTCGCCCTCGGCAGCTTCCGCGCAGGCGGCTTCAACATCGGCATCTTCAAGGCCGAGGATGGCAGCCATCGCCCCGGCGCCGGCTGGAACCGCTTCCTGCATCACCCGGCCACGGAACTGAACGGCGGCGATCGCATCGCGAAAATCGAGGGCGCCGGCACAGACGAGCGCGGTAAATTCCCCGAGGCTGTGTCCCGCCATGACCGACGGCGTCGGCTTGCCCTGCTCGGTCCAGACGCGCCAGACGGCAACACCGGCAGCCAACATCGCCGGCTGCGTGCGCTCGGTCGAGTTCAGCGTCTCCCCGGGGCCGCCTTGCACCAGTGCCCAGAGGTCGTAGCCGAGCACCTCGGAGGCTTCCGCAAACGTCGCCTGTACCGACGGAAAGGCAGCCGCCAGCTCCGCGAGCATGCCAACCGATTGGGAACCCTGACCCGGAAATACCACCGCTAGCGTCATTGCCGTTCCTTATTGTTAAACCGCCAGTATAACCGAGGCTCGTCGGCACCGGCTTGTCACGGTACCGACGTCAGACCTTGCTATGATCGGGCACCAATGGAATTGGAGTTCCCTATGCACCGTCGTCAACGTGGATTCACCCTGATCGAGATCATGGTCGTCGTCGTGATCTTGGCCATTCTCGGCACCTTGGTCGCCCCGCAAATTCTGGGCCGTATCGATGAGGCGCGAATCACCAAGGCCCGCGAGGACCTGAAATTATTCGAAAGCGCGCTGGACCTGTATCGCATGGACAATTTCCGCTACCCGAGCAGTGAGCAGGGTCTCGACGCCTTGGTGCATCGCCCGAATGACGCCAGTTTGAAAAATTGGCGTGCCGAAGGCTATGTGAAGCAGTTGGTGAAGGATCCGTGGGGCCACGACTACGTCTACGTCTCCCCAGGCACCGGCGGCGCGCCCTACGACCTGATGAGCTTTGGTGCCGACGGCGCCCCAGGCGGCACCGGCAACGACGCCGATCTCAGCATCCGCGATCCGAAGTAAGTCGTGATCCGCGCCCGATCGCCCGCAGCGCGCGGCAATTCGGCGCGCGGATTCACGCTGATCGAAATTCTGGTGGTGCTGGTCATCATTGCGGTGATGACCGGCGCCGCGCTGTACCGCATCACCGTGACGGGCGTCGATCGAGGGCTTGATATCGAAGGCGATCGCTTGTGCGACGTGGTGCAAGCAGCCAACCAGCAATCCGGCCTTGAAGGTCGGGATCTGGGGATCCGCTTCATACCGGATGGTTACGAGGTGCTGGCGTTTTCAGGCTTCAGCAACCAGTGGGCGGCCGTAACGGATGATCGCACCTATGAGCGACACACCTTACCCGAGGGCGTTCATCTGGCGGTGGAACTCGAAGGCAAGGCCGCGGTGCTGAAAATGCCGACCGCGGAAGAACCCGCTAGCCCGCAGGTGATCATTTCAGCGGCCGGCGACGCCTCGAGTTATCGGGTGACCTTCACCCGCGAAGGTACCGACCACGAATTTGTCATCGAAGGCCAAACCGACGGCACGCTCAAAGTGCGTCGACCCGGAGCCACCCCGTGAGACGCCGTGGCTTTACCCTGATCGAAGTACTGGTGGCGCTGGCAATCGCCGCGATTGGGCTGGGCGCCGCCCTCTCTGTGGTCACGAACGCGACGTCAAACACCGTCTATCTGCGCGATCGCGTGCTTGCCTCGTGGATCGCCGAGAACCGGATTGCCGAGATGCGGCTCGGGCCGAATTTGCCGGAAGTGACGCGAGCGGATGGTGTCGTCGAGTTTGCCGCACGTAAATGGAAATGGCAGTCGACCGTCACCCAGACCCAGGTGGACGGCTTACGCAAAATCGATGTAGAAGTGCGAGACGCCGAGAATGAAGCCGGCTCGGCGCTGGCGAGCATGAGTGGCTTTGCCGGACGAACCGCGCTCGTGGCCTCTCAAGGGATCTCCGGCGATCCCTTCGATCCCAGCGCCGGTGGCCTGCCGCAGGTGCCGGCGACCCAGCCCGTTCCCGGTCAACCGAGCCTCAAGACCCAATGAACATGAGCGCCAGACTGCGTGGCCGCGGCTTTACCCTGATCGAGGTCTTGGTCTCGGTCTTCTTAATGGCCGTGCTCTCGGGGCTGGCCTTTGAGGCCCTGAATTACGTCCGCCGGTCACGCGAAGTCACCCGCGACGTCTATACGCGCTTGGGTGCCGTTGAATTGACCGTGCACATGCTGTCGACAGACTTCGAACAACTCGAGCCGCGACCGGTACGCGACGTGGTGGGCACGTCGAATGTGCCTGCCTTGCTCGCCGACTCGCGCACCACGAACCTGGCAACCCTCACCCGTGGCGGGTGGATGAACACCGCCGGCTTGCCGCGCTCCACCTTCCAAAGAGTCACCTGGCGTTTGGACGGCACCACCCTGATTCGCGAGCACACGACGGTCCTCGACGCTACGCTCTCGAATACGCCCGTGCAGCGCGAGATGCTGAAAGATGTGTCCGCCATACGACTGCGCTACATGGACGCACAGCGGGTCTGGCAAGAGACGTGGCCGGCGCAGCAGAGCACCAACGGACCCGGTGGCTTGCAGCTCGGCACCCGCCCGCGGGCAGTCGAGATCACCTTGGAACTGAAGGACCTCGGCACGATCACGCGGTTAATCGAGGTGCCCGGATGAACCGGTCACGCGGCGTCGCCTTGATCATCGCGCTGGTGATCGTTGCCTTGGCGACGATCTTTGCATCTCGTATCGGCGCGGAAGGCGCACTCGACCAGCGGCGCGCGGCCACCCTGCTCGCCCAAGAACAATCCCTCGAGGTGGCCTACGGCGCCGAGGATTGGGTGATCGAGACCTTGCAGCAAGACGCGCAGCAATCACAACAAGTCACGCTCAACCAAATGTGGGCGATGCCCATGCCGACGCTGCCTATCGACGGTGGCGAGGTGACGGGCCGTGTGGAAGACCTCGGCGGGCGTTTCAACGTCAATAACCTCGTCACGGCGCAGGGCACCAAAAACGTCTTTGCCGTCGAATGGTTCCAACGGCTCCTGATCCGCCTGCAGATCGAACCCAAGTGGGCCTCGTTACTGCTCGATTGGATCGATCCCGACAACGTGGCTGATGGACCGGATGGCGCAGAAGATGGCGTCTATTTAGGTCTGAACCCACCCTATCGGCCACCCAATCGCCCGATTGCCACGACCACTGAATTGTTGTCTTTGCCTGGCTTTGGGCTAGCGCGCTACCGCAAGCTGCAACCGTTCATCGCCGCGCTGCCGGTCGGTACGCCCCTGAACGTCTGCACGGCGAACGGGCTCGTGCTCGAGTCGCTCGCGCCTTCGTTGTCAGCCTTTGCTCAAGACTCCAAATTATTGATGAGTTACCGCGCCAAGGGTTGCTTCCCCACCCTGCGCGATGTGACCACGGCCATCCAATCCACCCTGCAGCCGGCGGAGAAAACCGCAGCGGCAGGCCTATTGGCGGAGACTTCAGCGTGGTTTCGCCTGACCACGTCCGTGCGTATTGGCACTACTGAGGTCACGCTGTACAGTCTGCTGCAACGAAACCCAGCCGGGCAGTCCCGCGTCGTGCTGCGCAGCTTTGGGACCGAGTGACCATGTCCGATACCCTACTGATCCGTTATCCGATCGAACACCCCAGCGCCGAGTGCAACTGGCTGCGAGTGGATGCCGAGGCGAACGCGCACGGCACAACCCAGCACGGCACCCTGGCTGAGGCCGCAGCGGCTGCCGAGAACGCACGGGTGATTCTCGTGCTCCCCGGTGATGCCGTTGCGCAGGCCACACCAACCCTGCCCCCGGGCAGTGGCAAGCGCTTAGCCGCCTTAGTCCCCTTTGCGCTCGAAGACCAGGTCGCCGCCGAACTGGAAACGCTGCATTTTGCGATCGGTGCCCAAACGGCGGACGGTGCCGTGGAGACGGCCATCATCGATCGGGACACCCTGAGCGCCCATCTGAGCACCCTGGCGGCGCACGGCTTAACGCCCGCGGCGGCCTACGGCACGACGCAGCTGACGCCGGTCATTCCAGCGACCACCGTGATCCTGATTGAGGACCAGCGCCTCAATGTGCGCCAGCCGGATGGCTCGGCCTACTGCGCGGATTTATTGCCGAACTTGGAAACCGCCCAGTGCCTCAGCCTGTCCGAGACCGAGCCGAGCGCCTGCGTCGTCTACACCACGGCCACCGCCTACACGAATCGACTCGAGCTGTTGCCGAACGACACCGGGCTACCGGCCGGCGGGTCCTATGTCGGCAGCGGGCCGCAGTTTCTTGAAAACGGCCCCCTGCAGAAATACGCCGAGATGGCGCTGCGCCACGCGCCGGTCAATTTGTTGCAAGGGCCTTTCGCCCCGCCGAGCAGCGCCGCGGCCGGTTGGGCGCGGTGGCGGGTGGCGAGCTTCGTCCTGCTCGCCTGCGTGCTCGTCAATGTCTTGGCGTCCGGCGTCGATTGGCTGCGCGCGCATCGCGAGGAGGCGCGCCTCGACACGGAGCTGCACGCCGCCTATGCACAAGCCCTGCCGGGCGTCGAACCGTCACGATTGCCTGCGCCGCGCCTGATCGTGGAGTCGCATGTCCGCCGACTGAATGGATCCGGCCAAGATGGCCTACTCGGCAAACTTGAAATGCTCGGCGCTGCGGTGAACGCCACCGCCGGTGTGAGCGTGAAGTCCGTCAATTTCCACGACGGGGCACTCGAGGCCTTGCTCACGGCTGGCGATCTCGCGTCGCTGAACCAAGTCCAACAGGCGATGGGGCCGCAGGCGCGTCTGGCCGGAGTCTCGACGCCTGACCCGCAACACGCGGAAGGACGACTCGAGATCAATGGAGGTGGCCGATGAGTGCCTGGATGGAGCGTGTCGAGCGCGCCTACGCGGGGCTACAGCCGCGCGAGCAACTCCTGGTGCGTGTAGGCGCAATCCTGTTGGGCGTGCTGCTCGTCATCGGCTTGCCCGTACGACTTCACACGGTCGCCCAAGCGGCCACGGCTCGGGTTGCTGCAAAACAAGCGGATCTTGCCTACCTGCAGTCTGTGCTGCCTTTACTGGCCTCGGCGCCCGCCGTCCAAGACGGGGTGCCACTCGTCAGTGTGGTCGATGCCAGCACCCGGGATGTCGGCTTAGCCGCTGAACTGCGCGGCACAGAACCTTCGGGGAATGACGCGCTGCGGGTGCGCTTTGAAGGCGCGTCCTTCGCGCAGTTGACCAATTGGTTCGTGCAATTGAGCCAGAACTACGGTGTCAGCATTGACCAGGCGACCTTAGAGCGCACGGACACCCCAGGGCGAATCAACGCCAGCATCATGATCGCGCGCCACTGAGCTGTGCGGCGACTCCGTCCGTATCTGGCGCTGGGGCTGGCCGTGTTCGTGCTGGCGGCTGTGGCGAGCTTACCCGCGGCGCTGCTGTCCCGAGGGCTGCCGAGCCGTGTGACCCTGGAGGGCGTCTCGGGGACGCTGTGGGACGGTGCGGCAACGACACTGCGCTTGGATGGCGCCGCGCTCGGCGCTTTGGACTGGACACTGTCGCCGTGGGCGCTATTGCGCGGCACGCTGGCCGGTCAAGTGGTGCTGACCCGGCCCGATGGTCATCTGAACGGCCATCTCGTCCTGCACGCGGACGGCGCGCTCGAAGCCTCGTCATTGACGCTCGATTTGCCCTTAACGACCCTGCACCCGGAGCACGACGCGAAGACGTGGGACGGCCGCATTCGAGGTCAAGTGGCCTACGCCCGCCTCGACCTTGGCTGGCCGGTCGCGCTGCAGGGTCATTTCGACTTACTCCACCTGCACGCCCCCCAGTCGCCGGATGACCTGGGGAGTTTCGTGTTGGATTTTGATCCACGGGACGCCAAACCCACCGCGCTGCTCGGCCGTTTACACGACACCGGCGGGCCATTGAGCGTCACCGGCCAATTGCGACTCGAGCAATCGCGCGCCTATCAACTCGATGGTGATGTCGCGGCTCACGGGGTCATCTCCGAGGATCTGACTCGTACGCTCGCTTTCTTTGGATCACCACAACCGAATGGCAGCCGACCCTTCACGATCACGGGGACGTTTTAATGCACCGCGACGTGGCCGTCCATGACCATCCCGAGCGCCAACGGTTCGAGTGGCTCATCGACGGTCAATGCGCGATCGTCACCTATCAGCGCGAAGGACGCACCCTGTGGCTGAATCATGTCGGGGTTCCGGCCGCGCTCGCGGGGCGCGGAATAGCCTCCACCCTGGTGGAGGCGGTGCTGCAGCAGATTCGGGCTCGAGGCGAACGCATTGTGCCGGTCTGCTCATTCGTCGTGCATTACCTCGAACGACATCCCGCGGACCGTGACCTAGTGCTCACGGCCGGGGCTGCGCCCGACGCGGCCGACGATTAGACCACCGGTCGCGCGACGGCGGCTTGGAGCTCCGTCTCGATCCGCCGGAACACCTCCAGCAGCACCGGCGGCTCCGGCAACAGCGTGACCCGGAAATGACTGCGATAGGGTGTGTTGAAGCTGACTCCCGGCGCAATCACGACATGCTGATGCTCCAGCAGATCAAGCGCGAACGCGTGGTCATCGAACTGCGGATACGCCTCAGGCTTCACACCGACGAAGGCGTACATGGCGCCCATGGGGCGCTTCAGCTCTAAGAACCGGCTGCGCGACACAGCATCCAGAATGGCCGCCCGTGACGCGTGCAAGCGCCCGCCCGGGGCGACCAAATCCCGAATGCTCTGATATCCGCCCAGCGCGGTCTGCACGGCCCATTGACCCGGCACGTTCGCGCACAAGCGCAGGCTCGACAACAGTTCCAACGCCTGCAAGTAGTCTGCGGCCCCTTTGCGTTCGCCGGAAAACGATGCCCAGCCGATCCTAAAACCACAGGCGCGATAGATCTTCGACAGGCCTGACAGCGTCGCACACAGGGTGTCGTGCACGAGGGTCGCCATCGGGATAAACGTCGCCTCGTCGTAGGTCATCTGGTCGTAGATTTCGTCGGCGAGCACCAGCAAACGATGGCGTTCAGCGAGCCGCGCAATTCGCGCCAAGACCTCACGACCGTAGACCGCGCCCGTGGGGTTGTTCGGATTGATCACCACAATGGCGCGTGTCCGCGGCGTGATCAGGGTTTCGATCTCAGCAGGATCGGGGATCCAGCCATGCTCGGCGCGACAGGGGTAATGCACGGCACGACCGCCGTTCAAAATGGTCGCCGCGGTCCATAACGGATAGTCGGGGCTGGGCACCAGCACCTCGTCGCCGTCGTTCAATAACGCGCGCAGCGTCAGATCAATCAGCTCGGAGACCCCGTTACCGATGAAGACATCATCGTCCGTCACATCGCGCAAGCCACGCTCTTGCTGCTGCATCACGATCGCTTCGCGCGCCGGGAAAATACCCTTTTGATGCACGTAGCCCTCGGCAGCGCGGACGTTCTCGATCATGGCAAGGCGCATCGTCTCCGGTGTGCGAAACCCGAAGGCACCGGGGTTGCCGATATTTAAGGCAATGAGGTCGTAACCCATGCGTTCCAATTCGTGGGCGCGACGCGCAATGGGCCCTCGGATTTCGTAGCGTACGTCGGCCAATGCCGTGGCCGGAGTAATGGTATAATTCGTCATAGCAGAAAGCATACCGAAGCCCCATGGCGCTGTCCTCGACGATCAGCCGCCGGCCAGAGCCACCAACTCCGCCAACGCGGTTGAGGTCGGCGCCTGAAAACAGCGCGCCGTCGGACCCTCTTCGACCAGATGCCCGCGCTCAAGAACCACGAGTCGTTCGGCCACGGCGCCGAGGGCTGCGAGGTCGTGACTGACCATCAAAAAGGCGGCCCGTCCCTCGCCCCTCAGATCCGCGAGCACATTGAGTAACTCGGCCGCAGAGGACGCATCCAGCGCGCTCGTCGGTTCGTCCATCACGACGAGTGCGGGCTCGGTGATCAGCGCACGCGCAATCGCTACCCGTTGCGCCTCACCACCGGAGACTGATCGCGGCAGACGGGTGGCAAACGAGACGGGCAAGCCAACACGTCCTAAAGCCACCTCGACCCGATCACGCACCGCGCGCGCCGATAGGCGGCGCTCATGGGTCCACAGCGGCTCAGCCACGCATTCGCCCAGGGTTAGTCGTGGATCGAGACTGCTCGCCGGTTGCTGAAACACCGCGCCGATGTGGCGTCGCGCGGCGCGAACTTGCCTCGCCGACGCGCGCCACGGATCCACCTCACCCCAGCGGACGCATCCACGCGTTGGTCGCTCTAAGCCGAGCGCGACGCGCAGCAGCGTACTTTTCCCCGCGCCCGACACGCCGACAACGCCGACGGTTTCGCCCGCCATGACCTTCAGCGAGATCTGCTCAAGCAAGATGCGCTCAGCACGACACACGCTGACGTCCTCTAACCTCAGCACGCTCAAGCGGAGGACTCCACGTGATGGCAGGCCACGAGCCGGCCTTCGACCGGCCGCAAAGGCGGCACCTCGCTGCGACACCGCGCAGTGACCTGCGGACAAGCGTGCGCGAACGCACAGGCTTTCGCCTCTCGCTCGGCCGGCCCTGCCCGCGGTGCCACCGGCCAACGGGCCGGTCGCTCACCCGTGAGTGGCGGATGCGCGGCGATGAGCGCCTGGACGGTCGGGTGCGCGGGATGCTGCAGCAACTGCGCGGTGGGTCCGACCTCGATCAATCGTCCGCCCGCGAGCACCGCGATGCGATCCGCCACGCGGGCCGTCGCGACTAGGTCGTGACTGATCAGCAGGACGCCGCGGCCAGCCGCCCGCGCGGGTTGCGCCAGTAGCGTCAAGAGCGCAGCGGCGGCCACCGGATCCAAGGCTGAAGTGGGCTCATCGGCCAAGATAAGCTTGGGAGCACCCGCGAGTGCCAGAGCCACCAAGACTCGCTGACCTTGACCGCCGGAGAGTGCGTGCGGGTAGCGCGACAAATACGAGGCGTCCAGGCCTACGCTCTGCAACAGTGCCTCGGCGAGCTGGTCATGGTCGGCGCGTGAGCACTCCGTGCGGTGCGTCACCAGCACCTCCTTCAGTAATCCACCGACCCGCCGATGGGCGGGCAAGCTGGCCTGAGCGTCCTGGGGCACGTAGCCGATCCGTCGGCCCCTCAGGCGGCGGAAATCCTTATCCTCGGCTGCAGCATAGTCCCTGCCCTCGAACTGCAAGGTGCCGTGCACGCGCGCATCCGCCGGCGATAAGCCGAGCAGCGCGCGCAGTAAGGCGCTCTTGCCGGCCCCCGACGGTCCGACCACCGCGACGACTTCACCCGCTCCCACCGTGAGTTGCAGGTCCGACAAGATTCGGCGGGCGCCGTAGTCGAGGCTCAAGCCCTCGAGCCGCAGGATGGGCGTATCACTCAACATGGTCCACCCGATCACGCAGCGCCTCGCCCAACACGGTGAGCGTGCCCACCACCACCAATAACAGCGCAGCCGGCGCAATCAACAGCCATGGTGCGCGTTCCATATCGCGCGCACCGTCATGCAAGAGATTGCCCAAGCTCGCCGCCGGTTCCTGCACCCCGAGGCCCAAAAATGATAAGAAACTCTCCAGCACGACTAAAGACGGTACGGTCAAGGTGGCATGGACGAGGACCGGACCCATCAAGTTCGGTAACACGTGCCGCGAAATGATCCGCAGCCGGCTGACACCCATCACGGTGGCGGCGAGCACGAAGGGCGCCTCAGCGAGCCGTCGAGTCTCGGTTCGAACCATGCGTGCGGTCGACAACCAGCCGACCGTGCTGGCGGCCATCAGGAGCGTCGTCATGCCCCGACCAAGCACCACCGTGAGCAACAAGGCAACCAGCACCACGGGTAGGGCGTAGCCCACATCGACCATACGCATCAAGGCGGCATCCGTCAGTCCACCGCGGCTTCCGGCCAGCGCACCGGTGGCGACCCCGATGATTAAGCCGACCCCCGTGGCGATCAATGCAATCGCCAGCGACACCTGTAACCCGGCCAAAACGCGCACCAGTAGGTCGCGGCCGAGCGTGTCGGTCCCGAACCAATGGGCCGCCTGCAGGCTCGGCCCGATCGCCGGATGATCCCAATCGAGGTCCGCAACCTGCCATGGGCTGAGCCACGGACCCACGAGTGCAAGCAGCACCAAAGCGGCCAGTATCGTTAAAGAGGCCTTGAGACGCAGCCGCGTACTCAAGCCTGCGACCTTTGCTCGTGCAGTCGCGGATTGAGGGCTAGGATCGCAAGATCGGCGCCTAAATTGAGCATCAACACGAGCACGGCGTAGACGATCACCTTGCCGAGCACCAGCGTGTAATCGCGGTTGAGCGCGCCCTCCACCAAAAACCGACCCATCCCGGGCAAACCAAAGACGCTCTCCACCACCAGCGACCCACCCAGCAAGCCCGCGGCTGCGCCGCCCAGATAGGCTAACACCGGCGAGAGCGAGGCCGGCAATACATAACCCCACAGCACCCGAATCGGCGCCAGTCCGCGCGCTCGAGCGGCGAGAATGGCGGGTGAGTCGAGCACGTCTAACACACAGGCCCGCATGATGCGCAGCACGCTGCCGGCCGTGGGCAAGGCCAAGGCGATGACCGGCAAGACGAGATCAAGCGGCCGACCGGCCTCCCAGCCGGCCACCGGCAACCAACCGGCGGTGACAGCAAAGGCCCAGACCAAGAGTGGCGCCATCACGTAGGGCGGCAAGCCCACCGCCAGCACCGAAGCCAGCGCCAGTAGCCGATCCCAAGCCCGACCGCGACGGTAGGCCGAGAGCACGCCCCCACTGAGGCCGAGCACGAGCGCCAAGCCGAGCGCGAGGCCACCGAGCGTGAGACTCACCGGCAGTCCTTCGCGCACCAGGTCAGCCACCCGCCGATCGCGTAAGCGCAGCGAGGGACCCAAATCGCCGTGCACGAGACCTTTCAGGTAACGCAGATATTGCTCTGGCAACGGTCGATCGAGCCCGTACGCGCGATCCAGATTGGCTTTGACTGCAGCCGGTAACCGTTGCTCGTCATCAAAGGGGCCGCCGGGCGCAAGGCGCACCAGCAGAAACGAGAGCGTGACCACCACCCAGAGCGTGGGTAAGGCGCCGAGTAGACGACCCACCACGAGGCGTAAAACGGGATAGCGGCGACTCTCGGTCATAAAAAAAGCGGCGCCGTAGCGCCGCCCTTTAACTCCACCAGCGGCGTCTTGACGCACACCAGTTCCCCCTCCCGTCCTGCATTGTCGTTTTTGAATCTTCGAAGGACGGTTTTCAATTCGCGCCGAACAGTAACATCAACCAAAATAGAGAGTAAAGCTGCACTGCAAAAATCGGTCAGCTCGGGGGGTGTTGCGGCCGCCGCCCTCTGGGAAACCCGCAGGGTCATTGACACTCAGGCAACCTTCCCATAGCGTGCCGCATCGCAAAAATTGGCGGGCGTGGAGTACCACATGCGCAAGATTCTGGTTGGTGTTAAGCGGGTCGTTGATTACAACGTCCGAGTTCGGGTCAAGCCGGACGGTTCAGGTGTCGCCCTCGAAGGCGTCAAAATGAGCGTCAATCCCTTCGATGAGATCGCGCTGGAAGAAGCGCTGCGGATCAAAGAACGCGGCGAAGCGGCTGAAGTGGTTGCGGTCAGCATTGGCACGGATGAGGCCCAGCAGCAGCTGCGCACCGCATTGGCGATGGGCGCTGATCGCGCCATCCTCGTCAAGGTCACCGAAGCGGTCGATCCCTTGGTGGCTTCGCGGGTGCTCACCGAGATCGCCAAGAGAGAGAACGCGGATCTCGTCATCCTCGGCAAGCAGGCGATCGACGACGACGCGGCGCAGACCGCGCCGATGGTCGCCGCCCTCTGGGGCCGTCCGCAGGCGACTTTTGCCTCGAAGATTGCGATCAATGGCGGCACCGCGATCGTCACGCGCGAAGTGGATGCCGGCCTTGAGACCATTGAAGTGGACTTGCCGGCGGTATTCAGCGCGGACCTGCGCTTGAACGAACCGCGCTACGTCAAGCTGCCCGACATCATGAAGGCGAAGAAGAAGCCGCTCGATGTCGTCGAGTTTGCGTCGCTCGGCGTCACCGCGGACGTGGGCCTCAAGACCGTATTTGTGGAACCGCCGAAGCCGCGTGCCAAGGGCATTGTGGTCAAAGACGTCGCCGAATTGGTTGACGCGCTCAAGAAGAAGGGGCTGGTCTAATGAGCAAGATCCTGATCATTGCCGAACATGACGGCAGCGCACTGAACCAAGCGACGGCCCGAGCCGTCACCTGCGCCCGCCAGATCCCTGGCGCGCACGTCACCATCGCGGTGTTCGCCGCAGAGCCGGCTGCTGTGGCCTCGGCCGCGGCGGTCTTGGCGGGTGTGGACGCCGTCGTGACCGTGGCGTCGGCCGCGAACGGCCACGCGCTCGCCGCGACCTTGGCGCCGCAAGTGGTGGCACTGGCCGCCGGTTATACGCACGTGTTCGCGGCATCGACCTCGTTCGGCAAGGACCTCTTGCCGCGCGTCGCCGCGCTGCTTGGCGTGCCACAGATCTCGGATGCCATGGCGGTGGAAGGCGCTTACAAGTTCAAGCGTCCAACCTACGCGGGCAATGCAATCGTGACGCTCGAAGCGCCGGCGGATCGCATCCTGGTCGCCACCGTGCGCAGCGCCAGCTTCGAGCCTGCGGCCGGTGGCGGCAGCGCGTCGATCAGTGCGGCCGACGTCTCGGCTGAACTGCCCACGCACACGCGTTTTGTCAGCCTCTCCGCGGCCCCCAAGAGCGACCGCCCGGACCTCGCGTCGGCCGCCAAGGTCGTCTCGGGTGGCCGTGCACTCGCTTCGAAGGAAAACTTCGACATCGTCTACAGCCTCGCCAGCAAGATGGGCGCTGCAGTCGGTGCCTCACGTGCGGCGGTGGACGCGGGGTACGCGTCCAATGAACTGCAGGTCGGTCAGACTGGCAAGATCATTGCGCCGGAACTGTATGTCGCGGTCGGTATTTCGGGGGCGATCCAACATCTGACGGGCATCAAGGATGCCAAGACGATCGTCGCGATCAACAAAGATCCTGAAGCGCCGATTTTCGAAGTGGCTGATTTCGGTCTCGTCGCCGACCTGTTCGTCGCCGTGCCTGAGATTGAAAAAGCCCTCAGCTAAGTCTGACGGCACCACGCACGCGCGGCTTCGGCCGCGTCCAGAGGCCCGGCAAGGCAACTTGCCGGGCCTTTGTCGTTCTCAGGGCTTACCCGATAACCAGTGTCGGTTTCGAAACGTGGCGGCAGGAGGCGAGTAGGTAGTCTCCACGGCAACGTTCGCACTCGCGCAGGAAACGCCGCCGTAACCTCGCCTTCCCGTAATGCGCAACGGAACTCCGATATGGGCGACAAAAGGGCCAAAAGGTACCTTGAATCTCGGCTGGAAGATTCAGCCCTACTGAGGGATGCCCTATGAAAATCACGCTCATGCGAACGAAGTGGCTGACCGGCGCGCTGGCAACGCTCGCGCTCGCACTGCTCTCGACCTCGGCCCAGGCCGTGCCGAGTTTCGCCCGGCAAACCGGCATGGCCTGTGAGGCTTGCCACACGGTCTGGCCGGAACTCACCCATTTCGGGCGCGTCTTCAAGGCCAACGGCTACATCCTGGATAACCTCAAGCAAGTGCGCGGTGTCTCACAACGCAAGGATGAGTTGCTCTCACTGGCCACCCTGCCCCCCTTATCGATGATGGTGCAGATCTCCGACACGCAACTGGCGAAGCCACTGCCGGATACGCAAAACGGTAGCGTGGCCTTCCCGCAGCAGATCAGCTTGTTTTACGCCGGGAAAATCGCGCCCCATGGCGGCGCCTTTATCCAATTGACCTACGCGCACGACAGCGGCGGTATCCAGATCGATAACGCGGATATTCGCTTTGCCGACATCTTGACCACCGAGACGGGTCACAGCCTCGTGTACGGCGTGTCCTTGAACAACAATCCGACCGTGCAGGATCTCTTTAACTCAACCCCGGCCTTTGGATTTCCCTACGCCGGCTCGAGTGCTGCTCCGGGCATTCCCTTCGGCGCGCAGATTGACGGCGCGCTCGGCCAAAATGTCGCCGGCCTGACCGGTTACGTCTACCTGAACGAGTCGCTCTACGCCGAGGCGGGCTTCTATCGCTCCGCGCAGCAGCGCTCACTGCCACTCGACAGCAGCGCCGCCGGTGTACTATCTGGACTCGCCCCCTACTGGCGCTTGGCCTATGAGCACAGCTGGGATCGGCACAACCTCTCGGCCGGTGTGTACGGTGCGACATTTAAGCTCTTCCCCGGTAACGGCAGCGCGCTCACCGGCCCCACCGACACGTACAAAGATGTCGCTGAGGACCTTCAATATCAGTTCACCGCCGACAATCACCTGTTCAGTCTGCAGGCCACGCGGATCAGTGAGAACGCGTCGCTGGATGCGACCTACCAGGACGGTGTCGGCAGCTCGAATCTGAAAAATAAGCTGACCACTACGCGAGCCTTTGCGACCTACTACTACAAGCGTCGCTTCGGCGGCACGGCGGGCGTCTTCCAGACCACCGGGACGGGCGATGCGATTCTGCACACGCCGGCCGGCTTAGAGCCTGATCCGACGGCCTCGCCCGACACCACCGGCTGGATTGCGGAGCTGAACTACTTGCCGTGGATGAACACCAAGTTCTCGCTGCAATACACTGCGTTCAGCAAATACAACGGTCGCACCAACGACATCCAATACGACGGCACGGGCCGCTCGGCGAGTGACAACAACTCGCTGTATTTGGTCGCTTGGTTTGCGTTCTAACGCCGTAAGGACACACTCATGAAAACGATCATTCGTTCCTTATTGGCCTGCGCCTGCCTAAGCACTGCGCTCGCCGCCTACGGTGAGGACCCGGCACCCGAGGCCTTGGCGCTCGCCAAACGGGTGGCCATCACCACCTGCGGCACCTGCCATGGCGTCCAGGGGGTCAGCGCCCAACCGAAGTTCCCCAATCTCGCCGGCCAGTCGGAGAACTACCTGGCCGCGCAGTTGAAAGCCTTCCGCTCGCAGACGCGTGGCGATGCCGATGCATTGGCCTATATGTGGGGCATGGCGGCGCCCTTGGATGACGACACCATCCAGGCCCTCAGCGCGCTGTATGCGAGTAAACCCGGGGCGGCGGGTAGCCGCGTGACTGATCCGGCTTTGGTGGCGCGTGGTCAGTCGCTTTACCTCGAAGGCAAGCTCGATCAAGGCGTACCGGCGTGTGCCGCATGTCACGGCCCTGACGGGCACGGCATCGCCGACTTCCCTCGCCTCGCCGGTCAACACGCCCAGTACCTGTTAAAGCAGCTGGATTCCTTCCAGACCAACATGCGCAATGTCGCCGTCATGCACGGCGTCGCTTCAGGACTCAAAGGCAGTGATGCCGAGGCCGTGGCGGCGTACCTCGAGAGTTTGCCGTAACGCATCGCGCTCGGGACGCACGGTGACGGCGACCGGTGTGCGCACCCAAAAAAACGGGTTCGGATCAGTCGATCCGAACCCGTTTTGCATCGTCGCGACGATTAGAGATGCGCGAGGACGTTCTCAGCGGTGCTCGCCTTGAACTCGCCGCCGTTCTCGACGTGGAGTGCTGTAACCACGCCGTCTTTGGCCACGAGCGCAAAACGCTTGCCGCGCACGCCCATACCAAAACCGGTGGCATCCAGCTCGAGGCCGAGCGCGCGCACGAAGTCCGCGTTGCCATCGGCGAGGAAGCCGATCTCGGCAGCCGCGTTGCTGGCCTTACCCCAGGCATCCATCACGAACACGTCATTCACGGCCGTGCAGACAATCGCATCCACACCCTTCGCCTTGAGCGCATCCGCGTGGGTCACGAAACCTGGCAGGTGCTTGGCGTGGCAGGTGGGCGTGAAGGCACCCGGGACAGAGAACAGCACAACCGTCTTGCCCGTCGTCAGTTCGCTGACCGACACATTGGTTGGACCGTCCTTGGTCATCTGCTTGAACGTGGTTTCAGGCAATTTATCGCCGACTTGAATCGTCATAGGAGAAGTTCCTCGCCTCGGTGGATCGAACTGAATCCGATGATAACCGCTTGCAGGATCCGCGGGTGGGCTCCTTCAGGTCGCGCAAGGACTCATCCCCGAGCCGGTCGCGCGACCCATGCGGCGATGGCCGTCGCCATCCGCCGCGGCACACAGCGGACTAAAAAAACAGCGAGTGTATTCACTAAGCCCGGGACCACGAGACGTCGTCCCAAGCGGGCACCCCGATACCCAGCGCGGGCGACGAACGCGGATTCGGCGACCGGCAACAGACCACCCACGACGAGCGTCGAGCGACGCGATCCTGCCCGTTCGTGGAAACTGCTTTGAGTAGGGCCTGGGCACAACGCGGTCACGGTGACACCGGTGCCATCCAATTCATGCGACAAGGCCTCCGAGTAATGCAGCACATAGGCCTTCGAGGCGTAATAGGCCGCCATCCATGGTCCTGGCTGGAAAGCCGCGGTCGAGGCCATGTTCAGGATGCGGCCCGAGCCGCGGGCGACCATCGCCGCCTGGAACGCTTGCGTCAGACGCGTCAGGGCCAAGACATTGACTTTGACGATCGTCGCTTCGGCGTCAGGCGGCAGGTCTCGGGATAAGCCCCAAGCGCCAAGGCCGGCGTTGTTGACGAGCAGATCAGGGATGACGCCAAGCCCGCGGGTCCAGTCGATCACCGCCTGGACGCCTTCAGGCTTGGCCAGGTCGGCCGCCAGGACCTCTACCTGCAATCCTGGACGCAAGAGTTCGGCGGCGAGCGCCTGCAGGGCGCCCTCGTCCCGCCCCGTTAATAGGAGCCCAGAAACGTCATCGGCCGCGAGTCTTGCGACGTCGCGGCCGATGCCGTGTGAGGCACCCGTAATGAGCGCCCAAGCCAAACGATCAGCCTTGCGGCGGATCCAAGTTCGGCAAGGCGATGAGCCACGCGTGTGCTGCGTGTTCCATGCGCTTGTCGGACTGCGCCTTGGTGAAGGCTTCGATGGCCTTGTCCTTCTTACCGGCATGCAGGTACGCGATGCCTAAGGTCATGTAGGCGTCATCCAAACGCTTCACCTTTGCGACGCGTTCGTCGGTCAGGCCGCGTTCGATGGCTTCGATCGCCTTGTCGTACTCACCGAAACCAATGTAGGCGAGACCCACTTTCACATCAGCCTGGCCGTTCTTACCCGCGCGCGCTTCCTTGTCGAGCGTCGGCAACAACTTCTTGTCCTCAGCGGTCAAGGTCTTGGCTTGCGACAAGAGTTTGCTGTTGCGGTCAGTCGCCGCAATGAACTTCACGACATCGCGCTTCTGACCCTGTTCGATCACCTTGAGCGCTTCTGCCGGCGAACCGGCATCGATCGCGCCATCGGTGTAGCTGACATACTCGCTCTCACGCGTCATTTCGTTGCGATCGAACAAGAGTCGGTACATGTTCAGCATGGCCAGCGGCTCAGCATCGGCTTCGTAGATGCCGATCAGGTCCACCAAGTACTCACGCTTCGGGAACTTGACGACGAGGGTCTCCATGACCGCCTGACGCTTCGCCTTGTTCTCGGTCCGGTAGTAGGCCACGTTCAACTGCTTGAGCGTGTCTTCCTTCGGCTCCGGCGTCGCCGCCGCGATCTTCTCAAGCCAAGGAATCGCCGCGCCGTAGTCTTGCTGAATCAATTCGATCTGCGAGCCCAGCGTGTAGGCATCGACGCTATTCGAGGCATCAGCCCACTTGCCCACCCACATCAAAGCCTTGTCATAGACTTTGTTCTGCGCATTGATCTGCGCTAGCGCCTTGTAGTCTCGCACGCGCTCGTCATCGGCCATATTCGGCGCCGCTTCGAGCAACTGCTCCGTGAACTCGGCATACAGCGTGAAGTCCTGCTTCTTCGCTGCCGCGTAGGTCATCATGCGCAGCGAGGTTTCACGGTCATAGGGCGTCTTCGCGACGGCCAAGCCCGCCTTCGCGAGCGTGAGACCCCCGTCGAAGTCACCCTTGCCCATCGCATCCTGCGCCGGCTTCAACTGCTTGGCGACAGCTTCAGTCAGAGATTCCTTCTTCTCTTTCTCCGCCGCGCCCGCCGAGGTGGCGACCAACACTGCCAGAAAACCCGCCATGAGCGGGGCCTTCACCCGTGTAAACCAATTGTTCATGTCACCCCTCGTAGGTGTAGCGCTGACTTAGTTGCCAGCCCAGATCTTCGCTGCCGCCGCCATGCGGGGGTCAGCCTTCGCTGCCGCAAATGCCTTGTCGGCTTCGGCCTTCTTGTGGAGCTTGGTCAGCACAATGCCGTACACCAAGTTCGCTTCGTCCGGACGACGCACCTTGGCCACGTGATCAGCCGACAGGCCGCGTGCAAAGGCTTCAGCCGCCTTGTCGTTCTGACCCATCGAGAAGTAACGCAAGCCGAGCTTCACGTCGGTCTCGCCGTTCTTACCGGCCTTCGACTCGGCATCCAACTGCGCGACATTCTTGGCGTCATCGGCCGCACGATCCTTAGCCTGCTTCAGCAAGGCCTCCGCCTTGTCTTTGCCCTTGGCGCCTACCACCTTCTTCGAGAAAGCCTTCTCCAGCACATGCTGTGCTTCGGCCGTCGTGCCCTCCGACAGGGCCAAGTCCGCCATCTTCGTGTAATCGCCTTCGTCGGCCAAGAAGTCGCGTTCGTAGCCGTAACGGTACACACCGAGCAAGGCCAGATCATCCGGCTTCTTCGGCAACAGGTCCGCGAGCACCGCCTGGTACCACTCCTTCTTCGGGAACCGGCGCAGCAGTTCTTCGGCGGTCGACACGGCCTTCGCGCTATCCTTATCCTGCGTGTAGCAGGTATAACGCAACTTCAGCACCGACTCGCTGGCTTCCTTACCCGCCGGAGCCGCCTTCTCAACGGATTCCAACGCGCCCTTGCAGTCGTGTGCGCCGTACTGCAACTGAGCCAGCAGTTCCCAATCGGCCGTGCTACCCGCGCCAGCAGTCAGGAAGGACTTCATTTCAGAAACCGCTTTGTCGTAATGGTTCGTGGCCGCGTAGATCGGCGCCAGCGCCTTGTGGAATTGCACCTTCTCAGCGGCCGAGACACCTTCGGTGGTCAGCAGCTGCTCCAACGCTTCCTGCTGATCTTGAACCTTGCCCGAGGCACCAGCGACCACCAACAACAGTTTGAGCGCGGCGGTCTTCTCAAAACCCGACTTGGCGACGCCATGCGCTTCTTTAGCGGCAGCGAGGGCCTTCGGCAGGTCATGGCCCTTATACGCCGTGACGCCCGCGTTGTACTTCTCAGAGAACTCCGCAGACGTCTGCGCCTGGGCGTAAGCGCCCTGCGAGGCCAGAGTCGCGACGCCGAGGACACCGGCGACCAGGAGTCCGCGCGTGGCGCGCGAAAGGACAGTAGCGAGCTTCGTCATCGTATACCTCAGTAAATCTCAATAAATTCAGTTGATTATCGACGTGCACAACGCCGGACGTTCCCCATCTCCGCGGTGGCACCTAAAAAACGAATGGGCCGACAGAGCCGGCCCATTCTTCTACTCTCAACGACTAACCGCAAGGCCCCTCGGCCTACGGTTAGAGGTTTCCGCTCGCGTCAGCGACGAAACCAATCTTCTTCAAGCCGCCACGCTGCACGGCGAACAGAACGTTCGCAGCGAAGTCGTAACGAGCCCGACGGTCGATCTGCAAGAGGACTTCCGGCTGTGGCTCGAGAGCCGCCGAGTCCTTGATTCTCGCGATCATCTCCATCGGCGGCAGGTTTTCGCCATTCCACGAAACCGCGCCGTTGTACGCCACCGCGATGTTGATCGGCTTGGCCGGATTCTCCGGCGGCGGATCATTCGACGCGCGCGGCAAGTCAATCTTGACCGAGTGCGTCATCACAGGGAGCGTGATGATGAAGATGATCAGGAGCACGAGCATGATGTCGACCAACGGCACGACGTTAATGGTCGTGTTGTATTCGCCGCTGTCTTTAGGTCCGGAAATTGCCATCTGATGCTGCTCCAAACTTAACCGTGCGGAGGAGGTTCAGCGATGAACGCGACCTTGAGCAGATAATTCCGCTGCAGGGTCGTGAGCACGTCCGCGACGTAAGCGTAGGTCACGCGCTTGTCGGCGCGGATCTGCACTTCAGGCTGCGGAGACTGCGTCGCCTCGCTCTGTGCAAGCTTCGCCAGGTCTTCCAGCGAAATCTGACCGTCATTCCAGTAGACCGTGCCGGCGAAGTCGACTGAGAGACTGATGTTCTCAGGCTTCGTCTCCGTCGGCACATTAGCGTTCGTCGGAAGGACGACTTTGATCGCCTTCGTCGCCACCGGGATGGTGATGATGAAGATGATAAGGAGCACGAGCATGATGTCGACGAGCGGCACAACGTTAATTTCGTTGTTCAACTCGCCTTCTTTAATCGGGCCACTACCGCCTGCCATGTACCTGCTCCTCGTCTATCGTCTAAACGCTGTTCTACTGGGTGACTCTTACTTCTTAGCCGATGCTGCAGCAGCGGCCTTCGCAACGGCCACGCGGCCGCCCGAGAGAATCGCCTGGTGCAGGTCGTGCGAGAAGTGGACAACTGCGTCGCTGATCGCCTTGTTACGGCGGGTCAGCCAGTTGAAACCGAGCACGGCAGGGATAGCAACGCCGAGACCGATAGCGGTCATCCAGAGCGCCTCGCCGACAGGACCGGCAACCTTCTCAATCGACGCGTTGCCCGACATGGCGATCGAGCGCATGGCGTTGAGAATACCGAGAACGGTACCGAGCAGACCGACGAACGGAGCGGTCGCGCCGACCGATGCGAGCACGGCCATGCCGTCGTTCAAGTCACCGTTGATCTGATCAACGCGACGCTGCATGTGGGTCGAAACCCAGTCGTGCAGGTCGATCGTTTCGGTCAGACGGCCCTTGTTCTTCTCGTGATGGTTCACGGAGTCCATCGCGTCAACGGCGATCGTGCGGAACACGTTCTCATCGCCGCCCTTCAGGCGCGCGATGCCGTCAGCGATCGAGGAAGCGCCCCAGAAGTCCTTATCAACCGTCGACGCGTACTTGTTCAGCGCGTTCTGGTCGAGAAGCTTCACAATGAGGACGTACCACGAGTAAAGGGACATGACGACGAGAATCGTCAGAAGGACCTTGCTAACCGGACCGGAGTCCCAAAGATCCTGAATACCAAAGTTACGAGACTCGGGAGCAACTGCTGCGTCGGCCATGATCAAAGACCTCTGATGGGTTCAGTAAAAAAAGAACGATGTAGTTACAAGATAACGTTCGGAACAGCGACTCAGTTCGTGAGTCGCCATGTCCACTTCATGCGCTGCCAAGAGGCAACCGCTTCATTGCCGACCTTTTGCGGCTCAAAGCGACCCTGGGCGGTTACGCACTTGGCGGCCGCATCGTCGAGGCGCTGGATGCCACTCGATGTTTCCACCTTGGTCTCCGTCACTTTGCCGTTTGGCGCAATGTAGACGAGAAGAACAACCGAACCCTCTTCGCTGAGACGCTTGGAGGCGGACGGATAGTACGATGCACACGCCTCACCGAGATTCGACCCCTTGGCGACCTTCGCCTGGGTGATCGGTGGCGGTTCAACCTTCGCCGGCGGGGGTACAGGCTTCGCCTCAACCTTCGGGGCCACAATGGCCTTCGGAGGTGGCGGACCCTCAACCACAGGCAGGTCGACGAGCGGTGTTTGGACCGGAGGTGGCTTGAAATCAGGCGGCGGCGGCGGCGGAGTTTTTTTCATCTCCTCCTCAACCTGCTTGACCAAGCGCATATCAAGCGACTCAGTCGCTTGCTGCACGTACTTGAATGCCGTGGCAATGATGATGCCGACAGCGAGTGCGACGTGCAGTCCGATGACTACAAATCCAACGATGGCTTTACGAGAATACTTGCCGCTAGACATGTCGAAGGGAGCCCCTACTTCTCCCGACTAACTCTCAATGTCCGATGTCCCCGATTCCTCGACGGAACCAAACCCACCGGAGTGATGCCCGACCGAAGTCAAGCTGAAAACCACAGGTGCGATGCGCATCAAGGGAGAATCAAATCCCCCCGGTGCCTCAGCGCGGGAGGACGATAACCGCTGATGCGCGTCTCTGCAAGAGTCAATTCACGATGCCGACCTAAAGATTGCAACAAAGTATTGTTCTCTGTGAATCGACATCGCTTCATTCTGCGTTCAGCGGTGTGTTTTCGAGCCTTTTTTTACAGGCTCTGGCACGTAGTCAGTGACTGCGCCCAATGACGCGCTCGACACCTCACGGACGTATTTCGCGAGCACGCCTTTCTTCGGGCCCTTCGCAGGCGCCACCCACTTGGCGCGACGTCGCTTCAATTCGGCCGCACTGACCTTCACGTCCAACGTCCGCTTCTTCGCGTCGATGGCGATCTTGTCCCCATCACGCACTAAGGCGAGCGGGCCGCCGACGGCCGCTTCAGGTGAGACGTGGCCAACCACAAAGCCGTGACTGCCGCCTGAGAACCGCCCATCGGTGATCAGCGCCACCTTGTCACCCAAGCCCTTACCCATGATGGCTCCGGTTGGGCTGAGCATTTCACGCATGCCTGGACCGCCCTTCGGTCCTTCGTAACGAATGACCACGACGTCACCCGCCGCAATCGTGCCATCAAGGATCGCCTGCAGGCTCTGCTCCTCCGAATCAAAGCAGCGCGCCGTCCCCTCAAAGTGCAAGCCTTCCTTGCCGGTGATCTTGGCGACGGCACCCTCTTCAGCCAAGTTCCCATATAGAACAACCAGATGGCTGTCCTTCTTAATCGGGTCTGCGAAGTCTCGAACAATCGTCTGGCCGGACGGGTAGTCCTTCACCGACTTCAGGTTTTCGGCCACCGTCTTGCCGGTGACGGTCATGCACTCGCCATGCAACAGGCCTTTTTTAAGCAAGCGCTTCATCAACGGTTGGATACCGCCGATCGCGATCAATTCGGACATCAGGTACTTGCCGCTCGGTTTGACATCGGCCAGCACGGGCACCTTTTTGCCGATCCGGGTGAAATCGTCCAAGGTCAACTTCACATCGGCGGCCTGCGCGATGGCCAGGAGGTGCAAGACCGCATTGGTCGAGCCCGCGAGCGCGATGACGACCGTGATGGCGTTCTCGAAGGCCTTGCGGGTCAAGATACGGGAGGGTCTGATCCCCGCCTTAACCAGTTCCAAAACCGCCTCGCCGGCCCGCTTGCAGTCATCGAGCTTGTTCGAGGACACGGCCTCTTGGGCTGAGCTGTTGGGCAGACTCATCCCTAAGGCCTCAATGGCCGAAGCCATCGTATTGGCCGTGTACATGCCACCGCAGCTGCCCGCACCCGGGATCGACGTCGCCTCCACCTCATGCAGCTGGGCGTCAGAGACTGAGCCGTTGGCGTGGCCGCCGATGGCTTCAAATACCGAAACGATATCGCGACGATGGGCGCCTGGCCGAATCGTACCGCCATAGACGAACACGGCCGGTCGATCCAAGCGAGCGAGCGCCATCATGCAACCGGGCATGTTCTTATCGCAGCCGCCGATCGCAACGACGCCGTCAAAGCCTTGAGCGCCCACGACCGTTTCGATCGAGTCGGCAATGACTTCACGGGAGACGAGCGAGTAGCGCATCCCCGGCGAACCCATCGAGATGCCATCGGAGACCGTGATCGTATTGAAAATCCGGCTTTTGCCGCCTGAGACGTCGACGGCCGACGCGGCCGCAAGCGCCAAACCGTCCAAGTGCACGTTGCACGGCGTGATGTTCGACCAGGTGGTGGCAACGCCCACCGAAACCTTGTCGAAATCGCCATCAACATAACCGACCGCGCGCAACATCGCGCGAGCTGGGGTTTGAGCAACGCCATCCACCACGAGCCTGGAATGCGCGCGCGGATCAACAGTCTTTTTCTTACGGGGCATGTGAGTTACCGGATTGAAAATAATGACATTCGCCCATGACGAGCGAACCCGAGAACCCATATTGTGGAGGTCAACGCGCCCGACCGCTACCCACAATTCGCGCCTCAACCTGAGGCGTAGCGTCGCCGCAGAAATTCAAAGACGGCCCGCACCGTGTGTGCGTCAGCACCAACCGGCCGTCCCGGGCGCTCCTTCGGGTTCCATGCATAGAGATCGAGATGCAGCCAATCTTGAGCCGCCGGGACGAAACGCCGCAGAAAGAGCGCAGCGGTCACCGAGCCCGCGAAGCCGGAACTTGAGGCGTTCTGCAGATCAGCGACGCGGGAATTCAGTTCATCCTCATAACCCGACCACAAGGGCATCGGCCACACCGGATCGGCAACCGCTCGCCCCGCGTCGGCCAAGGCGTGAACGAGCCCATCACTCGAGCCGTAAGCGGCGGGCAATTCAGGCCCAAGTGCAACGCGAGCGGCACCCGTGAGCGTCGCAAAATCGATCAACACGTCTGGGTGCGCCTCACTGGCGAGCGCGAGTGCGTCGGCCAGCACCAAGCGACCCTCGGCATCCGTATTCGTCACTTCGACCGTCAAGCCCTGCCGTGTCGCTAAAATGTCCCCCGGGCGAAACGCATGGGGGCCGATTCCATTTTCAACGGCTGGGATGATCAGCAACAGTTTCACCGGCAATTGCAACGCCAGCACGAGTTCCGCCACCGCCAAGGCGACGGCCGCTCCACCCATGTCTTTTTTCATAAGCGACATGCCGGAGGCCGGCTTCAAATCAAGCCCACCCGTATCGAAACACACGCCTTTGCCGACCAAGGCCACGAGCGGACCATCCGTGCCCGCCGTCAGCGTCACTAACCGCGGCGGCTGGGCGCCGGAGCGACCGACGGCATGCACAGCGGGGAAGCCTGCGCTCAGCAAGGCATCGCCGTGCACGTCGTGGTAGACCGCGCCATAGCGCTCGGCGACGGCCGCAACCGCACCGGCCAACTCCCCTGGGCCCATATCTTGCGCCGGTGTGTTAATCAAATCGCGCGCGCGGGCATCTGCCGCAGCAAAAGAATGGATCCAGTGGGCGTTGACTGCGGCCGGTGGGATCAGCCGTGCTGGGCAGGCCGACAGCGCCTTGTAGCGATTGAATCGATAGGAACCGAGTGCAAATCCAAGCGCGACGGTCGTGGCATCCTGGCGTGACAGTGTCTCGTCCAACTGGTAGTCGCCACCAGGTAAGCGGTCGCTCAACCCTTGCGCGAGCGCAAGATCGAGGCTCCCGGCGCCGAGTCCGACCCAAACGGTGGATGGCGTCACATGGTCAGCCGCAGGCATCACGAGCACTCGACCACGCTCAGCGTTAAACGCCTGCGTGCGAATCCAGGCTTGCTCGGTCCGGTTACAGCCATTGCGAATTGACGACCAGTCCGCCTCAGTGGCGAATCGAAGGGGCATGGGTCGGGGCGCATCAATTATCGTAATCATGAGATTCCGTTGTCTGTGTCGAGTCATCGGCCGACTGCGGCGAGGATGCTGCGCCGTCATGGCGCCGTCCGGGGCAATCCAGCGTGTGCGCGTAGCGCTGCAAGATCATAGCAAGCCGACCGCTCGGAGTAGCCCCACACGCCGGATCAAGCTGACCACATTGGACCCGCCCAAAAGACGCTGAAACGTTGACAAGTCACGGTTCCATATGGTGATATTCGCTCTTCCCGCTTGTCCTTTTGAAGATGAAGCAGACCGTGTCCCATTCGCACATGACCGCCGACTCCTCGCTGACGACCGTCGCGGCGCGTCCTGTGCTTCTTGTGGACCTCCTTCTCCTTCGTACCAAGGGGTGCGGGATCCACGGCTGAGCGAACGTCGCCACCAACACAGGAACCCCGCACCGGCTAGCCGAGGCGGGGTTTTTTTTAGGGTTCTTTCAGGCTTTTCGATTTGAGTTTGGTTTAGGTTCATTCGTTTAACGACATCACTCTTGGAGCACATCTAATGCGGATTTATTCGGCGAAGGACGTTGATCAGAAGGCGCTTAAGGGCGCCACCATCGCAATCGTAGGTTACGGCAGCCAGGGCCGCGCCCATGCGCTGAACCTCAAGGACAGCGGCTTCAACGTCGTCATCGGTGCCCGCAAGGGCGGCGCGAGCTGGAAGAAGGCTCAGAAGGACGGCCTCAAGGTTGCTGAGCCCGTCGATGCCGTCGTCGGCGCCGCATTGGTGGCCCTGCTGACCCCGGACATGGCGCAGGCCGCCGTGTACGAAGAGATCGAAGGCCACTTGGCAACCGGCGCTGCCCTGTTGTTCGCGCATGGTTTCAATATTCATTTCGGCCAGATCAAGCCGCGCAAGGATCTCGACGTCGTCCTGATCGCGCCAAAGGGTCCTGGTGATCTCGTTCGCCGTCAGTACCAGCAGGGTCGCGGCGTGCCGTGCCTCATCGCTGTGTCGCAGAACGCGACGAAGAAGGCCAAGGTTAAGGCGCTTGCCTATGCCCACGGCATCGGCGGCACCCGCGGTGGCGTGCTTGAGACCACCTTCGAAGAAGAGACGGTCACCGATCTGTTCGGCGAGCAAGTGGTCCTCTGTGGCGGCGCCACGGAACTGGTGGTGAAGGGCTTCGAGACCTTGGTTGAAGCCGGCTACAAGCCGGAAGCGGCTTACTACGAGTGCTTGCACGAGCTGAAGCTCATCGTCGACCTGCTCCAGGAAGGCGGCATCACGAAGATGCACGAGTTCATCTCCGAGACCGCCAAGTGGGGCGCGTTCGTCACGGGCAAGCGCATCGTGAACACCGCGACCAAGAAAGAAATGAAGAAGGTCCTCACCGACATTCAGAGCGGCAAGTTTGCCCGCGGCTGGATCCGTGAGAACAAGACCGGCAAGAAGCGCTACAAGAAGGAGCTGAATGCCGATATCAAGCACCCGATCGAGAAGGTCGGCCGTCAGCTGCGCGCTCGCATGCCGTGGCTGGAGCAGGGCCGCTAAGCGTTAACTGGAGAGCTAACATGTCGAACCGAGATCCCAATCGCGTCATCATTTTCGATACGACGCTCCGCGATGGTGAGCAGTCCCCGGGCTGCAGCATGACCCCGCCGGAGAAGCTTCGAATGGCGAAGGCGCTTGCGGATCTCGGCGTAGACGTGATCGAGGCGGGCTTCCCAGCCGCCTCGCGCGGCGACTGGGAGTCCGTGCAGACGATCGCCCGCGAAGTTCGCGGGCCGATCATCTGCGGACTCGCCCGCTGCAACCGGGACGATATTGAGAAGGCGTACAGCGCGATCAAAGACGCGCCACGCCATCGTATTCACGTTTTCTTGGCCACGAGCGCCATCCATCGCGAGCACAAGCTCAACATGGCCAAGGAAGAGATCATCCGCACCGCGGTCGAAGGCGTGCGCTATGCGAAATCGATGTGCGAAGACATCGAGTTTTCGCCCGAAGACGCCTCACGGACCGAGCTCGAGTTTCTGGCGGAAGTGGTCACTGCGGTCATTGCCGCTGGCGCGACGACGATCAACGTCCCAGACACCGTCGGTTATTCGACACCGGTCGAATACGCGGAAATCTTCCAATACCTGAAGAAAAACGTCGTCGGCATCGACAACGTCGTGCTTTCGGTGCACTGCCATGACGATCTCGGCATGGCCGTCGCCAACAGCTTATCGGCGGCGCACGCGGGTGCCCGTCAGATCGAATGCACCATCAATGGCATCGGCGAGCGCGCGGGCAATTGCTCCCTCGAAGAAGTCGTGATGGCACTGAAGACCCGCGAAGGTTTTTACGGTCTACACACCGGCGTGCAGACCACCCGCCTCTACCCGACCTCGCGCTTGCTCTCGACAACCACTGGCATGATCGTGCCGCGCAATAAGGCCATCGTCGGCGAAAATGCATTCGCGCACGAGTCTGGGATCCATCAGCACGGGATGCTCAAGCACCACTCGACCTACGAAATTATGCGTCCACACGACGTCGGTCTGTCGCGCACCAATCTCGTACTCGGCAAGCACAGCGGCCGTCACGCATTTCGTGACCGCGTCAAAGATCTAGGCTTTGAATTATCCGAGGAAGACTTGAACCGAGCCTTCACGGAGTTCAAGACGCTGGCCGACAAAAAGAAAGAACTCTTTGACGGCGACATTGAAGCCATTGTGCTGCGCACCGGCGATGCCGGCGAAGGCCCCTGGAAACTTGTCCAACTGTGGGCGTCGGCGACCGCCGGCGAGGCGTCGGCGGTTGTGCGGATGTCGCATAACGACGGCCGCGAGATCGAGCAAGGCGCCACGGGCGACGGCCCCATCGATGCCGTGTTCAAGGCCATCGAGCGAGCGACCGGCACGCCAGCCAAACTCGTGACCTTTGATGTGCACGCAGTGACCGAAGGCGAAGATGCGTTGGGCGAGTCGATCGTTAACGTTGAGCATAACGAGCGTAGTTATCGCGGCGTCAGCCTCAGCACCAACATTCTCGAGTCGAGCGCGCACGCGTTCATCGAGTGCGTGAATCGCATCCAATCAAGCCGAGCAGAAGGCCATCGCGCGCACGCGCAGCTGTCTGCCGACAATAGTACGGTGAAGATCCCAACATGACTGCGACCACCCTATTTGAGAAAATCTGGCGCGCCCACGAAGTGGTCGCGGAAACCGCTGATACGCCCGCAGTGCTTTATATAGACCTGCACCTCACCCATGAGGTCACCAGTCCACAAGCCTATTCGATGTTGCGCGAGCGTGGCTTGCGGGTACGCCGTACCGATCGAACCTTGGCCACGATGGACCATTCCACGCCCACTGATGCAGACCAGTTGTTCGGCCGAATCCCGATCAAATTGGAAAGCGCCGCCAAACAGGTCTCGCAGCTGGAAAAGAATTGCGCGGAGTTCGGCGTTGAGCTGTTCGCGGTCGGCAGCCCCCATCGCGGCATTGTGCACGTCATCGGCCCTGAATTGGGCGCCACTCAGCCGGGCAAAACCATCGTCTGCGGGGATAGCCATACCAGCACGCATGGCGCTTTTGGTGCATTGGCCTTTGGTATCGGCACCACGGAAGTCGGTCATGTGCTCGCGACCCAGTGCTTACTGCAGCGCAAAGCCAAGAGCCTCGCGGTGAACGTCGAGGGCACCCTGCCCGCCGGCGTCACGGCGAAGGATCTCGTCTTGGCGATTATCCGCAAGCTCGGTGTATCGGGCGGCACTGGCTCGGTGATCGAATACCGCGGCAGCACCATCCGTGCCCTGTCGATGGACGAGCGCATGACCGTGTGCAACATGTCGATTGAAGCCGGTGCGCGCGCCGGTCTGATTGCACCCGATGAGACCACCTTTGCGTATCTCAAGGGTCGACCGCGCGCTCCGCAAGGAACGGCGTGGGACGAGGCGGTCGCGCAGTGGCGCACGCTCGTGAGCGATGAAGGGGCTACCTTTGATCGTGAAATACACATCGACGCCAGCACGCTTGCGCCGATGATCACCTATGGCACCCATCCTGGCATGTCTGTGGCGCTCGATGAGGCCATTCCCGCGCAAGGCGACGCGGTCTATCACAAGGCGCTTGCCTATATGGGCCTCACGGCCGGTCAGACCATGCTGGGCCAGCCCGTGCAGGTGGTGTTCTTGGGTAGCTGCACCAATGGTCGACTATCCGACATCGAAGCCGCTGCAGCGCTGTTGCGGGGACGCAAAGTCGCCCCGGGCGTGCAGTTCTTGGTGGTGCCGGGTTCCGACGCCATCAAGCGCGAGGCTGAGGCGAAGGGCCTTGACCTCATTTTCAAGGAAGCGGGCGCGGATTGGCGCGAGGCCGGTTGCTCCATGTGTTTGGGCATGAATGGTGACACGGTCGCCAAGGGTGCCTATTGCGTCAGCACCAGTAACCGCAACTTCGAAGGACGTCAGGGTGTGGGCTCGCGCACCCTGCTCGCCTCACCCGCCACCGCTGTCGCCGCTGCCGTGGCCGGTGTTGTGGCCGATGCCCGCCAGCTCACCTGAGGTTGCCATGGAACCAATTCACTCTATCCGTTCGCGCACGGTCGTCATTGCGAGCACGAACATCGACACGGACCAGCTGATGCCGGCCCGCTTCTTGACCACCACCACGCGTGAAGGTCTGGGTAAGCATTTATTTGCCGATTGGCGCTATGACGCGGCCGGTCAACCAATCCCGTCATTCATCCTCAATCAGCCAGAAGCCGTGGGCTGCCAGATTCTCGTGGCAGGCCGCAACATTGGCTGCGGCTCGTCACGCGAGCACGCCCCGTGGGGCCTGTATGACTACGGCTTTCGAGCCGTAATCTCGACCGAGATCGCCGATATCTTCCGTAATAACTCACTGAAAAACGGCCTAGTGCCGGTCGTGGTTGATGAAGCCACGCACGCTTGGCTTCTGGCTAACCCGGGGGTTGAAATCACGGTCGACCTCGAGGCCCGCGTATTGCGCTTACCGGATGGCCGTGAAGTGAGTTTCCCGATCGAAAGCTTCGCGCGCTATTGCTTGCTGAATGGCGTCGATGAGACCGGCTATCTGCTGTCGCAGATTCCAGCCATTGAGGCTTATGAAGCGAGGGTTGGCGCATGAAGGCTCACATTGCGCTCTTGGCGGGTGATGGCATCGGTCCTGAAGTCACCGCCGAAGCGGTGCGTTGCCTTGAAGTGATCGCCCGCCAGCATGGCCATGACTTCCAATTCGAATCGGCCTTGGTTGGCGCCATCGCGATCGACACGACCGGCGCACCCTTACCGGATCCAACCCTCGATCTCGTCAAACGCTCGGACGCCATCCTGTTTGGTGCCATAGGCACACCCAAATATGCTGATCCGACGTTGAAAGTCCGACCAGAGCAAGGCTTGCTGAAACTGCGCCAAGAGTTGGGCTTGTATGCCAACTTACGTCCGGTGACCTGTTTCGATGCGCTGGTCGATGTTTCGCCGCTCAAGGCTGAGTTGCTTGACGGCGTCGACATCCTGGTGATCCGCGAACTCACGGGCGGCATCTATTTTGGCGAAAAGACCCGTACCGAAACGACGGCCACGGATCTTTGCAGCTACAGCGTGACGGAGGTCGCGCGTATCGTGCGACTCGGCGCGACACTGGCGCGCGCACGCCGCGGCAAACTCACGTCGGTCGACAAGGCCAACGTCTTGGAAACCTCCCGGCTGTGGCGCTCGGTGACGCAACAGATCATGAAGGACGAGTTCCCGGACGTTGCGCTCGAGCACATGTACATCGACGCGGCGGCCATGCACTTGTTGCGCCGGCCGAGCGACTTTGACGTCGTCATCACCGAGAACATGTTCGGTGACATTCTGACGGACGAGGCATCCATGCTGCCCGGCTCGCTGGGCTTGTGCCCATCGGCTTCGCTCGGTTCGGGAACGCTGGGCCTGTATGAGCCCATCCACGGCTCTGCGCCAGACATCGCGGGGCGCGGTATCGCGAATCCGTACGCCACGATCCTGTCCGCAGCCATGCTGTTGCGACATTCGCTCGGACTTGAGGCTGAAGCCCGCCAGGTGGAAGCCGCGGTGAATCGGGCCATTGCCGACGGCGTGCGTACGGCAGACCTGAAGCCCTCAGCCGCCGCGGCGAGCACGCGTGAGGCGGGCGACGCTGTGGTCGCCCGTCTCTAAAGACGCCCGCTCAACGGCTGGGGTCGTCGGCACCGCGCCGGACGGCTCCAGCCACTGAAAAGAACACGTCCGTATTGTCGATCACGCCGTGGAAGCGTCGGCTGCCGGCGCCGAAGGCCGATAAGGGCACGTCAGCTCCCGTGTGGGTCGCAGAATCTCCCTCCACCTGCCCATTGATCAGCCAGTCACCCGGCACATCGCGGGCGAGCGGAGTGTTCGGATATTCCTTGGGATAAACCGGGAACGGCGATGGGGCTTGCGTCGGCTGCAAGGCATCGGCCAGCGGTCGCTCATTCGCCAGCCAGTCCTCGTGCCGGTCGGCATTCGCACCGTAACCGATCAAGAGCTTGTGATCCGGATCCATCGTCTGCGGATAGCCGTCTTCCAGTATCCGATATTGCGGGAACCCGGCCTGCTCATAGGTGCCGACCACACCGTTGCGCAGTGCAACCGCCGACGGCCTTTCTGCTCGATGCCGTAATTCTTCCGTCGACAGCCGAGATGCGCCGATGATTGATGAGCCGCCGGTCTCATGATCCGCGGTCACGAGTACGAGCGTATCGGGATGCGTGGATGCGAAGGCTTGCGCCACGGCCACGGCGCGATCGAACTCGAGCACCTCGAGGATCCAACGATCCGAATCCATCGCATGCGCCTGCTTATCGATCGAGGCGCCCTCAACCATCAGATAGAAGCCCTTAGGAGCCTTCTCCAACACGGCGAGGGCCTTCGTCGTCATCTCATCCAGCATCGGTTGATCGGTCAGGCCGAAATCGGCGGTGACGGGACTGGCGCCACGACGACCGTTGATCTTGTCGTAAGCCACGTTCATGTTGCCGTAGGCAAACAATCCGAGGATAGGCTGCGATCCACCTAAAGCGGCCAGCTCCTGCGCATTACCCACGTACGCAAAGCCCGCAGTCTGGAAATCGCGGATGAGATTTCGCTCAGGGTCCTTGGCACCGGGCGCCACCGACCACCCCCGGACCAGCGCCTCCGACAACTCGTAGTCCGTCTTCGTATTGCGACTGGAGCCTGCCGTTCCAGCGGGCAAAAACCAGCGTCGCCCGCCGCCCATCAAGACCATGAGGCCGGTCTGCGCGCGATCATCCAGATATTGATCCACGATCCCAGAGCCCGCGCCGCGATTCGCGGTATGCACGGCGTTTGCCGCGGGCGTGGCATCAAAGACATCCGCGGTGGTCACGAGGCCGAGTGCCGTGCCTTGCGTGCGATGCAAGTACTCAGCCAGATACTCGACGCGAGGATTATCGAAGGGGTCGGCCGTGTCATCGGGCCAGACGCCCTCCTCGTTATTCGCCGCCTTATTGCCGGTGACGTAGTTGGACATGCCGGGGGCCGAGTCAGTGACGATGGAGTTGAGACTGGCCGTACGGACCAAAGCCACCTCCGGGAAGGTATCCATGGCCAAACGACCCGTCGCCTTGCCTTGCGCATAGCCCTCGGCGACGATGCGCCCCGCGGTTCGATGGGCGATACCCATGCCATCGCCGAGCAAGAGGATGACGTTCTTGACCGGTCGGCCTTTCCCGACCAAAGGCAGGACCTCGAACTCGCCTTCGGCTTCACCCTGTGCGCCATCACTTTGCGTGATGTGTACGTGGAGCAGATGTCGACCGGGTGCCGCTACGCTAAAGCCGCGCTGCGATACCACGACCGTACCCGCCGGCGTCGGCCGGTGATCGCCGAGGCTTGGGTTGAGGCCGTCTCTAACGAGTTCGGGCACCCCGTTCTGCACGGCTCGTCCGTCCACCTGAAATTCAGCGCCGGTAATCTGCATCCCGGGATCCGGCACGACCGTGGCTTGCAAATCGAAGCGTTGACCGGGCAAAAAGCGCGCGATGATCGGATCGGCAAGGCCGTGGCTGAAGCGCTCACTGGGTGGTGTCAAACGGGTCACCACCGGCACCGCATGCCCAGTGCTCGACAGTAGGCCGAAGGAAAAAGCGATGACAAGCGAACGCCCGTACAGCGACATAAACACTCCAATGTCCAAGGCTCTCAGTGCCGCGGCCGCATCGTGCGGGGCGCGACGCTAACTTTCGCGTCAGCCCACCGAGGCCGCGCGGTCGAGTGCCGCCAAAAGATCCGCCTGCAAATCAGAGGGATCCTCGATACCCACCGAAATCCGTAACAAGCCATCCACGAGACCGGCTCGTGCCTTGGCTTCGTCAGACATCGAGGCATGGGTCATCGTCGCCGGATGGGCGATCAGGCTTTCGACCCCGCCTAAAGACTCAGCCAGGGTGAAACAACCGAGGCCGTCGACAAAGGCCTGCACGGCCGGCAAACCGCCGCGAAGCTCGAAACTCAACATGGCACCAAAACCGGACTGCTGACGTGCCGCCAGCGCGTGCTGCGGATGCGTGGCGAGGCCCGGGTAGTGCACAGCCGCTACGGCGGAATGGCCGGTTAGCGTCTCGGCCAGCGCTTGAGCGTTCGTCGCATGGACGCCCAGACGGGCGTGCAAGGTCCGCAAACCCCGCAAGGTGAGGTAACTGTCGAAGGCACCGCCGGTAAGCCCCAGACAGTTAGCCCACCACGCCACATCCTCATGCAGTTCAGCCGTCGCTGACACCACAACCCCGCCGACGACGTCGCTGTGACCATTCAGGTACTTCGTGGTCGAGTGCGAGACGAGGTCTGCACCAAATTCGAGGGGCCGCTGCCAGACCGGCGTCAGGAAGGTGTTGTCGACGGCAACCGTCGCACCGATCGCTTTCGCCTTGGAGATCGTGCGCTCAAGATTCGTGATGCGCAGTAAAGGATTGGACGGGGTCTCGATCCACACCAAGCGCGGACGCGCCGACAAGGCCGCATCGAGCGCGGACTCGTCGGTGAAGTCGACGAAGCGCACATGCAGCGCACCCTGACGTTCGAGCGCCAGGAGGAGGCGAATCGTCCCGCCGTAACAATCGTGCGGCGCGACGACAAGGTCACCCGCTTTGCACTGCTGATGCAAGATGACGGTGATGGCCCCCATGCCGGAGGCGGTCACGACGGCGCCAGCGCCACCTTCTAAGGTCGCCAATGCCTCGCCCAAATGATCGCGTGTCGGATTACCCGAGCGCGAGTAATCGTAACCGCCCTTGCCACCGAAACCATCGAAGGCATAGTTCGAACTCAGGTAGATCGGCGGTACGACGGCCCGATGCGCGGCATCGGCCGCGAGCGCCGCACGCACCGTGCGGGTCCGCCGCGTCGACGAGGTCATGCCGTCTCTCCTTCAATCGCTGTTGCAAATATCGGGCGCAAAGCCTCGCCTTCCTTGAGAAAGGCGTCATGCCCAAAGAGTGAATTCAACGTCACTAAGCAACCTCGTGGCAATTTAGGTGCAAAAGCCTGCATGTGCCGATACGGGACGAGTTCGTCCTCGGGAACAGCCACCGCGGTGGTCGGCACCGTGATGGTGGCCGGATCAATACTGAACAGGTCAATCGACTCCGACAAGGCGACGAAAGATTCGGGCCGATACTGCGCCACATACGCGTCCCCGCGCGCAAACAGATAATCCTCGACGGGCAAACGATACCGGTCGGCATCTCGGCGTGCTGGACCCGAAAAACGGGCTTCAAATTCGCGTGGCGTGCGATAGGTCGTCATGGCTAAGGCACGCGCCAACTTCAAGCCACCGTTCGGATCACCGCACTGAATACCAAAGCGCACAATCTCGCGCTCCACAGCACGCCAACCCGAGGACAAGGGATGCACGCAATCTGCCGCCGAAATGACGACGAGTCGATTCGCCAATTGCGGATAACGCGCACCGAGGGACATCACCACTTGAGCGCCGTAGGAGGCCCCGATCGCCGCTTTCAACACGAGTCCCAAAGATTGCAGCACATGGGCAATCGCCTCAGCTTGATCGTGCGCACTGATCGTGGGAAACGGGCCACCGCCTCGACTTGGGCCCGTGGAGTCGGCGCTACCGCCGAGATAATCAATCCCTAATACGCGGTACCGCTCCGTATTCAAAGCGCGACCCGCGCCAACCACCGCCGACCACCAGCCCTGATCTTCAGCACCCACCCGTCGGTGACCGGAAATACCACCGATCGCAAGTACCACGGGGGCGTCGGTTGGACCGACCAAGCGCCAGGCCAACTGTGCGCCCTCGATCGCGCCGCCGTGATGCAAAGCAAAAGGAGACGGCAAGGCGAGTACGCCTTCCGAGACCGAGATGGTGCGCGTGGGCGCTACAGACACGACGGACATCAAAACTCCTCAGGACTCCAGTGCGTGGAACTCCTGAGATGCGCATGACGCGCGCCCCATCGTGATCGATGAAGCCCCCTATCTACCGGCGCCCAAAGGCTCCGCAGGAGTTGGCACCTGAACGCAAAGCGCAGGTTGCCCCGGCTTCAAAGGGCCAGTCCCTCAGCCGGTCTAGATAGGCGCGCGGAGTTTAAGTCTCCGAGTGTTCAGGGTCAACGACTGACTGCCTCGGCGGTGGGTGCACGCGTTAACACGCGCGGGCACTGGAGGCATCGCGCTGCTGCGAGCCCGTGACCGGGATCTCGACCCGCGAGCTTGCCGAAAACAGGCCCCCATCAGTCATCCGTACAGGACGAGCAGCCATCCAAAGGACACCGACGGACAAGGTCCAACCGTTCGTTTCGACGTCGCCAGTTGTAAGACGACGTCGGATATTGAGCTAGAGCGACTGAAGCCTCAGGTCGATAGACCTGAGGGTCTGAGCGTTCAGCAGGACTCGGGTTTAACGCTCGAGCAGAATGCGCAACATGCGTCGCAACGGTTCAGCCGCACCCCAGAGCAACTGGTCACCCACGGTAAAGGCCGTCAGGTAATCGCCTCCCATCGGCAACTTGCGCACGCGTCCGATCGGGATCGAGAGCGTTCCGGTCACGGCGGCCGGCGTCAGTTCATTCATCGATGCCTCCCGCTCGTTCGGAATGAGGCGCACCCAGTCATTGGCCGAGGCGATGATCGACTCGATTTCGGCCAAGGGCCGGTCTTCGGTCAACTTAATCGTCAGAGCCTGACTGTGGCAACGCATCGCGCCAATCCGGACGCAGATGCCATCGACCGGGATCGGCTTATTCGAACGGCCGAGGATCTTGTTGGCCTCAACGCCGCCCTTCCACTCCTCACGGCTTTGGCCATTACCGAGATCCTTATCGATCCAGGGAATGAGGCTACCGGCCAGCGCACGACCGAATTCCCGCTTCGGCAATGCATCACCACGCAGGTGCGTGGCCACCGCCGAATCAAGATCCAGAATCGACGAACGCTCGTCCGCCAATAACGGCGCAGCAGAGCCGTATATCGAGCCCATCTGCGACACCAACTCACGCATATTGGCGGCGCCGGCACCGGACGCGGCCTGATAGGTCATCGCGGTCACCCACTCGACGAGGCCCTCACGGAACAGTCCGCCGAGCGCCAATAACATCAACGAGACCGTGCAATTGCCGCCGACATAGTCCTTCTGACCGGCCGCGAGCGCCGCGTCGATGACGCCGCGATTCACGGGGTCCAAAATGATGGTCACGCCGTCGGTCATGCGCAAGGTGGATGCGGCGTCAATCCAGTAGCCGCCCCAACCGCTCGCCCGCAACGGACCGTGAATGGCCGAGGTGTAGTCGCCGCCCTGGCAGGTGATGATCGCGTCCATCTCGCCAAGCGCAGCAAGATCATGGCCATCGCGTAAGGTCGACGCACCCTGACCGACATCGGGGGCCGCTAGACCCGCCTGAGAGGTCGAGAAAAAAACCGGATGGATCAGCGCAAAATCGCCCTCCGCTGTCATGCGCTCGAGCAGCACAGAGCCCACCATACCGCGCCAACCGACGATTCCGACCTTCATATCCATCCCCTTTTGGTCGCCCACGCGACTCAAATCACCCATTCCACTGCCGGTTCACGCAAGTTGTAGCGCGAACTCATGGCATGACCATACGCACCGGCCGTCGCGATCAATACGACATCGCCCTCAAAACTCTCCGGCAACGTACGTTCATGACCCAAGACGTCACCGGACTCGCAAATCGGTCCAACCACGTCGTAGATCACGGCAGACGGCTCACCGAGACGGGTCAAATTCACGATGTCATGATGCGCGCCGTACAGCGCTGGACGTATCAGCGAATTCATGCCCGTCGCAACGCCGAGGTACTGTTTCGCGCCCTTGCCCTTGATCTGGGTCACGCGCGCCAACAAGACACCGGCATTCGCAACAAGATACCGACCGGGTTCAATCCAAATCGTAAAGCGCGGGTGCGTCTCTCGGAACGCGAGTAGCCCTCGGCCGACCGCGTCGAGATCAATCGGACGCCGGCTGGCTTTATCGGGGACGCCGAATCCACCGCCAAGATCAAGCACCCGCACGTCGGTAAAGCGCTCGGCAAGCGAGGCGAGTGTCTCTGCGACATCTAACCAGTTATTGCTGGCGAAGATACCGCTGCCGGTATGGGCGTGCAGACCCACGACACGGGCACCGGCCGCCGTCACCAACCGCTCCAGTTCATCGATTTCAAATAGCGGAACGCCGAACTTCGAATTCACGCCCGCGGTACGCACGTGGCGGTGATGCCCATGACCCTGACCGGTGTCGATGCGCACGAAGATGTCTCGACCCGCGAATAGCGTCGGCCACTCACGCAAGCAGTGCAGATTGTCGAGTGCAACCGTCAGTCCTTCGTTCACAGCCCAGGCATACTCATGCCGTGGCGCGAAGTTCGGGGTGTAGAGCACGTGCGCAAGGTCCAGATCCGGCACCGCCGCCCGCAAGTGCGCGACCTCTCCGGGCGACACGCAGTCGAAGCCCACTCCTGCAGCGGCCAACGCTCGCAGCAGTTCCGGGTGCGGATTCGCCTTCATGGCGTAATGCACTTCATCGACGCCGGCGAGAGACGTCAGCTCACTGGCTGCTGACTGGACGGTTGCCAGGTCATAGACATAAGCCGAATCCGCATCACCCAAGACCTTGAGCAACGCGTCGCGGCGCTGACTCCACCACGGCGCGACCCTCGCGGGCTGGGTGTCAGGATCCTGCAACTCGGTCCACGTCGGCCCAAGGACACGATCGTTAACGGCCGCGCGGATCAGCAATTCATGTAAGGCTGCGACCAAACGATCGCCCTGTGCCTCATCAATCACGAAGGTGAAGTTGAGATCGTTGGCGGCTTGGCTGACGAGGTAAATGCGTTCCTCTTCAAAGAGACTCAGCGCGTCGCCCAACTCATGCAGGATGCCGCGGATATTCCGGCCCAATAACGAGAGCGCGGCACAAGGACCGATCACCTCAGTCCGGCCGAGCGGCGCCAAGGCCTGCAGCAAGCCATCAATCGCGGCTGCATCGAGCGTATTGGCGGCCGGATCCAAGGTCACCGTGACGTTCGTCTCGGAGGTCGAGACGAGGTCAACCGACAGGCCGCGCGCCTTGAAGACTTGGAAGACATCGGCGAGGTAACCGACCTGATGCCACATCCCGGGGCTTTCCATCGAGATCAGCGTGATGCCCTTTTTCAAGGCAATCGCTTTCACCTGCGCCGCATCCCCGCCATCCGGATGCGCACTGATGTGCGTACCCTCAACTTCTGGGGTTTGCGTCGCGTAAACGTACAACGGAATGTTGTACTGCTTGACCGGCATGATGCAGCGCGGATGTAACACTTTGGCGCCCGACGAGGCGATTTCCTGCGCTTCGTCGTAATGCAATTCCCGCAACAGACGCGCGTTCGGCACGCCCTTCGGATTGGCACTGAACATGCCGGGTACGTCGGTCCAAATTTCCAAGCGCGCAGCACGCAGCTTGGCCGCGAAATACGCGCCCGAGGTATCCGAACCGCCGCGACCGAGCAGCACGGTGTTGCCGCGCTCATCCGCGGCGATAAAACCCTGGCTCAAATACACTCGGCCCGGCGCAGAGATTTGCGCAATGAAGGCCTCGTCGGGTGTGTAATCACAGGTCGCCGACAGGATGCGGGCCTTTTCAGAGGCGCCGGTATTCTCGTCCGCCCGAAGTACAGCACGGGCATCGAGCCATTCGACCTCGAGGTCTTGCGTGGCGAGCCAAGCCGCTCCGAGTTCGGTGGCCATCAGTTCGCCCGTGGCCATCACCCGGGCGCGTACGCGGTCGGAGATCTCTTTGACCAGCGAGATACCGATCGCGATCTGGCCCAACTCGTCCAAATGCCGTTGCACGCGGGGCGGCAGCGGCATACCCAGTTCGCTCGCCAAGGTTTGATGACGCGCGGCAATCGCCTGGAGCGCCTCGGCCGGGTCCCCCTTAGCGGCGACTGCGAGTAATGCCTCTAAGCGGTCGGTGATGCCCGAGAGCGCAGAGTGCACCACGACCGGATTGAGTCCCTGCGCCAGGCGACGGCGCACCACATCGCGAATACTGCGCCAGTTAGCCGCCGTGGACACGCTCGTGCCACCGAACTTAAGGACAACGAATCGAGGGGTTTGGCTTGGCATCTGAATTTACAGCCCTGACGGGCGATTGAGCTTAAAAGGCGCGCCCGGCTGCCGGTGCGCGGGCGGACTGAGGACTCACGAAGCCGACTTAGAGGTCGTCTTCGAAGTCCTCGAGCTCTTTTTTCAGGCGACGTTCGGCAAGCACATCCTCGAGCTTGCTCCACGCGGCCTTGCCTTTTTTGCCGGGCTGGGCTTTCTTTCGATCGACACGATCGATGAGGCGATCATAGTCTGGCTCCTCGGCCTCGGCATCGGCGAGAAACTCCTCATCGAGTTCGAAGTGCTCGTCGTCCCGTTCCATCATGCTCAGACCGCCTGAAAACCTCGTTAAATCAAGGACATGTAAAGTGTCCAGCCTTTCGGCGCCACCGCACTATACAGAAAAGGCGGCCAACTGCAACTGCGCAGGTGCGTATTTCTTTCAGGAAACGCAAATAGCCGCTCAGGCCACCGGTTGCCCCGTCACGAAAAAAGGCGGCTCAGGATCAGTTTTGGCCCTGACACGTGCGCAGGCACAAGTCGTAGTTGGTGTCGCACTGATGCTGTTTCGCCGTGTCCTTGCCCGCCTCGATCGAGCATTTGTCCGAGGCTGCATCACACGCCGAATCACATTTGTCATCGGTCATGGGTCGGGCGAGCGACATCGTTGGATCGGCCGGCAGGGCTCGTCCAGCCGCCATCGCGGCGGCACCCGTCAATACGCTAACCCCTACGAGAATCATGGCTGTCAGGCCACGCACGCTGTTCGTCATTGTTTGAGTCCTCACAAGGCGCCCCCAGACTGCGGAGACACATCTGCACGCCCGATATTGCGACGAGGCCGCGCGGCTTGCAACGGCGATATCGGGCGACGGCGAAAGCCGCGGGCCCGAACACCGCGTGCACCTTGACGGATTGCGCAGACACGAACCCCACGATCAACGCACAATGCGCCGTTGAACCCCTGTGCCGTCATTCGATTGTCGACCCCATGAGCGCTCTGACCCAAAAAATTTCGCCGATCCTATTCGCAGCCCTCGTCACCTGGTTCGCCGCTGTCGGGGCCGAGCCCAGCGCCCTGTGCACCGACCGTCCAACAAAATCGACGGGCACCTGCACGGCCGACTCTGGCCACCTGCAGGTCGAATCCGATCTGGTCAGCTACACCCGCTCAACGCAGGGCGACATCACCGCGACCACCTGGGTCTTGCTGAATCCCACCGTCAAATACGGCCTGAGCGACACCTTGGATGCGGAAGCCAGCGCGGCTCTCGCCGTCGAATCCCGCACGTCGGGTGGAGCGAGCAGCGATTCCCTCGCGGGTGTGGGCGACCTCTATCTGAAGCTCAAGCAGCGTTTCACCCTGACAGACGCGGTGGATCTCGCCCTTATGCCCGTGATCAAACTGCCCACCGCCCGCCATGGACTGGGCAACGGGGCGGTCGAATTCGGGCTGCTCGCGCCGGTCGTGATGCGCCTGAATGACGATTGGAGCATCAATTTGAGCCCGGAGATTGATCGGTTGCGCAATCAATCGGGGGCCGGGTATCACACGGCCACGGCCCAACTCGTTAATCTGGGACGCGCCCTGCCCCATGATTTTTCGATCTCCTTCGAATGGTGGAGCGCTTGGGATCAGGACCCGAATGCTCCATCACGCCAGGCATCACTCGACGTTGGGCTTGCCTGGTTGGCGAGTCGAAATGTGCAGTTCGACTTGGGCGTCAATCGCGGCCTCAACGCCGCCACGCCGCAGATTCAAGCCTATTTGGGTGTGGCCAAACGGTATTGACGTGCGGCGCGGCGTCGTCGCTGAGGTGACGGGCTCCGCGCCTCGGTGTAGCCACACCGAGTTACCCGTCTAGCCAGAGGGGAGCACCTGGCGGGCGAACCTGCCATGGTTGCGGGATGGACTCTGTAGGCCTGCAGCACCTCCTCAGCCGATGGCTCTGACGAGTCAGCCCTGAACCCTGAAAATATTTTCACATTGTCTCGCCTCCGCACCCGGGTGAAGATTTGGGGCACTGACATTGAGAGGGGCGCTGACGTGAACCGACTTTTCCATGCCTTGTGGATTGCGCTCTGCGCGACCTGCGTGCTGTCTGGCTGTGGTGGCGGTGGTGGTGGCGCCAGCCAACCCGCCCCGACGCCGCCCACGACCATCAGTTTTGGGGACGCCACCGCCCTGTGGGTCGCACAAGGTACGATCGTCTGGCCCGGTGCGAGCGCAGGGCACACCTATAAGCTCGTCTCTGCCGCGAACGCCGGTCTCGTGATCAAATCCGACGGCACGATCACCGGCAGCGACTCGAGCGTTGATCTGGGCACTCCGGGATCAATTCCATCGTCGATCGCCGCGAAATACCCCCAGTTATCCGGCGCCATTGCCTTCACCGTGCCCCAAGCCACGGTGCAAAACGTGAAAGCCCTACTCAAAACCCAATTGGTGGTGGTCGACCTGAACGGCACCTCCGTCGTCAAAGCCACCCACCTGCAACTGCAGGGCGTACTCGACGACACCTACGCCAATGCCGCCCAATCGGTTGCGCTGGGACCCGTGTTCAATGCCGGCGTGCCCACCTTCCGACTCTGGGCGCCAACCGCACAAAGCGTGTCTATCGTCATCAATGGCGTCAGCAGCGCCATGAGCGAAGACTCCAATACCGGCATCTGGTCGTTCATCGGGTCAGCCGCCATGCAAAACACGGCCACTTATAACTACGTCATCAAAGTGTATGCACGCACCGATGGCCTGAGTGTGAGGACCTACACCACGACCGACCCGTACGCGACTGGCGTCGATGTTTACTCTGGCGCATCCAGTCCGTCGCAACACGCCGTGGCGATCGATCTGGACAGTGCAGCCACCTATCCAGCGGACTGGGCGACGCAAGCCGCCCCGCGCGTCAGCCATGCTGCAGACGTGGTGCTCTACGAGTTGCACCTGCGCGACTTCTCGGCCAACGACAGCTCAGTACCCGCAGAGGATCGCGGCAAGTTCCTCGCCTTTACCCACCCCGGTTCCACCGGCATGCAACACCTGCAAGCCTTGGCTCAAGCCGGCGTCAGTCATGTCCATTTATTACCCGTATTCGACATCGGCTCAGTTCCGGACACCGGATGCACGACGCCTTCGATTAGCAATACCGATCCGGTCTCTCAGGCCCCGCAATCAACCGTCGCCGCCACAGCCGGCACCGACTGTTACAACTGGGGTTATGACCCGCGTCATTTTGGCGTGCCGACCGGCGCCTATTCCAGTGACGGTACGGCGATGGCTCGCGTGCGGGACTTCCGCGAAATGGTGATCGGTTTACACAACCTTGGGCTAGGCGTCGTGATGGACGTCGTCTATAACCACATGTACTCCAACAACCTAGACCAGGTGGTCCCGGGGTATTACTACCGATTAGACGCGACCGGCAAGATCACGACCACGAGCTGCTGTTCCGACACGGCCACTGAATACGCCATGGCGGAAAAGTTGATGAACGACACGCTGGCGCGCTGGACCGCGGCCTATCGGGTCGACGGATACCGCTTTGACGTTATGCAAAACATCCCGCTCGCAGCGATGCAGGACGCCAAAGCCAGCATTGAAGCGGCCGCTGCCGGTCGTTTCGTTTACCTCTATGGCGAAGGATTCCCCAATACCGAAAACTTCACGCAGGCCAATATCGGGCACCTCGGTGGCTCGCACATTGGCGCATTCAATTACTGGATACGCGACGCGGTGCGCGGCGGCGGACCGTTTGATAACGGCAACAGCCTGATCACCAATCAAGGTTTCATGAGTGGCCTCTGTTACGACGTGAACTCGACTGCAGGATCCACCTGCACGACGGCGATGCAGAGCGGACTGAACGCGGCGCAAAATGCGATTCGCGTATCGATGGCGGGTGCGGTATCAGCGTTCCCAGGCGCTGCCGGCATTGGTTTTAACGGCGCACCCGTTGCGTTTGCGACCAATCCTGACGAGGACGTCAACTACATCGCCTGTCACGACGGCCAGACGCTGTGGGATATCGCGCAATACAAACACCCATCGAGCACCTCAACGGCGGACCGCGTACGCGCGCATGCAGTTGGACTTTCCACCGTGCTGCTCGGCCAGGGCGTCCCCTTCCTGATGGCGGGTGACGAACTCTTGCGTTCAAAAGCCTTCAGCGCCAACAGTTACAACTCAGGTGACTGGTTTAATCGCATCGACTGGACGATGACGAGCAACTATATCAACGCCGGCAATCTGACGATGGGCCTGCCTTCGAGCGATCCGAACAGTGCGAACTGGGCCACGATGACACCGTTTCTGCAGAACCCCAGCGTCAATCCAGGCATGGCCGACATCACGCTCGTCAATGCCATGACGCTGGACCTGCTCGCCATCCGCAGCAGCACCTCGATGTTCCGTCTGCGCAGTGCCGCAGACATCGCGCAGTGCGTAAGCTTCCCGGACTTCGCGGCGCCCGTGAATGGCCTGATCGTGATGCGCATCGACGCCCAAGGCGCGGATGGCCGGGCCTGTGGTGACCAGCGCTTCAGTCACGTCGTGGTCCTCGTCAACGCCAATAAAGTCACCCAGACCTACCCGATCAGTAGCCTCGCAAACGCCCCCATGAGTCTGCACCCCGTGCAAGTCGCGGGACTGGATGCCACCGTCAAAGGGGCTCGCTTTGACAGTCCGACCGGCAGTTTCACGGTACCGGCACGCACCACGGCCGTGTTCGTCCAGTAACGGGACCGCAGGGGAGGCCTCACCGCCTCCCCAGCCGCGCTCGCGAGGCGATACGGACCTTGCCGTGGGGCGCTGAGTCCCCTAGCCTCAGTCACACAATCCAGATTTGAAGGTCCGCGCATGCTACCTGCCCTCTTGTTTGCTTCGCTGCTCGGCAACACGTTCATGCATCCGACGCCCACGCCTAAAGCTGAGCTGCCAGCCGCGGTGTATCGGGCACGGCGCGAGCGCCTGATGCAGAAGCTCGGGGGCTGTGCTGCTTTGATCTCCGCGCAAGGGGAAGTCTCGGGGGTCACGGAGGATTTTCGGCAAGATGGCGACTTTTACTGGTTAACCGGCGTGAACGAGCCCGGCGCACACCTCGTCCTAGCACCCCAATCACCGTACCGGAAAGTCACCTTATTTCTGAAAGCCCGCGATCCTGAGGCCGAGCGTTGGACTGGACCGCGCGAGGCGATCTCCCCCGATCTCATCGACAAATACGGGGTTGATGTCGTCCGCCGCGGCAGTCCTGACAATGCGCTCGCCATGGCGGCCCAACACCACGACTGTCTCGCCATCATCGCGCCCGGTTCTGGTTCTGCTGAAGAACGCAGCGACGCTGCGCTGACCCAGAAGATCGCTGGACGTTTTGGCATCAAGACGGAGTATCGACGTGGGGTGCTCGCTGAACTGCGATCAGCACACGACGCGCCAGAATTAGAGCGCATGCAACGCGCCATCGCGATCACCGCGCTGGGCCACGAGGCCGCAGCGCGTGCCACGGTTGCTGGCGTGTCTGAGCGTGATGTGCAGACTCAACTGGAGTACGCGTTTTTTGCCGCGGGCGCCACGGGACTTTCGTACCCGTCGATCGTCGGCAGTGGGCCGAATGGCGCGGTATTGCACTGGGATCAAAATTCCCGCGTCTTAGGTGATGGCGATCTCGTCGTGATTGATGCCGCCGCCGAGTACGGGCGCTATGCCGCCGACGTGACCCGGACCTATCCCGTATCCGGGCATTTCACGCCCGCCCAGGCGAAGGTTTACCGGGCTGTCTATCAGGCCCAAGAAGACATCTTCGCCGCCATTAAACCCGGCGTCTCAATGGCCGAATTGCAGCATGTCGCTGAGGAGTCCTTGCGCCGTTCCGGCTACCTGGCCGCCTTCATCCACGGCTTTGGTCACTTCGTCGGACTGGACGTGCACGACGCCGGGGATGCCGAAAAGCCCATCCCGGTGGGCGCCGTGTTCACGGTTGAACCCGGCGTCTACTTGCCGAGCGAAGGCTTTGGAGTCCGCATTGAGGACGAAGTCCAGATGACCGACTCCGGCTACGTCGTCTTGACGCGGGCGATTCCTCGTAAGCTTGAGGACGTCGAAGCCTGGGTGCAACGAGCGCGTCGGTCACCGAGCGGTCACTGAGGTGGTCTCACACCTTGACGGCCAGGCGGCGCTTGGGATTCTGGTCTTTATCGGACTCGCCATCCCATTCAGCACCGATTACCGGCGCATCCGTTGGTCACGCGTTGCGATGGCGGTTCTGTTGCAATTTGCGCTGTGTGGCGCCTTACTGCGCATCCCCATCATCATCCGCACACTCTCCGTCTTAAACACCGGGGTCGCTGCCGTGGGCGATGCGACCCGAGAAGGGACCTCCTTCGTTTTCGGTTACGTCGGTGGCGGCGCGCCGCCCTTCACGGTCACGGCGGGCACCAACACCTTCGTGCTCGGCTTTCAAACACTGGCGCTGATTATCGTCATTTCAGCGCTCTCAGCCGTGCTGTGGCAATGGCGGATTTTGCCGCTGCTGATCGGTGCAATTGCGGGCTTTTTTCGGCGCGCCCTAGGCACCGGTGGGCCTGCGGGTTTTGCCGTGAGCGCGAATGTTTTCTTAGGCCAGGTCGAGGCACCATTGGTCGTCAGACCCTACCTGGCCTCGATGTCGCGCTACGAACTCTTACTGCTGATGACGGCCGGCATGAGCATGATCGCAGGTAGCGTCATGGTCTTGTACGCCATCCTATTGGCGGGTCAGTTTCCGAATATGCCGGCGCATTTACTGACCAAATCGCTGATGTCGGTCCCCGCAGCGATCCTGTTCGCGCACATCCTGGTGCCGGAAGACCCGGACACCAGACCCTTACCGTCGCCTAGACCCTATCTCGGCACGGTGGATGCCCTCACGCGCGGCACCTCCGACGGGCTCATGATCTGGCTGAACGTGATCGCCATGCTGCTGGTGTTGGTTGCGCTCGTCGCCCTCGTGAATCGGGGCCTTGGATCTCTCCCCGTGGTCGCCGGCATACCCCTGTCTCTGGAACGTATTGCGGGCTGGGGCTTCACGCCCTTGGCCTGGCTCATGGGCATCGACTGGTCACAGGCGTCGATCACCGGCGAATATCTGGGGATCAAGACGGTGCTCAATGAATTCATCGCCTATCTCCGCTTGGCCGCGGCGCCGGTCGATGCGCTGGACCTGCGCACACGCCTGATCACGGTCTACGCGCTGTGCGGCTTTGCGAATTTCGCCAGCATGGGCATTCAGGTCACCGGGATCGCCGCCATGGCCCCCGAGCGCCGTGCTGATCTGGTCGAATTGGCGCCGCTCGCCTTATGGGCGGCTACACTGGCCTCGCTGATGACGGGCGCCGTCGTCGGTATAATCGGGGTCTGAACGAATGACGGGATACAGAACTGATGGAACTTGACCTCCAAAGCAGCGCCGGAACCTCCATCTTGGTGGTGAGTGGACGCGTCAGCGCCGAAATGGCTGCAACGCTCAAGGACCGTCTATACGCGGAACTGAGCGAACACCGTTATGCCCTCCTGCTTGATCTCTCACGGGTTGAATTCATGGGCAGTGCCGGTCTCGGGGCGCTCATTGCCGCCGTCAAGGAGGCCCGTTCACACGGTGGTGAACTCGTGATCGCTGCGCCATCCGGCGTCGTGCAGACCTTGTTGAACGTCTCGGGTCTACTCGACTTTGTCCGTCATGCCCACACCATTGAGGCTGCAGCCGAGCTGTTGCAGGCATAACCTCGGCGCGTGCTTTGACGGCGCGATCAATCGCCGAGGCAGACGCCAAAAAAGAACGGGGCCCTAAGGCCCCGTTCTTTTTGATGCATCCTCAACGGACGATCAATATTTGACGATGAAGTCGAGCTGCAAGCGCTTGTACGACTCATCATGCGGCGACTTGACCGGATCGGCCGAGCCGTTGATGTTGAGGTTATTGAGGAAGTACGTCGCGTTCAAGGTCCAGTTCTTCTTCGGCGCATAGCCGATACGGAAGATGTGGCCCTTGGTGTTGGTCACGCCACCACCAAAGTCCGAATCCACGAACTGACCGAAGTACGCGTCGCGCTCAAGACGCTCATAGGCGTAGCCCGCTTCCCATGTGCCCTTGTCCGACGCCTTGCCGACCAAGAAACCACCGGTGTACGCGGTGTCCTGACCGTTGTCGGCGCCACTGTTGTGGGCGTAGTTGGCAAAGACCTGAACTGGCAGGTAGTCGAACAACTTCGAATTCAACTCGAGGCTGCCCTCGGTCGTCTGGAACTGGTACAGCAGGTTGCCGTTCGCGTCCACGCTGTTGCCGTTGGCCGCCGCGCCGATCTGCGCCACGGTCGCCGCCGAACCCTGTGAGATCCAGAACGGCTGATGGCCCTTGCAACCACCGCAATTGGTATACATCGCCGCAGCCGTCAAGGTCGTGATATCGCCCAAGTGGAAGCGGTAGCCGACCTGCGCACCATTGTAGTTCGCGCCGTTGCCCTGCTTGCTGAGCGCGCCAGTCTGCGCGCCGGTCACCGGGTTCACCGCTGCGGTGCCGATTTCCGACAACCAGAAACCAAATGCGCTGCCGAAGAAGTCGCCGTTCTTGTATCCGACGGACACGCCTTCCGGATTGATGTCGCCGTCGTTCAAGAGACTCTGACCCGGACGGAACCAAGGATACGGCTGGCGGCCAAGCACGACCGAGGTGCCGGCGAATGGCTTCCAGGTCGCGTAGTACTGATCAAGACCGATCGTACGGCGCGCCATGCCGGTGCCCGAGGCGCCGATCGTCTGGTTCGGCGAGCGCGGATCATCACCACCGGTCGCGAGGCGCAGATCAACCGACAACTGGTCATTGATCTTGGCGCCGAAGCCGAAGCGCGCACGGATACGGTCGCGAACCTGATCGGTCTTCACATCGCGTGAGATGGACTCATTGCGATAGCGGAAGTCGCCGGTGATCTTGATCTTGCTGGCCCAGTCGGTTGCAGCCACTTTCGCCGCGGTCTTGGCAATCGCATCGCTCTGGTCGTCACGCGCCTTCTCGGCACCGGTAACGGCCTTCTCGAGCTTGTCGCCCTGCGTCTTCAACTGCGTGTTCTGCTCGGCGAGCTGGGCGTTTGAAGCCTGCAACTGCGCATTGGACTGCTGCAACTGGGCGTTCGCCGCTTCCAGCTTGTTCAAGCGATCCACCAGTGCCTGAACCTGATCGCGCACGGACTGAATCTCAGCCTGCTGTGCCTTGATCGATTCCTTTTCTTTAGCGCCGGCCGCATGGGCCGACATGGGCAAGGCGGCGCTCAAGGCCAGTACAACGGCCGTACGCACCACGTAACGATTCAGTGTCTTCATAATCAACGGCCCTCCAGAGCCAAGCTGCGTTCACCGCAGGCAAAATTCATAGGCAAAAGCCGGGTCCTTGAGGGACCCAAGCCATCACATGGCGCGCAGTGTGCGACAGCAATGTTTCAATCTAATGACAGCCTAGAAGCCCAATAGAGGTCAGGGACCGATGCAGGGCAGCACTCGACAGGGGGATCCGAATGTCACGGACTTGGGTCACATATTTTATAAATATCAGAGAGTTAGTCCACTGGCGACCACGACAGGCGTCGGCGAAGGACGCAGCAACGCTGGCGAAAATTCGAAAAAGTGAAACATCTGATACTGCCCTGTCACAAATATGACACTCGTGATAACGCATGGGTATTGACGATTTGCGTTGCGAGGGGATTGCGCCCGACCGGTCCCTACACGGGATGTCTCTTGTCGGCCGGTGTGTGGGCGCATAGAGTCGACGGCGCTTGGCGTGTGCCAGTGGGATGTATGCGGGGGTTGCCATGACATCAGCGTTTCGTGTCCTGTACGCGATCGGCGTGCTCGTCTGCTCGGTCAGCACGGCCTACTCGCATTCCGTGACCGTGATCCATCCGCAACCTGACGATGTGATCGCCACGGGCAACGAATGGTTGGCGCTCCCGGAGATTCGCGCGTCGGACGCCACCCTGCTGAGCTTCAATGTGCTCTCCGCTCGAGACCGCGGCTTACTCGAAGTGCGGGGCGATGCGGGCCGCCCGGCCGTTGAACCCCACTTTGCCGTCGACGGACAGGCCATCGCATTGCACGCCCCCACGTGGCAGCTTCGTGCCCATTGGATACCTGAAGCCTCAGAGACCATCGACGGCATCGTCTACACCGTCACCTACTGCGCGCCGATCGGCTATCGCGCGGCGTTCATTCGCCTCAGCGCCGTGAACCAGCGCGCCACGGCTGCCCGCCTCACATTTGGGGTCCGCTCCTCGTTCGGTGCCTTACGGCGGATCAGCTATCAGCCCGTGACGCTCAAAGGCGAGCGCCGGGTCGGCCCCGCGCCGTGGGTCACGCCCGGCGAGGCATTTAGTTTCGTCACCGACGACACGCGTTTCAGTTGGGCGCTGATCCATCCGGGCTCGGTGGGTACCACGGTGCTGCCGCCTGCGGTGGTCGCCCCTGAGAGCGACGCCACGCAAACGCAGACAGTGGCACCCGGTGCACAGGCCGAGGCTCTTTTCGTACTCTCGGTGGGTACCGAAGAGTTCAGTGCCGCGCACGCGGGTCGGGCGCTGCGGGAAGCACTCGATCGATCCGGTAGCGAGGCGCTGCTCGCCCGCACCGCCGACTGGTGTGCCGCTCGCAGTCGCCGTACCGGACGAGATGACCTGGATGCGCTCATGAACCGCAACCTGTTGTTCACCCGCCTGTATGCGTGGGGACGAACGTTGGACAGCGAGCAGTTGGTCGGCGTGACCTCCCGCAGTCCGCGGTATTACGTCTCGGCGGCGTATTGGGATCGCGACGCGATGCTCTGGAGTTTTCCCGGACTCTTAGACGCTGACCCCGCCTTTGCTCGCGAAGCCTTGACCTACGCCCTCACCGTTCAACGACGCAATACAGGCACACACAGTCGCTTTATCGATGGCACCGTGCTTGAGGACGGCTTTCAACTCGACCAGGCCGTCGCGCCGCTGATCGCCGTGACTCGCTATGTGACAGCCATCGGCGATAAAGCCTTTGCCACCGAGCAGCTCGGCGCAATCCGCGAACTCGAAGCGCGTCTCGCTGAACGGCGCGATCCCAAGACCGGTCTATATGAGTCCATGCAGGATGCGCAGGATGAATACCAAAAGCTGCCGTTCATCACCTACGACAATGTGTTGGTATGGCGTGCGTTAACCGATCTAGGGGCGCTTTACCATGATCTTGGGGACGTGAAGGCCGCAGCACGCCTATTGCTGCAAGCCAAGCAGTTGCGCAGCGCCATCTTGAACAACTCGCTGACAGGCCCTCCGGCAGCGCGGCGCTTCGCCTCGGCCACGGATGGGGTCACCGTGGAGGAAACCGACATACCGCCTGGCTCATTGATGACGCTGCCAGGCCTCGGCTTTCTGCCAGAGACCGATTCTCGTTTTATGAATACCTACGATTGGCTGCACTCCAGCGCCTATCCGTATTCCTATTCAGACAAAGCGTACGGCCTACCGGGGAGCTATCGGCTCGATTTCACACCCGTGTGGACTTTAGACGCGGAACTCGGCCTCAACCGTGGCCGCGCCCATGCGCTCGATATTCTGCTGACTGCCCGCTGGGACAATGGCCTTGCCACCGAAGGCGTCGATCCCGCCACGGCACAAGCGCATCCCAAGGCTGGGCGGGCCTTTGCGACTGCCGCCGGCCAACTCGGTCATGCAATCTGTCAGAATTTCTGCATCGACGGGGCGCACGCCGCGACCACTGCGATCCGGACGAGCGCCCGGCCTTAAGCGCGGGCCATGGTCTATCGCACCGACCGCAACGCAGAGTTTTGGCTCTGGCGAGCGCACACCCGATCCGGCCGGCGTCATCACGCGCTCGCGCTCAGGCACTGATCGCAGCCACCTCACTCGTGGTCGACATCGCGGCTGAGCGGCCGGCGAATACGGCCTGAAGTTCAGCGGCGATCGCAAGCGCAATGCCCTCCGGCGTCGGCGCACCCAGATCAAGGCCGACCGGCCCACGCAAGCGCGACCGCAAGCCTTCGGCCGCGCTACCAATCATGGCGAGCAGTCGTTCTCTTCGCGCCCGTGGACCCAACAAGCCGATGTAGCCGATCGAACTGCTGCCAAGCACGGCTAAGTAGCTCGCGTCCGATTCCAGATGATGACTCATCACGACAGCCGCATCAAACCGCGTGAGCGGTAGACGGTCCGCAAGGGCACTGGCCGCGCCCAGACTGCGGCGCGCAGCGCCCCAATCACCGTTATCGAGGTACACCGGCCGATGATCGGTGACCGTGGTAATAAACCCAAGACCCTCTAGTAAGCGAACTAAGGGAATTGCATCGGGACCTGCCCCGCAGATCAAGACGTGCGGCGGCGGCGCCAAATATTCGACCCAAGCCTGCCGCTCGGCATCCAAGGATACCGTCGCACTGCGACCCTGCTCGAGCACGGACTGCACTGCTGCGCTCATGGCGGCGTCAGTTCCGCCGTTGCAGTAAGTCCCGTAAGCACTCGCGGGGCCCCGGTGTACTACGACGATGGCCGCACTCTCCCCCTCGCCGACCCGCCTCACCACCGCGATCAGTTCCGCCAAGAGTCGCGATCCCGGCTCAACCCGCTCCAGCACGACCCGCATGGCGCCTTCACAGCCGGCGCCAATGCCATAGATCAGATCGTCGGTGGTTCGCATGTCGTATTGCGCAATGGCCGGCACGCCCGTCGCCAATACAGCGTGGGCATGCTCAGCGAGATCTCGCTCGAGGCAACCGCCGGACAACAACCCCGTCATCCGTCCATTCGCCTCGATCAACATGCGCGCGCCGGCCTTACGGTAGGTCGAGCCTTCCGTTGAGACGATGGTGGCGAGGACAGCGGCCTCTGACAACGCGACCAGGCGTGCAGTCAGCAGTTCAATGCTGGTATCGAGACGGCGAGATATCATTCGGCGGGTCCTATACGGCAATCTTGGGTGGTAGTGTAACGGTCACGGAGCCGAGGATGGCAAAGCCAGCCCCATGAGCGGGCTCCTTATGAGGTATAGCTGTCCTGTACGGTCGGTCTTGAGGGGGCATCGAGAGTGGTGAATGTGGATCGAGTGAACGATCAATGATGGCTTTAGACCTGACGACCTCGCGGGGTCTCGAACTCCTCGAAACACTGCCTGCGGGCATCGTCACGCTGAATGCAGAGCGCGAGGTCATTGCGATGAATGACCATGCTCGCCGCGTCTTACCCGTCGACACGAAAAAGCCCTTTGGGCAATTCGTGTCGAGTTTCCACCGCTCCCGCGCCCGGAGCAAAGTCGAATCGTTGTTTGATGAAACATCGAGCTGCCCGCTCTCCAGCCAGGCAGCGCTCACGATGATGATTGACATCCCTGACCGCGTATTGCTGATCAAGCTGTCACAGCTGTCGAATGAGGCGGGACGCCCGGCGGGTTTTGCGCTGGTGTTTTTTGATGTGACGGCGCTTGTCACTGAGCAACAGTCCGATGGGGCCACCACGCGCACATCGGAGTGGCTGCTGACGCAAATCCCGACGCGGGTCGATCGAAACGTGCGCTTTGTGCCGGTGTCTTCCGTCACGTGCCTAGAGTCAAACGCACATTCAACGCGCATCTATACGCTGGATCGCACCCTCGCCTGCAGCCTTGCCATCAGCGATCTCGAGAAAAAGCTGGATCCGACCCAGTTTGTGCGGGTGCACCGCCGCTTCATCGTGAACTTGCGCGAGGTCTCCGGGCTTTCGCGGGTCGGTGCCAAGACGCATGTGATCTTGAACGGCGACGGTGCTCCGGAAGTGCCGGTGTCGCGGGAAAGTTTGGCGCAGCTGAAACGGGCCCTCGGGATTCGCGGTCGCGACTGATATTCGCGCGCCGGACAGTCGGCATTCTTGCTGCACCGCGCCATTTGCGACACTTCGTGTTCTATTTTACGCAGTTCGTGCGCCCAAAACCTATTTCGTACAGGTTTTGTTGAGTTAAATCTCGGGATGAGCCTAGACTGCGTCTCCCTTCGGATGCCAGTGCCCGAATTAAGAGGTGCCCATGATTCCACCGAAATTCGATTACCACGCGCCAAAATCGGTTGCCGAGGCCGTCGCGCTGCTTGAACAGCTAGGCTCTGAAGCCAAGCTTCTTGCCGGCGGACACAGCCTTCTGCCGATGATGAAACTCCGTTTTGCGCAACCGGAACACTTGATCGATCTCAACCGCATTCCCGAATTGCGCGGGATCTGCCTGGATGGCGATACCGTCGTCATCGGCGCGATGACGGTTGAGAACGAACTCATTGCCTCGGAGGTGCTCCGCGAGCGTGTTCCGCTGCTCGGGGAGGCGGCTCGCCTGATCGCCGATCCGCAGGTGCGTAACCGCGGCACCATTGGCGGCGATATCGCCCACGGCGATCCGGGTAACGATCACCCCGCGTTGTCCCTGGTCTGTGATGCGCAATTCGTACTGCAAGGCCCCAACGGCCGTCGCACCGTAGACGCCCACGGCTTCTTTCTCGGCACCTACATGACCCAACTCGAAGAGAGTGAAGTCATGGTAGCGATTCGCATTCCCTCCTTCGCCACGCACAGTGGCTGGGCGTACGAGAAGCTCAAGCGTAAGACCGGTGACTGGGCAACCGCAGGGTGCGCAGTCGTCCTGCGCCGCAGCGGCGATGTGGTCTCCCACATCCGCATCGGTCTGACCAACGTCGCGCCGACTGCACTGCGCGCTGAGGCGGCGGAGCAAGCGCTGCTCGGTCAGCCTTTTACCGACGAGAACATCGCGCGCGCCGTCGCTGCAGCCATCGCCATCACGGATCCCGCCGACGACTTACGCGGCGATCCGGAATACAAGACCGCCATGGCCGGCGTCATGGTCAAGCGCGCCCTCAACACCGCTTGGGCGCGCAGCGCCTAACCCCCGGGAGATAACCTCATGGCGAAAAAACTGATCTCTGTCACCGTGAACGGCAAGCTCGAAGAACGAGCGGTCGAGCCGCGAACGCTGCTCATTCATTTCCTGCGCGAAGAACTCAATCTAACGGGCGCGCACATCGGCTGTGAGACGAGCCACTGCGGCGCGTGCACCGTCGACGTCGACGGCGTGTCCGTCAAGAGCTGCACGCATCTGGCCGTGCAGTGTGACGGCGCACACGTCACCACCGTCGAAGGCCTCGCCAATAAGGGCGTGCTGCATGCGGTGCAGGAAGGCTTCTACAAGGAGCACGGTTTGCAGTGCGGCTTCTGCACGCCCGGCATGCTGATGCGCGCGTCCAACTTCTTAAAAGAAAACCCCAATCCGTCGGAAGATGAAATCCGCATGGGCATGAGTGGAAATCTCTGTCGCTGCACCGGCTATCAGAACATCGTCAAAGCTGTTCAGTACGCTGCCCGAAAACTCCAAGAGGCCCCTGCGGCCTAAAACCCGGAGACGAGAAACATGAGTGCTGTGATTCAACCTGCCGATGAACGTGAAGCCTCGCTTGCCGGTATCGGCGTATCTCGCCTGCGTAAGGAAGATGCCCGATTCATTCAGGGCAAGGGCAACTACGTTGACGATATCAAGCTGCCGGGCATGCTCCACATGGACATCGTCCGCTCGCCGATTGCACACGGACGCATCAAGCGCATCAACAAGGAAGCGGCGTTAGCCATCCCGGGTGTGCATGCGGTGCTGACCGCCGATGACTTGAAGCCTTTGAAGCTGCACTGGATGCCGACCCTCGCGGGTGACGTGGCGGCCGTGCTGGCCGATGAAAAAGTGCACTTCCAGATGCAGGAAGTCGCCATCGTCATCGCCGACGACCGCTACATCGCCGCAGACGCGGCCGAAGCGGTTGAGGTCGAATACGAAGAACTGCCGGTCGTGATTGATCCGTATGACGCATTGCTGCCGGATGCACCGGTATTGCGCGAGGATTTGGCGGGCAAGACCTCAGGCGCCCACGGCCCACGTGAGCACCACAATCACATCTTCACCTGGGACGCCGGCGATCTCGCCGCGGCGGACGCCGCCTTTGCAGCAGCGCCCATCAAGGTCGAGCAGCACATGCACTACCCGCGTGTGCACCCCTGCCCCCTTGAGACCTGCGGCTGCGTCGCGAGTTTCGATCCGATCCGCGGGGAACTCACCACCTACATCACGAGCCAAGCGCCGCACGTCGTGCGCACCGTCGTCTCGATGCTGTCGGGCGTTCCAGAATCGAAGGTCCGGATCGTCAGCCCCGATATCGGTGGCGGCTTTGGCAATAAAGTCGGCATTTACCCGGGCTACGTCTGCGCCATTGTCGCGTCGATCGTGCTCGGCCGACCGGTGAAGTGGATCGAAGACCGTATTGAGAACATTTCCTCGACGGCCTTTGCGCGCGACTACCACATGGATGGTCAGTTGGCGGCGACCGAAGACGGCAAGATCTTGGGCCTCAAGGTCAACGTCGTGGCCGACCACGGTGCCTTTGATGCCTGCGCCGATCCGACCAAGTTCCCGGCTGGCCTGTTCCATATCTGCTCGGGCTCCTACGACATCGCCGCCGCGCACTGCTCGGTGAAGGGTGTGTACACGAACAAGGCACCCGGTGGCGTGGCCTATCGGTGCTCGTTCCGCGTGACTGAAGCGGTCTACCTGATCGAGCGCATGGTCGACGTCTTGGCGCAGCGCCTCAACATCGACAAGGCCGAGATCCGTCGCCGGAACTTCATCCGCAAGGAACAGTTCCCGTACACCAGCGCCTTCGGCTTCGAGTACGATTCGGGTGACTACCATCCGGCGCTTGAGAAAGTGCTGGACGCCGTGGATTACCCCGCCTTGCGCGCGGAGCAAGCTGCCAGGCGCGCGGATCCAAACAGCCCGACGCTGATGGGCATTGGTCTCGTGTCCTTCACGGAAATCGTGGGTGCGGGTCCGTCAAAGATGTGCGACATCTTGGGTGTCGGCATGTTCGACTCCTGCGAAATCCGCATCCATCCGACCGGCAGCGCGATCGCCCGCATGGGTACGATCACGCAGGGTCAGGGCCACCAGACCACCTACGCGCAGATCATCGCCACGGAACTCGGTATTCCGAGTGAAGTGATCCAGGTCGAGGAAGGCGACACATCGACGGCGCCTTATGGCCTTGGCACCTACGGTTCGCGCTCGACCCCGGTCGCCGGCGCGGCCATTGCGATGGCGGCTCGTAAGATCCATGCGAAGGCGCGCAAGATCGCCGCCCACATGCTCGAAGTGAGCGAGTCCGATCTCGATTGGGAAGTGGACCGTTTCAAGGTGCGTGGTGACGACAGCAAGTTCAAGACCATGGCCGACGTGGCTTGGCAGGCCTATCACCAGCCGCCGGCCGGTCTCGAGCCAGGGCTTGAGGCGGTGCATTACTACGATCCACCGAACTTCACATTCCCGTTTGGTATTTACCTGTGCGTGGTCGACATTGATCGCGCCACCGGCGAAACCAAGATCCGGCGCTTCTATGCGCTCGATGACTGCGGTACGCGCATCAACCCGATGATCATCGAAGGTCAGATCCACGGCGGCTTGACCGAGGGTTTTGCGGTCGCGATGGGGCAGCAGATGCCCTTCGACGCGCAAGGCAACCTCCTCGGCAATACGCTGATGGATTACTTCCTGCCCACCGCGGTCGAAACGCCGAAGTGGGAAACGGATTACACGGTCACGCCAAGCCCCCACCACCCGATCGGTGCGAAGGGTGTGGCCGAGTCGCCGCACGTCGGTTCCATCCCAACGTTCAACGCCGCCGTCGTCGACGCGTTTGCCCATGTCGGCGTCACGCATCTGGACATGCCGCACACGGCGTTCCGCGTCTGGCAGGCGCTGAAAGCGCATAACCTGGCCATCTGAGTGTTCCATGGAAGTTAAGTTAGAAAAGCAGTATCCGCTCGCCGTTGATGCCGACCGGGCATGGGCTTTGTTGTCCGATGTAAAGGCAACAGCCGCCTGCATGCCTGGCGCGCAGATCACGGAGCAATTGACGGAGACCTCCTACAAGGGTGCCGTCAAAGTCAAAGTCGGCCCGGCCACCGCACAGTTCGGTGGCACGGTCGACGTGACGGAGCGGAATGAGGCAGAACGTCGGGTGGTCATGTTGGGCAAGGGCGCCGACAAGGGTGGATCCTCGGCCAGCATGGATCTCACGGCGGCGATTGTGGCCGACCCGGCCAATGCGCAGGCTTGCATACTGAACGGCACGGCCGTCGTCATCGTGAATGGCAAGTTTGCGCAGTTTGGTGGCCGCATGATGGTCTCCGTCTCAGAAATGCTGCTGGGCCAGTTCGTCGAGCAGTTCCAAGCCACCGCGCAGGCGCTCGCGCCTGCCGGTGGTGCTGACGTGCCTGCGGGTGCTGACGCCACGGCGGCAAGCCCTGCACCGGCACCGGCACCGGTGCGAGAACTGGATGGCCTGTCGATCGTCTGGGGCCTCATCAAGGGTTGGTTCGCGCAACTATTCGGCCGTCGGAGCTGAGGCTCGTGCCGGCCCACGCACAGTCCCCGACCTCGCCCGCACAGCTTCGGGAATCACTGGCGCTGGCCGGCTATGTGGCCGACGAGTCCCTGGCGTCGGCGGTGTGGCTTGCGGGTGCGCTCGAGCGGCCGGTGTTGCTTGAAGGAGATGCCGGCGTCGGTAAAACGGCGCTGGCGCTCGCCATGGCGCGCGCACTCGGCGCGCGGCTCGTTCGCCTGCAATGCTTCGACGGCTTGGATCTTGCGCAAGCGGCGTACGAGTGGAATTACGGGCGCCAGTTGCTGTCCATTCGGCTGCACGAAGCAAACGGCACGTCGCTCGCTGAGCAGGATCTCTTCTCGCGCGACTACCTGCTGGAGCGTCCGCTCTTACAGGCCATCAGCCATGACGGCCCCTGCGTGCTATTGATCGATGAAGTCGATCGAGCCGATGAGGCCTTCGAAGCGTTCCTGCTCGAGGTGCTTGCGGAATACCAGTTGACGGTTCCGGAGATCGGGACGGTCAGAGCACGAACCATCCCCCGCGTATTCCTCACCAGCAACGGCACGCGCGACCTGTCGGATGCCTTACGTCGACGGTGTCTCTATCACTGGGTGGATTACCCAAGCCTCGAACGCGAGATCTCGATTGTTCAAACTGCAGTGCCGCAGGCTGATCGAAGCCTGATCGCAGAGGCTGTGCCTTTCCTGCAGCGACTGCGGCGCCAAGATCTGATCAAGACGCCGGGGGTCGCGGAAACGCTGGACTGGATCCGCGCCTTGCATTGCCTCAATCATCATGCGCTGCCCGAAGACCTTTTAACCTTGGTCTCGACCTTAGGCTGTGTCCTCAAGACCCGCGAGGATCGACTGAAGATCGGCACGGATGAAGTGCGAGCCATCCTCGAGCAGCAGGACATCGTGGGCGTCGCATCGATGAGCCATTCAGCTGCATAATGGCCAGCGCCGAGTCTCCTCTCACCGGTGGCCTTGCGAGCGTCCAGATCACCGCGTTTGCCGCCTACTTACGTGAATACGGCTTCGCCATCGGCGTTGATGAAGTCACTGACATGTTGGCAACGGCAAGCCTGCTCGGCCTCGAACAGCCGAAGCCCGTGCGCTTTGCCTGGCGCAGCATTGCCTGCCACAGCAAACAGGAATGGTCCCAGTGGAACGATCTTTTTGATCAGTTCTGGTTTCCGCAAAAAGTCCGCGGCACAGTGCGCGTCAGCGGGCAGACTCGGCCGCGGCGCGATCTGCGTGCGGCCGTTCAAGATCTCCGCGAACAGCTCTCGACGCCGCCGTCGAGCGCACCGACCAGCGCACAGAGCTCAGGAATGGGCGCGGCCTTGCAAACGGGCCATGCCGATTTGCCTTCCACTGACGCGCCCCGCGCCATGGGCGGCGCCAGTCGTGTCGATCCACTGCACGATCGCAGTGGATCCATGTGGTGGCCCGATGAGGTCACGGAATTGCAGCTGCTGGCCAAACAGATTTATCGCGGTCTTAGGCCAGTGCGCACCCGACGGCTGCGGCACAGCCGCCAAGTCGACCGCTTGGACGTCCGGGCCACCCTGCGCCAGAGCGCATCGACCGGTGGCGCCTTACCGCTACCCGTCTGGCGCACACCGCGCGTGATCCCGCCTCGGCTCTTTATTTTCGTGGATGTCAGTCGTTCGATGGAGTCGCACGCTGCCTTCTTTCTGCGCGTCGCCCGTGCTTTCGTCCGCGAAGCGGATGCACGGGTGTTTGTCTTCCACACCAAGCTCGTGGAAGTCACGCCCCTGCTGCGCCGCAACAGCGGACGGGTCCAGGAAAAAATCAATGCGGTCACGGCAGGCTTCGGCGGCGGCACGCGGATTGCGAGCTGCCTGCAGTCCTTTGCCGATGGCGAGGGTCGTCAGGGACTCACGCGCGGCGCGCGCATTTGGATCATGTCCGACGGCTATGACACCGATGAGCCGGAGCACTTGCAGGACGCGATCCGCGCGCTACGCCGCAGCGGTGGTCAAGTGGTCTGGTTCCATCCCACACGGACAACGGCCCGCTCTGAAGCGTTGACACGCGCGCAGACGGCCATTGATGCGTTTTTACCTTTGGCGACGTTGACCGACCTGCGGGCCGGTGCGCGCCGGTTGATGTAGAGGGTTCTATGGGAATGCCAACGGTCTATGGGCTCGAATGGTTGGCGCACGCCGAGCGTTTGCGCACTCGCCGTCAACCCTTCGCCTTCGTCACCGTGTTGCGCGTCATTGCGCCGACCTCGGCTCGACCGGGCGACAAGGCGGTAGTGACGGCCGATGGGCAAATCCACGGCTGGATCGGCGGCGGTTGCGCGCAGCCGGCGGTGATTAAGACCGTGCGGCAAGCCTTGCGGGATGGTCAGCCGCGACAAATCAGGATCCTGCCGCGCGCCGCCGATGCGGTCGCTGAAGACAGCGACATTGCGGAATTCGGGATGGCCTGCCATTCCGGCGGGACGCTCGAGTTATTCATCGAGCCCGTGTTGCCGGTCGCACGTTTACTGGTGGTCGGTGACGCGCCGGTCGCCCGCGCGTTGGTGGGGCTTGCGCCGCGCGTCGGTTTCTCGGTCTCGGTGCTCGCCTTCGGCGCCCGTGCGGAGGACTTTCCGGATGCGAGTGAGGTCTGGGCGGACGATAGCCCGCAGACGGTACGCGCACTGTGGGGCCACCGCGGCTTTGTCGTCGTCGCCACCCAAGGGCGGCGTGATCTGCCCGCCTTACTCGCCGCGCTCGAAGTAGAACCTGATCGCCTCTGGTTCGTGGCCAGCGCCCGCAAAGCCGCCGTCTTGAAAGCCCAACTGGTTGAGAAGGGCTTATCGGACACTCAGGTGAATCGAATTGAAGCACCGGCCGGTGAGCGCATTGGTGCGCAAACCCCGGAAGAGATCGCCCTCGCCGTACTGGCCTCCGTGGTTGCCGCAAGACGCCGTGACCCGGCGACACCGGCAGGCGATCCGGCGTCAGACGCCCCGCACGAGGAGAATTAGATGGGCTGTATATTGAAAGGAGGCGGCGGTCTCTACAGTCGTCTCGTGGTGGGCTCGGTGTTGCTCGCCGCCGGTCGTGGCGAGCGCATGGGCGGGCGACCCAAGGCGCTCCTTGAACTCGGCGGCGTGCCGCTGATTCGGCGGCAGTTGATTGCGCTCTCCGGCGCCGGGATCGATGAGGTCGTGGTCGTGCTCGGTCACTACAGCGACCTGATCGAGCCTTTGGTGCAAGATTTTCCAGTGACGCTGGTCCGCAATCTCGACCCAGACGCCGGCCAAGTGTCGTCGCTCCGTGCGGGCCTGGCCGCTCTCAGTGCCAAGATTGATGCGGTCGTGGTCGCGCTCGCCGATCAGCCCTTGATCGGCCAGGCCGATATCCAAGAGGTGATTGGCGCGTACAAGAAACGCCCGTCGGGCACCGAGATCGTCCAGCCCTACCTCGACGACTTACCCGGTAATCCGGTTGTCTTCAGCGCCTCCGTACGTGACGGCATTTTGGCTGGTGAAGCGCGCGTCGGCTGCCGTCAATGGCAGGCCGCGCACCCGGAACTGTTGCACCGCTGGGCAACCCCCAATACGCGCTTCCGGACCGATGTGGATACGCCCGAGGACATTGAAGCGCTGGCGCAACGTACCGGACATCGCTTGCGTTGGCCGGCGCATTTGACTCAGGCGGAGTGAGTCCTTGACGCACACGCCCTCACCCACGCTATCGGACCTGTGGCCCACCGTCGTGGGTGTTCACGAGTGGTCAGACGCACCGGCGAACAACGAGACGCTGGTGCGGGTGCTGAACGTTTTGCGCGCGCAGGACCCACACGCCGTACCCGGCTCTGCGTTTTATGTGAGCCCCGATGATCTTTTGAACCGGATCCGCATTCCGGAATGGCAGGCGCTCATCCGCTTTATAGTCGCGGGCGTCTCGAAGACCGTCGGCCACGCCAATCGCACGAGCTGGGGATCGGAACGCCCAGGCTTCCAACTCGCGCTCCGCGGCTTGTGGTGTCAGATGTCGAACGGCGGCGCACATCACGATATCCACACGCACGGCAATTGTTCGTGGTCGGGCGTGTATTGCTTGCAAGTGGATCCCGAGGCCCAGCGCGAAGCGCATCCAGTCTTTGGCGCCCGCAATGGCGTCACCCGCCTCTATGGACCCTATACGGCGCTGCTCGGCGGTGCGCACAGCGATTTCGGCAATGCTTACTTGCAAGACTCGAGCCGCGACATTGCGCCGCGCGCGGGCCAATTGGTCGTATTTCCGTCGTGGCTCGCGCACCAAGCGCTGCCCTACGCCGGCGCGCAAGATCGCGTCATTATTTCATTCAATGTCAGCGTCCACGCCGAGGGCGGCGACGATCAAACGCGAGCCTACGCCAGTGCTTGAGCAAATGACGCACTGGTTCGGCCGAACGGTTGCCTTGTTGCAGCCCCCACCCATTTTGGAGAGCAGTCCGGTGCGCTACGAATTTATTGTTCAGGGCATGACGTGCAAAAACTGTGTCAATGCCATCAATACCGCGTTGCTGCGCGCCGACGGCGCAGCCACGGTGAACATCGACCTCAGCCAGCAACGCGTGATCGTGGAATCGGATCGGCAGCGGCAGGTGTTGGTCGACGTTTTGCTCGACGAAGGCTATGTGGCCGAGTAAGCACGCACGCCTTAAGCCGGTAGATTTCTCGGGTCGACTCGAGCGCCAGAGTCCCCAAAGGCTCACCGCAGGCTGTCATCAATCGCAGCGGTACGGCTTCGGCCGCCGGGAGGCGGGCGAGGCCGTCGCGCAGCTCTGCTTCGACCTGATAGATGCCCGCGGCCCTAGCCGCTAGGGCGCCAGGCCATCATCTGCGCATGAGAGCACCCCGAGTCGGACCACAATGTGGACCACAAGAGGAAATCTCGCCGCGTGTAAGTAATTGGTCGGGACGGAGAGATTTGAACTCTCGACCCCTTGCACCCCATGCAAGTGCGCTACCAGGCTGCGCTACGCCCCGACCGGAGGCACGCCGCAGGAGCTGCGGCGTTCATCGAACCACAATTGTAACTGATGGGGGCTAGGCAGGCCACCCAAGCGCGACGCACTCAGCGTCGCAACGACTTCAACAATTCCTCAAGCTCGAGCCGCACTTGCCGCACGATCTGCTGGCTTTGCGTCACGTCTTCACGCGCCACGTCCCCGTCCAGCCGTTGCCGGGCGCCGCCAATCGTGAAGCCCTCATCGTACAAGAGGCTGCGAATCTGCCGAATCACGAGCACATCCTGCCGCTGGTAATACCGTCGGTTACCTCGACGCTTCACCGGCTTCAGCTGTGGAAACTCTTGCTCCCAGTAACGCAGCACGTGCGGCTTGACGAGACACAGGTCGCTGACCTCACCGATGGTGAAGTAGCGCTTACCCGGAATCGTCGGAAGCTCGGCGTTGTTACTTGGTTCCAACATACGCTTCTACCCGTGCCTTTAGCTTCTGCCCCGGGCGGAACGTCACGACACGACGAGCGCTGATCGGAATCTCTTCACCGGTTTTCGGATTGCGACCCGGACGCTGATTTTTGTCGCGCAGGTCGAAGTTACCGAAACCCGAGAGTTTCACTTGCTCGCCATTCGACAATGCCAGCCGAACCTCTTCAAAAAAAAGATCCACCAGTTCCCGCGCCTCGCGCTTGTTTAAACCCAGTTGGTCAAACAGCGCTTCGGCCATTTCTGCTTTCGTCAATGCCATCATTGGATTCCCGTTCCCGAGTCCGCGTTAATCTCGGAAAGTGGCCTTCACATCCCTTTCGAGTCGCTGCCGAACGCCGTTCATCACAGCATCCACATCAGCGTCTGTAAGGGTCTTGTTTTTGTCTTGTAAAATCAACCCCAAAGCCACGCTTTTTCGTCCTGTTTCTACGCCCTTCCCTCGATAGACGTCGAAAACTCGCAATTCACGTAACTTCTCTGTGATTCCGACAGTAACAGATTCACGCAACTGGTTGAAAGTGAGAGATTCATCAACCATCACCGCGAGGTCGCGTCGAACCGCGGGAAAGCGCGACAGCGGCTCTGCCTTCGGCAGATCGGTAATCGCTAAAGCACCCAACTCCACCTCAAATAAGTAAGGCGCGGACGGCAAATCCAACACGCGCGTCAGCTCCGGGTGCAATTCCCCGAGATACCCGACAATGCGGTCACCGCGAAGGATTTTTGCGGCGCGGCCGGGATGCAAGCAACTCACAGCACCCGCTTCAAAACGCCAATCCTTGCCGCCCTGCAACGCAATGAGCGCTTCGACATCGGCCTTCACATCATAGAAATCGACGGCTTGCTTCGGCGTAGCCCACTGTTCCGGGTCTGCGTGGCCACAAGCAATACCGCCGATGACATTAATTTCTTTTAAAACATTGTCTTGCATCACAAACTTCGCGCCGTGCTCGAACAAGCGTACGCGATCCTGCTGACGCCGAACGTTGTCGCCCAGGGCCTTCACAAGCCCCGGCCACAGCGACACGCGCATCTCGCCCAGCTCGGCCGAGATGGGATTGGCGAGCGGCAATGCAGCCACCTCCGGGTGCAGGCGCCGCTGCAGCACCGGATCGACGAAGGTGTAATTGATGGCTTCATGGTAGCCACGATCGACGAGCGCGAGCGCAAACCTCAGGCCCGGAATCTCCCGCTCGGTGACCGTCGCCGGACGCTGCGGCATCGGCGCATCGATCTCAGGGATCTCGTTGTAACCGTACACGCGGGCGACTTCCTCTATGAGATCCGCCTCCATCGTGATATCGAAGCGCCAACTCGGCGGGGTCACAGAATGCCCATCCGCCGTCGGCGTCACGGCCATACCGAGCGCGGTCAGGATCGCCGCGACGCGATCGGATGGGATCGATATCCCAATCAAACGCTCGATCTGCCGGGCCCGCACTGCAATCGGCGAGCGCACCGGCAGGTGCGCCTTCGCCTCGGTCACCTGGAGTGGTCCAGGCGTACCACCGGCCATCTCGAGCAGCAGTTGGGTCGCGCGGTTGATCGCGCGCTCAATCCCCTCGGGATCCACACCGCGCTCATAGCGCTGCGAGGCGTCTGTCATGATCCCAAACCGACGGCCGCGTCCGGCCACCGCGTTGGGTTGGAACCAGGCCGCTTCTAAGAAAACGTCGGTGGTGTCATCGGCGATACCGCTCTTCTTGCCGCCCATGACGCCCGCCAGACCGACCGGCGCCACATCATCGGCTATCACCAGCATGTCGTGGGCGAGTGGGATCGTACTGCCCTCGAGCAGCTCAAGCGCCTCCCCGGCTCGCGCCCAACGGACGGTGATGCCGCCCTCGAGCCGACGCAGGTCGTAGGCGTGCATGGGCTGACCGAGTTCCAACATCACGTAGTTGGTGACGTCGACGAGCGGACCCAAGCTCCGTTGGCCGGCGCGACGCAGGCGCTCCTGCATCCAGAGCGGCGTCTTGGCCTGTGGATTCACACCCGAAATCACCCGGCCGGCAAAGCGTGCACAGCCCTCCGGGGCCTCAATACGTACCTGGAAAAGCGCCTCAGACATCGCCGGAATGGCTGGTGTCGTCGGAATGCACACAGCACTCTCGCCAAGCACCGCGGCTTCGCGCGCGATCCCGAGCACCGAGAGCGCATCGCCTCGATTGGGGGTGAAGTTAATCTCAAGGATCGTGTCATCGAGCCTGAGGACCTCACGCACGTCAGCGCCGATCGGTGCGTCGTCAGGCAATTCGAGCAAACCCGTGTGACTGTCGCCGAGCCCCAACTCACGCGCCGAACAGAGCATGCCGAAGGATTCGACGCCGCGCAGCTTCGCGGTCTTGATGGTCAAATCGCCGGGCAATACCGCCCCGACGCGCGCTAAGGGGACCTTAATCCCAGCGCGCGCATTGGCCGCGCCGCAGACGATCTGCACGGGCTCGGGATCGCCGGCATCAACGACACAGATGCGCAGCTTGTCGGCTTCAGGATGCTTCTCGGCGCTGACAATGCGCGCCACGACCACCTTGCTACACGCAGGAGCCGCGACCGAACGCCCTTCGACCTCAAAACCCGCCATCGTGAGGCCGTGCGCGAACGCCGCCTCATCCGCCGGCAAACGCACCCATTCGGAGAGCCAGGCTAGACTCAGCTTCATAAGGGAATCCTCAACCGATCAAGCGCGACTGAACTGGCCGAGGAAACGCAGATCGTTCTCGAAGTAAAGTCGCAGGTCATTGACGTCATAGCGCAGCATCGAGAAGCGCTCGATACCCATGCCGAAGGCATAGCCCGACACCTTCTCCGGGTCGAGGCCGCAATTGCGCAGCACATTGGGATGCACGACGCCGCAACCCAACACTTCGAGCCATCCGGTCTGCTTGCAGACGCGGCAACCACGGCCTTCACAGAAGGCGCACTGGCAGTCGACTTCGGCCGACGGTTCGGTGAACGGGAAGTACGAGGGCCGCAGACGAATCTCCAGCGGCTTCTCAAAAAACTCGGACACAAAACGCCGCAAGATCGCCTTCAAATTGGCAAAGCTCACGTTCTCATCCAGCACCAAGCCTTCAACCTGATGGAACATCGGCGTATGCGTCTGGTCGGAATCGCAGCGATAGACGCGACCCGGGCTGATGATGCGCAGCGGCGGCGGATTGGCCAGCATCGCGCGCACTTGCACGGGTGAGGTGTGGGTCCGCAACAAGCGACCATCACCGAAATAGAAGGTGTCATGCATCGCCCGCGCCGGATGATTGGCGGGAATATTCAGAGCCTCGAAGTTGTGGAAGTCATCTTCCACTTCAGGGCCTTCAGCAATCGTAAAACCAGCACGACGGAAAATCTCTTCGATGCGCAGACGGGTGCGGGTCACGGGATGCAAGGCACCGGGCAGCGAACCGCGCCCAGGCAAGGTCACATCAATCGTCCCAGCCGCCAGTTCCGCGGCCACAGCCGCTGCCTCAAGCACCGCATTGCGGGCATCGATGGCTTGCGTGAGGGTGTGTTTCGCGTCGTTAATCCGCGCTCCCGCCTCACGGCGGGCATCAGGCTCGAGGGCGCCGAGCGTTTTGAGTTGCTCGGTAATCAGGCCCTTCTTGCCCAGCAACCGCACGCGGATCTGATCTAAAACGACCAGATCCGCGGCGGATTGGATCTCGCCAAGACCCGAGGTGACGAGGCTTGCGAGATCCACGGCGTTACGCCGCGGCGGCGACAGCCGCCTTGACCTGCTCGACGATCGCGCCGAAAGCCGCCGGCTCATGGACCGCGAGGTCCGCGAGCGCCTTACGGTCGATCGCAACACCCGCCACCTTGAGACCGTTGATCAAACGGCTGTAGCTCAGGCCATAGCCGCGCGCTGCGGCATTCAGACGCTGAATCCAGAGCGAACGGAAGTCGCGCTTCTTGCGCTTACGACCGACATACGCGTACTGGCCGGCCTTGATGACGGCCTGCTTCGCTACGCGGAACACCTTGCGGCGTGCGTTGTAGTAGCCCTTGGCCTTATTGAGAATCTTCTTGTGACGGCGTCCGGCGATGACGCCACGCTTAACTCGTGCCATTGTTTATCTCCTGACGTCGTTTAGTGGTTCGGAAGCAGCTGTGTCACGCGACCGAGATCGGTCTCGTGCACCATCTTCCCGGAGCGCAGCTGGCGCTTACGCTTCGATGGCTTCTTCGTCAGGATGTGGCGCTTGTGGCTCTGGCCGCGCTTGAAACCGTTCGCAGTCTTGCGAAAACGCTTCGCCGCAGCCCGGTTGGTCTTCAACTTGGGCATCTTCAATCTCCAACACCGGTCGGTCCCCCGCCGGCACTTCTTGTTACCCCTTCACAACCCACTCGGGCGCTGGGGGCGTTCCGTCCTCAGGCTTGCGCCTTCGCGACGGTCACTTGTGTTGCGGGTGTCACCACCCGCATCTACAAACCTTCAAACTTACTTCTTCTTCGGACCGAACATCATGACCAATTGGCGACCCTCCATCAGGGGGTTCTGCTCAATGGACGCGTGGGCGGCCAAATCTTGGCACAGCCGGTCCAACAACCGGCGACCAACGTCTTGGTGCGCCAATTCACGGCCGCGATAGCGCAGCGTGACCTTGGCTTTGTCGCCTTCCGTCAGGAAGCGGATGATGTTACGCAGTTTGATCTGGTAATCGTTCTCATCCGTTCCAGGCCGGAACTTGATTTCCTTGACCTGAATCTGCTTCTGCTTGCGCTTCGCGGCATGGGCCTTCTTGTTGGCTTCGAACAAGAACTTGCCGAAGTCCATGATTCGGCACACCGGAGGCTCCGCCATCGGCGAAATCTCGACGAGATCCAAGGATTGTGAGGCTGCGAACTGCAGGGCTTCCGCCCGGTTCATCACGCCAACCTGCGAACCATCGTCACCGATAACCCGGAGCAACGGCGCGAGAATTTCGTCGTTGCGCCGTATGCGCTTCGTAGTAGAGATAAATCAACCCTCCAAAGAATGACGGCCGCGGCTCGCGATATCGGACTGGATCAGTTCCACCACCTGCTCTAGCGGTAGCGTCCCAAGATCCTTGCCCGAGCGCGTGCGCACGGCCAACGAGCGGGACTCGGCTTCCCGGTCCCCAGCCACCAAGAGAAACGGAACCCGCCTCAAGGTGTGCTCGCGAATCTTAAAGCCGATCTTTTCGTTGCGCAAGTCGGAGTCCACGCGAACCCCCTGATTTTTCAAGAAATCAGCGCATTCGCGGATATAACCGGCCTGACGGTCCGTGATGTTCAGCAAGGCGGCCTGCACCGGCGCCAACCAGGTCGGGAACTTGCCGGCGTGGTGCTCGATCAAGATGGCCAAGAAACGCTCAAAAGAGCCCAAAATGGCGCGGTGCAACATGACCGGTCGCTGGCGGGTATTGTCCTCGGCGACGTACTCAGCGTCGAGTCGCTCGGGCAGCACAAAATCCACCTGCAGCGTACCGCACTGCCAGTCACGACCGATCGCGTCGCGCAGCACGAACTCAAGCTTCGGACCGTAGAACGCGCCCTCGCCCGGATTAAGGGTGTATTGAAGCCCCGCCGCCTCGACGGCCGCCTTGAGAGCACCCTCGGCCTTGTCCCAGGTGGCGTCCGAGCCCGCCCGCTTTTCGGGGCGATCCGAGAACTTCACGGCCACATCGGTAAAGCCGAAATCGGCATACACCGACTGCAAAAGGCTGCAGAAAGCGACCGTCTCGGCATTGATCTGATCTTCGGTGCAGAAGATGTGGGCGTCGTCTTGGGTGAACGCTCGGACCCGCATGAGACCATGCAGCGCACCCGAGGGCTCATTGCGATGGCAGGAACCGAACTCGGCGATCCGCAGCGGCAGGTCGCGATAGCTCTTCATGCCCTGCTTGTAGATCAAGACGTGACCGGGGCAGTTCATCGGTTTGACCGCGAGCATGCGATGTTCCGACTCCGCGATAAACATATTTTCGCGGTAGTTGTCCCAGTGGCCCGTCTTCTCCCAAAGCGAGCGATCCAGCAACTGAGGGCTCTTGACCTCCACATAGCCGGCGTCATCCAGACGACGGCGCATATAGGTCTCCACATCCCGCCAGAGGGTCCAGCCCGGCGGGTGCCAGAATACGCTGCCGACCGCTTCTTCCTGCTGATGGAACAGACCCAATTCCCGGCCGATGCGACGGTGATCGCGCTTCTCAGCCTCTTCGAGTCGGGTCAGATAGTCCTTCAATTCCTGTTCGGTGCGCCAGGCGGTGCCATACACGCGCTGCAGCATTTCGTTGTCCGAATTGCCGCGCCAGTAGGCGCCGGCCACCTTCATGAGCTTGAAGGCTTTGAGCTTGCCGGTGGACGGCACGTGCGGCCCACGACACAAATCAAACCACTCGCCCTGCCCATACAGACTGATGTCCTGGTCCGCAGGAATGCTTTCGATGATCTCGGCCTTGTAATGCTCACCCATCCCTTTGAAGAGGCTGACGGCCGCATCGCGCGCCATCACGCGGCGCTCGACCTTATGATCGGCCTTGGCCAGTTCCTTCATCTTCGCCTCGAATTTTTCGAGGTCTTCTGGCGTGAAGGGGCGCTCGAAGGCGAAGTCGTAATAGAAACCGTTATCGACCACCGGGCCAATGGTGACCTGTGCGGAGGGGTAGATCGCTTGCACGGCTTGCGCCAACAAATGGGCCGTCGAGTGACGAATGACCTCAAGTGCCACCGGATCCTTATCCGTCACGATCGCCAAGGCCGCGTCCTGCTCAATGCGGTGCGAGGTATCGACAAGCACTCCGTCAACGCGACCGGCAATGGCGGCTTTGGCCAACCCGGCGCCGATGCTGGCAGCGACCTCAGCCACGGTGACCGCGGCATCAAAAGAACGCTGGCTACCGTCCGGAAGGGTAATCACGGGCATGGAATCGGCCTCGACAAAAAAAATCGCGCCAGTTTAACAAAAAACGGACAGCATCCGGCCGCGACTGGCGTCACGCTCTGACCAGACCGCCAGGGCTCAACGTGCGGCGTCCTCGCCGGGGGCCGGGATGTAGTAGACATCGATGGTCCGGCCGACCCGTTCGCGCACGGGATAGGCGCGCAACCAGGCGTAATGCCCTGGGGCGTACGCTCGAGCCAGTGCAGTCACCGCGATCCACCCCGTGGTCGGTTGCTCGGGGTTAGTCATGAGCGTGTATGACGGCAAACCCTCGCGCGGCAGATCGGCCGTTCCGAGGTAGGCCAAGGACACAGCCGGCACCTGGAGCGCAGCCAGTCTGAGCTTGAGGCGCTTAAAGTCCTGCCCCCAATCCAAATCCGAATCCACGAGCAAGCGCTCGGGATTCAGCGCGAAGGGATTGAAGTAAGCCAGATAATCCGGCCAGGTGCCGATCATACTGACCCCCTCCCCGAGTCCGCCCAGCACCAAGAGCACGAGCGCCGCATGAGCGTACGCTTTGCCCGCAACGACTCGATGCCACAACCGCACGGCCGTCACCGACGCGCCGACGGCGAGTACGGGGTAGAGCACCAGCACGTGGCGCACGCCGATATTGATATGGCTGTAGCCCGAGGCAAACCACAAGATACCCACCGTCATGAGCGGCATCGTCAGCTGCGCCCACCGGCGCTCGTCCCAAGCTTGCTGGACCAAGAGCCCAATCCCCACTACTCCGCCGAAGAGGAGCGGCCATTGCGTTTTCACGCTGAGCGCCAACAGGTAGAACCCGGCCCATCCGCCCGAATGTAATTCACCCAACACGTAGGACAAATGCCCGTTGTCGTTGTGCACCGTGATCGCTTGGAACGCACCCAAAAACCACTGGAAAGCGAGGGGTACCGGGACATGCTCGAAAAACGTGTAGGCGGGCAGGCGTAGCACACCCGTCTTGTAGCCAAACAAATAGCCGATGGCTTGGTTGAAGTGGTGTAAGGAATCCGTCAGGTAAATCCAGCGCCCGCCGTAGGCCACGGTCAACACCGTTGCCATCATGAAAAAAGCCAGGGCACTGCCGAGCCACCAGGCCAGGGCACCGACGGGTGCCTCGCGGGAAGGCTCACGAGCGCGATCGATCAGCTGCACACCCAGCACCACGGCTCCCCCAATGCCGCCGTAGGGCACGGCTGACATCTTGACGCCGAGCGCCAACCCAACCGCGAGCCCTAAAACCACCGCGTCGCGCCACCGACCGGTCTCCAGCCATCGGCGAAACGCATAAATCGCGAGCAGACAACTGGCGGCCGCCGCCACGTCGATCGTCGCGATCCCGGCATGACCGAGCACAGTGGGTGTGGTCGCGAGAAGACCGGCGGCGAGCAAGGAAGCGCCGCGACCCAAGACGGTGCGTGCCCAGAGGTACGTGACGACGATGAGCAGCGCCAGAAACGGCAAGGTGCCGGCACGCGCCAGCGTCAAAAAGAGCTCGTAGTGCCCTTCCCCGTACAAAATCTGAATGCCTTCCGGCTTGCCATCCGGCGGGGGTAGCCCCTGCGAGCGGGCGCCCGCCCAATACGGCCCTAACGCCAGTAATACGCGCGCAATCGGTGGATGCTGAATATCGTAATCGTAGTGACCGGTGTCCACCAACTCGAGCCCAGCCGCCAAATGCTCAGGCTCATCCCAGGTGTGACTGAACGTCGACCACGTGGAGGCGACCAGTCCGCAGGCGCCCACGATCATGAGCAGCAATGCGACCAGTACAGTTGAGCGGCGATTCAGGATCTCGGACATCAGCCTCCCCCTCGAGGTTCACGGCATCATAACGACGAGGACATGAAGCGAGCCTTAAGTTTCCCCTATCCTAGGCGCATGGAAGCTTTTCTAGTCTCAGCGGGCATCGTGACCCTCGCCGAAATTGGCGACAAGACGCAATTACTGGCGTTCGTGTTGGCGGCTCGCTATCGGCGGCCACTGCCCATCATCGCGGGTATCTTTCTTGCCACGATCGCCAATCATGCCCTCGCAGGGCTCATGGGGCATTGGGTGGTCAAGGCCGTAGGCCCCGAGGCGCTGCGATACGGCCTCGCCGCGTCGTTTTTGGCGATGGCCGTCTGGATCTTAGTGCCAGACCGACTCGATGACGACGAAGCACTGACGCCGAGTCGCTTTGGCATTGTCGGCACGACGATCATTGCGTTTTTCTTGGCGGAGATGGGTGATAAAACCCAGATCGCCACGGTCGCGCTTGCGGCACGCTACCCGTCCGTGCTCTCGGTGGTCACCGGCACCACCGTTGGGATGTTGCTGGCCAACGTGCCTGCGGTGCTGATCGGTGATCGCCTATCCGGCCGCTTACCGATCAGACTGGTCCACGGGATTGCCGCCGTCATCTTCGCGGCACTCGGCATTCTGGTGCTGTACACGCCGGCCGCAGAACTAGCCCACTGATGCGACCGCGCCCGGGCGACTCGGGCGCGACCGCGATGCCAACACGTCAACCTTACTTGTGCTCCGGCATGTCGTAAGTCACGTAGAACTTGCGGTATCCCGGCGTTGACCAGTGGCCTTTCCACCCTTTGGGGATCGCGACCCCTTCTCCAGCCTCCGCCGCAATCACACTGCCGTCCGTCGACGTCAGCGTGATTTTGCCCTCGACGATAAAGAAGAACTCGTCATCCTCGTAGGCGGCGATGTCGGACTCCGAAGCGCCTGCCTCATACAAACCTACTTCCAGACGACGATCCTTCGAGCGCAACATCAAGACGTCTGTGGCTGGGCCATCCGGGCCGGTCTGTGATTTCACCGCATATTTGCTGCGGAATATCGGCCCCACAGCCTCAGCAGCAGAGACCTTGATTGGCTTCACGGTCGTCATCGGCTTCGGTTCTGGCGTTGCAGCTTGAATGGCCGGCACAACGGCCCAGGCAAGGGTCAGGACAGCAGCACGAATACGGGACATCGAAGACTCTCCTCAAAGACATCGGTGAAATCCGCGACAGCGCTCGCGGTCAATTTGAATATTATCGCGTCTCGACAGCGCCTTCACGGAGCGGCTTCGGCATCGCAGAACCCTAAGTTACGCCCGGGGAGCGCCGGATTCAAATGCTCGTACGTGACGCGGCCCGTTTCAAACGGGGGGCATCAAGAACCATACGCAGAGGTTGCGAGTCAGTAGTGACTCAAGTATTCTTCGCCGCCTCCTCAGAGAGGGCGCGTAGCTCAGCGGTAGAGCACTTCCTTGACATGGAAGGGGTCACAGGTTCGATCCCTGTCGCGCCCACCAGAAGAACCCTAAAAAAAATACAAATAATTAGGGGGTTTTCTTAAAACGCCGGAAGCCTCCGATACGGCAAAAATACGGCAAAATTTCCGACGAATTTCGTGTGGAGAACTTGGCGATCATCGGCGATGCCATCTTGAACGCTTTGGACGAACTTACGCGCCGAATGAATTGAGACCAATCACCCCATCGTTTACACAGGCGTGAGGCCAACGTTTTCAAGGTTCCGGAGGTCCGATTAATTACCGCCATCTAATCGTTACTCCATCAGTTTCGCGCGAGCAAAAGCGCAACCGCAAGAATCAGGCCCAGCGCTAAAGCGCCATAGGCACGCGGCGGAAAGGAAGCCCTTCTATTGGACGGACATTGCGATGGTTATCGAGTGACGATCACTTAGATAAATGATCGAGAGTTTCGGGAACCGCTTAGCCGAAGATCTGGGCTGTGACCAGCGTTCAAAAGATGTCCCGGCATTTCCGACGGATCTCCTGCGAGCTGCGCGGCGCAAGATTCTGTTCCTCCACGACGCTGCAGATCTCACAGACCTTCGCGTTCCGCCCGGAAATCGACTTGAGGCGCTCAAAAGGTCAAAGGTCAAAGCAAGGGTATGTATTCGATTCGGATCTACGACCAATGGCGCGTGGTCTTCCGATTCGAACGTGGCGACGCCCTAGATGTTGCGGTCGTCGATGATCACTAGGAGCACCCATGGCCAGAAAATCACACCCGCAGCCCAGTAATCCGCTTCGTCCCGGCGAAATGTTGCTCAAGGAGCTTCTGGTTCCAGCAGGCATTACCCAGACCCCATTAGGCTCGCAGTTCGGCCGAAAAGCTTGAAAGAAGAGTCTAATCCACCAAACAGACGGAACATGAGTGTGACGAAACTTTGAGGGCTCGACCCCGTTAACACACTCTTTGCAAATCGGTCTGCGAGAAATCGGCGCCCTTGAATAGCAGCGGGAGACCACGCACCTTAGCCAGGGCGTAGCTAAAAATATCTCCAAAGTTGAGGCCGGCAGGGTGGCCTGAGCCTTTGCCGTAGAGCACGAAGGCGGCATAAGCCGCTTTCATCTCCTCACTGGTCGGCGCAACAATTTCAAACGGCGGCAAGCGCAGTAAATCGTCGAGTAGCAGCACGCCTCGCGGTCCGCGACGCCCATGCATGACCATCTGCGACTCCACTACCGACACGGTACTGATAAAAACGCGCTCCGAACTTTGAATCCTCGCCAAAAAGACGGCCCGTTCTGGCTCGCCTAACGTGACGGCAACGATGGCCGATGTATCCACCGCAATCACCGAGGCAGTCCGATGTCATCCCAAAGCATCGGATCGTCGGCATCGGGCCGGTCAGGGATGGCATCCAGTTGGGTGAGTAAGCTCGCCATGCTGTTGGGATCCCGAAGCATTTGAGATTCTGCCGCCAGACGGTCGACGGCCCACTCGACCAGAGCCGTTTTGGTCATGCCTTTCGCCCTTGCCAAACGCTCGACTTTGGCAACGACCGTGGGATTGGCGATTTGAAGGGCCATGACACACTCATAAAGAAATGTACATGATCAATATACATTTTCACTCAGGGAAATCAACGTCAAACGCGTGAACGGCGCGACGCTGGTTCATTTGTCGGAAGCATTGAGGGAACCAATCCTCCGATACCATGGGTGATCACCGGAGGCCGTGATTGTTACGACCGGAAGTCCCAGCCACCCAGAGAAGGCGAACCGTGTGTTGCAGGAGCCCGCACGGGAACTGCCGAACGTTCATTGAACCGTCCCTCATCGGCGGCGAGATGACGAGGCAAATAGGCCCTCACTTCTCCCGTTCGTTGCCCATCTACTGCGCGGGCTCAGGAGACGCTCCTTGAGATGAAGGTGTTCACACGTTTGATCCCCGTCGCGCCCACTAGGCCCAAAACTGCATTCACTCCGACGCCATGGTCCTCCTTCTAGCCGTCAAGGGCACAGGCCCGCCATCACAGCCACGGAACTTGGATACGGCCGGACTTTTGCCGCAGAAGCTGACGCCCGCGTACTGGTTCTTGACGCCCTGTGGCGATCGCGATTTGCCCTTGGGTGCCTGGTCGTACTACCTGTGCAATGGGCCGTATGTCGAATCAGTCGGTGCGCTCCCAGAATTTCCGTCTGCCGCTCTTGGCGATCACCCTCACGAGTTCATCATTTCCCGATAAGAGAAATTCATGAAGACCGGAAACCCCGGATCCGGCGCTCACTCCAAGCTCCGTCCTCTGCTTGCAAAAGCGCAGAGTCATTTTGACCTCGCGGGCTAACATCAAACAACGACGATTTAAGTAACCAGAGCCCGTTGCTCTGCCCACGACAGGGGGACGGAATCCGTCCTGATTGCTGACCAGGTCAGTCGTTCACCGGCGACCCTTGTTAATCGCCTCGACAAGACCACGGGGACCTTGGGAAAACAGTTACCGTAAGCGCTTGAATAGCAAACTCACAAATGAATTATTGAAGTGCGAGATGTCAATACGCTGAATACGGACAAGTTCATCAACGCCGCTCAGTTAGTCGCTCTTCCAACGCCCCTCACCCACTGCATCGCAGCAGCTTGCCGTCAGCGATGTCTGGGCAAGTCCGAGAGGTGCCCATAGGCATTGTCATGAATTTCAACACTCGAGCAGACTCTGTCGTAAGCCTTGCAACTCAATCCATATGCGCATACCATGCGCATATGGAAACATACCCATCGAAACTCAGCTACGATACAAGCGCCCACAAACGACCGGTCAATCTCACGCTGAACGTAGATCTCGTTCAGCGAGCCCGGTTACTGACCGGAAATTTATCGAACCTCGTCGAGACCCTGTTGGCACAGTTCGTATCCGAGGCCACAGAAGAGCAGCGTCGACGCAAACATGCGGTCCGAGAATCCGTAGCAGTTTGGAATCAATTCTCCGACGAACACGGTTCTATTGCTGACGATTACTCAACCCTTTAGCCATGCCGCAATTTGACGTACACGAGAACCTCGGTCGCCACCGCCGACGCATACCTTACGTCCTCGTTATCCAATCAGACCAATTCAGCGACTATCGACGCCGCGTGGTGGTGCCACTCGTCGCGACTGATGCTGTGGATACCAAAAATCTCGCGAGTTTTCTGAACCCCCAGTTGACTGTCCGCGGTCAGCGTGTAGTGCTCCACCCTCTCGAGATAGTGTCCATTCCCTGCAGCGAACTAGGACGATTAGTCACCAACCTTGATCGTCATAGCGACACCATCTTGAATGCTTTAGACGAACTCACTCGCCGGACAAACTTGACCTAACCTGCAATTGCTGGTCCAGCCCGATGTTCCCTAGAATGGTGGAATGGAGGGTTGCGAATCTGCCGAAACCACGGTTTACGACGGAAGAGATTATTCACAAGCGGCGTGAGGCCGACGCGCTGTCCGGCCAGGGTCGGACGGTGGCGGCTGCCCGCTTCGCCGCTTTGATGGGTGATCCATGTTCTGCTCCCTCAGGAGGCTGGCGATTTCGTCTGCCAGACGACGCGACGACATCCGTTATCAGAATGATCGATCACGCATCGGCACTTCGCCGGACGCGAAGCATGGATACCACCCATCCAGGAAGTGCCGGGCGAGCATCTCACGGACACTGTTCCCATCCGCCACACCGGCTTCGCTCAAGAGCGCTGAGCCGCGGCGATCTAGACGAGCCGCAACCCGATTCAGATCGCCACCCAACCAACGGACCCAATCAGGCGGTGAGGTACGCCGGCGTTACGGCGCGCCGCCCACGATTCGCAGTTGTGGGACTGCTGACGTTTGCGCTGTCGCGATGGTTGGCGTCGCCCTCAAGATCTCAGGATTCACCCCAAGATTCGCGCCATCGTGCTTACGCCGCACCGACAGGCCCGCGTGCATGGCCGGGGTGATGCGGATCGGCGAGTTGAAGTGGAACGCAGAGTACCCGCGACCCATACCGGCCTTGCGCAGGTCCGGACGGTAATCGCACGCCAGCACCTCACCCAGGACGATGCCGTCATGCAGCACCTCCAGCGTCACCGGATAGCAACGCACGAACCGGGGACTGCGGCAGCGACTCGGTGAGTGTCACTGCCGCCGTCTGCACTACCCGTCCGCGCCAGCTACATTGTCCACAACAGAGGGATAGACGCGACGTCCAAGCGAACACCCGCCTCACACTGCGGGAGGTTGATCGCTCGGCGTTGACCGCGGTGCCGGCCACCGTGCGTCGTCGGGGCTTACACCGACGGAATGTCGCGAAGCTTAGCGGCGAGGCAACTCGGGCGGTGGGGCATCCCGCTCGCGCCGCTCCGTCCGCCGCGGCGACTTCGCAGGTTCAGCCGCCGACGCTGGCGGCGCAGTCGCCGCCGGAGGCACTTCGCGTTGGGGCTTCCGAGCAACCGGCGGAGGAGCAATCGGTCTAGGCACGGCGGCAGGCCCTCGGCGTAACTCGTTCGACGCCCGAGGCGGCGCATCGGGGGGAGGCTGCTCTTCACGCCGCGGGACATTCTCCGGCGGTGGCCGCACATCACGCGACCGCTCGTCCCGAAACATTTCGAGAAGCGCCTCAGGAGAGCGGCGGTCCTCGTCACGACGGCTCTCGTTCGGGTGAGGCCAACGCTCCTCGGGTCGACGTTCCTCAGGTCGAGGTTCTTCGGGTCGAAAGTCGTCTCGACGATGCTCTTGCGGCGCGAAGCGATCGGGATCGTCCCGCGGGTGATCGCCTCGGAGCCGCTCCAAAAATCCGCGTGCTGTCGGATCCTGCGGCGTGAACCGGTAATGCTCAGAGCGTAAACCATCGCGTTCATCTCTCGACGGATACCGATCGCCTTGGAAGTGGCGCTGGTAGTCCGGCAACGGCGCTCGCGACGGGATTCGGCGTCGATCAAAACGGTCCCAGCCGCGATGAGCATCCGCCCAGTCCCGGCCCCAATACTCCTGCCAGCGTGGCGCGCGATCAGGATCCCAGTGGCCAAAATACTGAGGTGGATCGGCGTAGTAGCGAACCGGAATACGCAGCACGAAGAGAGGCACCTCGGAGGAGTCGACCCACCCCCAAGGTCCGTTGTACCAGTCGCTGACGTACCAGCGATCCCGGTGGTACACCCAGTAGAGTCCGTCGTAGAAGAAATAGTTGCGACCGGTGTCAGGCGCGTAATACACCGGGTATCCGGGTATCGGCACCAGTTGCGGATAATCACCAATCGACAGGTCGATTCGTCCGCCGTGAGCCTCGAAGTCGAGGACGCCCTGAGCAGAGGCCATGCCGTTCCCGAACGCAACGACCAAAGCGAGAACCGCCAGCCAACGGGTCAAGTGACGCATGTGTACTCCCGATCCATCGTAGAGATTGAGAACCCAGGCCGTCATCCTTGACGGCGCGCCCCTGATCCACCGGGGCGAATGGAATTTCACGCGAAGGGTCACCGTCGCGCCATACGCATTTGCACTATCTGTCTAGCGATTATCGACAGTTGTTTTGTGCGGTGGCTATCCGATCACGAGAGGAGATTGAGCGGCCTCAAATTGAACGACGAAAGTCAGGCAGTAGAGCAACGCCGCGACGCGCATGCTCACCGAGCTCCTCAGGTCACCACCAACCAGCCACCCGCCAACACAAAAACAAGCCCGAGGCATTTTTTTTAGGTCGAGGTACTCGCCGAAATATAACGCACCGAATACGGCCAATATGGCCACGGTCGCACCGCTCGCAAAGGCGTAGGTCATTCCGATCTTCCAACCCGCTCGGTACGCGAGGATATAGCCCATCTCAATACCGACGACGGATAACGCGAGCATGAGTGTTGGCCAGGTCAACAGTCGACGCAGCGCCGTCGGGGTCACCGTAGACCCTAAGAGCGGCGAAAGCACGAGACAGACCGCGATTGCAATACCATAGGCCACGATCAGCGCGTTCAAGGGATGAGCGCCCGACGGCACCTCCTTCATGGCCAACTGATAGAGCGATTGCGCCGCAATGACGAGCACCATGCTGTAGACGAATGCGTTCA
>CAIRLC010000019.1 GCA_903879335.1 uncultured Pseudomonadota bacterium
AACAATCAGGCGACGCTGCACGATCTTGTCCGTCAACCCTTTTAACCAAGCGTCAAATTCCGGCAACGTACGGACGATGTACATGCTGGCAATTGTAATCGATCGATTACCCTGCTCGCACTAAGGGACTTGCCAACTGACAAGAGGAGCTCACACGCCGAAGAGCGCAAGAAAAAAAGAAAATCTCATGGCGAAATTGGTGGGCCGTGTAGGGATCGAACCTACGACCAATTGATTAAGAGTCAACTGCTCTACCAGCTGAGCTAACGGCCCGTATTCATTTACTGCGGTACTGACGGACGTCCATTCCGGCAGGGCGCGCATTATTCAGTTTATCGGCCCGAGACGCAAGCCTCGAGCAGATATAAAAACCTTCGGAGATGAAGTGGGGTGGACGATGGGGCTCGAACCCACGACGGCCGGAATCACAATCCGGGGCTCTACCAGCTGAGCTACGTCCACCACAAAACCATCAACCATACCCATCGCCACTGACCTTAACGGCCAAGTGGCGCGCCCGGCAGGATTCGAACCTGCGACCACCGGCTTAGAAGGCCGGTGCTCTATCCGGCTGAGCTACGGGCGCTCTCGCTCCCGACTCTACCGACTAACCGGATCCCGGGATTACCCGTGATCGTTGGTCGGGGCAGAGGGATTTGAACCCCCGACCCTCTGGTCCCAAACCAGATGCGCTACCAGACTGCGCTATGCCCCGCCGACCCGGATCACGGGACGGGCAATACTACGGTTGAAGGAGCCTTTCGTCAAACCCGATGTCTCAAATTCACCTCATACAGCAATCTGTCTCCACCCACCGCGGATTGACTCATCCGCATGCGCCGCAAATCGCCTCCACCTATGCGGGTAAACACGGACTGAATAACGGAACTGCTGACCCCACGTTGGGATAGAGTGCAGTGACTACGTGAAAACGTAGTTTTTTAGAGGCGCCTATGGATCTCAGCAGCGAACAACGCATTTACGACAAGCTCCAGACCATGGACACCGAGATCCATGAACTGAAGGCCGGCTATCTCTTACTCAGCAAGCGGTATAACGAAACACTGAATGTGTTGAAGCGCCTCACCACGACCACCTTAGAGGCCGCGATTCGAGCAGCGACAGCAGCGGAACGCGCGGCTGATGCCTGCCACAACGCAATGAACGCCGCCATAGCCGCCGCGGCAGCGCCGTTAGTCTCAGCATCCATCGCGGCGGCCGAGTCTGCTGGCCTGAGCGCGGTGGCCGCCTCGGAGGCCGCCGCAGCGGCCTCTGCAGCAGCGGCAGCAGCGGCTGAAGCGGCCGCCATTCAGGCCGAAGAAACTTCGCTGCAAGCGTCTGCGGAAGCCGCCAAGGCGACGCTCCGAGCAAATCAAGCGGCAGCCCGTGCGGCGACGATGGCCAATCAAGCAGCGACCGCGACGAATACCTTAAGGCGCCTCGCGGCTACGCAACAAAAACGAGACTCGGATTGACGGTCAGGAGCAGCCTTCAGCGCTGCTCGCTTAGACCGCCGGGTACGCCGTTCGGCGACAATAAGACCTGCCATAGATCGAGCTCACGCGCGCGAAACGACGCCGCTGAGGCAGACAACCAATAGCGCCACATGCGGCCGAATCGCTCGCCGTAGCGAGCGGCCAAAGCCGGCCAGGCGCGTTCGAAATTAGCCAGCCAAGCCATCAAGGTGCGGTCATAGTCGGGCCCAAATGCGTGCCAATCCTCGACCACAAATCGAGTCTCGAAGGCTGCCGCCAACTGCGCCCTCGAGGGCACGTAAGAGTTCGGAAAAATATACCGCTCAATCCATGGATCGTTACTGGCTCGCGGGCATCGCGCACCGATCGTGTGCAAGAGAAACAATCCGTCCGGCGCCAGCAGTCGGCGGACGACGTCAAAGTATTGCCCGTAATTCGAAACCCCCACATGCTCGAACATTCCGAGCGAATAAATTCGATCGAACTGACCGTTTAAGGCTCGGTAGTCCTGCAGCCGCACATCAAAATCAACGCCCTGCGCTTGCTGATGACAGCATTCCAGCTGGTGCTGAGAAATGGTGATCCCGGTGATACTGACGCCGTAGCGTTGCGCCAAGTAGCGGCCGGCGCCACCCCAACCGCAGCCGATGTCGAGCACCCGCATACCTGGCTGCAATCCGAGCTTGCGTGCGACGAGATCCAGTTTGGCTTCTTGCGCCTCGGCCAAAGTGCCCGCCTTCGCCCAATAGCCACAGGTATAAATCAGGCGAGGATCCAGCATGGCTTGGTACACATCGTCACCGACGTCGTAGTGCACTTGTCCGACATGAAATGCCCGACTGACTGTTTGCCTATTCATCAACCACGATTTCAGCGCCAACCAGTGTTCCGGGATCCGAGACAGGCGCGTATCGATCTGGCTGCGCAGTGCTCGATACAGCAATTGGTCTAGACGCGTCGCATCCCAGTCCCCGTCCATGTAGCTTTCGCCCACCGCCAGCGATCCTCCGCGAAGGATGCGGCCATAGAGACGCGGATGGTGGACCTCAAGATCCCACGGCCGACCGCCATTGATTTCGATGCCGGCATCGCGCAGCCACTGCCGCACCATCTGGTCTGCCGGCGCGAGCAACCGCGTCAAAGGCACTGTACTCATCGCCCCTCCTTGGGCCGGATCAGCAACCCTAAGACTGCGGATCGGTGACATCTGCATCCATGGACCCGAGTCGGGCTCACACGAGAATGGTTGATCTTCACGATAACGACACACCGGCGGGACGACGAATCGTCAGAAAATGTTCCGGCGCCTCGCAACGCGCGCAACGCACACCATCGGGAAGTGCTGCAAAACTGAGATCGACCAGCCGTCGAATGAACGTCGGGACGGGAGCAGTGGGTCGCAAGTTGGCACACCACTCACAGGCTTGGCCCGACTGATCGTGCTCGACGCAAGCGCCACCCGAACAGAGCAGAAAGGCGAGCGATCGCGGCGCGAATTCCGCATAGCGACGACAGGGTCGATCACGGGTCAAACAACTCCAAACGGCGCAATTCGAGACACCCAGAAGACGAACGTCTAGGATGAGAGAACTCGACGCGAATGTTGAAGTATGACCGTTGCCATCCCGCGCTTGGGATTCACCCGCACCCAGACGGACCATCTCCAATCCATGCGGCTGGATAAAACGCACCAACGTGCCACCACAGACGCCCGAATAGGACACTTCAACCAGTTCGCGACTGACTTTTCGATCAAGCGTCAGCCGTGCGGATTCCTGCCCATCGGCATCCAGGTCCGGTAATTTTTCAAGCACGGCACCGTGCGACACCACCGTCCATATGAACAGACCTTTCATCATGACCCCTCCAGCACATTGCCCGTCGCTTTGTCCGCGGGATCAATCGGCAGCAGGTCATGATGCGGCGATGGCCGATTCACCCGGATTAGCCGCTCTCCCCGCTCGCGTCCATGCCAGCGGGGAGAACTTTCCTGCGAGTGGCGGCGAGACATGCGTCGACCACTGTGACGTGATCGATGACTGTCTACCGTTCCCCGCAGCTACCTTTTCCACGGCGATCCGTGCTGTGGAAACGATCGCTAATTCCTAGATGCTCCGTTCTAGCCATGTCGAAAACCTGCTCGACACGATCCAAAGCCTGATTTTTAGGTCCGTAGGATTTTCAAATCAGACTGTGAATGAACCGTAGCGAGGTTCTGCGATTTTCCGTTAGGAAAAACAACGTCGGCTCTAGCAGTTTTTTGACGTTTGTCGCCGCAAACACGCAAAGCGCGCAAACGAACCAATTAATTCGGCAATTACCTAGCAGAATTGGATAAATCTTATTTCTTTCGACCTAAAAAAGAGCGCAACCTCGATTTGCCGATCAGATTAGAAATCCTGTGAATAAGAAGACATGGACGTAAAACTAAAAATCCTATGGCTCCAAGAGGAATCGCGTCGAGATCTGCGAGCCTCCGTGGATTCTTTAGTTGAATGCTGCACGGTGGTGGAGACGAGTCCGACCTATGTTTGGATTGATCTTGAGGATGCCCCGGCACCATTCGATTTGATCCTCTGCTGCATCGAGCGACCAACGGTGTTCAACCGATGGCTCATTGCTCGGCTTCGATACGTCGCGCCAGCAGTCCCTATCATGCTGGTGACTTCCACAGCGTCTATTGAGCTGGCGGTGTGGGCCCTCAGAAGCGGTTTACAAGACATGTTGACGCTACCTCTGGCGACGACCGATGTGGTCACGGCGTTATCCCGAGTGGCCGCAATCAGCAGTCGACCTACGGAACTCGTCCCCGTAGCGTCGGGGCGTGCGACCTTGCCGACCTCAGGTTCGTCGAACCCGTTGTTGTCGACCCAAGCCGCTCGCACCACCCGCCGGGACCGGCTCGTGGCGGTCAAGAATCGATTCGACGCCGATCCCTCCCAAGATCTATCCGAACACACGGGCGCTGGCATCTGTCACGTCTCCACGGGATGCTTTTCCAGAAGCTTCAAGCAAGAATTCGGAGAGAGCTTTAATGCCTACAAGACCGGCTACCGCATCGAGCGAGCCAAGGAACTGTTGGCCGTCCCCAGTATTTCGATCGCCGACGTGGCCAGTCTGGTCGGATTCACGGATCCATCCTATTTCTCACGTGCCTTTCGCGAGGCGGTCGGCTCGACGCCGTCAGAATTCAGAAGTCGCTGCGCACGATTAGAACGACCGGCGTCACGGCCCTCGACTTCGGAGGCTGCGGGCGCGATCCCATCGACGGCAGACGCCGCTAAAAGGTGTGTGGCCGTCGATCATTTGATTGGTGGTTGCCAGGGTCCAGGACGGACCGCATGAGCTTGGTATTTATTCAAGGAGAGAATCATGGTCACCCTTCAAGTTGTGGTTGCAGAAGCGTCTAACGCTCGCTTTTTCCGATCGGGGACTCGACCTCAATCGCTGGTCATGACGGAAACCATCGCCTCGCCGAAAGCGCGCGGCCATGAGCAAGACCTGGTCGCGTCTCGACCCGGGCGTGTCGTGAATCGAGCGCTTGGACACACCGTGTCTTTAGGAGGACGCCATTCAGCCCGTGACATTGAGCTTGATCGATTCGCACGACAGATTGCCCGACGGATCGGCGCGATAGGCACCGAGTCGCCAGGACATGCTCTAGTCCTGATCGCGGGGAGTCGGCTGATGGGTCTAATCTCTAAGCATTTGTCCGTGGCATCCTCAAAACGACTGGTCGCGACCTTGGCCAAAGACCTCTTTCAGATTGAGCGATCGGCTTTAGAAGCAAAAGTCGCGAACCTCGTGAAAGGCGTGCCTCAGCGCGCGCCACGCGTAGACGTGGGTCGGACTAGCGAGGCCATCCGCCGGCGCTGATCGAAGCAGCGACCCCTGGATGCCGACACGGCCGGAAATGTACCGATCGCGTTGGTCATGAGAGAATACCTAGATTCAATAAATCGTCGACTTCTAGGGGACTTTCATGACTGCGACGCTGATTGACGGCAAGGCCATTTCGAAGCAACTGAAGGCTGAGGTACGCGCGGATGTTGAGGCGCTCGTGGCGTCCGGCGGCCGCCGCCCGGGACTGGCCGTCGTGATCGTCGGCGATGACCCTGCCTCGCACATCTACGTCAAGAACAAGCGTCTCGGCTGTGAGGAAACAGGCGTCTACTCGGTCTCGCATGATCTTCCGGCGTCGACCTCCGAAGCGGATTTGCTCGCCCTTATCGATCAACTGAATGCCAACCCGCTGATTGACGGCATTCTCGTTCAGTCACCGCAGCCCAAACACATCGATGCCAACAAGGTGATTGAGCGTATCGATCCGTCCAAAGACGTCGATGGGTTCCATCCCTATAACGTTGGCCGCCTCGCCACCCGGCAGCCACTGTTGCGCCCATGCACGCCTTACGGGGTCATGATCATGCTGCAGAAGGCAGGAATCGACGTCGCGGGCAAAGATGCGGTCGTCGTCGGCCAATCCAACATTGTGGGTCGTCCGATGGCGCTCGAACTGCTCATGGCGGGCGCAACCATCACGGTGTGCCACTCCAAGACACGCGATCTGCAAGCGGAGGTCGGCCGCGCCGAGATCTTGGTCGTCGGCACCGGCAAGCCGGAAATGATTCCTGGCGCTTGGGTCCGCGAAGGTGCGGTCGTCATCGACGTCGGCATCAACCGCCTCCCCTCCGGCAAAATCGTCGGCGACGTTGAATTTGCCGGGGCCGCCGCCCGCGCATCCGCCATCACCCCCGTGCCCGGTGGCGTCGGGCCCATGACCATCGCGACGCTCATGCGCAACACCCTCGAGAGCGCCTTGCTCCGTCAAGGTCGGGCGGTCCGCTGATGCGAGGTCCAGGCGCTCGCCTCATGGCGGCGGCCAGTTTGACCGTGTGCGCCGCGGCAGCTGTCGCCGGCGGCCACATGGTTTACATCCCACAGTTCTACGTCATCCCGGGCCAGAAGCCGACTCTGGATGAAGTGTGTGTCATGGCAGACGTGAGCGTGGGTGCTAAAACGCGCAGCCAAAACGGCGATGTGATGGAAGTCACCGCGCTCAATGGCCGTTCACCGATGTGTCGCGACAAAGACAAGTCGATCTTGGCCCATGTGCTGCTCACACCGGCCAGCGACTTCAACTCTTCACTGAAGATCGGCTTGCCGCCAGGCTTTCGCGAACTCCCGATCAATGATCGGCAACGATTCAACGGCGAACGTTTTGAGGCGGAGGATGCCCGACGCCACATGCACGTCTGGATTAAGAGTTGGCGCCGCGACAAGTCGGCGAATTTCAACACGTGGATCCAGCGTGAGCGCGGCACGCAGGTGGATGGCAACGAGCGCACCCAATCTCGGACGGAGACTTTCGACCTGGATGGGATCGAAGGTCGTCGCTGGGACCTCATGGATGGTCCCGCCAAGGGCATGTTCGCTAAGCGCCAAGCCTGGGTCGTGACCTACCTGAAGGGCGAGAAGGAACTGGTCCGCATCGAAGTTGCGGTACACGCCGAGGACCTGGAAAAGTATCGGGAGGAGATCACCGCCATCGCCGAGCACATGGAAGGCTTACGGGCGGACGGAACACCGGGCGATGCGACAGGGCAAAATCCGGTGGGTTCGCCGGCGTCCTGATCAAGCCCAGAGCGCGCGAGCGCCCTCGGCCTCCCGACCGTCTCGGCCAGCCTCAGCGATACCGCCAGGTTGTGCCCTTGGGCCCGTCCTCCAAGATCACATCGCGCGCGAGCAATTCATCGCGAATGCGATCGGATTCCGCAAAGTTCTTCGCGACGCGCGCCGCCTTGCGGGCCGCGACCAACGCATCGATCTCGGCGGCCGCCGGATCCTCAGCGGGCGTATCGATCGACTGGCCCGGTCGGGCCTTCAACCACACGTCCGCATCGATCGTGAGAATGCCCAACACCTGCCCGAGGGCGATGAGTTCGCCCGCCAGCGCGGCGGCGGCATCCGTGTGACCTGCCGCCTTGGCGACATTCAAATCGCGCGCCAACGCCAACAACACGGCCAAGGCCTCCGGTGTGTTGAAATCATCGTTCATCGCCTCGGCAAACCGGGCCGTGGCTGCCGACGTCACGCCTGCCACCGGTGTAACCTCGCGTAGCGCGGTATAGATCCGCTCCAGTGCGCCGTCAGCCTGTTTGAGGTTGTCATCCGAATAGTTGATCGGCCCGCGGTAGTGGCTGCCGAGCACGAACATCCGCATCACTTCCGGACGCAGCGTCTTCAGCACCTCACGGACAGTAAAGAAGTTGCCGAGTGACTTTGACATCTTCTCGGCATTCACGTTCACGAAGCCGTTATGCATCCAGGTGTTCACGAACTTTGAGCCACAGGCCGCGCAGGTCTGTGCAATCTCGTTCTCGTGATGCGGGAATTTCAAATCCATGCCGCCGCCATGGATGTCGAAATGCTCACCGAGCAAGGACACCGACATCGCGGAGCACTCAATGTGCCAGCCCGGTCGACCGTCACCCCATGGCGAGGGCCACGCCGGCTCACCAGGCTTCGCCCTCTTCCAGAGCACAAAATCCAGCGGATCTCGCTTCGCCTCGTTGACCTCGACTCGCGCGCCAGCGCGCAAATCAGCCAAACGCTTGCCGGATAACTGACCATAGCCCTCAAATTTAGCGACCGCGTACAGCACGTCACCGTCCCGGGCCACGTAGGCGTAACCGTTCTCGATGAGACGCTCGACCATCGCCACGATGGCGCCGACATACTCGGTCGCACGCGGTTCATGCTCCGGCGATTCCACGCCCAGCGCCCGGCAATCTTCATGCATGGCGTTGATAAATCGCTCGGTCAGCGCGTGCATCGGCTCGCCATTCTCATTGGCGCGCTGAATGATCTTGTCATCGATATCGGTGATGTTACGCACGTGCGTCACCCGATAGCCGGCATAACGCAGATAACGGCGTACGGCATCAAACACCACCAGTGAGCGCGCATGGCCCACATGGCAGTAGTCATAGACCGTCATGCCGCAGACATACATCCGGACGTGTCGTGGCTCGATCGTGACGAGCGGCTCTTTGCGACCGGTGAGTGAGTTCTGAATCTGAATCGTCACGTCAATGTCCTTGTTGGCGAGCCGCAGTCAGGGCTCGAGCGGCCGCAAGGCGGGCGCGCAGTGTGGTCGGGGCTAAGAGCGCCAGCACGGGACGCAGCTCAGGCCCCTCCAGCGTTCCCGTCAGAGCCAGTCGCAGCGGCTGAAACAGCACTTTACCCTTGGCTCCCGTCGCCTTGGCCGCCTCAATCAGGCGGTCGTAGTCCGCGCTCTCAAGCGCGAGCAACGCGTCCCAGTACGCAAGACCCGGTGCCGCCATGATCGCCGCCGCCGCCTCATCCGGCGCCGGCAATTCGCCATAGAGTCGGTCACACCAGGTCTGCGCATCGGCAATCAACAGCACGTTTTTGCGTACGGCCGCGACCGTATCGGCTTCGCGACCCACCGGTGTCCGGCCGGTAACCCACGGGATTAGGGCCTCGTCCGGGGTGCGGGCAAGCGCTTCGTGCTGCCAGTAATTGAGTTGATGATCATCCACATGGGCCGGCGCATGACCAAGCGCCGTCACGTGGAATTGCCCCGGCATATCGGCAACGGCGTGATAGCCATCCGCCGCCCCTGAATGGCCTAAGCGCAGCAACAAATTAGCCACGGCCGCTGGCAAATAACCGCGGTCGCGCAGTCCGCGCACGCTCATGGCGCCATCGCGCTTCGACAGCGGCGCGTTATTCGGTCCGATCAACAACGGCAAGTGCCCATAGTCCGGCGGCGTCAGACCCAGCGCTTCGATCAACGCGCGCTGGCGCGGCGTGTTCGCGACATGGTCCTCGCCGCGCAACACCAGCGTAATCCCCATCTCCGCGTCATCGATGGCGTTCGAGGACAAGAAGGACGCCGTGCCATCGGCGCGACGGATGACGAAGTCGCCAAGGTCATCCGCCCTAAAGCTCTGCGGTCCGCGCACGAGATCGACCCACTGCAGACGCGCGCCGCGCGGCATGCGAAACCGCAGCGAGGGCTGACGACCCTCGGCGATCAGCCGGGCCCGCCCGGCCTCATCCAGCGCCGCGCATCGACCCGAATAGCGCGGTGCCCGCTTTTGGCGTAACGCCAACTGCCGCTCCGCCTCCAGTTCACGCTCAGTGCAATAGCACGCGTAAGCGTGACCCGAAGCTTCCAAGCGCGCAAAGGCCGCTGCATGACGGTCGGCACGTTCGGTCTGCCGATAAGGCCCTGTGCCGTCGTCACGACCGGGACCACCGTCCCAGTCGATGCCCAGCCAGCGCAGATCGTCGATCAGTTCGGCAACCTTGGCGTCATCGGAACGTTCCCGGTCGGTATCCTCGATCCTGAGCACAAAACGCCCACCGCGATGCCGGGCGTAGAGCCAAGCATAGAGGGCGGTTCTCAGGTTCCCAAGATGCAAGGACCCGGTGGGGCTGGGAGCAAAGCGTGAAGCAATCAGATTGGTCATGAGCCAGAGTATAATGCGCCCTCCACCTCTACACGCGGTTGCAACCCATGTCCCGTTCGGTTACCCGGTTCCTGTTGACCCTCCTGGCCTCTTTAGCCGCCGCCACCGTCTTGGCCGGCAAGCCTGCCGACACTAAAGTGGCCGACAAGGCGCCCGAGAAGGCCGCCGTCGCGGCACCTGCGGACAAGCCGGTCGAGCCGGCGCCCTCGCGCGTGCGGGTGAACACCAACCTGGGTAGCTTTACGATTCAGCTGGAGCTCAATCGGGCGCCGCTGACGGTCGCTAACTTCGTTCAGTACCAGCGTGATGGCCATTACAACGGCCTCGTGTTTCATCGCGTCGTCGGCAACTTCATTGTCCAGGCCGGTGGTTTTGACAAGAGCTTGACCCAGCGCTCCGCGATCCGCTCGGTGGCCAACGAGTCAGGCAACGGACTCTCGAACAAACGCGGCACCGTCGGCCTTGCCCGGACAGACGCCCCGCACTCGGGTAATTCCCAGTTCTACATCAACCTGACCGACAACGAAGAGCTTGACCCAACGCCGATGCGCTGGGGTTATGCCGTGTTCGGCAAGGTCGTCGAAGGCATGGACGTTGTCGACCTGATCGGCAAAGTGCCCACCGGCTCCGGCGGCCCCTTTGGTAAAGACGTGCCGCTCGACCCGATCGTCATCGAATCGATCACGCCGATCCCCTGAACCGGCTTTGCACGCGCTCGTCGTTTCTGATTTGCATATCGACGCCGCCCACCCGGCGATCGGGCGGCAGTTCATTGATTTTCTGCAGGGGGAAGCGCGCAAGGCCTCAGCCCTGTATGTCCTCGGTGATCTCTTCGAGGCGTGGATCGGCGATGACGACACCGATCCTCATCGGCTCGAGGTCATCGACGCGCTCAAGGCACTGAGTGGCCATGGGGTAGAACTCTACGTCATGGCCGGTAATCGGGATTTTCTCTACGGACGCGGCTTTGAGCGCGCCACCGGCAGCACCCTGCTCACCGACCCGACCGTGGTGACCCGCTTCGGCCGCTCTGTGCTGCTGACGCACGGCGACGCGCTTTGCACAGACGATGCGCCCTATCAGCGGTTACGGGCCATGGTGCGCGACCCACAGTGGCAGCAACGCTTCTTGGCCCTACCACGGTCAACCCGAGCCTTGATGGCCGGTGCCGCCCGATCCGGCAGTCAGTCACATACGGCGAAGCAAGCGAGCATGCTGATGGATGTCAATGCCGATACGGTCGACACCGTATTCCGCATGGCCGGCGTGACGACGCTGCTGCATGGCCACACGCACCGCATGGGCACCCATACCCTCTCGATTGATGGCAAAGCGCATACCCGCATCGTGACCGGGGACTGGTCAACGGCCGCCAGCGTGGCCATTTGGGACGCAGACGGGATTCGTCTTGAAACTCGCCCCCGCGAGCCCTTGCGCGCCTAAAACCGCCGACGCCTGGCGACTTAAGCGTCGAGCGGCGGACCGGAATGAAAGCGAAACTGCGGGTCCGGACGGGTACACAACTCGGCCTCCACGGCCGCTAATCGGCGCACGTGCCGATCCAGGTCAAGGCCCTTCTCTTCAGCGTGCGCCTTGGCCATCTGCGCATAGAGTTGGGTGTGGCGGGCTTCAGCGGCTTCAAGGCCGTGATAAAAGGTGGCGATATCGTCCGGCAAACGCGGGATCAATCCGCAAAAGCGCTCGGATGAGCGCGCTTCGATGAGCTCACCGGTAATCAACAGGTCGAGTTTGCGCTCCGGCTCATTGGAACTGAGCGCACGACGCAATTCACCGGCATAGCGCCCAGGCGCCATGCGCGCGTACGCCACACCACGGCGATTCATGAGGGCCAGCACTTGCTCGTAGTGACGCAATTCTTCACGGGCCAGTCGCGCCAACGAAAGCCCAAGCCCCGTATCATCGGCGTAGGCAAACATCAGCCCAAGCGCGGTGGACGCGGCCTTCTTTTCGCAGTTGGCGTGATCAACCAGCAAGGTATCGAGTGACCCGGCGGCCCGCTCAAACCAGGCCTCAGGCGTCGCAGCCAGCAACAACATCAAAATCCTCCTTCCAACGCATCCATCGCCGACAACAACGCATCGGCGTTGGGGTAGCGGTCCTCCGGCTTCTTCGCCACCAAGCGCTCCCAAATGGGGGCCCAGCGCGCATGTTCGATCGGTAATTGAGGGATCGGGGCGTGCGTGTGTTGCCAGATGACCGCCATCGGTGTCGCCGCGAGGTAAGGCTTTCGTCCAGTCAGCGACTCGAAGAACATGATGCCAATACTATAGAGATCCGAACGCGCATCGGTGGGTCGACCATGACCTTGCTCCGGACTCATGTAATACGGCGTACCGAAAATCTCGCCGCTGCCCGTGATCTCAGACTCGAGCGCGAGTTGTTTGGCCAATCCAAAGTCAATCAGCGCGAGTGAGCCATCGTCACGCAACATCACATTGCCCGGCTTCAAATCGCGATGCAGCACGCCCGCGGCATGGATCGCGCGCAGCGCGCCGGCCATCTGCCGCAAAATCTTAGGTGCCGCCTGGGCGCTATGGCCACGCCTCAGACGCGTTCGCAAATCTCCGGCCGGAAAATATTCCATCTGCAAGTACGCATGGTCATCGGCGACGCCCAGCGCATAAATCTGGACGACGTTCGGATGATCGATCTGTCGGATAATGTCGTATTCCTGCAAGAATCGATCGAAAGTTCCGGGCTTATCGCCCAGGTCCGGGATATGCCGCAGCAGTTTGAGCACGACGATGCGACACTCGCGCTCACTCTCCGCGAGGTAAACCGTCGACATGGCACTTTGGGCGAGTGGGCGTATGCAACGCACCCCCTTGATGACCGTCGTTCCGAACCGATACGCCTGCAGCGCCTGCGGGCTCGCGCGAAAGGCGGCACGGGCCCGTTGTTGCAAACGGGCGGCATCTTTGAGCAGGTTCACGAAGGCTCGATTACCGATCTTGCGCTTGACGATCACGCCATAGGCCCCCGCATCGATCGAGGCTTGCGCCCGGTCAGGGTCAGTCTCGGTGATCAGGTGAATGATGGGCGGAAACAATAAACGCTGCCGAAACTCGCGAATCCACGCGATCGCATCGGCCCCTGCGGGCCGATCATCGACCAGCACGGCGTCGTAGCCAATCGCATGAAACTCGTCTGGCAATGGGCCTTGCTCAACCGGCACATGGGCGTCGACCTGCAGCGCATCGATGCCGGTCTCCAGATGATGCTGATACAGCAGGCGCTCCTGCGCGTCATCGACCAGCAGCAGCACTTTCATGCCGCGAGCCTCGCCCACTGCGCATCCGACATATTCAGACCCATCAATAGATCGCCCACATTCGTGGTGGTCGGTCCGGTGTGAATGAGATCTCCGCTGGCCGCAAGACAGCGTCCCGCATCGGCCTGACGCAAACTCGCTGCCGCCGACTCGCCGTCCCACGCGGCACGGGATACGGTACCGCCATCGACCACGGCTCCCGCATCGTCACTGGCACCATCAATCCCGTCGGTGCCTGCTGACAGCAGCATCGCGTTCGGCTGCCCATCCAAGACCTGCGCTGCGGCCAAGGCCAAGTGTTGAGCTCGACCGCCTCGGCCAGGCGCTGAGGGTAAGACCACCGTCGTCTCCCCGCCGGCGATGATGAGATCCGCAGTGCTCGCCAGTAAAGCCTGCGCGAACGCCACACCAGCCTCAGCCGCAGGCCCGCTCACCCGCTCGGTCACCCGCTCCACCTGCAACCCCAATGCACGGGCCTGACCTTCGATGGCGTCCAAGGCCATGCCGAGGGAACCCACCACGCGCGCGGGCAAGCGATGGCCGCTCGGTGGCGCGAGTCGCGTCAACAGCGTCACCAAATCAGACGGTAGATCCGAAGGCCACGGCAGCGGAGGCGCCGTCTGCACGGCAATCAATCCAGAGCCCACGACCGAAGGATCATCATTCGGCACATCGGAGAGCACCAAGGCTTCGGCAGCACGACCGTGCAGCAGCGCCGCGAGTCGTCCGTCTTTGAGGGTCGATAGCCTGCGCCGCAACCCGTTCAAGGTCTGAATCGGCACATCCCGACCATGCGCCCAGGCGTTGAGCGCCTGCAGATCCTGCAAGGCGACACCGGGCAACAAGTCCTCGATCAAGCTGGAGGCGCCACCGGACACCAACACGAGTACGCCAAGCGCAGGTGGCAAGGCCGCCACATAGCGCCTGAGCGCAACACCGGCCGCAAGACTGCCTGCGCCCGGAACTGGGTGATCACCAAAATGGAGGTCGACGCGCGGCAGATCAAGCAGCGGCGCCTCATAGCCGGCCGCGGTCGTGACAAAGCCACTGTGAAAGTGCGCGCCTAAGTGGGCATAGGCGCCCGCGATCATCGCCGGGGCCGCTTTACCGATGGCGATCACGGCGGTCGGCGCAGTCACCGACTGTGCCAAGGCCGCCATGACTTGGGTGCGGCCATCGACTGCGGCCAAGGCTGTCTGATACAAGTCGACCAACAAGGCTCGACGCGGATCGCAACCGCCCCGACGCCAGCTATCAGCCCGTGGCACCGGCGCGCGCCGATTCATCAACACTCACCGAGCCGCGACGCAGCGCCTTCGCATCATCGGAGCGTTCTTTGGCCAAACGAGCGAAGTATTCCGGACCCACGTCGCCCGTGACGTACTCACCCGAAAAGCAGGAGGCATCGAAGCTTTCGATCTTCGCCTTGTCATGGCGCACCGCGGACACGAGATCTTCCAGATCTTGGTAGATCAACCAATCGGCGCCAATCAAGGCCGCGACTTCGTCTTCGGTCCGACCCGAGGCGACCAACTCGTTCTTGGCTGCCATGTCGATGCCGTAGACGTTGGGATAACGCACCGGCGGTGCAGCCGAGGCGAAATAGACTTTCGCCGCGCCCGCCTCGCGCGCCAGATCAATGATTTGTGCCGAGGTCGTGCCTCGCACAATCGAATCATCGACGAGCAGCACATTGCGCCCGCGAAACTCTAAGGGAATCGGATTCAGTTTCGAACGCACCGACTTTTTACGCTGTTCCTGCCCGGGCATGATGAAGGTACGCCCGATATAGCGGTTCTTCACGAAGCCCTCGCGAAACTCAATCCCCAAATCGAGCGCCAACTGCATCGCGCTCGTCCGGCTGGTATCGGGAATCGGGATCACCACGTCAATGTCATGGTCGGGCTTCAAGCGGCGAATTTTTTCCGCCAACTTCTCGCCCATCCGCATGCGTGCCTTGTGCACTGAAATGTTATCCATGATCGAGTCCGGGCGCGCGAAGTAAACGTACTCGAACACGCACGGGGTATGGGGAATCGCAGGCGCGCAGCGCGCGCTATGCAGGCCACCGCCCTCTTCGATATAGACCACTTCACCGGGCTCAACGTCACGCACCAACTCAAAGCCCGTGAGGTCCAAAGCCACCGACTCAGAGGCCAACATCCACTCCGTGCCTTGTGGTGTCAGGCGGCGACCGAGCACGAGTGGGCGAATCCCATTGGGATCGCGGAAACCAAATATGCCGTGGCCCATGACCAGCGCGACGACCGCATAGGCGCCCCGCACGCGCGCGAAGACGCGACCCATGGCGGAGAAAATTTGCTCCGGCGCAAGCCGCGACCCTTCCTCGCGCTGCAGTTCGCTGGCCAGGATATTCAGTAGCGCTTCAGAATCCGAACTCGTGTTCAGATGTCGCTTCTCACCGCGCCATAGCGCGTCGACCAATTCACTCGTGTTGGTGAGGTTGCCGTTGTGCGCAAGTCCAATGCCATAAGGCGCGTTCACGTAGAACGGCTGCGCTTCGGCCGACCCATCGCTGCCTGCGGTGGGATAGCGCACATGGCCGATACCAATCGAGCCTGCGAGTTGCAGCATATGGCGTTGTTGGAAAACGTCACGCACAAGCCCGGAATCCTTACGGAGGGATAAATTACCCTCATCGCAGGTCATGATGCCCGCGGCATCTTGACCACGGTGCTGCAGTACGGTCAGCGCATCGTAAATGCGTTGGTTAACAGGGTGGTGGCCGACGATCCCGACAATGCCGCACATAATCTATTCAATTCTCCGCTGAAACGATCACCCGAAGGGGCGCCATTCCCTTAAGTCTCTGAATCCGGTTCCGCCAGTGCACGTCGCGCCAAATCACGCGACTCACCGGCGACGCTTTCGAGCCAGCCGGCCACATGCACGGCATAACCCATCATTTGAGAGTGACGCCACCACGGCTCGCCTTCCAGGCGCAGGTGCAGGCCGAGCAACGCGCCAAAACCGGCGATCACCACACCCCGAACCAAGCCAAAGATGAACCCGAAGATACGATCCACGACGCTTTGGCCGCCGGCGGTATGGGTGATCCACGCCAAAATGTGGCCCACCAACGCACCCACCAAGAGCACCGTGATAAAGACCACGGCGCGCGCAACCCACGCCTTTTCGGTGGGTGTTTGCAGAATGCCGCCGAGGTAAGGATGCAGGAAACCGGAAAACCGCCAGGCGATCACAATGGCGAGCACCCAGGTGATGAGCGCCACGACTTCGCGGACTAAACCCCGCATGGTGCCGATCACCACCGAGAGAAACACCACGGCGAAAAGGATGTAATCAACGCCTTGCATCGGTGTCCCCTGTTCTGCCCAACGGGCCGAGCGCCAATTTTAGCCGAAAGCGGCGACCATCACAGTGCCGTCACTGCGCGGGCGCCACGGTGCCCCGATGGCCTTCGGCCGCTAAGCGTTCCGCGATTCGATCCACGCGCGCGCGATCCTGCTCAGGACCGACCCGTACGCGCCAAAGCACCTTGCCACTGCCACGAAACTCGGAGACGAAGGCCTTGAACTTCTTCGCCTTCAAGTCATGGGCCAGCTTCTCAGCGTTCTCTTTGGCGGCAAAACTGCCCAGTTGCACCACCCAACCACCCGAGATGTCGACCGCCGACGCTTTCGGCGCCGGCTTGGGCTCAGGTTTTGCGGCGACGACCGCCGTTTTGGCCGGCGGATTCTTGGGCGGCGCCGAAGCGACCGGCGTCGGTACAGGAGCGGGTGCGGGCGCCAGCGTCTTCGCAGGCGCCTTCGCGGGCTCGGTCGCGACCGTTTTGGCCTCTCCTGCGGCCGGTGAGAGCGGGACCGTTTTTGGGTCCGCCTTCGGCGTGAGCGCTTTGGGATCACCGGACGATTTTGCGTCCGTCCTGGGTGCCGGGTTGGCGTCGACGACGGTAGCGGCCGGACTCTTGGCAACGTTCGGCGGAAGCGCAGGCGCACTCCCGTCGGCGCTCGAGGCGTTCGGTGCCGCAGGCGTCGTCTTCGATGCGGGGAGTTTTGGCGCCACCGGCGTTGAGGGCGCCGCTGGCACGCGGTCGTCCGCCGTTGCGACCGATGATGGCGCGACGGTCGATGGAGCTGCGGTGCTGCCGGCTGCAGGGGCGGTTATCGCTGGGGCGGCCGCTGGGGTGGGCTGCGCAGCGCCATTCGCCTCGGGGCTCGGGCTTCCGACCGGCTGACTGAGGTCGATTTGGGCGTGATGAACTTGCGCGTCTTCAACCACCGGCTTATTCGAGACTCGCGGGCCGGTGAGCAAGGAGGGGACGATTAAGACGACCAGCACCACGAGTACCGTGGCGCCAATGAGCCGTTCCTTGAGTTTTTGATCCATGAGCCCGGTCCCCAATCCCAATCGGCGCAGTATAGACGTCCGGCACTCAGGCGCGGGCGTGATACCACGCCAAGGCAGGCGCTACGGTGTGAAAGGAGCCGAACACCACGACTCGATCGCCTGCTTGGGTCTGCGACTGTGCCTCGACGCAACCGGACTCGACCGAACCTGCGCTGCGCACGGGCGCGGTGAAGCAGGCCGACCATTGGGCCGCGAGCTCCTCGCCACGGCGTCCACGATCACCGTCGAGCGTGACGGTCAGTAACAGATCTTCGGCATGAACGGCAGGCCTTAGAATCCCGGCGACTCGGGCGGCATCCTTATCCACCAGCATGCCCACCACGAAGACCGTGCGACCAGTCCCGCGGCGTTCGATGAGCGTCTCGGTCAAGACTTCCGCACTGCCTTCGTTGTGCGCCACATCAAACACCCACTCCACCGGGCCCGGCAAGACCTGATAGCGGCCGGTCAGCGCCACTTGGCCGAGCCCGGCGATGACGGCATCCCGGCTCGGTAACTCGCCGATCGACTCGAGCGCCGCCAGCGCAGTCGCCGTATTGCCGTATTGCGCATTGCCGGCCAGTCGCGGCGCAGGTAATCCCGTAAGCGTCGTGGCGAGTCCAAGATAATCATGGGTCGTGCCCTCACGATGCGACTGGAATTCATGACCCAATCGATACACCGCAGCCCCAATCGCCCGTCCATGCGCCGCCACACTTTCCGGCATTGCGAGGCTACCCAAGATCGCCGGCCGTCCCAGGCGAAAAATGCCGGCTTTTTCCCGGCCGATCCCCGACACATCCGAGCCCAAATAATCCACATGATCAAGGCTGATCGACACCACGACGCCGCAGTCTGGATCCAAGGCATTGACGGCATCGAGCCGCCCGCCGAGACCCACTTCGAGCACCCATAAATCAAGATCGCGCGCGCGAAACGCGACAAAGGCCGCCAGCGTTCCGAACTCAAAATAGGTCAGTGGCAGATCACCGCGAGCCGCTTCAATCCGCGCGAATACGGCACACAGAAAATCATCGTCGATCTCAGCACCATTGATGCGTATGCGCTCTTGATAGCGCACCAGATGCGGCGACTGATAAAGACCCACCGAGCGCCCAGCCGCCTGGCCGAGCGCCGCGATCGTTGCCGTGACCGAACCCTTGCCATTCGTGCCGCCAACGGTGATGACACGCTCGCGCCCGCGCTCTAGCCCGAGACGTCGCAACATCTCGTGCATTCGAGCAAGCCCGAAATCCATGGCGGCCGGGTGCAAGCTCGACTGATGATCGAGCCACTCAGCAAGCGTGCGCGTGGTCATGTTCAGGCCGCCTGCGGCGGCTTCTTCATGAACAATCGCAACAGATTGGCGATGCGCTCGCGCTGATCGCGACGATCGATAATGAGATCGATCGCGCCATGCTCCAGCAGGAATTCTGAGCGTTGGAAACCCTCTGGCAGCGTTTCGCGCACGGTCTGCTCGATCACGCGCGGACCCGCAAAGCCAATGAGGGCACGGGGCTCGCCTACATTGATGTCGCCCAACATCGCCAGGCTAGCCGACACGCCACCGGTGGTCGGATCGGTCAACACGGAGACGAACGGCAAGCCATCCTCGGCCAAGCGTGCGAGTGCCGCACTGGTCTTCGCCATTTGCATCAGCGAGTACAAGCCTTCCTGCATGCGCGCGCCGCCACTGCTCGAGAAGCAGATAAACGGCATGCGATAGGTTCGGCAATGTTCCACGGCCCGCACAAATTTCTCACCGACGACGCTACCCATCGAGCCGCCCATGAAGCGGAACTCAAAGGCGGCGGCCACGATCTCAAGACCCGTCAAAGTGCCGGCCATGACGATCAGTGCGTCTTTCTCGCCAGTGGCCTTTTGCGCGGCCAGCAAACGGTCTTTGTAGCGTTTAGTGTCGCGGAACTTCAGCGGGTCTTCCGGCTGTATGGCGGCCGCAAGCTCACTCGCGGAGCCTTGGTCCAAGAACCGTTTCAGCCGTTCCCGGGCGCCGATGCGCATGTGATGGGCGCACTTGGGGCAGACCGACAGGTTGCGCTCGAGCTCAGCGCGATAAAGCACCGCATCGCAGGCCGGACACTTGATCCACAAGCCTTCCGGAACCGAGCGCGTACGGCGTTCAGTCGTGATCCGGGACGGCATGATCTTTTCAAACCAGGTCATCGCTCACCTATCCAGAGGCGGTAAAGCGCTCATGATAGCCGATTGGCCGGCCCCCGCCGCCTCCGGCACGCCGGCACCGTAGGGATAAGTGACGCCGCGGAAGTACAGCCCCCCAGCCGGCGCCGTTATGCCGGCCAGCGTGCGGTCGCGGGCGATGAGCAGCGTTTGGATCCAATCGGGGTCACGGCTCCCCTCGCCGACTGCAATAGCCGCGCCGACGATATTGCGCACCATATGATGCAAAAAGGCATTGGCCGTGACATCGAGGGCGATCAATGGGCCTTGCCGGACCACCCGGATCGACTCCAAGAGACGCACCGTCGATACCGACTGACATTCGGCCGCGCGAAAGGACGAAAAGTCGTGACGACCGACCAGCACCTGCACACTGGCATGCATCCGAGCGGCGTCGAGCGGCGTATGCCAAATCGCGGCTCGCCCCACCCAAAGGGCGGATCGTACCGAGGAGTTCAGGATCAGATAACGGTAGGACCGGGTCATGGCCGCATAGCGGGCATGAAAGCCATCGGCCACCGGCCGGACCCAATTCAGGGCAATGTCCTGCGGCAAATACCGGTTCGCCCCGAGTAACCAGCCGCGCTCTGGCCGCACGGCCGGCGTATCGAAATGGATCACCTGACCGGTGGCGTGGACACCGGCGTCCGTACGCCCCGCGCAGCTGGTCTTCACCGGGTGATTGGCGACCAAGGACAAGGCGCGCTCAACCTCAGTTTGCACGGACGGCAAGCGGCTCTGGCGCTGCCAACCGGCATAGGCGCCCCCTAAATATTCGAGACCGACGGCGATACGCACCCGGGCTCAGCCCGGCAAGGTCTCAAGGAGCCGCTGCGCCTCGCTTTTTTGTGACGGACTGCCCTCACTGAGGACCTCGTCCAAGATGGCCCGAGCACCGTCCGGATCACCCATATCCAGATAGGCTCGCGCCAAATCCAGTTTGGTGCCCACCTCGGACAGGGTGACGGGGTCGAGTTCCGGCAAATCAAGATCATTCGTGCGAGAGCGGCTCACGTCATCTTCCATGACAGGTTGTGGGGATTGGGTCGGACGGACATGCAAGCCAGTGGCCAGCATGTCGGTATTGAACTTGCTGCGGTCGAGCGGCTGGGCCACCGTGTCGTCTTGCAGCGCACGGGCCAAGTCGTCCAGATCGAACTCCAGCGGCTCGTCACCGAGGTTCAGTTCATCGAGGCGAAGACCGGCCAGTGAAGCGCCGTGATCCGTCGGTTGCGATGCGCTTGGGGGCAGGACGGGCACCGTCGCTGTGGGGAAGTTTGAGTCATCGAGCGGATCGCCAAGCACAATCTCATCAACGCTCGATGACGCACCGATCGAATCGAGTTCAGGCATCGCCAAGGTCGCCGATTGCGAGGCATCGAGTGGCGGCGATGTCTCCGGCCACAAGTTGGCGAGCAGGCGTGTGGCTTCCTCTAAGAGAGCCTCGGCCGATTCCCCGCCCGACTCAACCGCAGGCGTTTCGGCCAATTGCGGCATGCGGCGGGTATAACCATCATCCGCCGATAAATCCGGCATCAAACGCGTGGACTCATCGGCCTCGGGGGCCGAGGCGAAGTCATTCACGTGCTCAGGCTCAGCCGGTAGGGCATCCAATAGGGTGTCGGGGAAGCCGAGATCCTCAAGTTCAAGCTCTGCGGTCGAATCGCCTGCTGACGTTGGCACAGTGGCCGTGGCGGGCGCCAAGGAGGGCGGCAAGGTGTGGGCCGTCGATGGATCCAGGGTCGCGGACAAATCGAGCAGATCTTTCTCGAGATCCAAATGAAAATCGCTCGGCCACCCTGAGCCTTGGGGTTCGACCGGCGCGACCGTGTCGCCGCCGGCGATTTCCAAGTCCAACCCAGCCGTCGCCGCATCCGCGCCGAGGTCAAAATCGATACCGGATGGCGTGCCGATCGTGCCCTTGAACAAGGCGTCATCCGGTGCGATCTGTCGACCCATCACCGCCACGCGATCCCAATCGGCAGCGCCGATCGCATGGCGATCTAAGGCGTTGGCCGCACCGAGGAAAGCCGCGCTGTCGCCCGCGACGAAATGCACTTCCAGCAACTTGAGCTTCAGATCCGAGCGGCCAGGTTCCAACTCAATGGCGAGCCGCAAAATGTCAGCCGCTTGGGCGTACAGACCGTAGGCGATGTGGAAATCGGCCTCGGCCAACGGATCGATATGATGCAGCGTAATCGACGACTCAGCGCCCAGTCGGCTGTCGAGCGGTGGACTACCCGGGGTCGCGGAATGCGGGATCGCTTGTGTGGTCAGAGAATTGAATGCAGGCGGTTGGAACTCACCAGACTCATCGTCGGACTCCGTCACATCGATGTGGTGACGTTTATCCGCTTCAGCCCGCGGCGTGGCCGAGAGCAGTGGATGGGTGACGTTCGGATCACCATCGAGCGTGAAGCGCGACCCAAACTCAGTCGCCGGAGCGGAAGCCACCTCGCTGCTGTGACTCTGCTCGCGTCTTGCCCGCAACTTAAGGCCGACTAAGACCAGTACCAGCACGCCAAGTAAGCCTGCAACCAAGGTCGTGGCGTTGTCGAGCAGCACGTCCAAGATGCCGGGCTCGGCCGCGGGTAACGGCGGTGTCGCCGTCATCTTGCGTGGCGGGACCGACGCGACCGGAACCGCCGCCTTGGGCTCGGCGGCCGGGGTGGATGCGGGAGGCGGAGGCGCGACCGCAACAGGCGCTTCGGTTGGATTCGGCGCCGTGGCCGGCGCCGTGGCCGGCGCTGGGGTTTTCTTTGCCAACTCGGCTTGTAAGCGCGCCAACTCGGTGTTCTTCAACTCGATCAGGAGACGCATTTTCGCGACGTCACTGCTCTCAGCGCCGCCCGCTGAGCCGGTTTCAGGTGCAGATTCCCTTGTTTTCGGCAGTGTCTTCGGCACCACCAAGCGTAAGTGCGCTTCGTGATGATCGCCCTTCCACGAGCCGACCTGACGGTGTACTTCGGCCGTCGCTTCATCGACACCGAGTTGCGCCCACGTGCTCTTCGGCGGCACCCGCAGGATGGCGCCACGACGAAGCCGATTGATGTTGCCATCAAAGGCATTCGGGTTCGCTCGGAAGGTGGCGATTAAGGCGCGATTCACGTCGGCCGCTGCCGAGTAACCTTGGGAGCGGACCACGGAGGACAGCGTCTCACCCGCCATCACTTGGTGTTCGACCGCATGCTCGGCGCCGCTGGGTCGATCGGCGGCCGCGGCTGCCGCCGCACCCGTTCGGTCGATCGATCCGGCTGGGCCTGTACTGACACCGGTCGCGGGCGCCACAACCGCCTCAGGCGCACTGCGCTTTGCCTCAAAGACCGGTGGGTCCAATAATAGGGTGTATTCACGTACCAAATGGCCACGTGGCCAATCGATGGCAACCAGAAACGTCAAGAAAGGCTCGGTCGCCGGCTGCGCAGAATGGACCTCGACTTGAGGCTCGCCCATGGCATTCCGGGAGACCTTGAAGACGAGAGAATTGAGGTAGGCCGGCCGCTCGAGCCCCTGACGCTCAAAAACGTCTCGTGGCGCGAGGGTCACGGAGAGATCTTTCAGATCGTCCGCATTGGCCACCAGCATATCGATGCTCGCGTTCAACGGTTGGTTGAGCGCGGACAGGACATGAGCCTCGCCAAGGCCCAAAGCACCGGCAACGGCGGGCACCAGCGCGACCAGAGCTCCGGCCAGACGCAATTTAACGAGCATCGGACACCCCACGCCGCCGGCGCTGCATACCCCACCCGCAGCGGGTGCCGATATGAGTTCGGAAACGCTTCGCAGACATTAATCCAACCTGCTGATTGCTATGAATCGTCATCAGCCTGCCATTTAACGGAATATAGCCTAGTGGAGCGACGAGCATCAAAACAACGAGTCCATCACGGAGTGACCGGGCGGCACACTACCGCACTCTCCACACTGTCAAGAGGACGCACGTCACAGGCGGGCCACAAAGGAGGGCCAAAAACTGAGCAGCAGCGCCGCCAAGGCAAAACCCGCGCCGCCCAGAAACGCAGCCGGGGGGCCGACCTGCTGATAAAGGTAGCCGGCGATTAGGCTGCCGACGATCCCTCCGGCCCCCGAACCTGCGGCGGCCAAGAGCGCCTGTGCGCGACCTGAAGCACCCACGCCGGCAAAGCGGGCGGCCAGCATCACGCTCGCCGCCTGGAACAGACCAAAACAGGCGGCATGGGTGACCTGCGCCACCGCATTCCAGAACACGGACGCCGGCAGCGCTGCCACAACGCCCCAGCGCAGCACCGACAGGGCCAGCGAAACGACCAGCAGTCGTCCGATCGAGACCCGTTTCAGAATTTGCGGCGAGAGCCAGAACAGCACGATCTCGCAGAACACCCCGAGCGCCCAGTAGACGCTGATCAACTGCTCGCTGTAGCCGTAGTGGCGCAGAAAGATGGTGTAAAAGCCATTAAAAGCGCCAAATCCGGCGATCTGCAAGAACGCGATCAACAGCAAAATTCGCGTGGGACCGTCTGCCAACGCCGTCAAAAAACCCTCACGGACTGCCGAGCGTGGTACGGCGTGACTGTGGACGGTGGGCAAAAAGAGGAACACCGCGACCGCCAACAGGTGGCCCGCGATCAACGCGACCGGAATCACCCTGTCACCGAGATGACCGATGAGTGCGCCAACACCGAGCACCATCACGACAAACCCGATCGAGCCCCACAGACGCAAGCGGCCGTAATGCGCGCGATCAGCACCCAATCGCTCAAGGACAACCGCATCGTAGGCCGGCAAGATCGCGGTGAACGTAAGGCTGTATAAGGCAATGGAAACGCCGATCGTCCAAGGCGTGCGCGCCAGCCCCGCCCAAACGGCCGTCAGGCAAGCCAGTAGCGCGCCAATCACCAACACCCGCTTCGGTTGCGTCGCTCGATCCAATAACCAACCACCGACCAACGGTGAAACGACCCGGACGGTATTAAAGACGGCGAGCACCACACCAATGGCTGTCGCCGCGAGCCCCAACCGGCTCAGATGAGCCGACCAATACGGCATAAAAACGCCGAAGGCCATGTAATAGGTGAGATAACCGGCCGCAAAGACGGTCTCGCCGCGTCGGATCACAAGTGCGCCTGGATCACCGGTGTGCTGCAACTCACGTCAGCGTTCTGACCGCGATGCCGCAAGTAATGGTCTATCAGGACTAAAGCCAGCATCGCCTCGGCGATCGGCGTAGCCCGCAGCCCGACGCAGGGGTCATGCCGACCCGTGGTGATCACGTCGACCCGTTCACCGGCCACGTTGATGGTATCGCCAGGGACTTGAATGCTGGAGGTGGGCTTCAGCGCAATGGATACCCGAATATCCTGGCCTGAGGAGATCCCGCCCAAAATGCCGCCGGCATGGTTCGAGGCAAACCCTTGCGGCGTCATCAGATCGCGCCCCTCGCTGCCCTTTTGCCGGGCTACGGCAAAGCCGTCCCCAATCTCGACGCCTTTGACCGCATTGATGCCCATCATGGCGTGAGCAATATCCGCATCGAGACGATCGAAGACCGGCTCGCCGAGCCCAACCGGGACGCCACGGGCGATCACGGTCAAGCGCGCACCCACGGACTCGCCTTCACCGCGAATCTTCCACAGATAGTCCTCAAGCTCAGTCAATCGCGACGGGTCCGGGCAGAAGAAGGGGTTGTCGTAGGCCGACATCGGATCGACCGGGTCCAGCGTGAAGGGGCCGATCTCGGTCAAATAGCCATGGATCTCAACGCCAAGCCGAGTCGCGAGATATTTACGCGCAATGGCCCCTGCCGCCACCCGCATGACCGTCTCGCGCGCTGAAGACCGGCCACCGCCGCGATAGTCGCGAAAGCCATATTTATGTTCGTAGGTGTAGTCGGCGTGGCCCGGACGAAAACGATCTTTGATTTTCTCGTAATCGCGTGACCGTTGATCCGTGTTCTCGACCAACAGGCCGATCGGCGTACCCGTGGTCCGACCCTCAAAGACACCGGACAGAATTTTGACCTGATCCGGCTCCTTGCGCTGGCTCGTGTGATGCGAGGTGCCGGAGCGGCGTCGCTCGACATCCGTCATCAGCTCAGCTTCGGTGATCTCTAGACCCGGCGGACAGCCATCGATGATGGCACCGAGTGCAGGGCCGTGGCTTTCGCCAAAGGTCGTGACCGTGAAAAGTCGTCCGATCGTATTGCCCGACATCCCTACTCCATCCTCAGCAAGAAGACACCGCCGCCACCGTGCTCAAAGTCGAGCCACAAAAACGGCATATCTGGCCACGCGCGCGCAACCGCCTCGTCGGTGTTGCCGACCTCAACCACCAAGATGCCACCCGGGGCCAGCCATTCGTGCATACCCGCTAATATGCGGCGCACATGATCAAGCCCATCCGGGCCCGAATCCAGCCCGAGCGCGGGCTCGTGGTGATACTCCGCCGGCAACGCCTCGACATCAGCCGTCGGCACATAGGGCGGGTTGGATACGATGATATCGTAGCGTCCCGCAGGCAGCCCGTCGTAGACGTCCGCCAACATGGGCCGCACGCGTTCCTCGAGACCATGTTGCGCGATGTTGTCGCGCGCCACGTCCAAAGCCCCGGGCGAAATGTCAGCCGCATCGACCGTCGCGGCCGGGAAGGCGTGGGCGCAGGCGATCGCAATACAGCCCGAGCCGGTGCCGATATCAACGATGCGCCGAACCCGGTCGGCCGCGATAAACGGTGCAAAACGAGCCGCAATCAGTTCAGCAATCGCTGAGCGCGGCACAAGGACCCGCGAGTCGACGCGCATCTCGTGGCCGGCAAACCAGGTGACGCCCGTCAGGTAGGCCGAGGGGACCCGCTCGTCAATGCGACGCTGCACCAGTCGGCGTAGCGCACGTCGCTGGCTCAGGTCTAGCGTCACCTCATAGGCCGCCGGCGCCTCTTCGTGTCGCAAGCCACACACATGGAAAACCAGCGCCGCAGCCTCGTCATAGGGATTATCGGTGCCGTGACCATAGGCTAACTCCGCCCGGGCAAGACGTCGGGCGGTGTGGGCAATCGCGTCGCCCACGCGGGCAGGAGCCAATCGAGGTGCAGTCATGCCGATAGTCTAAAGCAACCGAACCCCGCGCAAGTCATGGGATAATCACAGAATGATTCCAAAAACCGCCAGCCTCACCCGGTCGCTCCATTCCATCGCCCTGCTACTCATGGCCGTGGCACTCCTTGGCTGCGGCCGGACGCCGGAACCACCGGCCGTCGCGACCGTATTGCCAAGCCCGCGCGACCTCCCGGATTTCGTCCTCCACGGTGGCCATGGTTCATTCGCCAAGGCCCAACTTCGCGGACATCCAACGTTGGTGTTTTTTGGCTTCACCCATTGCCCAGAACTCTGCCCGACCACCCTCACGACGCTCGCTAGCGCGCAGCGCTTGTTGAGCGACCTCCCCGCCAGCGAACAGCCGCAGATCTTGTTTATCTCGGTCGACCCCAAACGCGATAGCCCAAGCGAATTAGCCGCCTACGCCGCGCATTTCGGCGAGATGGTGGATGCCGTGAGCGGCGACACCGCAAACCTCGATCGCGTCACCGCAGCGTTCGGGGCGTACTACACCGTTCCCGCTGATGCCGACCCGACACAGGGCTACGCCGTGGAGCATGCCGCGCAGGTTTACCTACTGGATCGCGATGGACGCTACATCGCGGTTTTCTCGCCGCCCCATGCGGCGGCCGTGATCGCGGCTGACATCCGCCGCATCTGGACCCTCAGCGGAGCTCGCCCATGACGATCGGCAATCACCTGTTTGTACTGCTGCAGCATCTACTGCCCAAGCGTCTGATCACCGCGCTCATTTATCGCATCGCGCGCATCGAGTCGCCAGGCTTCAAAAACGCACTGATTCGCCATTTCGTGCGACTGTATTCGGTCTATACCGCCGAAGCGGTCGTGCCGGCTGGCGGCTACCGGTCCTTCAACGACTTCTTCACGCGAGCGCTCAAGCCCGGCGCACGCATCGTCGACATTGCCCCCTTCGCCATCGCAAGCCCGTGTGACGGCACGGTTGCGGAGCGTGGTGAACTGGATGCGGATCAAGTGCTGCAAGCACAACTCACGGCCAAACGTCGCACGTACAGCCTCGGGGCTTTCCTCGGTGAGATCGACCGCGCAGCGCCGTACATTGGCGGGCATTTCGCGACGATTTATCTCGCCCCCTACAACTACCATCGCGTCCACGTGCCGCTGGAAGGCACGCTCGTCGGACTGCATTACGAGCCGGGACTCTTATATAGCGTCAACATGACGACCGCGGCGCTCGTGGACGCGTTGTACGTCAAAAACGAACGTCTGGTGTGCCACTTTGTGGGACCCAGCGGACCTTACGCGCTGGTGTTCGTCGGCGCGCTGAATGTCGGCTCAGTCAGCTTGACCGGCATCGGCGAAGTGCTGCCGCGTGCAGACCGACGTCCCGGCCCGCTCCCCCTACCTGAACGGCGGGATTACGGTCGTGGCGACGAGTTGGGCTGGTTCAATATGGGCTCCACAGTGGTGCTGATCTTTCCACCGAAGAGCTTGGAGTTTGTTGATCATTTCATCGGCGGCAGTATCGTGCAGATGGGTGAACGCATCGCCATGCGCCATCACTCATGATGCGCGAACGACTCGTTGCACGGGCTCAACTGTTGGCGCACTGCCGACGGTTTTTTGCACACCGTAACGTGTTGGAAGTCGAAACGCCGCTGCTCTCGCAAGCGGCCGTCACCGACCCGCATCTGGATTCATTGCAGACGCGCATTGCGGGCCACGCACCGACGTTTTATTTACAAACCTCGCCCGAGCACGCGATGAAGCGACTCCTCGCGGCCGGCGTCGGCGATTGTTATCAGATCTGTAAAGTCTTCCGTGACGGCGAAACCGGGCGCAATCACAACCCTGAATTCACGATGTTGGAATGGTATCGACTTGGTTTCGATCAATATCAACTGATGGATGAAGTTGAGGCCTTACTCACCACAGCCTTAGGATCTGCCTACCAGGCACCGGCCGAACGCCTCAGCTATCAGGCCATTTTTGAGCGCTATCTAGCGATAGATCCCCACCTCTGCCCCGTCGACGCCTTGCGCGCCCTGTGTCGCGACCATGCACAGGCGGACCTACCAAGCGCTGATCGCGACACCTTATTGAACGCCTTGATGGGCATCGTGATTGGCCCGCAGCTGGGCCACGATCGACTGACCTTTGTGCACGATTTTCCAACGTCCCAAGCGGCGCTTGCCCGCTTGTTACCGGGCAATCCCCCCGTCGCCGCCCGCTTCGAAGCCTATGCCCGAGGGCTTGAGTTGTGTAACGGCTTTCACGAACTGACCCAGCCTGACGAACAACGGCGACGGTTTGAGCAAGACCTGGCCCAGCGCGCAGCGCTGGGCTTACCAGCCGTGCCGCTCGATGAGCGGTTGATTGCCGCACTGCAGGTCGGGCTGCCCGACTGCGCCGGGGTCGCCGTTGGGCTTGACCGGGTGTTGATGGTGGCGATGGGCGCAGAGAGCATTCAGGATGTGTTGGCTTTTGCTGTGACGGAGTGCTGAGCGATGAGCGAATCCTTGCCCCTGCTTGCGGACGATGCCCCAGCGGCTGAGAGACACGCCGTCTTGCTGCAAACCCTCGACGCCCTGCTTCTGGGCGAACGCGACTTGATCGCGAATCTCGCCAATGCCTCCGCATTATTGATGGGAGTGCTGCCGCAGCTCAACTGGGCCGGTTTTTATCTGAGCAAAGGGGACGGGCTCGTGGTTGGGCCCTTTCAGGGCAAACCCGCCTGTGTGCGGATTGCCTTTGGTCGCGGGGTCTGTGGGACGGCCGCGGCTGAACGGCGCACGGTGCTCGTGCCCAATGTCCACGCCTTCCCCGGCCATATCGCCTGCGATTCGGCCAGCCAGTCGGAAATTGTGGTGCCGCTGCTGACCGCGGACAGCCGCTTGATCGGCGTGATGGACTTGGATAGTCCCATTCTGTCGCGCTTCGACTCGGCCGATGCGACGGCGCTTGAGTCGTTCGCAGCCCGCCTCGTGGCGGGCTGCGAGCTCTGACCCGCCTTACTTGGCGCGGGAGATGTATTCGCCGTTACGGGTATCCACGCGGATGATTTCGCCTTCGCTGATGAACAGCGGCACGCGAACGACCGCACCCGTCTCGAGCTTCGCCGGCTTCTGACCGCCTGTCGCGGTGTCGCCGCGTACGCCCGGGTCAGTTTCGACGATCTTGAGTTCCACGTGAGCCGGCGCGGTCACGTTCAGTGGCTCGCCATTCCACAGCGTCACGATGCACTCGACGCCGTCCTTCAGCCACTGTGCGGAGTCTCCCATGGCGGACTTACCGGCGGTGAATTGCTCAAACGAGCCGTCCGTCGCCATAAAAGTCCAGAAACTGCCGTCGGTGTACAGATACTGCATGTCCGCATCGACCACGTCGGCGGCATCCACCGAATCACCGCTCTTCCAAGTCTTTTCCACGACCCGGCCGGTCTTGAGGTTGCGGACCTTGACGCGGTTGAAGGCCTGACCCTTGCCAGGCTTGACCATTTCGTTCTCGACGATCGAGAACGGATCCCCATCGATCAGGATCTTGAGGCCAGTCTTAAATTCGTTCGTGCTGTACGTGGACATTAAACTCTCCGGAAAGCCGCCGTGCGCGGGGGCCTTCTGGCCCGCCCAAAGCGCGCTAGTGTAGCCGTCTAAGGCCCAGACAGCCAGACGCGCGGCCGGAACCGCAAACCCCCAAAGTCGCAAAAGTGTTAACGGAGTCCGGTCGGACTCCGGCCTAAGTTCTAGCATCAGATCATGGCTGCTGCGCTCGCCCCTCGCCCGACACACCCGCCCAATGCCATTGGGGTCGTCGTCCTATGCCGTAAACCGGATGCGGCGGATGCGGTCAATCGCCTGCTGCGCCGAGCCGGTATCAGGTCTCAGTGCCTTCACGTCGCGAGCGGTTCCGACCTGGAGAGCCTGCTGGAGTCCCAGCACCCAGAACTCGTCTTCATCGCGGCCGACGATCGTTTATTCCCCATTGAGTCGATCGCGGGCCTGCGCGCCCGGCGAGAGCCACCGCCATCGGTGATCGTGCTGCTCGAGGAGTGCACCGACGCCGCCTCAGAATCCGCCCTCGTGGCCGGCGCACAAGACATCGCGAGCCTGCTTGCTCCGCGTCGGCTGGTTCTGGTCGCACAGCGGGAAATAGCCGCCCAACGCAACACCCGGGCACTCATCGCGAGTGCCGCTGCGAGCGCTGACTATCGACGCGCCTTGGATGTGCTGCGCGAAGGATCCACCGATGCGATCGCCGAGGTCGTTGAGGGGATCGTGATCGACGCCAACCCGGCTTGGTTGAATATGCTGGGCTATACGGAACTTGGCAGCATCGATGGGCTGCCGCTCATGGACTGTTTTGATCCGCTATCCCATGCGGCGCTGAAAGGCGCGCTGAGCGCCTGCCTGCATGGGCATTGGCCAGCCGAACCACTCCGGTTAAGGGCGCTTCACGCGGATGGGTCAGCACGGCCGATCGACATCGAACTCTCATTAGGTGCGGCCGCCGACGGCGAGGCGGTCATCACGCTGCGGGTACCGGCCGTTGCCGGCGACGACAGCGGCGATTTGCGCGAGCAACTCGCGCGCGCGATCCGCACCGATCACACCACGGGGTTTCTCCATCGCGCTCACCTGATCGATACGCTGGTCGAGCGCTGCAGCCAACCGATCACCGGTGGCGTGCGCTACCTCTGCGCCGTGCAAATTGACCATCCCGAACAAGTCGCAGACCGCGTCGGGCCCCTGGCGGCCGAAGGCCTCATCGCGATGTTGGCCGATGAGCTTCGCTGCCATCTCACGCCCAATGATTTGGCGGGTCGCTTCACCGGCTCCAGTTTTATCCTACTGATGGAACGCGGCACGAGCGCAGATCTGGAGCGCTGGGCCGCGCACATCATTGGCGCGGTGCGTGAGCACGCCTTCGTGGTTGCCGGACGCGAGGTGCGCATATCGCTGACCATCGGACTTGCCCGTGTCATCGGCACTGACACCGATGGCGCGATGACGCGTGCCATGGAGGCGATACGCCTCAGCCGTAACGAAGGCGGTGATCGACTCATGATTCGCGATCCAGAGCCGAGCGCTGGACTCGCGGATGATCGTCATTGGGCGCAACGCTTGAAAGCGGCGCTGATGGACAATCGGTTCCGATTGCAACAACAGCCGATCGCCAATCTACACGGTGGGGCCGCTGACTGTTTCGACCTCCTCATTCGTCTACAAGGCGAAGATGGTGCAGACATCTTACCGTCTGAGTTCCTTGCTGCGGCCCAACGCAACGATTTGATGCGGGCGCTGGATCGATGGGCACTCGGTGCTTGCGTCGCCTTAGCGGCGCAACGGTCCGGTAAGGGCTTCTTTGTCCGCATCTCGGCAGACTCGCTCGCTGATCAGACCGTGGTGCCTTGGCTCAAAACGCAACTTGCAACCGCGGGCGTGGATCCATCACGCATCGTCATCCAGGTGCCGGAGGCCGAGATCGATCGCCATCCGGATGCGGCAGAGATATTGCGTACTGAGTTGCGCAAGGCCAACATGCGCTTCGCTGTGGAGCACTACGGCTTTGGCCGCGATCCAATCCACCTCGCTGCGCACCTAAAACCAGATTTCGTCAAGATTGACGGCAAGTTGATGCAAGGTCTCGCACAGCAACATGAACTGCAGGCGTCGGTACGCACGCTAGTCGCCCACGCAAAATCCGCCGGCGCCCGCACCATTGCCGAACGGGTCGAGGATGCCAATACCATGGCCGTCCTATTTGCCCTCGGCGTGGAATCCATCCAAGGCCGATTTGTTCAAAAATCAGAGGCCGTGGTACTCGGCTAACACGACGAAGCTACACGCCGTCACACGGCAGAATTTGACGTAGACTGAGAGCTCTCGGCTTGTCGGCCAGTGCGGGTCGGATCGAATGTCTCTCTGCAGAAGTCATTGCGGCGCTTGCTGCACCGCGCCGTCCATCACCTCGCCCATTCCAGGCATGCCAAACGGCAAGCCCGCCGGCGTGCGCTGTGTACAACTGGATGAGCAGGAGCGCTGCCGCCTATTCGGCGATCCACGCCGGCCAAAGGTCTGTCGCTCATTGCAGCCCAACCCCGCCATGTGCGGGGCGAGTCGCGCCGAGGCCATGAGCTATCTGAGCGCCTTAGAACTCGCCACAACGCCTTAGGACCTGAACCCTTCGGCCTTCACGCGCCACCCGCCGGGCAGCAAATAGCCGCCGCCGAGGCCATGCTGCTTTGGCACTGTTTGCCGGTGGTACGACAAGTTCACAACGACCGTAACCACATCCGAGCCTTTGGCGCGCCGAAAGGCAAAGAGATCAGGATTGCCGGTCTCAATCACCGTCATTGAGCCACCCGCATCACCCGCCGCAAGCGCTGGGTGGCTGTGTTTCAAAGCGGACAACTTGCTGTATAACGGCGCGCGTGATCGGTCCTTGAAGCGAATCGGGTCACGCTCAAAAAACTCTAAGCGACGCGTGTTGACCGCTTCCTGTCCACTGTAAATCAGTGGCATGCCCGGCAAGGTAAAAGAGACGACGGTCAGCGCATCGACAAAGGGTCCGTAGAGTTCGACATCGCTGCCGTGCCAGGAATTGAAATCGTGGTTCGACACGAAGCGCATTTTGTACGCATCGTCTGGATAGGGCTTCGGCGGATGCGTCAAGAGATCCCCCAGCGAGGCCGCTGTGCGCCGACCTTTACCGATGGCCGAGAAGGCATTGCCGAGTTCCCAGTCGTAACCCATATCAAAAGCGCGGACCATCAGCTTGGGCTCATCCGCTTCAGCGAGCCAGAAGAGTGGCTTATCGTGGTCAAGCTCGCTACGCGCGGCAAACCAGAAATCCTCCGGCACACGCATCGCGACATCACAGCGGAAACCATCAATATCGGTTTCTTTCACCCAGAAGCGCAGCGATTCAATCATCGCGGCTCGCAGATCCGGCGAGTGGTAGTCGAGACCGGCAACATCGGACCAGTTCTCTTCCTTACCGTCATCCCCGACGTACACATAGCCGGTGATCTGACCGTTCTTGTCCTTCTGGTACCACTCAGGATGCTGAGTGACCCATGGATGATCCAGCGCCGAGTGATTCGCGACCCAATCGAGAATCACTTTCATGCCAAGGTTATGAGCGGCCTGCACCAACGCTTTGAAATCATCCAGCGAACCAAATTCCGGATTGACCGCCGTATAGTTCTGAATCGAGTAGTAACTGCCGAGTGTCCCCTTCCGCTCTTTCACACCGATCGGTTGAATCGGCATGACCCAGAGAATGTCAGTCCCCAATGCACGAATTTTGGGCAGCTCTGGAATGATCGCGCGCAGGCTACCCTCGGGCGTGTACTGCCGGACGTTCAGCTCGTACATCACCGCCTTACGACTCCAGGGGAGATGCTGGACTTGCGTGGTTTGCGCAAACACCGGCAGGCAAATGGCATAGCCAACCAGAGCGCTAATCAAGAGTTTGGTCCACCAACGACGGCTGAGTAACATGAACACTCCCCTCACACACATGGTCGTTTGAGTATAACGGGCATCCAAGTGCCATCGGCATCACTGCGTGAGTTTCGCTATGCTCGGCGGCGGCAGCGAGACACTCAAGACTCCGCAGGACTCCCCATCATGATGGCGCTGGAATGGACAAGCCTGTTCAACCCCAATCCGACTGTTTCGACCATCGACTTATTCGATGGCCAGATCTGTGTGGTGCTGGACGACGTACTCAATGAACCCGATCGTTTAGTGGCGTGGGCGTCAAGTCGCGGGCCATTCACTCCGCCCAGCTACCCCTATCCGGGTCTCGTTGCCGATATCCCGCATCCCCTGCTTGCCGCGGCAAGCAACCACTTTGATCGGATGCTTCGCGATCGACTGGGCTATCGCCGCCAGACCGAGTCTCTGGTACGACTTTCGCTGATGCAACAAGCCGCCAGTGCCTTACGGCCGATTCAATGGCTCTGCCACCGCGACCGAATTGCTGCGGATCCATCCCGCACAGGTTTCGCGGCAAGCGTCCTCTACCTTTTCCACGATCCCGCATTGGGCGGAACGGATTTTTATCGCCCGAAGCAATCACCCGCCGAGACCGATCAGTTGATCGCCGACAGTCAGCGCTTAGACGCGACCAGCTTTAGCAAGCGTTACGGTCTGACCGGGGGTTACATGGCGCCGGATAATCCGTATTTTGAGCATATTGCTCGGGTTCCCGCTGCGTGGAACCGTCTGATCGCCTACGACGGCGGCGTCTTTCATTCCGCCGCCGTCGATAGCAGCACGCCACTTCACGCAGACCCGACCCGAGGGCGTTTGACGCTCAACGGGTTCTACACCTGCACCCGTCCGCTGCGTTCCTAACGGCAGTCGTCCGTCATGCCCTTATTCCCCATGGCCATCTGGGCTTGGCAACGTGCCGAGTTCCGGGCCAACTCCCCCTGATCAAGCGCCTTGATACGTGCAGCTTCTTGCTTACGCGCAACCAATGCTTTCTTTGCGTTATCAAGATCTTTCTGCAAGCCGGGCGCATTGGCCGGCCGCTCAAGCACTGCCTGACGATCAGAACCGAGCGGTAGAATCGTGAAGAACGTGGTTTCGGCGCCGCTGGGCCACACCGCCTTTACATCCGGCGTTTCGATTTTGCCTGCCGCCGGATCGCCCTTATAGGTGCGAGTCACGGGGCCAAGACCCAGCGACTGCCCACCTTCAAAAAACTCAGCACCGATCGGATTGGAGTCATAGGTGAGCGTGGCTTGGGTAGCGGGCGGCGGTGTGACGCAGGCCGCCAAGACAAGTGTTAATCCAGTCATCGTCAGAGTGAAGATTTTCATGATCTATCCTCAGGCTAATGGTTTAGCCGCACAGTGGTCAGCGATGAACTGAGCGTGCGTCGGCATGTAGTCCGTGCATGATTCGATGACGCCCGCCACTTCATCGAGATATTTATCGATTTCAGACTCCGGCAACACGTCCGTCAACGGGTGGTGTGATTCAGCTTTTATTCTCTGGCCATGCATCACCTGCAACCAGCTGACCTTGGTGAACAATTCATTTCCCTCCCGGAGAACACGGCCGTGACTACGGAACAGATCAATGCGCTGCTGCAAGGTCTCGGGCACATCCATCGTGCGGCAATAGTTCCAAAACGGCGTGTCGTCCCGTTCGGTTGCCTTGTAATGAAGAATGATGAAGTCCCTCACCCACTCGTATTCCCGCTGCATCACACGGTTGTATTCGGCGGTTGAGGCTGCGTCGAATCCTGCGTTCGGGAAAAACGTCAGCAGGTGGGCGATACCCATCTGAACCAGATGAATACTGGTCGACTCCAGCGGCTCTAGGAATCCGCTCGCCAACCCGATGCTGACCACATTGCCTTTCCAGGTCTCGCGGCGTCGCCCCGGCGTAAAGGAAATATGCCGCGGCGCGGCGAGCGACTCACCGTCTAAGTTACTCATCAGTATCGAGGTGGCCTCGTCCTGGCTCATGTAACGACTGGAATAGACATGCCCGTTGCCGATACGGTGCTGCAAGGGAATGCGCCATTGCCAACCCGCCGCGCGAGCGGTGGAGCGAGTATACGGAAGCAGGACGGGTGCGGACGCACACGGCACCGCAACGGCGCGGTCGCAAGGCAACCAATGCGTCCAGTCCTCAAAACCGGCCTGCATTGCGCCTTCAATCAGCAGCGCGCGAATACCCGAGCAATCGATGAATAAATCGCCGTCCACTGTTTCGCCGGAGCGCAATTTGAGGCCAGTGACCCGGCTGCCATCCGCGTTCTTGCTGACCGACTCAATGAGGCCTTCAACGCGTCGGACACCGCGTGCTTCCGAAAATTTACGCAAATAGCGCGCGTAAAGCGACGCATCGAAATGAAAGGCATACGCGATCTGCGATAACGGCGACTTCGGCATGTCGAGCTTCGGACGCATGAACTTGTTGTGCTTGCAGGCCATCGTATTGATGGAATAGGCATCCAGTTCTTTAGCCTTACCCGCCAAATACTGCTTGAGCCAGTATTGGTGGAAATCGACCGTCCAGGTGTCCTGGCCGATCGTGCCAAAGCCGTGCACATAACGATCGCCCAGCTGCCCCCAATTCACAAATTCGATACCGAGCTTGAAGGTGGCCTGGGTTTCACGCATGAAATCGTCTTCGTCGAGTTCAACCATTCGGTTGAATAACTGAATCATCGGAATCGTCGCCTCGCCGACACCAATGGTTCCGATCTCTTCAGACTCGACCAACGTGATTGGATAACGACCACGCAGCACTTTGGACAGCGCTGCCGCAGTCATCCAACCAGACGTTCCGCCACCGACAATTACGATCCGCAAGGCAGACGGGTTAGAGGATTCCATAGGACTGACTCCGGCAAGTTCTAGGTGCTACTTTGCACCGAGTCCCTTCAAAAAAAAACCTCGCCGCGTTGCCGCAGCGAGGTTTTTATCTACGTTTCTACCGAAAGATTATTCGGCGAACTTGTAGAACACCTTAAGGGCGTAGGTCGCGCCCGTCTTGGTGTCATGCGGCGAGAACGTACCGTCGCCGTTCGGGCTCAGCTCCCGATAGACAGGCTTGTTCATGTTATTGCCTTCGAAGCGGATTCCGAGGCCCTTAGCTGGACCACTCTGCAGTTCGTAGCCGACCTGAGCCGACACCCACTTCTGAGGCGCGATGTACACGAGCGCTGGGTAGCCGCCGACGACCGAATTGGAGACGCTGCCAACATACTGCGAGCGCTCGTTGTCCGCGATAAAGGCGCTGAAACCACCTTTTTCGAAGTACAAGATCGCCTTCTTATTGATGTGCGAGAGACCCGGCAACGGCATGGAGCCGGTGGTCGGCACCTGCTGCGACGGATTCAAGCCGATCAGGTTAGGCAGCGCGACCGAGCTCGTGGTTGACGAGAAGTTGGTCATCAAGCCGAAACCATCCAACCACGAGGCGATCATGCTGAACGGCAGCGAAGCCGACAGCTCGAGGCCCTTGATGTTGCCACCCGAGCCATTCACGGTCTGGGTGAAAATACCGCTGGTCGGGTTGACCCAGCCTGACGCGCCCAGCTGTGCCTCGATCGCCGTGAAGTCATAGTTCACGGTCGTCTGCGGGACGATGTAGCTGTCAAGGTGCTTGTAGAATACCGCTGCACTGACATACGCCCGCGACTGGAAGTACTTTTCCAAAGACAGGTCAACGCCCGTCGCCTTGAAAGGCTTCAGGTGCGGGTTACCGGCCGATCCGACAACCAACGGCGTGCCGCCTGGGCCGGCGACTGCGTTAGCGCCACTGGTTGCTTCTGCCGCCGCCAACGAGTTACGCAGATCCGTGAGCGTTGGACGCGCAATCTGCTTGCTCAATGCAAAGCGCAGCTTCTTACCGTCACCGAGATCGCCAGCCAAGTTCAAGGCCGGGAGGAAATCGGTGTACTTGGCGCCGTCCGAGGTCAATGTCCCCGCTGGGTTGGTGAGCGTGACACTCGAAGTGGCGTCCGCACGGTACCCGGCAGACGATTGGTCCGTACGAACAATCTGGGTGCCGACGTTACCGCGAACGGGCATATCACCCCAGCGGGTGTCGATGTCCAACTTGACGTAGCCGGTCGTGACCTTCTCGGAAACCGTCCAGGTCTTCGATAAGATGTCGTCATTGTACTTGCGCAGGATCGACACGCCTGGGAACAGGCCGTCCTGCGGCGCATAGCCGAGAATATCGAGGCCCGTGCCGCCGACGTTCGTCTGGACGAAGCTACCGCCTGGGAAAGCGACCGCGTCGCTGGCCACACCGCTCGACGGAACGATCAGACCTTCGTCCGTGATGCGCTCCTTCGAACGCTTCGTGTAATTCACGCCAAAGCGCAGCTGCGAGAACATACCGCCGCTCAGTTTATTGGCCAAATCGAAACGAACCGACGTGATCTTGTCGGTGATCGTTGGGCCCTTGATGTAACCGGCCTGCGGGACACCGTTGATGCCGCTCCATCCCGTCACATCATGAATCTTCATGGTGTTCGGATCGGTCAAGCTGTCGCTGTAGCTCAGTTGCGGGGTGGCCGAAGTGCCGTTGGTGTAGGACATCTGCCCGGCCGTTGCCAGGCCGCCGTAGACTTCAATGTCTTTCTCGACGCGCGTCGCCGTGTTCGTGTTGAGATCTAACGTCGCTGTCCAAGTGTCGGACAGCTTCAACTCGTTCTTCCAGCCGATCGACTTCACCGTGTCGTTGTCGAACAGGTTTTCATCCTTGAGGATCACGTCCCAACCGCCGCCACCGCAGTAAGCGCAGTTCGAGATGATCGTACCGGAGTCAGCCGTGCTGCCGGCGGTCAACGAGTCGCCGCCGTAGCCGGTGACGCGCTGAACCGAGTTCTTGTTCGTGCCTATCTTACGCTTGGCGTAAAACGCGTCGACTTCACTGCTGAAGTTTTCGTTCGGCTTGAACTCGAGAATGCCAACCGCGCTGTCCCGCTTGTCGGTCGTTAAGTCGGTCTCATAGTTCAGACCGCCAAACCATGGGTTGCTGACACTGCCACCACCAACCACCGGCAGCGTGCCGCCCCAGCTGCCGCTGGAGAGTTGGCTGCTGTTGCTGTCCGAGTGCACGAAGCCCACGGCCACACCGACCGTATGGTCAGCAAACTGATCAATGATCGACAGCGTGTAGCGCTTGCCCTTGCCCTGTGTCGGAAGGCCGACGCCATTCTTGGTCTTTTCTGCCTTACCGTCGACGATCAGGCCGCGGTAGTTCAGTGGCTTGATCAATTGGTTGTCGATCGTGCCAGCCAAACCGGCCGTCATCAGCGATGAATCGCCCGACTTGTAGACCGTCGCGCCGGCGATGAGCTCGGCCGGATAGATGCTGAGGTCGAGTGAGCGGCTGCTGTCCGTCGAGGTCTGCTCACGGCCGTTCAACAAATAGCCGTTGAAATCCGGACCAAGGCCACGGATCGAGATGGCCGTCGCGTTACCGTAGCGGTCGCGCTGCGTCGTCACGCCCGGCAAACGAGCCAGGGATTCAGCAATCGTCGTGTCCGGCAACTTGCCGATGTCTTCCGCCGAAATCGCTTCAACGATAACGTCCTGGTCACGCTTGATCGAGATTGCATCCTCGATCGACTTGCGAATACCAGTGACGACAACCTCCTCAAGCGGGCCGGCAGCCGGAGCCTGTTGGGCTGAAGCGGCGAAAGACAGCGCGAGGAGCGCGGAGCCTGCAGCGACCGGCGAAGCGGCGCGCAGCGTAAGAGCGATACGGGAACGCAGATTCAGCGTTGACATAAGCGTTGAGCCTCCCAAAGGATAAAACGCGGAAAAACCATCGATCCAAAAACAAAAACGACACGGCGCTCGCGCAACGTATCGGCTTGGCTTAGCTCAAGAAATGATTGCGGCGTCACGCGCCGAGACCCCCCTCAAACCATCGCCCGACGAGCGTCTGATTGCGCTCATCATTTTTATTACCGCTGCAATCGGAACTGCGTCGGTGTTCGAAAAATTATGCGAAAAAATTCATTGTTTTGCAATATCGCCGCCGTCTAACTTTCCCGTTGTTAAATGTTCGAGTGAGAAAAGCCATTTAACTGCATGTATTAACGCATTATTTTTAATATTTGTTGCCCAATAACAACACATGAAAGCGGAAATATGTTGCAGCGCTTATGAAAATTAATGCAAAAACTCTAGGCGCCGCAGGTTTCGCGAACCACTAAGTCCGTTGGCAAACGCTCTGAACGCAGGCTCGATGAGTCGCCGCTGAGCAGCTTAGACAGAAGCAACCGCCCTGCGAGCGCAGTGTCCTGGCGCACTGTCGTCAATGCAGGACGAGCGTAACGGGCAAACGGAACGTCGTCATAGCCGACGACAGAGACGTCGCCGGGAACAGACTTACCTGCTCGCTCAAGTGCCCGGATAGCACCGAGCGCGATCAAATCTGAGGCCGCAACGATGCCGTCGAAGGCCACTCGGCGCGCCATGAGGGCATCGATCGCGGCCTCTGAGGCCTCCAGATCAAACGATGAAGGCACTGAGAGCGAGGGATCGACGCTCAAGCCCGCATCCTGCAACGCGGTTAGGTATCCCTGATGCCGCTGCGCAGACTCGGGGGCCTCCGTATCGCCTAAGAACACGATTCTGCGCCGACCGAGGCGCGCGAGGTGTAGGGTCGCACGACGGCCACCCAATGGGTTATCGCTGCCCACCGAGCAATACAGCTGGTTGGGAATTTGCGCCCCCCAAACGGCAAAGCGGGTCGACGTTTCGGCCAATTGGTTATAGGCCGCATGCAATGAACTTTGGCCCAGAAAAATGATACCGGTGGCGCGATTGGTGGCCATAAGCTGGGCGAGGTCCGCTGGACCCGACGGCGCCAAATGAGACACGATAAAGTCGCAGCCTCGCTGACGGGCCGCCTCACCGAGACCCGCGACCAATTCCAAGGTAAATGGATCGGACAAACGGGCATCTCGCCCCTGCGGTCGCGGAATGACAATCGCAACCGCAGCGGCTGCGACGGTGGGTCCGGCCGGCATATAGCCTCGAAACGGGTAGTCGTGCTCGCGCGCCAATTTCCACAGCAACTGCTTCGTCTGCTGGTTGACCGCAGGGCTATCGTTGAGTGCCCGAGAAACGGTGGTTATGGATACGCCAGCGAGGCGAGCCAAATCCTCCAAACGTGTATTTCGCCGAACGCTCACGCAATCCACCCCCTGTAATGGGCCGCGATTCTACGTCTGCCCACACCGCCACAGACAACATTTTTTCATTTTTTTTTCATCCGTCTACGTCCACAGGTCATCTTCAACCAGCAGATTTGAGATTGTTTTTTATGACTTTTATTCCGAAAAAGCAGACAGCCGCTTCACTGACTCACCACTTCAGATAGGCAATCGCATATTTTTGCAATTTTTAGATCAGCCTCCCGGCACTCGCCGTGCGGCATGGCTTCGTGCACCATCCGTGGTTGGCGATCGCCATCAGAGGGGGAATGCATGAAAAACTGGCTGCTCGTCTTAGCAGGAATCTCGGCTTTCAGCGCCGTGCGGGCTGATTCGGCTCCAGGCACCGCGCTGCCGAAGGCACCCACCGTGAGTGTGTCGTCGCCCAATCAGGTACTCACCGTCGAAGTCACCGAGTCCGACGGCTTTCCTGTCTATCGAGTGCTTCGCTTTGGCAAACCGGTTATCGGCTATTCCCATCTGGGCTTTGTGCTCAAGGATGCCGGCAAGCTCGCCTATCAACTGCATGTCGTTGCACCGACCGAGGCGCCACACGGCGTGGACGAAACGTGGGAGCAGCCGTGGGGCGAGCGGCGCTATATCCGGAACCATTACTCTGAACAAACCGTTCGACTCACAGAGCCTAAAGGTCTTAGGCGTGAGCTCGAAGTCATCGTCCGGGTTTACGATGACGGAATTGGCTTCCGATACGCTTTCCCCGACCAACCGCAACTCCATGACGTCGTGATTGCTGACGAATTGACTGAATTCAATATCGTCGATCCGGCCACCGCTTGGTGGATGCCATGGGGTGAATCGCATGACACCGAGTTGGTCTACCAACGAACGGCACTCAGCGAGCTGAGCACGTCACACACACCGCTCACCTTAAGAACGAAGGACCACGTGCACATTGAGATCCACGAAGCGGCATTGGTGGATTTCGCTGGCTTCTATGTCCAACGTATCGATGAGCAACACTTGCGGGCCCATTTAGTGCCCGCATCCGAAGGTTGGGCGGCAAGACGTACAGCCCCCTTTAAAACTCCTTGGCGAATGATCGCGATCACGGACAGTGCGGGCGCACTCTATGAATCGAATCTTGAGCTGAACCTAAATGATCCGAATGTACTGGGCGACGTATCGTGGATTCAGCCAGGGAAATTTCTAGGTATTTGGTGGGAAATGTTCCACGAGGATTGGACGTGGGCGTCGGGCCCCAAGCATGGTGCAACGACTGAACACGCGAAGCGCTACATTGATTTTGCAGCCAAACACCACTTTCGCGGACTGCTGATTGAAGGTTGGAATGTCGGCTGGGATAGCGAGTGGGCAGGAGACGGTTCGTCATTTAGCTTCACCGAAGCGTATCCCGACTTTGATCTTCCAGCGATCGCTGCTTACGCGCGCGCCAAGGGGGTCCACATCATCGGGCATCACGAAACGGGCGGTGACATATCAAATTATGAAGCGCAAATGGGCTCAGCCTTCGATCTGTACCAGTCTCTTGGTATTGATGCGGTTAAAACTGGCTATGTCGCCGACGCCGATCAAATCCACCACAAGGCCGTACTCGGCGCCAATCGGACGGAATGGCACGACAGCCAATACATGGCCAACCACTACCTCACGGTCGTGAAAGAAGCGGCTAAACGCCACATCATGATCGACTCTCATGAACCGATCAAAGACACGGGCCTGCGTCGCACGTACCCGAATTGGCTTGCGCGCGAAGGTTCTCGCGGTCAGGAATACAACGCGTTCGGTGTTCCCGTTAATCCACCAGAGCACGAGACCAATCTAGTCTTCACGCGAATGCTCGGCGGTCCGATGGATTTCACACCAGGCATCTTTGATCTGAAGCATATCCGACCGTGCTGCAGTGTTCCGACAACACTTATGAAACAGCTTGCGCTGTACGTCGTGCTTTACAGCCCAGTGACAATGGCTGCCGATCGCATCCAAGCCTATGAAGCCCGCCCGGATGCATTCAAATTCATAGAGGACGTACCGACCGACTGGTCTGAGACGCATGTGATCAATGCTGAAGTGGGCGACTATGTCACGATCGTTCGCAAAGATCGTCACACCGACAATTGGTATCTCGGTTCGATCACTGATGAAAATGGACGTTTGCTCCCGATCTCCTTAGGGTTCCTCGAACCAGGCCGCCACTATCGCGCTGAGATCTATCGCGATGGCGCGAAGGCTCACTGGGATCAAAATCCTTACGACTATGTGATTGAATCCCGGGACGTCACGTCCACCGAGAAATTGGAATTGCGACTGGCGCCCGGTGGCGGTGAGGCCATCCGTTTTGTCGCCGAACCAATCGCCAAGCAACATTAAGGCGATCAACACCATGCTCAACATTCAGCGGACCAAATCGACGTCCTTTCTTGCGCTCTTGGCTCTACCCGCAACCGCCATGGGTTTTGCGCTATCGGTGCAGATTTCAGCGCTATCTTGGATTCTCACGACCCGATATGGTTTACATATTGAAGAGATCGGATTGGTTTGGGCAGCAGGACCTATTGCCGGGATTCTCGGACAACTCGTTGTCGGACTCTTCAGCGACGATGTGTGGCTGTGGGGCGGACGACGACGCCCGTTCATTTTAATCGGCGGGATACTGACAGCGCTGATGTTACTGGCGCTGCCGAATATCGGTTTGATCAGCCGGGCCTTGGGATTCGAATCTATTTTAGGTGTCGCCATTGCAGTCGCACTTGCCTTAGACCTAGCCGTGAACGTGAGCTTTAACCCAACCCGGTCAATCATCACTGATCTGACTGATGACGGCACTGAACGCACCCGCGGTTACACACTTATGCAGACGGTCTCGGGCAGTTTTGGTGTCTTGGCTTATGGCATCGGCGCAGTCTGGGATAACTACGCGCTCATTTATGCGGGCGTGGTACTCGTTCTGATCTTTTCCTGTTTTCCTGCGGCCGTCCTCACAGAACCGCGGGTTTTGCACTCGGCGCAATCTACACAGGCAACACCATCCAAGGCCCTCGGCAAGATCTTGTGGATGCTATTACCGTTGTGGGGTTTTTTGACCTACGACTTGATCGCGGTGGGCTGCAAGATGGCCGGCATCACTCGTCCGTCCCACTGGCTAGAATTCACGGCCGCGGCCATGACGATCGTCTGTCTCGGGGTAACCTTACTATCTCGCGACCGAGGACCCGCTCACGTGCGCGAAGATTTGATTGAATTTCGCAAAATTCTCGGTGCTCATGCATTTTCATGGATTGGGGTTCAGGCCATGTTTGTCTACATGATCGCCTTCGTGCAACAGCGATTCCCGGCCTTAGATGCAAAGAGCGGCGGTCAAATGCTGTCGACGGCCTTTTTTATCTTATCGGTCGTTGCGGCCCTACTGCCATCGACAGTCCTGGCACCGATGGCTCGCCGCTTTGGCGCAACTCGCGTTCACGTGGGTTGCCTAATTGTGATGGCTGCTGCCTATGCATTGGCCTATGTGTATGGACACACCGCGTTTGCAGTCTATGGCGTGATGGCGCTCGCCGGGATCGGCTGGTCTGCAATCGTGAGCCTGCCATTTGCCATCATGTCGCAGCGCGTGGATGAATCCCACATTGGTCTCTTCATGGGGATCTTCAACTTATCCGTCGTACTGCCTCAGTTGGTGGCGAGTCTCGGCATCGGCACACTGGTCGCGCTGCTGCCCGATAAGGGCGGCGTGTTTTTGGTCTCAGCCGTCTCTCTGACCATTTCCGCGGTCTGTTGGCTCTTCGTACGCGCCGACACTGCACACGCTGTGACGGCGACGACGATTCGAGACTGAGTACGCGCTGCCGCTATCCGTTACGCAACCAGGCATAGCCATGCTGCGGTAATTGCAAACGACCCGCGTCGATCAACGCGTTGCCGGCGATCGGTCGCCAGTCACCGACTGGAGGCGTGATCGCGGTGTTTTCCCCGGTCAGCGCAAAGATGCACAGAACGCGCTCTGGGCCTGCCTGGCGCTCAATGATGAGGACTCGCTCGTCCGCATCGATAAAGGATTGAGCGCCCGACCATAAGGCAGCAGACGCCCGGCGCAAATGCAGCAAATGGCGCGTGAGTTGCAACAGCGAGGACGGATCGGTCTCCTGGCGATCTACCGCCAGTTGCGTGTGCCGCGGATCAATCGGTAACCAAGGTTCCCCAGTCCCGAATCCGGCGTTGTCGGCTGCCGCGAGCCAAGGCATCGGCGTACGCGCGCCATCTCGGCCTAAGGTCAGCGGCCAATTGGCCAATGCCTCAGGATCCACTAAGCGCTCAAAGGGCACATGGGCTTGAGGCAATCCAAGTTCTTCGCCCTGATAAAGACACACAGAACCTTGCATTGATAACAACAAGGCTGCCATCTGCTCGACATAGGCCTTGTGGGAATTCTCGCCACCCCAACGCGTCGCGACACGGGGTGCGTCATGATTCGAAAACACCCACGTCGGCCAGCCGTCACCGTGCCCGCTCTGCCATTCGTCAAACGCTTGTCGAATGAGTGAGGGCGATGGCGGTGAGGAACGCAGGAAAAAGAAGCTATAGGCCGAATGGAGCCGCAGTTCAGAAATATACCTCCCCTCTTCCGTCCCGAGCACGCCTGGCCCGCCCAACTCACCTAAGGAGTATCGCGCCTCATAACTCTCCAGCAAGGCCCGCAGTTTCTCCAGAAACTGTAAGGTCTCGGGTCGGTCAACCGTGTAGACATGGTTTTGGAAATCAAAGGGTCGTGAACGCGGTCCGGGTCGTGTCTGGACTGGGTTGTCGCGAAGAAGCGGATCGTGGACGAAATGCGATACCGCATCGATACGAAACCCATCGACGCCACGATCCAACCAAAAGCGTCCGGCCTCCAATAAAGCCGCGTGGACCTCTGGGTTTAAGAGATTGAGATCGGGTTGCTCAGTTAGAAAATTATGTAAGTAGTACTGACCTCGCCGCGCGTCCCAGGTCCAAGCGCTACCGATAAATACCGATTGCCAATTATTCGGTGGGCTCCCGTCAGGTTTGGCATCTGCCCATACGTACCAATCGGACTTCGGACTGTCCCGACTGTTTCGGCTCTCAATAAACCATGGATGCTGATCCGAGGTATGGGAGTAGACCTGATCAATAATGACTTTCAAACCCAAACGATGGGCCTGCAGCAACAACCGATCAAAATCAGCCAAGGTGCCAAAAATTGGGTCAATGCCGCAAAAATCGGCGACGTCGTACCCAAAATCCTTCATCGGCGAGGGAAAAAATGGCGAAATCCACACCGCATCGACGCCAAGTGAAGCGACGTACTCTAATTTCGCGGTGATGCCGGGCAAGTCGCCGATACCATCGCCATTCGAATCAGCGAAGCTGCGCGGATAAATCTGATAGGTAACCGCGCCTTTCCACCACGGCGCACTCATGAATGGAGCGGTCTCCATGCCAATGTGGCTGCGAGCACAAAGGCTCCTGCAGCGATCGCCATAGCACCTACGGGATCGCCGGGAAAAAGTCGGTGCACCACGGATCCCATGACCACAGACACCACGATCTGTGGCAAGACGATGAAGAAATTGAAAATTCCCATATACGTGCCCAGCTTGCGATAGGGGATGGCACCACACAGCATCGCGTAGGGCATCGCCAGGATGGAGGCCCATGCCATACCAATCCCAACCATGGACAAGTACAGGATCGTGGGGTCCGACGACACGAGCATTGCCGTGAATCCAATAGCGCCTGCAATGAGATTCAGTGCATGCAGTCGCTCCCGACCGATACGCTCAGCCAAGGTCGGCAGTAAAAACGCATGGACTGTGGCTACGACGTTATAGAGCGCAAATAGCACGCCCACATGATCGGCGGCTGCGTTATAGGCAGGACTCCCGGCTAAGGTCGCACCGAAGTGATGCCATGCAACGGCCGGCGTGCCATAAATCCACAACAAGAAGAATCCGAACCAAGAGAAAAATTGAACCAGCGCAAGACGCCGCATCGGCCGTGGCATTCCGGTCAGATCGGACCACAATTCCCGCACAGCCGTAAAACGCGGCTGTGAACCATCAGCCAGTCCGACATTATCGGCGGGCGGTAATACGGTATCCGGACGGGTCCGGCTTGCCGCCTCAAATTCCGCCAGCTGCGCGGGTGAATACTCTTGGGTCGTACAAATCGTATAGAGCACGGCCAACAAAAGCGCAGCGGCACCGATATAGAACGATAACCGGACGGTCAAAGGCAAATGACCCGGCGCAGCGATATCCGATAGGCCAAACACATGCGACAACAGCCACGGAGCCGCCGATGAGATCGATGCGCCGATGCCAATAAAGATCGTCTGGATGGCATAGCCACGTGTCCGCTGTTCGTCCGGCAACATATCGCCGACGAAGGCGCGAAACGGCTCCATGGTAATGTTCAGTGCCAAGTCGAGAAGCCAGAAAGAGGGAACAGCCACCCAAAGCAGGCTCGAGTTCGGCAATAGCACCAAAGCGATCGTCGACAGAACCGCACCCAACAAAAAGAACGGCCGACGGCGACCGAGGCGTCCCCACGTTCGATCCGACAGGTAGCCAATAATCGGTTGGACCAGTAATCCGGTCACCGGCCCCGCGATCCACAGAATGGGCAGGCTATCGATCGATGCGCCCAATATTTGAAAGATCCGACTGACATTCGCAGTCTGCAAACCAAAGGCAATTTGGATACCCAAAAAGCCAAATGAAAGATTTGCAATGGCGCCAATCGGTAGCCGCGGCTTGCTCAACGGTTGCGGCACATGTTCTGCGATTACGGTCATAGTCTGGACTCCGGCGGTCCGGCGACCACCCTCGACGCGCGAGTATGCTAGGGCTTTAATCTAAAGACCATCCCATCGAACTATTGACCGGCGGGCGGCTGTCGCTTTTACTGCATAGAACTTCTCGATAACGACTAAATTCCATGCTGCAACTTCGCTCCATTCTGACCGCCACAACGCTGATCATCGCAACACAAATTCAGGCGACGACCATTGATCGTGTCGATCCGCCATCGTGGTGGGTTGGCTTTGAGGCACCAACGGTTGAGCTCTTGGTGCATGGACAAGGCATTGGTCTGTCCCATCCCGCATTGAGCTACCCGGGCGTAACCATTACTGATTCTCACTCGCTGCCGAATTCAAACTACTTGTCCGTCACGTTGTCGATTTCAAAAGCCGCCCAACCCGGCGTGCTGCCAATCGACTTTTCCTTGAACGGTCATATTGTCAATCACGTCGATTATTCGCTTGAAGCGCGACGCGCCGACCGCCGCTCACAACGTGGCTTTGACGCCCACGATGTCGTCTACCTCATCATGCCCGATCGCTTTGCCAATGGCTCCCGTGACAATGACGCAGCAGAAGGCACGCGCGACCACACTGATCGCAACGATCCAGACGCTCGTCATGGCGGCGACTTACAAGGGCTCATCAACCACCTCGACTACTTCGATGACATGGGCTACACGCAACTCTGGCTCACCCCTGTGCTCGAAAACAATATGCCGGGCTACAGCTATCACGGCTATTCAATCACCGACCATTACAAGGTGGATCCACGATTCGGATCTAATGAAGATTATCGGGCTCTAGCCGATGCAGCCCGATTGCGCGGTATCGGGCTCATTGAAGACGTGGTGCTGAATCACATCGGACTCGACCATTGGTGGATGAAGGATCTTCCGGATCAGGATTGGCTCTCGAATCGTGGCGAATATGCGCCGACCAATCATCTGCACAAAAGCCAAATCGATATTCATGCGGCGCCCTCGGACCGACAACGATTCATTGATGGCTGGTTTGATCGTTCAATGCCGGATCTCCATCCTGCATCGCCGTCGCTCGGCAACTACCTCGTCCAAAATGCAATCTGGTGGATTGAATACGCCGGCTTGAGCGGGCTGCGCATTGACACTTATCCGTACACGGACAAGCGTTACACCGCTGATTATTGCCGTCGCGTGCTGGTGGAATATCCGCAACTGAATATCGTTGGCGAAGAAGCGCCAGGTCGATCCGATCCCGTCATCATTTCCTATTGGCAGGCTGGCCGAGTCAACCGCGATGGATACGAATCCACACTACCGACGCTCATGGATTTCCCGTTACGGGATGCCCTGATATCGGCTCTGAACAGCCGCACGTGGAGCGATGGTGGATTAAGGGAGATCTATGAGGTACTTGCCGACGATGTGATCTATGCAGACCCATCACGCTTACTATTTTTCGGCGACAACCATGACTCCGATCGATTGTTCAAGCTACTGAATCACAATGATGCTTCGTACCGCATGGCGATGGCCTTCGTGGCAACTGTTCGAGGCATTCCACAGGTCACTTGGGGTAGCGAATTTGAGTGGTCGAATGAAAGGCCTGGTGACGGTGTGAAGCGACTGGATTTCCCGGGTGGATTTGCGGGTGATACGGCCAGCGCTTTTACGGGCGCTGGACTCGACGCAAAGTCTTGGGAAACCATGAATTATCTGCGCACGTTGTTTCGCTGGCGGCGACAGTCTAAGGTCGTCCAAGAGGGCGCCTTTCGACACTATGCTCCTGAAAATGATGTGTACGTCTATTTTAGGACCTTGGGCACGCAGCACGTGATGGTCGTGATGAATAACAACAACAGCATTCAGACCTTGTCTTTAGACCGATTCAGGGAAACCATTGGGGACGCCAAAAGCGCCGTTGATCCGATCACCAAGGACGTGGTTGCATTGGGCGAGACACTCAAACTCGATCCTAAATCGGCGCTGATTTTGGAGATCACCCCGTGATGAATACCGTAGTCCGGCTGGTGGCACTGATGGTGACGTTGACCGTACAGGCCGGTGCCGCTGAGCGCGTCGCGCAGTCACACGAGACGCAATGGGGACGCTACGACAAATACCCAAATTTCGGCGGACAAGTCATCCATGCGAGGGAGATTATCGTCTTTGTGCCGGCTGGCCCAAAGCCCGTGGCGGGCTATGCCGCTATTTATATGCACGATGGACGCAACGTCTTTGATCCCGCCACCTCAACGGGCCACGAACCTTGGGCGGCGGACCGCGCGGTGAATGAGGGGCGCTATCCAGCGATCGTCGTTGCTATCGACAATACGACGCTTCGTTGGTCTGAATATATGCCGCAGTCCGTCTTTGCAGCGCTACCGTCCACGGTGGTAGCGGCAGCTCAAGGTAAAGAGCCGCCTCCTCAATCGGATGCCTACGTCGATTTCATCGCCGATGAACTGAAGCCGTGGATCGATGCGCATTATCCTACGCGTCGGGATCCGGCGCATACATTCATCATGGGCTCGTCGATGGGCGGGCTGATTTCAATTTATGCGATGGAGCGCCGGCCTGAAATTTTTGGTCGTGCCGCCGGACTGTCCACCCACTGGACCGCGACGACAAATTTCGCCCTCTATGGCTCAGGTCCTGAAAGCGCCGATGCAGAATTAACGGTCATCGCGAATACCACGGTCGATACATTGGCCGATCATCTGCCGGATGCAGACTCGCATCGCCTGTGGGTTGATTATGGCGATCGCACGCTTGATCAGTTCTATCGCACGTACGCCAAGCGATTCGAGCAACGTGCCATCAATCAAGGCTGGGGGAAATCCTTAGCCGTGCGCGCGATTCCAGACGCCGCACATGATGAAACATCCTGGCGTCAGCGCTTACCCGAGATTTTAGCGTTCCTATTCAGCCCTTGAGGCGTTACTCGCTGCGTTCATAAATCGCGAGTGATCGCGGTGCACGCGCATGGCGAGAGCCGAGCCGAAGTCCTTGGGCTGCAATATCGGCTGTGTCGGCCACCAAGACCCAGTTCATATTGGCGGGACCGTGGACTTTAAAATCCACCGCCACTTCCGCCGCATTGAACAGCAAAAGAATTTTAGGCGAACGGTCGCTCAAGTCGGAATACATCACGCCGATGGCATGGGCGTGTGGATCATTCCAGTCGGCTGGACGCATTTCATGACCGAAGGGATGCAGCCAATGCACGTCCCCTGAGACACCCCCGTCGTCGGCCTTACCCTCTAAGAAGGTCTCACGGCGCAACTCGGGATGTTTGCGACGGAATGCGAGTAGACGCCGCACAAAGGAGACCTCGTCTTGCTCGGACTCGCGTAACGACCAATCCAGCCAGGTGATCGCATTGTCTTGGCAATAGGCGTTGTTATTGCCCAGTTGCGTACGGCCGAACTCATCACCCGCCAACAACATCGGAACACCTTGCGACAACAACAGGGTGGCCAGGTAGTTACGCCGCTGCCGCCACCGTATCTCGTTGATCGCAAGATCATCCGTCGGACCCTCAACCCCAAAGTTCCAACTTCGGTTATCGGAATGACCGTCTCGGTTGTGCTCTAGATTCGGCTCATTGTGCTTGTGGTTGTAACTGACCAGATCTGCCAGCGTGAAACCATCATGGGCAGTGACAAAATTGACACTGGCGCGGGGACCACGGCCAGCGCGCCGAAAAACGTCAGCCGATCCGGAAATTCGTTCCGCGAAAGCCCCGAGGACATAATGCTCGCCAAGCCAGTAAGAACGAATCGTGTCGCGATAGCGGTCATTCCATTCCGACCACACGGCCGGGAATCCTCCCAGCCGATAACCACCTGGCCCAACATCCCACGGTTCGGCAATGAACTTCACCCCGTCAGCCCAAGGCGCTGCGGCAAGTTCTTCAAAGAATTGAGCATGCGGCGTATAGCCATCATGCAAACGCCCAAGGGTTGGGCCTAAATCGAATCGGAAGCCATCCACATGCATGGCCTCCACCCACCAACGAAGGGCATCTAGGATGAGCGCTCGGGCGGACGGAGTATCTGCACGTGCGGTGTTACCGCAACCCGTATAATTTTCGTAGCGCTCGGGCGATGCAGAATCTAATCGGTAATAGGAGGCGTTATCGAATCCCTTGAGAGACAACACTGGGCCCCACTCGTTGCCTTCTGCAGTGTGATTAAAGACAACGTCCAGGATGACCTCAATACCACGGGCGTGTAACGCACGGACCATGGTCCGAAATTCAGCAACCGGCTCATTGAGCGCATATTGCGAAGCCGGCGCTGACCAGGCGAAAGGGTTGTAGCCCCAGTAGTTCACGAGCCCCTTATCGATCAAGAAGGCTTCACTGACAAACGCCTGTACCGGAAGAAGCTCAATGGCCGTGACCCCCAATCGAACGAGGTCCTCAATGACCGCAGGCTCGGCGAGGCCGAGGTAGGTCCCGCGAAGCCGTGGCCGAACACTTTTATGCAGCTTGGTGTGACCCTTGACGTGCGTCTCGAGAATGACCGTCTCAGACCATGGCGTCCGCGGTGGGCGATCGTCACCCCAATCGAAATTGGGATCGACGATGCGGGCTCGAGGCATGACGGCCATCGAGTCCAAATCGTGACTTTCAGGGCCGTCATATAAAGAATCATCGTGAGTAGGCTCGCCCGTGACCTCACGAGCGGCGGGGTCAATCAGAAATTTGGCCGGATTCGCACGCAATCCTTTCGCTGGATCGAACTCTCCATGGACGCGGTAACCATACAAGTCACCCACATGAGCAAACGGCGCAGCAATGAGGCCGTGCCAAACATCACCCGTCCGATAGCTAAGCTCAACTGTGCTCCGCGTAGTGCCATCGGCATGACACAGGACCAACTCGACTCGATTATGCGGCGCCGCATGCACTGCGAAGTTCACACCGCCAGACATAGGCGTTGCTCCGAGTGGAAACGGCATACCGGGCGCGATTGAAATCTCGCGTGCTGACATTTCAGCTACGGCGCAAGACGAGTCCGCCCAGTGGTGGCAGTTTCACGCGCAACGCGTAGTGCCGCCCATGGGCTTGCCCGTCGATCGTATGGATCTCTGCCTGATCGTTATGGCCGGAACCGCCATAGTGCAGGCTGTCCGAATCGAAGACTTTAAGGTAGCGTCCCGGTGCATCGACGCCAATCCAATATTCTTCGCGCGGCACCGGTGTCGCATTAAATACGCAAATAAGCGGTTCTCCGGCGTCGCCCTGGGTACTGCGCCGTTCGAATACGTACACACTCTCGACGTCGTTGTGTAGATCAACCCCGACAAATCCCGCACCGTCACAATCTGAACCGTACAACTGCGGCGAATGTGTGTAGAGGCGATTGAGGTCGCGAGCCAGGTCGCGCAAACGCCGATGGTCGTCATGACCGAGCAATGCCCAATCAAGCGACTCCGCGTGTCGCCATTCGTGCCACTGCGCGAATTCCTGACCCATGAACAACAATTTCTTGCCGGGATGCACAGCCATATAGGTCAAGAACAGACGCCAATTCGCTTTCTTCTGCCAGTCGTCACCCGGCATTTTGGCGATCAGCGAACCCTTGCCGTGTACGACTTCATCATGGGAGATCGGCAGCATGAAGCGCTCCGACCACGCGTAAACGAAGGAGAAGGTGACGAGATGATGCTCATAACGCCGGTAAACCGGGTCTTTCTCCCAGTACTTCAGCGTGTCGTTCATCCACCCCATATTCCATTTGAAGGTAAATCCGACACCACCCAGATGGACGGGGGTTGTGATGCCGGGAAACGCGGTGGATTCCTCCGCAATCATCATCGCGTGTGGCGCATATTCGCGGACGGCCCAATTGAGATGCCGCAGGAAATCGATCGCCTCAAGGTTTTCGCGTCCGCCATAGCGATTCGGGACCCACTGCCCCTCCTCTCGGCTGTAATCGAGATAAAGCATGGAGGCGACCGCGTCGACGCGCAGTCCATCTAAGTGGAACTCATTCAGCCAATACAGGGCGTTTGCGGTGAGGAAATTGCGCACTTCATTGCGGCCGAAATTAAAAATTTTCGTGCCCCAATCCATGTGCTCGCCCTGGCGTGGGTCCGCGTGCTCGTACAAAGCGGTACCGTCAAACTCCGCCAACCCGTGTTCATCCTTCGGGAAGTGGGCAGGAACCCAATCCATAATGACGCCAATTCCCGCGGCATGACATTTGTCGACAAAGCGCATGAAATCTTGCGGAGTGCCATAACGCGCGGTAGGTGCGTAATATCCGCCAACCTGATAGCCCCAAGATCCATCAAACGGATATTCGGCAATACCCATCAGTTCGATGTGGGTATAGGCCATATCGACGACATACGGAATCAATTGATCTGCGGCTTCTTGCCAGGTCAAAAATGGTGGATCACGTTCGGGCGAGTGCCGCCACGATGCTAAGTGAACCTCATACACAGCGATCGGTTCACGCCGCGGATCTGCCCGACGACGTCGAGCAAGCCACTCGCTGTCCGTCCACTCGAAGGCGCTGAGGTCGGCCACGATCGACGCAGTTTTCGGGCGCAACTCCATTGCTGCGCCGTAGGGATCGGCTTTCAGTCGGGTGTCGCCATATGGGGTCCGGATTTCGAACTTATACGGCGATCCCACGCCAACATCCGGGACGAACAGTTCCCAGACACCGGACCCGCCGCGCGATTGCAGCGGGTGGCGGCGGCCATCCCACATATTGAAGTCGCCAACGACGCTGACACGCTCAGCATTGGGGGCCCACACGGCAAAATGCGTCCCGTCAATCCCGTCGATGCTGCAGACGTGCGCCCCAAGCTTTGACCAGATTCGGTGGTGATTCCCTTGGCCAAACAGGTACAGATCAAAATCTGTGATTTGCGGCGCGAAATAGTAGGGATCGGGTTTGGCGTGCGTGTTGCCGTCCCGATATCGGATCTTCAGCCGGTATGGTACGAGTGGCCGTCGATATGCGATGCGCCCCTCAAAAAGCCCACCGGCATGGATCAAAGCCAATGGTCGCGCAGCAGACTCCGGCTCGTCTTCCCAGAATACGCTGACCTCGGTCGCCTCGGGCTCGAGCGCCCGGACGACAACGACCGGTTCGTCGCCCTCACGGCTGAACTGGTGATAACCGAGCACGGACCGCGGCTCGCGGTGGCGTGCAGCCACGAGCGCATCCGCCTCCGACTTGCGTAATGTCGGCCAGAGCTGCTTCGCTTTCTTCGGCGAGTGGGGCTTAGACTGAGCTAGAGGCTCTTGATTCGATTGATTGGCCATCACACTACCGGTTGGATGCTCCAGATACGATCAGCGTACTCTCGAATGCTGCGGTCGCTTGAAAAGAATCCCATACGGATGCTGTTAATGATCGCTGAACGCAACCAGCGTTGCTGATCCTTATAGAGCGCATCCACCCGATCCTGGGCCTGCATGTAGGCTTGGAAATCAGCGCAGACGAGGAACGGTTCGCCATCCGATAGGAGACGACTCACAATGGCTTTAGCCTCCGTCACATCGCCATTACTGAAGTAGCCCTCTTCAATCATGGCAATGGTCTGCGCCAACTCAGCATCGCGGGAGACATAGTCGTTGGGACGGTAGCCTGCTGCCTTCTCGGCGCTGACCTCACCGGCCGTCTTGCCGAAGATAAAGATATGCTCGTCGCCGACATGATCTTTGATTTCGATATTCGCGCCATCGAGCGTACCAATCGTCAACGCTCCATTCAGCGCAAGCTTCATGTTGCCGGTACCAGAAGCCTCGAGGCCGGCTGTTGAAATCTGCTCCGACAGATCGGCAGCCGGCATGATGCGCTGAGCCAGCGACACGTCATAGTCGGCCAAGAAAACCACCTTTAACCGTCCGGCGATGACCGGATCAGAATTGACGACGCGGGCAACATTGTTGGCGAGGCGAATGATGGCTTTCGCCAAGTAATAGCCGGGCGCAGCTTTGCCTGCAAAAATCACCGTTCGCGCCACGTAGTCACCCGTCGGGTCTCGGCGGATCCGGTTGTATCGCGCGATGACTCCGAGCAGGTTGAGTAACTGACGCTTGTATTCATGGATGCGCTTGACCTGCACATCGAACAACGAATGTTCATCGACTTCGACGCCGCTGCGCTGACGTATAGCGGCCACCAAACGCTGCTTATTCTCCTGCTTGACCTGAGCGAAGCGCGCGCGAAACTGGACATCATCCTCCACGCCTTCCAGCGCCGAGAGGGCATCCAATTGGTTTTCCCACACGGTTCCTAAGCGCTCGGTAAACACCGCGGACAATCCGGGATTGGACTGTTTAAGCCAACGCCGCACCGTAATGCCGTTAGTGACATTCGTGAATCGATTCGGCCAAAGCTGCGCAAAATCCCGAAAGATGGTTTCCGTCATCAGGTCGGAGTGAAGTTTCGCAACGCCGTTCACTTTTCGGCTAGCCACGACGGCAAGATGCGCCATCCGTACTCGACGACCATGATCCTCATCAATCAGCGACATCCGACGTCGGCGATCGAGATCACCTGGAAAGGCAGTGCTGATTTCATCGAGAAAGTGACGATTGATCTGGAAAATGATTACCAGATGTCGTGGCAACAAGCGCTCGAAGAAATCAACCGGCCAACTCTCCAACGCTTCCGGCAGGAGTGTGTGATTGGTATAGCTGAACGTTCGCGACACGATGTCCCAGGCCTTGTCCCAGGCATACCCGTGCACATCGATCAATAAGCGCATTAATTCCGCAACCGCGAGTGCGGGATGGGTGTCATTCAACTGGATGGCTACGGCATCAGGCAGTTCATCGAGCGAACGACCTTCGGCGAGCAGCGTCGTCAATAAGTCTTGCAACGATGCTGAAACGAAGAAGTACTGTTGCGACAGCCGGAGCTCTTTACCCTGTGGAGTCGTGTCGTCCGGATAGAGCACGCGCGAGAGATTCTTGGCTCGCACCTGATCAGCCACTGCCTCGGGATAATGACCGTGATTAAACTCCGAGACATTGAAGGGAACGATCGCCCGACCCGACCAGAGCCGCAGATGATTGACGGTTGCGCAGCGGTTACCGGGCACCAAATGATCGAATCCGACCGCATAAATTTTGTGCGTATCGACCCAACTGTGAATCAATTCGCCGTGCGAATCCGTTTCCGCGACGCAGCGCCCGCCGAACTGAATCAGGTAGCGCGCCTGAGGACGGGGCAGCTCCCATGGATCACGCAAGCGCAACCACGACGATCCGACTTCCCGTTGCGCGCCATCTGGCTCAATGACCTGAGTGAAGATACCGTAGTCATAACGAATGCCATAACCAACCGCCGGGTATTGCAAGGTCGCGAGTGAGTCGAGGAAGCAAGCCGCTAGACGCCCCAAGCCACCGTTACCTAAACCCGGATCGTGTTCCTCGGCGATGATCGTGTCGAGGTCATAGCCGAGATCGTCGACCGCCTGCCGAGCAGCCTCGACCATACCGCCGTTCAGGCTAGACAGCGCGTTAAGTAAGGCGCGACCCGGAAGAAATTCAACCGACAGGTAGCACACTCGCTTGGTTTTGGCTTTGGCGACCCGTTTCTGAGTAGCCACCCAGCGCGCCGCCAATTCTTCGCGCACTGCATTGGCCAGTGCTTCGTAGATGTCTCGAGGACGGGCGGTGTCCGGATCACGGCCTAAGGTGCGGATCAGATGCTCAACGATCAGATCCTTCAAATTGGCCGCTGAGAGCACATTACAGGCCACAACTACGCCGCTTGGATCTTGGGTCAGGGACATCGCTACACCCTAGTGTTCTGGACAATATAAAGAACGATAACCACTACATCCGCGCTACACCACCTCGATGATGTCCCACGTGGCGCCTGACGATCGTTCATTACAAACGATTGTATCCCCTAAAATAGGCGACTTGCACAACCGTTCAGCGGGATGGTTTGGAACAAAAGTACACTTTTCGGCCACGCCTAAGCGAAAGGCGCCCCGAAGGGCGCCTTTCACTGCCGTCCCAGCCGCTCGACGACGGCTGCGCGGTTTAGCTGGCGTCAACCTCAAGCCCCGTCACCCGACGATAGGTCTTCGGCAGCATCGCACCCCGCTGGGCACGCTCGCCGCGGTATTCCGCCAGCTCGTTATAGGACAACGACATCGCGCGCTCGCCGCAAACGATCTTGAGCCGAGCACCAGGCGGGACAACGGCAACCCCGACCAGCAACTCCGTCCGCGCCTCGGCTTTCGCCGTCGGGATATTGAAGAGCTTATTGCCCTTCCCGCGCGCCATTTCCGGCAGATCCGCCACTGGGAAAACCAACAAGCGGCCGTCCTGACCATCGGTCGCCGCCGCGACCGCAATCAATGCCTTGGGATCGGCCGCGACGAATGCTGCGGCGAGTGCCTTACTCTTGTCTGGCACGGTGAGTATCGCCTTACCCGCCCGATTACGCACGTACATGTCTTCGAGTTTGACAATAAATCCGTAGCCCGCGTCGGACGCTAGAACGTAACGGTCACCAGGATCGCCCAAGATCACGGAGGCAAAAGTAGCCCCATCGGGTGGGTCGACGCGGCCGGACAACGGCTCACCCTGCCCGCGCGCAGACGGCAACGTATGGGCCAACAAGCTGTACGTGCGGCCCGTAGAATCCATGAACACGGCCTGCTGTGTGCTCTTGCCCAGCGCCGACGCTTGAAAGCCATCGCCGCTCTTGTACGAGAGCGCACGCGGATCAATTTCGTGACCTTTGGCCTGTCGAACAAATCCAGCCGTCGAGAGAATGACCGTCACCGGCTCACTGGCCACGAGTTCAGTTTCATCTATGGCCTTGGCCGCTTCACGCTCGACCAAGCGGGTGCGGCGCTTATCACCGTATTTCTCGCTATCAGCCACCAACTCGGCGCGAATGAGCGCCTTCAGGCGATCCGCATGACCTAAAATGCCTTGGATCTCGTCGCGCTCTTGCGCCAATGCGGCCTGTTCGCCGCGAATCTTCATCTCTTCGAGTCGCGCGAGATGGCGCAGTTTGGTTTCAAGAATCGCCTCAGCCTGTTCGGTCGATAGCGCGAATCGCGCCATCAGCACCTGCTTCGGCTCATCCTCGGTTCGCACAATCCGAATCACCTCGTCGAGGTTCAGATAGGCAATCAAAAGGCCATCAAGGATATGGAGCCGAGCGTTGACCTTGCCTAGGCGATATTCGAGCCGGCGGACAACCGTACGCTCGCGATACACGAGCCACTCCGCGAGCATCGGTTTCAAGCCCATGACGCGCGGACGCCCATCAAGGCCGATCACGTTCATATTGACGCGATAGGAACGCTCAAGATCGGTGGTGGCAAACAGATGTGCCATGACCTGCTCAACATCGACACGATTGGAGCGCAATTCGAGCACAAGCCGGGTTGGATCCTCGTGGTCCGACTCGTCTCGAATGTTCTCGACCATTGGCAATTTTTTCGCCCGAATCTGCGCGGCGATCTGCTCCAATACTTTGGAACCCGAGACTTGATACGGTAAGGCCGTGATGATGACCTCAGCGCCCTCGGACTCGTACACGGCGCGGGCCCGGAAGGAGCCTGTGCCCGCCTCATAAATGGAGCGCATCTCGGCACGCGGCGTGACGATTTCGGCGCCCGTCGGCAAGTCAGGCCCCGGCACCAGACGCATCAAATTCGCCGTCGAAACATCCGGCTCGTCGAGCAAGCGAATGCAAGCAGCCGTAACCTCTTTAAGGTTATGCGGCGGAATATCGGTGGCCATGCCCACCGCAATTCCAGTGGCGCCATTCAGCAAGACGTTAGGCAATCGAGCGGGCAATAGGGCGGGTTCGTCCATGGTGCCGTCGAAATTCGGGATCCACTCGACGGTCCCCTGCCCAAGCTCAGCAAGCAGGGTCTCCGCATACGGGCGCAGACGCGATTCCGTGTAACGCATCGCGGCGAATGACTTCGGATCATCGGTGGAGCCAAAGTTACCCTGACCGTCCACGATTGGGTATCGATACGAAAAGTCTTGGGCCATGTGAACCATGGCTTCATACGCGGCGGAATCACCGTGCGGATGAAATTTACCAATCACGTCACCGATGGTGCGCGCACTCTTCTTATGCTTTGAGCCCGCTGACAGCCCAAGCTCGCTCATCGCATAGATGATGCGGCGCTGTACCGGTTTTAGTCCGTCGGCCAACTGCGGCAAGGCGCGGTCGAGAATGACGTACATCGAATAGTCGAGATACGCCTTTTCCGTGAACGTCTTCAGCGGCTGGCGCTCAATGCCCTCAAAATTCAACTCTTGCGAACTCACGGCACAACCTCCGCGAGATTACCTTTGGATTCAAGCCAGTCCCGGCGATCAGAGGCACGTTTCTTCGCGAGTAACATATCCATCAACTGATCAGTCTCGTCGTTCGCATCCACCGTCAGTTGTAACAGTCGCCGCGTCGACGGGGCCATCGTGGTCTCTCGCAACTGCAGCGGGCTCATTTCACCGAGTCCTTTGAAGCGGGTCACGCTGACTTTACCCCGCGTCCCCTCCGCTGCGATCCGATCCAATATGCCGGCCCGCTCAGCCTCATCGAGCGCGTAATAAACATTCTTGCCGATATCCACACGGAACAAAGGCGGCATCGCGACATGCACGTGACCCGCTAATACCAACGGTCGGAAATGCCGCAGGAAGAGCGCGCACAGCAAGGTCGCGATGTGCTGACCGTCAGAATCGGCGTCAGCCAAGATGCATATCTTGTGGTATCGCAGTTCCTTAAGGTCTGGCGAACCCGGCTCAACCCCGATCGCAACCGATATATCGTGAACTTCTGAAGAGGCTAAGACGCCGGAGGCGTCCACTTCCCAGGTGTTGAGGATCTTGCCGCGCAACGGCATGACAGCCTGGAAATCGCGCTCGCGCGCCTGCTTCGCGCTACCGCCTGCAGAATCACCCTCAACCAGGAAGAGTTCCGTACGTGCTGGCTCCTGGGATGTGCAGTCCGCGAGCTTGCCTGGCAGTGCCGGACCCGAAACAACTCGTTTGCGGATCACTTTCTGCGCCGCTTTGAGACGGGCTTGGGCCTTCTCAATCGCTAGCATGGCGATCTTTTCGCCGGCTTCCGGATGCTGGGCGAGCCACAGTGAAAACGCGTCTTTGACCAAGCATGAGACGAATGCCGCCGATTCGCGGGAGGCAAGACGCTCCTTCGTTTGGCCGGCGAACTGAGGCTCGTGCATTTTCACGGACAACACGAACGCAATGCGGTCCCACACATCTTCTGGTGCGAGCTTGACGCCGCGCGGAACAAGATTGCGGAAGTCGCTGAACTCACGAACGGCTTCCGTAATACCGGTGCGCAGACCGTTGACGTGTGTGCCACCGTCGTTGGTCGGGATTAGATTGACGTAGGACTCGGCGACAGCCTCTAAACCGTCTTCGTTGATCCACGCAAAGGCCCACTCAGCCGACTCGCTGCCGCCCTTCAGGCTCGCGGCGAAAGGCTCATCCGGAACAATCCGGGCACCCTGCAATCGGTCGGATAGGTACGAGGAGAGTCCGCCGGTATAGAACCATTCATCGCGCTCACCGGTGGCTTCATTAAACAAAGAGACCTTGAGCCCGGCGCACAGAACGGCCTTGGCACGCAACACGTGCTTCAGCTTGGAGACTGAAACCTTTTCGGAATCAAAGTACTTAGCATCAGGCCAAAAGCGCACCGTAGTGCCGGTATTACGCGCACCAACTTTACCGACAACCTTTAATTTTTCCTCGAGATAACCGTCTTTGAAGACGATGAGGTACTCGCTCCCGTCTCGCTTGACGCGACATTCAAGGCGCGTCGACAGCGCGTTAACGACCGAAACACCGACGCCGTGCAATCCGCCCGATTGTTGGTAATTCTTGTCCGAAAACTTACCGCCCGCGTGCAATCGGCTGAGAATCAGCTCGACGCCGGGGACTTTCTCGATGGGATGCATATCCACCGGCATGCCGCGGCCGTCGTCGGTGACTTCAACCGAGCCGTCCTTACACAGTGTGACGGCGATCTCGCGGGCATGACCCGCAAGCGCCTCATCGACGCTATTGTCGACCACCTCATGAACGAGGTGATTAGGCCGGGACGTGTCCGTGTACATGCCAGGACGACGGCGAACCGGATCTAGGCCGGCGAGGACCTCAAGGTCCTTGGAGGTATAGGTGGTGCTCATGGAGGCGCGAGGGTACTGGAATTCGTGGGCAATGACAGGTTGGTTGGTGATTTCGCCGGCTACCGGGTCAGCGGATGAGCCTTGGCGTCAGATATATACCATGGTATATACTCCTTGAGAACCCTACTTTGGAGCCTACGTGGCACACGTCGCCAAGCTATTTTGGAACGGCCGTAGTCAGGCGGTTCGGCTGCCTGCCGCCTTCCGCTTTGCGGGCGATGAAGTCACTGTGCGGCGTGACCCGATCACCGGCGACGTCATTCTCTCCAGTCGCGCCGACGACTGGGATACCTTTTTCGCCCTCGTTGACGCCGCTGACCGGCGCGGTGAAGTCGAAGATATACCGGCCGCTTTGACGAGCGAACACGATCGTGACACCGGCCGAACCTAGATACTTACTCGCCACCGACACTGCCCTGACCTTGCTGCGGGCAGACGCACCCGTCGCCCTCAAAGCCAAAGTGCGCGACGCACGACCGGGAACATTATGGCTATCCGCCATCACGGAAGCGCAGTTGCGAAGCCGCCTGCGTGACTTTGAGTACTCGACTCTTCGGAGCCAAGCGCTTGAGATCCTTTGCCGAAATGTGGCCACAGTGCCTTTCGACCGTAGCGCCGCCATGGCGCGTGCGGAACTCTCATTGGATACAACCGTTTCCGACGCGCTCAACGAGACTGAGCTTTTGGTCGCGGCTCACGCCAGCAGCATTGACGCTGTGCTCGTGACGCTCAGCCCTTATTGGACTGCAGTCACCGGTCTGCGCACTGAAAATTGGTGCACTGACGCCTCAGTCGACCAAGTCTCGGCCTAGGCTCGCCTGCGTCTCTGCGCTCAAGTCCGTTGAGTAGGAATAAGCCGGATGATCAACCCGCAGTCCCACTGACGCGGTAGCAAAGGCGACTCTCAGGCTTTCAGGCACTTGGAAGCGCATGAAATGAACCGCCGACGTTTTCTCGTCATTTTCACGCTCTAAATCTTCATCAGCGATGGGATCAATGCGCACGCCGTCCACCATCAGATAAATTTGGCGCTCAATGCCACGCAGTTGCCGCAAGCGCTCGGCCCGCTCAACGGGGTCTGCAAACTCGATCAGCATCGTAGCTTTTAGATTCGAGCCATCCGGAATCAACGGGTTATATGCCGCCAACTCCTCTTCAATGCCCTCAGGCTCAAAGATACGCTCGATGCGCAACATCTCTTGGACCTGATACTTGACCGTCAATCGGTCCTCAAACAACAGCGTCAGATTGGGCCCAACCGCAACGGTACGCCGCTTTTTGTGCGCGATGACGCGTGCGCGGAACACTGGGCGCTCCCGCGCGTAGGTCTCCAGAGACATCAGATCAACAGGCTTCAGATTTCGCATCAAACAGGCTCCGTCGCAATACCGTAGGCTCGCGCCAGCAACGTCATCGGATGGACGGGACTGCGGTGTTCTTTTAATCCATCACTGATTTGGTGACCAGCCATCGGACAATCCGAGCTGTGTACCACCGCGGCCGACGACGCCACCTTGTTCGAGACCGGCTTACCAATCTTCATGGCGTTCGCCCGGAACTCTTTCTTCACCGCGTACGTACCGTCATGGCCGGTGCAGCGCTCGATCACTTCGAAAGTGGTGTCCGGGACCAATTTGAGGACGTCGCGGGTCTTTAAACCGATATTTTGCACGCGGAGGTGACAGGGCACCTGATACGCCACTTTGCCCAACGACGTGGCGAACCCGGTCTGCAGCAGTCCCGCTTGGTGGCGTTTCCAGAGGTATTCGAAGGGGTCGTGCATGGAGGCTTTTACCTTGGCGACGTCCCGATCCTCCGGGAACAGCAAGGGCAGTTCCTGTTTGTACATCAAAACGCAGGACGGCACGGGAGCGACAAGGTCGTAACCCTCATCGACCAAGCGAGCGAGCAGCGGAATATTGTGCGCCTTGAGCGCGGCAACCGCCTCGAGATCCCCTAATTCGAGCTTGGGCATGCCACAGCACCGCTCTTTTGGCACGGTCGTGATGGCAATACCGTTGTGCTCGAATACCGCGACTAGATCCTGATCGATGACCGGCTCATGTTCGTTGCAGTAACAGGTCGCATAGAGCGCAACTTTCCCGGTCGTATTAGCCGTTGCGATGGGTGCGATGGGTGGCTTGAGCCGTTTCGCTTCCCTATCTTGAAACGATTGTCCGTGGAACTCAGGCAGCCGAGCGTCCCGGTGTATACCCAGGGTCGACTCTAAAACTTTGCGAACCGTTGGGTTCTTGTTGGCCGCATTCAACACCTCCGCGATCACCGGAATGCCGGCCAAGCGCCCGACGGTTGCCGCGGACGACAAGAACTGATCGCGAACTGAGGCACCCTCTTTCTTAAAGCGCAGCGCTTTAGCGCGCAGCATGAGATGCGGGAAATCGAGATTCCACTCGTGGGGCGGCACGTACGGACACTTGGTCTGATAACACAGGTCGCAGAGGTAGCATTGATCAACGACATCCCAATACGCCGCCTTCGGGACACCGTGCAACTCGCCATCCTCGGTCGCATCAATCGCGTCGAAGAGGACCGGGAAAGACTGACACAACGAGAAACAGCGCCGACAGCCGTGACAGATGTCGTAGACCCGTTCGAGTTCGGCCATGAGTGCCGACTCGTCGTAATACGCTTCAGTGCGCCATGGAATGGGATGGCGGGTTGGCGCGTCTAGGCTGCCTTCGCGCAAGGCGGGTGTCGGGAGATCAGTCATCGCGGTCACCTCTAAGCAGCGTCTTAAGGCGGCCGGCCTCGGCCGACGATCGAACAAACAAGCGGCGCCGCAAGGCGCCGCTCGCTGAGCACCGATCAGAGCGTGTCGAGCGCCTTCTGGAAGCGGTTGGCGTGCGAACGCTCCGCCTTAGCTAGCGTTTCGAACCAATCCGCGATCTCGTCAAACCCTTCCTCACGCGCGGTCTTTGCCATGCCTGGGTACATGTCCGTGTACTCATGCGTCTCGCCGGCGATCGCTGCGCGCAGATTGTCTGCGGTTGAACCAATCGGCAAGCCAGTCGCCGGGTCACCACACGCTTCAAGATACTCGAGGTGGCCGTGCGCATGGCCCGTCTCGCCTTCAGCCGTTGAACGGAATACGGTCGAGACGTCGTTATGACCCTCGACATCGGCTTTGGCTGCGAAATACAGATAACGCCGATTCGCTTGACTTTCGCCAGCAAAGGCGTCCTTCAGATTCTTTTCGGTCTTACTGCCCTTGAGGCTCATGATAGATCTCCGTGGGAAGGTGAGTGCGGGCCGGTGAAATCCGGCGGCCGAGCACCGAGTCTGTACAGGCTGAATCACGGCGTCAATCTATTCCGTCGGAAGCGACTCGGTTTGACGCCCTTCTCTGGCGGGGGCTACCCTTCTCTCTTTGACGCTGCATCGGACTGCGCATGCCCAAGATCGCCAAGGACGCGGCCACCGCCGCCCCCGCCCCTTTCGACTTCGAAGCCGCTATGGGCGAACTTGAACAGGTCGTTACGCGCCTCGAGAGCGGCGACGTGCCTCTCGAGGAGGCGCTCAGCACATTTGAGCGTGGTGTCGGCCTGACCCGCGCTTGCCAGACTGCACTAACAGCAGCCGAACAGAAGGTGGAAAAACTGTCGGTACGCGCTGATGGCACCGCAACGGTAGAGCCGTTCGACAGCGAAGACGAATGAACACCGACGCCTCGCAGACGCTGACCCACTATCAATCGCGGGTCGATGCGGCATTGGATGCCCGTCTGCCCGCGGCAGATGTCGTTCCGGAGCGTCTCCACGCAGCCATACGCTATGCCACCCTGCAGGGCGGCAAGCGCATTCGGCCCGCGCTGGTCTATGCCACCGGCGAGTTGCTCGGCGCGCCCGCGGGCGCGTTGGATGCAGCGGCGGCGGCGGTCGAGATGATCCACTCCTATTCGTTGATCCATGACGATCTGCCGGCCATGGATGACGACGATCTACGCCGTGGGCGCCCAACCTGCCATAAGGCGTTTGATGAGGCGACGGCGATTTTGGCTGGCGACGCCTTGCAGGTCCTAGCCTTTGAAAGCCTTGCCGACGCGCCCATTGGCGCCCAGGAACGGATCGGCACCGTGCGGATTTTGGCACGCGCTTCAGGCACGCACGGCATGGCCGGTGGGCAGGCGATTGACCTCGCCTCGGTCGGCAAGACGCTGAATGCACTGGACGTCGAGCGCATGCACCGCTACAAGACGGGCGCCTTATTGGAAGCCAGCGTTCTATTGGCGATCGCACTGGCCGGACAGGAGGGCTCCCCGGCTGCCGCGGCGTTGATTCGGTATGCCAAAGCCATCGGACTCGCTTTTCAGATCGTGGATGACGTCCTCGACATTGAGGGCGATCCATCCCTGCTCGGTAAAACCATCGGCGCTGATCTGGCCCGGGGTAAACCCACGTATCCGGCCGCCGTCGGCCTTGATGCGGCTCGGCAACGGGCTCACGCGCTGATGGCTGAGGCGAGTGCAGCGTTGGATCACTTTGGCGATGACAGCCACATGCTGCGCTGGTTGGGCGATTTCATCGTCAATCGCCAGTCCTGAACGCCCGGTTAGCGGCCAGCTTGCGGTAAACTGTCGGGATGCCTGGTTCATCGCTCTATCCCTTACTTGATCGCGTGACGACCCCCAAGGACCTTCGGGCATTGCCGGAATCGGCACTGCCGACGGTTGCTGAAGAACTGCGCACGTTTTTGATCAACACGGTTAGCCAGAAAGGTGGACACTTCGCGGCCGGTCTCGGCACAGTCGAACTGACCGTCGCCCTGCATTACGTCTTTGAAACCCCCGAAGACCGCTTGGTGTGGGACGTCGGCCACCAGGCTTATCCCCATAAAGTCTTAACGGGCCGTGGCGACCAACTCGCGACGATTAAACAGAAGGACGGCCTGGCTCCTTTCCCAACGCGCACCGAAAGTCCCTACGACACCTTCGGCGTTGGGCACTCGTCGACCTCTGTGTCCGCGGCCCTCGGTATGGCGCTCGCCGATCGTTTGCAGGGCGGACACCGAGCACATGTCGCCATCATTGGCGATGGCGCAATGACCGCCGGTCTCGCCTTCGAGGCGTTGAATCATGCAGGCTCGCTCGATGCCAACCTGCTGGTTGTCCTCAATGACAACGACATGTCCATTTCCGAGAACGTCGGTGCGTTGTCGAACTATTTCGCGCGCGTCCTAGCGGGTCGCCTGTACCAGGGGATCCGTGAGGGTGGTAAGCGCGTGCTGCGGCGAATTCCCGCGGCTTGGGAATTCGCCCGACGTTCAGAAGAACACCTCAAAGGCATGGTCTTGCCAGGCACCATGTTTGAAGAGATGGGACTCAATTACATCGGCCCGGTGGATGGGCACGACGTGATCGGACTCGTGCGGACGCTCAAACTGATCAAACAGGCCAAAGGGCCGCAGTTTCTGCACGTCGTCACCAAAAAAGGCAAAGGCTACGCCCCGGCGGAAGCCGACCCGATCAAATGGCACGGACCAGGCCCCTTCGATGCCGCCAAGGGGGAAATCCGTAAAGAGCTCCCTTCCGGCCCAACCTATACCCAAGTTTTCGGTCAGTGGCTGTGCGACGAAGCGGACCGAGATCCGGCGATCGTCGCGGTCACACCGGCGATGCGCGAAGGCTCCGGACTGGTGGAGTACTCCAAACGATTCCCGAGCCGTTATTACGATGTCGGCATCGCTGAACAGCATGCGGTGACGCTTGCAGCCGGCATGGCATGTGAGGGTTTAAAACCGGTCGTGGCCATCTACTCGTCGTTTTTGCAGCGCGGCTACGACCAGTTGATCCATGACGTGGCCTTGCAGAATCTACCGGTGACGTTTGCCATCGATCGAGCCGGTCTGGTCGGCGGGGACGGCGCGACCCACCAAGGCATGTTCGACCTGTCCTACCTGCGCTGTATTCCAAATCTGACGGTGATGGTGCCTGCCGACGAGAACGAGTGCCGGCAGATGCTGCACACTGCGGTGCAACTGGGGACCCCCACGGCGGTCCGCTACCCGCGAGGGACTGGACCTGGCGCCGAGATTGTACAACAATTGTCCAACTTATCAGTTGGGCAAGGCCTAGTCGTCCGTGAAGGCGGCAGCGGTCTTGCAATTCTGGCGATCGGCACCATGGTGGCTTTACTGGCCCCAATTGCTGAGGAACTGGACGCCACGCTGGTTAATTTGCGCTTCGCCAAGCCTTTGGATCGAGACCTCATTGTGTACACCGCCGAGCGACACCGCCGAATCGTGACCGCTGAGGAAAATGTCCTCCAGGGTGGCGTGGGTGCGGCAATACTTGAGGTGCTCTCAGATGCTGGGCTGTCACGGCCGGTATTGCGCCTTGGCATTCCGGACCAGTTCATAGAGCACGGATCGCGCAACGACAACCTCGTCGCGGCGGGACTCGATTCAGCAACGATGCGCGCGCGTATCCACGCCTTTCACCGCTTTCAATCCCCAAGCGCCTAAAGCGCTGGACGGCAGTGCCGTCCCACAAATTCCTAAGGATTTTATGATGGATACTCCTGCAACCAGCCCAAGCGTGATCGAAGATGTGCAGAATCGCGCTGACGAGCGTCGGATCGCCATCGACAAGGTCGGCATCAAAGACATCTATCACCCGGTCAAGGTGCAGGATCGCTCGGGTGGCGAGCAGCACACGATCGCCAACTTCAACATGTACGTGCATTTGCCGCATAACTTCAAAGGCACGCACATGTCTCGCTTCGTGGAGATATTACATCTCAACGAGCGCGAGATATCCGTCGGCTCCTTCGGCGACATGCTCTCCGAGATGGTGAAACGACTGGATGCGCAAAAGGGCCATATCGAAATGGCGTTCCCTTACTTCGTGATGAAGTCGGCGCCTGTCTCTGGCGTAAAAAGCCTGCTTGACTATCGAGCGTCGCTCATCGGCGAGATCTCCGGCGATCGCACTGAAATTTGGGTCAAAGTCGTTGTGCCGGTCACAAGCCTCTGCCCGTGCTCAAAGAAAATCTCCGACTACGGCGCCCACAACCAGCGTTCACACGTGACGATCACCGCCCGTATTGAGGGCCACGTTTGGATCGAAGAGCTGATCGATATCGCTGAGGACGAAGCATCCTGCCAAGTCTTCGGCATCCTAAAGCGCCCTGACGAAAAATGGGTGACGGAACGGGCGTACGACAATCCTAAATTCGTCGAGGATCTCGTCCGCGATGTGGCGGTGCGCCTGAACGCGGATGACCGAATCCGCGCCTATACCGTCGAGAGCGAAAACTTTGAGTCCATCCACAATCACTCGGCGTATGCCTTGATTGAATTGAACAAAGACGCTGCCTAAGTAGCCATCCTGAGGCACCGCGAAGCGCGACGCTCAGTCGCGCTTCGGCGCGCCCTGCAACCGCGACACTAGGCTGCGTAAGAACACTTTATTGAAGTGCAACTGACAGGCCGGCGAGGCCTGTTCAAGCCGCGTCGATGAAACACGCAGCACCGTAACAGGCCCCTCGGCCCGGATCGTGGCTTGACGACGCGCGCCACTCAGACAGGCCGCTTCACCAAAACAATCGCCCGCGCCTAGTCTGCCGATCAGCGCGTCGTCTTTATGTACGGCCAGGGCGCCCTCTATCGTGACGTAGAAGCGGTCTTCGATTTCACCCTCACGCACAAGGTCGGTACCAGGCTCATGGACCTCCCAGTCACTGGCCCGCAGAATTTCAGTGATTTCTGCATGACTGAATTCATGGAAGAACGGTAAGCGCCGCAAGCGAGCGAAATGCTCCTGCTGATCGACTTGATCAACTTGTGCGCGAAATTTCTGATGTACGCCCGTTAGGGCCGCAGCCAAATCTTGCCCAGAGGCATAACGTTTCTCGGGGTCTTTAGACAGAGCCGTCATCACCACGGACTCAAGCTCCTCAGGTACCCCATCGCGCAGCGTATGGATGGGTGCCGGCGTCGCGTACACAATCTGGTGCATCAGCTTTGCAAGGTTAGCGCCACGAAAAGGCCTCACCCCGGTCAACAACTCATACATGACTGCGCCGAGCGAATAAATATCCGACCGGTTGGACAAACTCGCTGATTGCACCTGTTCAGGAGACATGTAAGAGGGACTGCCCGCAATCCCTTCAATGCTGGACCCAATACCATTGGGGCCAAGCGCAATCCCGAAATCGATGATTCTCAATTCGCTTTGAACATTCAGCATGAGATTCGACGGTTTGATATCCCGATGAATCACGCCCCGGCTGTGGGCATAGGCCAATGCACGAGCACCCTTGTAGGCAATCTCAACCACGGCATCCGGCGGCAATAGGTTGTCTTCGCGGCAGTAAGTCGCCAATGTTCGTGCGCCATACACGAACTCACTGACGATGTAACAGTGACCCTCCTCCTCGCCGGCATCGTAGATCGGCAAGATGTGCGGATGCTGCAACAAACCAACGAGATGTGCCTCGGAGAGAAACATCTGTCGTGACACGCGGTGGCGTATGGGGTCTGCAGGGGTCGTCGGGTGATAGACCTTAATCGCCACATCACGACGGAAGTAGGGATCATGGGAAAGATAGACGGTGCCGGTCGTCCCACGCGCAACCTCTTTGATGATTTCGTACTTACCAATGCGCTGCAGGGGGACATCCGCCCTGAAAGGCTCTGGCAAAGGGTACGTCTCAGCATTGGACGAGGACGGCGAGATGGCGGACTCCCAAACGCGTGACGGGCTATGGAGTTTCGAAGCCGCTGCAGATTACCGTGCAAGGAAATGTCAAAACGTGCGCTATCTCTCGTTTTCTGGCCGTCTCTCAGGTTGGCGAGAAATGGTCCCACCCGCGAGGCAACGGGATCTCACCACGCTCAGCCAGCACCCTCACGCCCTTACCTGCAACGATTTCACCGATACAGTGGCACGCGGGTGCACCCACTTTGGCGGCGAGCGCTCCGATTTGAGCGCGTGCACTCGGTGGGGCGGTAAACAGCAGCTCGTAGTCATCTCCGCCGGCCAAGGCATAGCCCCGAGCTGCATTCTCGCCGGCGAGCGTATAGAGCGCACGCGAGAGCGGCAGTTCGCGCGCACGGATCACTGCACCCACACCAGACGCGGCTGCGATCCGGCCTAGGTCCTGAGCGAGTCCATCCGAGACGTCAACGCAGGCACTGGCAACGCCTCGTAGACCTTGACCGAACGCGACTCGAGGCTCTGGATGGCGAAACTTGTGCTCCAACGCACCCCGATTGGCACCGTGACCTTCCAATCGGCCTTGCAGCAACGCCAAGCCCGCTGCCGCATCTCCGGGCCAGCCCGTGACGTAGACCAAGTCGCCGGGACGCGCGCCACTGCGGCGTAAGGCGGTGCCAGTTGGGACAAAGCCCATGGCCGATACCGACAGCGTCATCGGCCCACGGGTGGTGTCACCCCCGACCAGTGCCACGCCAAATTGCGCGGCGAGTTTGCCGAGTCCACGGGCAAAACCGTCAACCCACTCCTCATCGAGTTCTGGCAGGGTCAACGCCAGCATCGCCCAAGCGGGGACCGCCCCCATCGCCGCCAGGTCGGATAAGTTCACCGCCAAGGCTCGCCACCCAATGTCGTACGCGTCAGCGTCCATCGGGAAATGACGACCCTCGACCAGGGTGTCTACGCAGGTGACGAGTTCGTGGCCGGCCGGAACCTGCATGATCGCCGCATCATCTCCAACACCCTGAGTGACATCGCGACGCGTGGCACCCAGAGCCGCAAAGAACCGGTCGATGAGCTCAAATTCGCCCATTGCCGGCGCCCCGCTTAGAGATCGCGCTCGTGCGGCCGCAGTTCGCCGGCTGCCCGATCGAGCACGCCATTGACGAACTTGTAGCCATCCGTTGCGCCGAAGCGTTTCGCGAGATCGACCGCCTCACTGATCGCTACCCGGAACGGCACATCCAACCGATGCTGCAATTCGTAAAGCGCCATCCACAGGATGCCATGCTCGATGGGATCCAGATGTTTAGGCTCGATATCTGAATAGCGCTCCAGTAAGGCGTCCAGGGCTTCGCGCTGCTGCGCCACGTTCATTAATAATTCGCGCAAGTACTCCATATCTGAACCTTTCGATTCAGGATCGAGCGCGTATTGATGGTAGACGTCCTGCCACGGATGACCGCCCACCTGCATCTGATACAGCGCTTGCGCGAGCACTTTGCGCGCGCCGCGGCGCGCCCGTGATAACTGACGGACCTCAGACTCGCGGCCCATTATGGGTCCAACCGCTTGAGCAAATTGGCCGTCTCAATCGCCGCCAAGGCTGCTTCTGCGCCCTTATTACCCGCTTTACCGCCCGCTCTATCGATGGCCTGCTCAAAGGTATCGCAGGTCAGTACACCGTTGGTCACCGGAATACCGGAGTCCAACGCAGCGCGGCCGATCCCGGAGGTGCACTCACCGGCAACAAAGTCGAAGTGCGCGGTATCGCCTTTAATCACTGCGCCCAGTGCGACCACCGCGTCATAGCGTTTCGAGAGTGCTAGCCGACGGACCACCAATGGCATTTCAAAGGCGCCTGGCACCCGCACGATCTCAAGGTCTTTCTCACTCGCTCCGTGACGAACCAGAGCGTCGACCGCTCCGTCAATCAAGCGAGCCACGACGAAATCGTTAAACCGGGCGGCAACGATCGCCACTCGCAAGTCACGAGCGATCAAATCCGCTTCATGCGTACGTACGTTAGTCATTTGTTTGACTCCTCAATGGCTTCTACTGCGCCGGTATGGACGTATTCCGTGATCGTCAGGCCGAAGGCGGCCAAGCCCTGCAGGTGGGTGTATCGGGACAGTACCCGCATACGGGTGATACCGAGATCGCCCAAAATCTGGGCGCCGATACCGTAGGTCCGCAAGACCGGCCCGGGGGCCTTACGCGCGCCACTCCCCAATGACTGCAGACTCTCGACGATCTCACGCGGGCCTTCGTCGCCCCGCAGAATGACGACCACGCCGTTGTCCTCAGCGGCAATGCGACGCATGGCATCCGCCAACGGCCAGCCCAATTCATTGGCCCGGACGCCCGCCACATCGCGGAGGGTTTCTGTCAGGTGCACGCGCACTAAAGGCTCTCCTTGGAGATCCCCACGCACAAATGCGAGGTGGACGGCGCGATGGACATGGTCTTCGTAGGCGACCATACGAAAGCGACCGTACTCGGTCTCAACCTCGCGATCCTCGATACGCTCGATCGAACGCTCTTTCGACAAGCGATAGCGAATCAGGTCGGCGATAGTGCCGATCTTAAGGCCGTGCTGTTGCGCATACTTTTCCAAATCAGGCCGGCGCGCCATCGTGCCGTCCTCGTTGAGAATTTCAACGATCACCGCAGCGGGTTCAAAGCCAGCCAATCTGGCCAGATCGCAACCGGCCTCCGTGTGACCTGCGCGCGTCAGAACGCCGCCCGGCTGCGCCATCAGCGGAAAAATGTGCCCGGGTTGGCGCAGGTCTTCAGGCTTTGCGCCCGGTTTGACCGCCGCTTGTACGGTGCGCGCTCGATCGTAGGCTGAAATGCCGGTCGTGACGCCCTCCGCCGCCTCAATCGATATCGTGAAGTTCGTGCTGTGGTCCTGCGCCGTCGATGAGACCATCAACGGCAGACGCAATTCTCGACAGCGCTGCTGCGTCAGCGTCAGGCAGATTAAGCCTCTGCCGTAACGGGCCATGAAGTTAATATCTTCGGCACGGACGCACTCCGCCGCCATGAGGAGATCGCCCTCATTTTCGCGGTCTTCGTCATCGACGATAACCACCATGCGGCCGGCCTTGAGCTCGGCCAAGATTTCTTCGATAGGGACCAGTGGAGTCATGAGGATCAGGCGTCCAGTCAAACTATCATTGTAACAGGGCCGAGCTTAACCCCCGGCACGCTTGGCTTCGATACCACGTTTTTTGAGCTCTTCGACCAAGGTATCGCGGTGCTCTCCCTGGATTTCGATCACCCCATCGACCACTCGCCCCCCGGTACCACAGCGCTGCTTCAAGGCCTTAGCCAATACCTCGAGTTCAGCTGCCGGGAGGGCAAGTCCCGTGATCACGCTCACGCCCTTACCGCCTCTGCCGGCGGTCTGCCGCGCCACCCGGACAGGGCCCTTGGGCGCCGCGGCTGCCGCGAGCGCCGCCCGCGCCTTACAGCGGCAGGCGTTGGCCGGGAAGCCACAGCCCGGGCAAACCCGCCCGGCGCCGGTGGAGTAAACAATGCGCGTATCGGAACGACTCATGATCTCGATAGTGTACCGGAAGCGGCGCTAACCTCGACCGCAGGCGCCGACTCAACGACAATAGGGCATGGCCAGTCCCGAGATTCATGACGCCAGAAAAGGTGATGCCCCGAGTATCGCCCGCCTATCAAGACGCTTAGTCGAAGCCGGCTTAACCCCGGCCTGGACTGAACAGCGGATCGAGCGCTGCCGTCAGCGCGAGGACAGCCGCGTCCTGGTGGTCCGCCACGGCAGCCAGGTGATCGCGAGTGTCATCGTCGACTTCGAGGACAGCGCAGCTCACCTCGGCTTGTTGGTGGTAGACGGAGTTTGGCAACGTCGTGGCTTGGGCCGACAGCTATTAGAAGCTGCCGAACGACTCGCCAGAGCAGCCGGGCTCCCGCGCATGGTGCTTGAGGTCCGCGATGGCAATGCCGGGGGCCGTGCCTTCTATCAGTCCCACGGCTATCAGGAAACGGGAGTCGTTGCCCGATACTATGGCCCGACGGAAAACGCGATCCGACTCGCGCGCGAGTTAAAGGATGTCGCCTTCAACCACTCGTGATTCGCACCAGGGTTTCACCCGACAGTTTCATTGTCATTGCGCGACCGCCGACAACGTCACCGAACAAGACCCACTCAGGGCTCGTGGCTTCATCACGCAACCAGAAGCGGCCATCCGCTGCCGGTTCTAAGGGGACAATACCGTCCAGCCAGAGCTGCCCGGCTCGAAGAATGACGTGGTGCGTGCCGGTCCATACTTCTTCCTCTCGGTAATGTCCGACGAAACCGTGCCAAGCCGACGGGACGGGGGCTGGTTGAGGTCGACTGACACCCATACGCATATAGAGCGAGGAGCCCCACCCGAAGCCATTGGCCGGCGTGGCCGTACCGGCCGGCGGGAATACCACGAGATCAGCACTCGCCGATGCGCCAGCCAGGACGAACACGCCTGCACCGCCGCTGACCGGCTCCAGCGAAATCAGACCTTTCACCGGCTCTTTACCGCCAAGCTTCAACGCCAGACCCGCACCCTCCTGGACAACTTCACAGGATTGGCCGGATTCGTTGTGATAGATCCCAAGGTAGTGAGCCACTTGTTCCACGTAGCGAGGATCAAACGGCGCCGGGAATTTCGGCATCGGTCGCCGCTCGCGACACGCTCGCAGTGCCCGCAAGGCAAATTCGGTCACCGGACGCGGCCGCACGCCCTGCATCGCATTGACCGAAGCGAACACGCCAAAACCACTATCCGTGTCGACCTCAAGCGCCGACGCAAAGGACACCATACCGCCGGTGTGGCGCAAGCGCCGATGTCCGTCAAAGGAATCAACCGCAATGCCATAGCCATAATGCGCGTTATTACCAAACTCAGCGGCTTCGATGTGCGGTGTCGAGAATGCAGCAAAGGCCTCCGGTGACACGATGCGACGATTGCCCAAGCGGCCGCCATTGAGCAGCATCAATAGGTATTGGCCCATGTCCGCGGGCGTCGAGGCAATACAACCGGCACCGTCCGTGGCCATGATGCGCGGAGCAACCACGAGCGGACCGTGCGTTGGATAGGGCCGATCGGAACGCGCCGGCCAATAACTCTGGATCACACGGGTCGCATGTTCAAAAGAGGTCACCGGCGCTGTGTGGGTCATACCCAATGGAGTCAACAGGCGCCGCTGCAAACACTCAGCCAATGAACTGCCATCTAAGTGTTCGATCAGCTGCCCAAGCACTCGCCAACCCATATTGCAGTAATGAAAATCGCGGCCGAGCGGACCTGCGGGGCGGTGCCGAAATGAGGGGTCACCAGGAAACAAAGGCCCATCTGGTAATGCAGCCGAATGAGTCAACAGATGATGAATCGTAATCGGCGCATCAGGGGACTCAAAACGCAGCCCCGGCAGGTGGCGATCGATCGGGTCATGCACGGAGACCCTGCCTTCCTCGACCAACTGCAAGAGCGCGAGGCCCACGAAAGATTTGGTGATTGAGCCGATCTGGAATTGATCGTCGGGCGTGACTGGGGTGCGCGTGCCAATATCGGCGTAGCCGTAACTCCCGACCCATCGCACGGCGACGCGATCGGCCAAGACTAGCGTGAGCCCAGGCGCACCGAGCTCAGCGAGATATTGCGCCACATAGGCCTCAATCGCCGGAATCGCGTCGGTATAGGGCCCCGCATCGCCCCGGCCTGTGGTCTTTGGCAGCGCCGCCAATGCGGGCGTAGCGGCCATTGCCGTACCGAGCGAGACAAACGATCGTCGATTGAGAATCATCGGGACACCTCCAAGAACGATGTCCCGATCCTAACGCAGGCGCAGGGTCAGCGGCGGATTCGCTCGCCGCGCGGATCGTAGAACGGCCGCAATGCCGGCTTGGCGCCTACCCGCCCTTCAGCCAATTGGATCGTGTAGCGCCCCTCGAGAATAAAGTCATCCGTTACCCCGGCCATTTGACCGACATATGCCATGGCGATACAACCGCCTAAGGTGTGGCCGTATCCAGCGGAGGTGACAAAGCCCACACGTTCTTCGCCCCGATAGAGGGGCTCGTTGTGATAGGCGAAGGCATCGGGATCATCCAACAGAAACTGCACGAGCTTGCGTTTCGGCAATCCGTCCGCGCGTTCCGCTAACACCGCCTCTCGACCTATGAATCCACCCGGTTTATCCAAGGCGCAGGTAAAGCCGAGACCCGCAACGATCGGTGAATCATCGGGACCGATATCGTGGGCCCATTCGCGGTACGCCTTCTCGATACGCAACGTATTCAGCGCGTGGTAGCCGCAATGAGCGAGTCCATGTTTTGCGCCTTCTGCAACGATGGCGTCATAGACCGGTAAGGCAAACCCGGTTGGGATATACAGCTCGAAGCCAAGCTCGCCGACATAAGTCAGGCGAATCGCCAACACCGTTTGATAGCCGAGCCGAATTTCACGCGCTGCACCAAACGGAAATGCCGTATGCGACAAATCGTCTTCACTCAAGGCCTGCAGAAGTGCTCGAGAAGCGGGGCCCTGCACATTCAACATGGCGTAGGCCTGACTGATGTCGGTCACTACGGCAAACGCATCGGCTGGGATATGGTTACGTATCCAACTTTCGACGTGGGTCTGGGTGAAGGCTGCGGTCAGCACTAAGAAGCGATCCGCCGCTAAACGCGTGACCGTGATATCGGCCTCAATGCCACCGCGCTCATTGAGGAATTGGGTATAGACGCAACGGCCGACGGCGACATCCATTTCGGCGGTGGCCAATTGATTTAAAACGTTGACGGCGTCGCGGCCCTGCAGCAAGAGTTTGCTGAACGAGGATTGTTCGAAGAGGCCGACGCGCTCACGCACCGCTTGGTGCTCACGGGCGCTCGGTGCAAACCAATTATTGTCTCGGCCCCAGCCGTAACGATAAGTCGGCTGTTCCCCAGCACCGGCATACCAGTTAGGCCGCTCCCATCCGGCGCCCTCACCAAAACAAGCCCCTGCAGCGGCGACTCGATCGTGCAGTACGGTCTTGCGCACATCGCGTGCAGTGCTCCATTGGCGCGCCGGCCAATGATCCTGGTAGCCGATGCCTAAAGCTTCGACGATACGATCAGCCAGGTAACTGGAGTTATCCTGCCAAGGATGGGTACGACGCAAGTTCACCGTCCAGACATCCATCGGGGGATGTCCGTCCACAATCCATCGGGCCATCACGTGGCCGACGCCGCCGCCGGAGAGGATGCCTAAAGAATTAAATCCAGCGGCCACAAAGAAGTTCTTGAGATTAGGCGCCTCGCCCATCAGGTAATTGTGATCCGGCGTGAACGACTCGGGGCCGCAAAACAGCAATCGAATGCCCGTCTTGTACAAGACGGGTACGCGACTCATCGCCTGCTCGATGACTGGCGAGACGCGATCCCAATCAGGCGTAATTTCGCCGAACTCGAAATCCTCCGGAATGCCGTTTAGGGCCCACGGGCGCGCCTCAGCCTCAAATAGACCGACCATGATTTTGCCGGCCTCTTCACGAATGTAGGCCGAATTACCCGGATCTCGCAAAATGGGCAGTAGCGGATGCAGACCCTCGATAGGCTCTGAGATCAGGTAGTAATGTTCCGCCGCCTGTAATGGCACGCTGACGCCCGCCAGACGGCCCAGCTCGCGCGCCCACATGCCCGCGCAGTTAACGACGATTTCAGCCTGAATGGCGCCGCGATCAGTTTCAACGCCGATAACACGTCCATCGCGCTGCAGAATATCCGTGACCTTGGTGTGCTCGAAGATTCGCACACCGCGCATTTTGGCGCCCTTGGCGAGCGCGCGCGTCACGTCTCCGGGATTCACACGGGCGTCGTTCGGAAAATGAAACGCAGCGGCGAGATCCGTCACATCTGCGAGTGGCCACAAGGACTTCACTTCATCCGGCGAAATCTCCCGCGCCTCGACCCCGAAGGAGGCCGCCATGTGCAAGCCGCGGCGCATTTCGTTCGCTTTATCCAGCGTTTTGGCCAACTGGATAGAGCCGCATGGAATGATGCCGGTCGCTTGTCCCGTCTCCGCCTCCAGTCGCCGGTACAGATCCTGCGTGTATTTCGCGAGCTTAGTTTGAGTCTCCGTGTCGCGCAGCGTGGTCAGAAGCCCAGCCGCATGCCAGGTCGTACCTGAGGTCAGTTGTTTGCGCTCAAGCAACACGACATCTGTCCAACCCAACTCGGCGAGGTGATAGGCAATGGAGCTACCAATAACGCCACCACCCACGATGACAACTCGAGCTTGTGTCGGAAATGAATCATTCATGTTCATATCTTGCCCCTGACGCAACCGATCGCCGCGCTGATAATCAGCAAGATTCCCACGACTCACGCGGTATTGTCCACGCGCGCGAGAGTCTAGGATTATTGGGCATTATCCTCACTCGGCACTGATGGTGCTAAGGTGGCGCCACCATCAGACACGAGGGCGCTTCTCGCCATGATTCGCATACGTTACCGGCGCATCTGCTCTGCATCCACGCTCATCGGCACCTTCGTGTGTCTGCTGTCGTCCAACTTTACCAAGGCTGATCAGTCGCCTTTCCCTACAAACGCGACCTTGCGGCACATGCGAGAGATTGAAGATCCCCGTCTATCTCCGGATGGCCGTCAGGTGCTCTACCGAATCCTAGACAGCACCGCGGACGGCGGGCAGGCCCATCTGTATTTACTCGACATTGAGCAAAATCAGTCCACACAGCTCACCACGACCCTGTCGACGGATGCCCGAGGCGACCACGACGCAGTGTGGGCACATGATGGACAATCCATCCTTTTTCTGGCCAAACGCGGCTCATACACCCATCTGCACACGATTTTCCTTCGTGGCGGTGAAGCGCAACCCACTCCAATTCAAATTCCAGTCGTGCATGACCATAGCCGCCTCATCGACGTCGGTCCAATGACATTGGACACGATGCCGGAGGAGGAACAGCCGGTACCGGCTGACGTCCTCGCATTTCGTGGCAGCGCGCAAGCCGGGCGTCTCATTTTCATCGCCCGTAACCCACAGACTTCCCGCGAAAAAGCGCTCATCGACGCCAAGGCTGACGCGATTGCGGTTGATCAAGAGCGGCACCGGACCGGGCTTTATATCCTCGACAATGCCGAACATTCCACCATCGCGCGGCCCCTCGACCTGTCGACAGCATGCGCTGATTGCGACGTGGCTGATTTCGACTGGAGTCCCGACGAATCACAAATCGTTGTCGTGCTGAAAAACTCTGGGCGCGCAGACGACGTGACACCCCAAATCAGCACCTGGATCTTCTCGGCTGACGGCAAAAACGCCCCGCAACGTTTGACTGCCGTACCGCCCACTGGAGGCCAAGTCGTGTGGTCTGCAGATGGTGCCCGCGTCATTTACACCGGACAGTCCGGCATCAATGCGCCCCCCGGCTACGCGGCGCTTTATGCGACGGATCTCTCCAACGGTAAGAATCACGTTTGGGTCGAGACTGAGCACACACCGACCGGTCGTCCGTTCCCACTCCAAGATGGATCTGTTGTCGTACAGGTCGAGCACGGGCTGGATCGTACATTGGTCAAATACACCTTTGATCAAGCGACTCCGGGAGAATGGGCATTACCCGTCACGAACGTCGATGCTTTTGATGCGACCGACCGCGGCATTGTGTTCGTCGGCAGTGCAAGCGGAACCTTGCCGGCGCTCTATTACGCCCAGTCGTTCGGCCAACCGGTACAACGCCTCACGAGCCAACCCGTCTCGTCCGAGCCTATTTCGGCCACACAAGCACAACGAATCTCTTGGCGCCATGAGGGGCGACAGCTGCAAGGTCTACTTTATTTGCCAACCCGCACGCCAGCACACCCTATCCCGCTGATCCTTGAAGTGCACGGTGGCCCACTGGGGGCCTACGTTGACCAGTTTGATCCATTCGTCGAGTTTCTACTGGGACAGGGGTGGGCCGTCTTGCGAACCAACCCGCGCGGCAGTACCGGCCGCGGACCAGCCTTTGCTGCCGCGAATCAGAATGATCTGGGGGGTGGCGATTACCGCGACATTATGAGCGGAGTGGATTGGGTCATCGCACACGCCCCTATCGACAAGTCGCGACTGGCAATGATCGGTTACAGCTATGGCGGCGAAATGGCAGGCTTTATCGCAGGTCGGACCGACCGATTTAAGGCCATCGTCAGTGGCGCGCCTGTAATTGATCAATTCAGCGAATACGGCACAGAAGACGGGTCTTGGTATGACCGCTGGTATTTCGGCAAGCCATGGGAGCACATGGCCGATGCCTGGCGACAAAGCCCACTCTCGACGGTCGGTCGAGCTCGCACTCCATTTCTGCTGCTGCAAGGGGAGGCTGATGTGACCGACCCCATCGGTCAATCGCAGGAAATGTACCGCGCCCTGCGACAAATGGGCGTTAAGGTCGAGTTGATCACCTATCCACGGGAAGACCACGGGCCACTCGCGAGAGGGCTTTACGGCCGCTCATCACCCGAGCCCTGGCACGGTTATGACGCTCGCCGTCGGTTGACACAATTCATTCGTGAAGCGTTCGAACGTCACTGAGCGCGTAAAACATCCGCGCCCGGTCGATGGACCGGGCGCGGTACGACCTTAGAAACTCAGCCGCAACTGGATGCCCAACTGTCGCGGGCGCATCGTTGCAACGTTGTAGTAGCCAAGCCCAGTATCCTGCTGCAGTGGCGGATGCGCATCCGTCAGATTCTTGCCGTAAAGCGAGAGGTCCCATCGATCCCACTTATAGCCGGCTGCCGCACCCAATGTGTTGTAGGCCGGGCGAATAAAATTGATGCCAGAGGCATACAAATCGCCGCGACTGACGTCGGTATAGAGAAATTCGCCGCGCGCATAGGCGCTTCCGGGCCCCATCGTCCACTCGTAGGCTACCGCCGCATTGCCACTCCAGGGCACGTTCAATGGAATTTGGCTACTGGATGGACTGCCGTCGATGATGACCGACTGATTGAACTTTGCATTCGTGTATGCAACACCCAGATCAATATTCAGACCTGCAATCGGGCGCCATTGAATGGACACGTCGCCACCATTGCTGGTCGCCTTACCGAAATTCGCATTGAAACCGAAGCCACAGACCTGGAAGCTGATGCTTTGGACGATATTGGTCCAGTCAATATGGTAGGCGGAGACATTGACTTGGAGCCGATGATCAGCGCTCGCCACTTTCGCTCCCGCTTCGTAGCTCCAAATGCTATCGGTCTGATAAGAGGGGGAGAACTGTAGACCGGATGCTTGGAGTTCCGCGGCACAACTGAGCGGCAATGACGAATTTTGTCCGCCCAAACGAAAACCCTTCGCCGCCGACGCATAGACCAAGGTATCGGGGCTCACCTGATAAGAAACACGCAGCTTAGGCGCTGCCTGATTCTCATCAAATCCCGCCGCCAATGACTGGTAGCCGCCGTTGAAAAAACCATCGGCAAAGCCACTACGCTTCTCAGTGATTTTAGAATACCGAACGCCGGCCGTGAGTTTTAGTCCTTGCAGATAATTCACCGGCTCGTAGGACGCTTCGCCGTACACCGCCACCCGATTGAAACGCAACTGCATATTCTCTGAGTACAGCACGTCACCAAGATCCGCGCCGTTCGGCGGAAACCCAAAGCTTGGGCCGGCTGCATTGAGTGCTTCATTCGCACCGACACCAAATAACTCAGTGGTCATTGCCCCGAAGCCGGCGGCATTTTCGGCCGACACGTGACCGCGAGCTTCGTGGTTCAAGAAAAGACCCAGTAAGGTCGTGACACCCTGCTCTGAAAAATGGCTGGCGAGTCGAAATTCCTGCGAATACTGCTGATTGGTGTTGACGTGAAACGCACGATCCGCCACGGACAAGAGTTGATTCAGTGCACCCGTAGCATCGCTTGGGTTGTAGTAAGCAACCACCGGGGGCGCAACATAGCCGACATCATAAATTGTGTAATCTTGGATGCGATCAATCTCGCGACTCACGTAGCTGCTGACCGACGTCAAGGTGTGACGTCCAAACTCATACGATGCAGTCACCGCTGCCAGGCGGAAATAATCTTCTACCGGCTCATTCAACAGCCGAGGACTTTTGTACTCACCTAATGTTCGGTCGTAAGTCCAAGTGTCACGATTTTCATTGTGCTGATACTGAACGATTGGCGTTACCTTGAGCTGGTCGTTCGGTTGCCACAGCATTGATATCCGGGCCCCGGAAACGTTCTGCCCGTTTGTATTCGTGCGAACCGTTTTCCCGGCTGGGTCAACGTGATCAATGAATCCGCCGTCATTTTGGTAGATGCCCGCGACGCGAAGTGCAAGCGTCTCTGCCAGCGGAATATTTAGAGCTCCGTGTATGCCGGCGCCGGGTGCACCTTTGCTTTGCGTGTACGCATCACTCGCCAAGTAACCCGTGGTTGCGCCCAAGTTAGGCGCGGAATTCACGAAGCGAATCGTGCCTCCGAACGATTCCGCGCCGTACAACGTGCCTTGTGGACCGCGTAACACTTCGACGCGGTCCATATCGAAGAACGCCGGCTCGAACGCGCCGGCGAATCCGAAATTGCCGAAATTGATTGATACGTCATCGATATACATGCCCGTTGTCGTCGACGTGCCACCACCGGCGCTGATACCACGTACCGCAAACGAGGCCGTACCCGGCGCACCCGCAAAGTTCGACGACACGCCAGGAACGTGATTGACGAGATCCTGTAAGTCAACGCTCCGTGATGCCTCCAGCTCTGCTGCTGTCATGACGCCAATGCTGGCCGGTACTTTATTCAGCGGCTCAGCAACCTTGTTAGCCGTCACAATGACGTCTTCGAGCACATCACTCGTGGAGGACGCTGCACCCCAAACGGCGTGTGGTGCGAATGCAACGGCAAGTACCGCTAGCGCACGGCGATAGGGATTATTCATGCGAACTCCAAGGTCGAGAAATGACGAGTCCCGATCCTAGCAACGCCGGCGTATATAGTTCTAGCGACTTACCTCAGCAGCACTTGCCTTATATTCATCCGTCAGATGAGGAACGCAGCAACGCGCGTTAACGCTCCTCATAGGCCAATCTGTGATGCCCGCCGCGCCATCCAGTCTCTCCGGAGGTCAGCGACTCGCTGCGTCCAGTACGTATGCCCCAAAATCTCCGCACCGCTTGTCGGTCGAGTATCGGAGAACAACAACTTCGTATTCACCCGTCGAGCGACGCTGCGAGTAGAGCGGCTGAGCCCAATCGGCTGCCGCGGCGCGCACCCGACGGTTAGGAATGGGCGGCGGGCTGCGACTGCGCCGCAAACATCCGTTCGACATAGCGAGCAATAATGTCGACTTCAAAATTGACTGATTGCCCAACCTGCAAGGCCCCCAAAGTGGTCACCGCTTGGGTGTGCGGGATCAGGTTCACACCGAACACTCGACCGTTGACTTCGTTCACTGTGAGGCTTGTGCCCTCGATGGTCGCGGAGCCTTTGGCTGCAACAAAACGAGCAAAGGCTTCCGGCACTTCGATGGAGACTCGCATTGATCTCGCGTCCTGGCTCACCGCGACCACGGTCGCTACCGCATCTACATGCCCGGTGACGTAATGACCGCCTAAGGGATCACCGGCACGCAAAGCCTTTTCCAAATTGACCGGCGCGCCGATCACGAGCTGACCCAACGTCGTACAGGCCAAAGTTTCATTCGAGACGTCGGCCGCAAATGCACGGGCTTCCAGTCGTGTCACCGTTAAACAGGCACCGGAGACAGCGATGGAATCACCGATCGACACACCGTCGAGCGACAGCTCTGCGGTATCGATCACGAGTTCGACGTCACCAGCTCGTGGCGTCATGGCCTGTATGTGGCCGACCGACTGGACGATACCAGTAAACATCAAGGCGTCTCCTTCAAGATCGGAATCAACGTTAAGCGCAGGTCTTCACCGACACGGGTTACTTCCGAAAAACGAAAATCCCATCGATCGCCCAACTCATCGAGCATCGGCAACATCGCCAATGGCGCACCGTCGTGACCGAGCATATGCGGTGCTAAGTAAAGGAGGAACTCGTCTGCGAGACCAGCCTCAATAAAGCTACCAGCAAGCCGAGGGCCTGCTTCTACCAAGACTTCATTCACGGCGCGGCTGCTGAGATAGCGCAAGACTGCACCGAGATCACGCGCGGAATCGCCAGGCAAACGGACCACCTCCGCGCCGGCCGCGACCAAGGCCGCGGTCTTCGCGGCATCGTCGCTGTTCGTGATCAGCACCGCGGCACCTTCTTCACCGAAGAGACGCGCACTTGGCTTCACGATCAAGTGGGGATCCAAGACCACTCGAAGTGGTCGTCGTCCCGCGAGGTCAATCGAAGCATCACGTACCGTAAGTCGCGCGTCGTCGCGATCAACCGTGGAGGCGCCCGACAGGACGGCCGACGACCGAGCCCGCAGACGCTGCACATCGGCACGCGCCGCAGCGCCGGTAAGCCACTGGCTGCGGCCGTTGGCGAGCGCCGTTCGCCCATCAAGACTGGCCGCGACTTTGACCCGGACGTAGGGCAACCCCAAACGATGACGCTTCAAAAATCCTGGATTGAGGCGCTCGGACGCCGCAGACAACAGTCCCGACTCGACGCGTAGTCCGGCCTCACGCAGGCGCGCGGCGCCCCGGCCTGCAACGGCTGGGTTTGGATCATCGATGGCATACACCACGCGGCTGATGCCGGATTCGATCAAGGCGTCTGCGCAAGGACCCGTGCGCCCATGATGTGCGCAGGGCTCCAAAGTGACGTAGGCGGTCGCTCCTCGAGCCCGCGTACCTGCCTCCCGCAAAGCGTTAGCCTCCGCATGCAACTCGCCCGCTTTGCGATGAAAACCGCGGCCCACAATCTGCTCAGTTTGCACGACCACGCAACCAACGCGGGGGTTAGGATCCGCCGTATAGAGTCCCTTCGCGGCTAACTGGATGGCCTCCGCCATGTAGGCGTGGTCGGCGGCATCAAAAAGCGAACTCACTTGTTGCCCTTCTTATCATCGCCACCTTCTAAGAAGGATAACTGCACGCGATTTAATGGCTTGCCGGGTTTGTGCTTGAGTTTGGCAATTTCATCATTAAAAGCTTGGACGTCCTGAAAACTCCGATAGACGGAGGCGAACCGGACATAGGCGACTTCATCCAGATGTCGCAATTCATCCATGACCAGCTCACCGACAAGACGCGAAGGAACCTCGCGTTCTCCCAAGGAGCGCAATTTGTGTCCGATATGAGCCAGCGCGGCATCAATGGCGTCATTGCCAACGGGTCGCTTTTCGAGCGCTCGCCGCATGCCTGCCCTTAATTTGGACTCCGAGAACGGCTCCCGAGTTTGATCACTTTTCACCACCTGTGGCATGACGAGCTCGGCGCTCTCAAAGGTAGTGAAGCGCTCGCCGCACTCTAAGCATTCGCGGCGACGACGAATCTGCTGCCCCTCAGCGGCCAGCCTGGAGTCGGTGACTTTCGTCTCCACGTGGCCGCAGAAGGGGCAGTACATTGCTTAGCCTCGCGCGTATACCGGGAAACGGCGGCAAATCGCCTCCACTTCAGAGCGAACGCGATCGACGATCTCAGCTTCTGCGGTTACGCCACCCTTCCCGTCCGGGCTACCCAAGTGGGCACGCGCCGAGAGGTTATCGATCAGGTCCGCAATTAAACCCGCTAACAACCGCACTTCGGGCTCCTTAAACCCACGTGTGGTGACTGCGGGGGTCCCGATTCGGATACCCGAGGTGATCATCGGCGGTCGTGGGTCATTGGGCACCGCATTTTTGTTGACGGTAATGTGCGCGCTGCCGAGCGCTGCGTCAGCGTCTTTACCGGTGACGTTCTTGGACACGAGATCCAGGAGGAAAAGATGGTTATCCGTTCCACCCGAGACGATTGAGTAGCCACGTTCAATAAAGGCCGCTGTCATGGCGCGGGCATTAGACACTACCTGAGTCTGGTAGGCCTTGAACTCCGGCGCTAATGCTTCCTTGAATGCCACGGCCTTAGCCGCGATCACGTGCATCAGCGGGCCGCCCTGCGTGCCTGGGAACACCATCGAATTGAGTTTCTTCGTGATCTCCTCGCCAGCCGACGAGAGGATGATGCCACCACGCGGTCCACGCAGCGTTTTATGGGTGGTCGACGTCACCACATGGGCGTGTGGCACGGGATTCGGATAAAGGCCCGTGGCACAAAGACCAGCAACGTGCGCCATGTCGACCATGAAGTACGCGCCGACTTCGTCCGCAATCTTGCGGAACTTTGCCCAATCGATCACCCGTGAATAGGCCGAGAAGCCGGCCACGATGAGCTTGGGCTTGTGCTGATGCGCCAGTGCGGCGACTTGGTCGTAATCAATTTCGCTGCCATTGGGCTTCAAGCCGTACTGGACTGCGTTGAAAATTTTGCCAGAGAAATTCACTTTGGCGCCGTGAGTCAGATGACCGCCGTGATCAAGGCTCATGCCCAGCAGCGTATCGCCGGCATTCATGAGGGCTAAATACACGGCTGCATTCGCCGAGGAGCCGGAGTGCGGTTGCACATTGGCCCACGTGGCGCCGAACAATTGCTTGACGCGTTCGATCGCCAGACTCTCGGCGATATCCACGTGCTCGCAGCCACCGTAATAGCGCTTGCCCGGATAGCCTTCAGCGTACTTGTTGGTCAGCACGGATCCTTGCGCCTCAAGCACGCATGGACTGGCGTAATTCTCGGACGCGATCAGCTCAATGTGGTCTTCCTGACGCTGGCGCTCAGCTGCGATCACATCGGCGAGCTCGGGATCAAATCCAGCGATGGTCATCTTCGAATCGAACATGTTGCGGGGCATTCCATTCAGGAGGGCGACCCCCGATGGGTCGCTGAGGAATAAGATTCTAACGGAACACTCCGCCGGGTGGGGACCGTCAGACTCAATCGTGTTCGAGAAAACTTTTGACGACGCCCGTCCAAGCCCGGGCCAAGTTACTGCGGTTGTAGCCTCCGCCGCCAAGTCCAAGAATTCGTCCCCCGCAATGCGTATCCGCAAGCGAGGCCAGACGGGCCGCAGCATGGGCGTGCGCGGCTTCGCTGAAGCGCAAGTGGGTCAAAGGATCGCCGTCGAGACTATCCGCTCCCGCCTGCAAAATAATGAATTCAGGCCTAAATGCAGCAACATGGGCCTCGATTCGCTCCCAGGCGGGCCAGAAGGTCTCGTCACCCGATGAGGGTGGAATCGGGATGTTCAGTTTAGTTCCGACCGCCGCACCGATACCCGTCTCATGGGCAGCGCCGGTACCTGGGAATAGATACTTCCCGTCCTCGTGAATGTCGGCAAAACACAAGTGGGGGTCGCTCTCGTAGGGGTAGTACACCCCGTCGCCGTGGTGGGCATCGATATCCACGTAGGCAATCCGTTGGACGCCAAATTGACCGCGCAGCGCTTGGATCACCACCCCGATGTCGTTGAAGACACAAAACCCGGACGCCGTACCTGGCGCCGCGTGGTGCAGCCCCGCAATCGGGACGAAGGCGCGTTTGGCGCGACCGGCCATAATTTCTTCAGTCGCGACGAGGGCCCCGCCGACGACAGCACTCGCGGCTTCAAACACGCCTCGATAGGCGGGTGTATCCCCAGCGTCTAAAAATCCTTGGCCTTGGGCAGAACGCTGTTCCACCAAGCTAACGTACGCAGACTGGTGGAAGGTCTCCAGCTCGTGACGCAATGCCTCACGGGGACGTTGCACACGTAGACGGTTCTCGAGGTCCTGCAGCCGCAGTTCCTGCATAAATGCGCCGTAGCGGTCGACTCCCCACGGGTGTCCATCCGGGAAACCGTAGCGTCCGAGCGCTTCGCCGGCAACCAGCAACGTATCGCACGTCGATCTCATGGCCCGAGCCTAGCATGCTCTGCCGGGTTTCAGTCATCGCGGCTATACTCCCCCTTCCGGCGCCCACCTCCCATGGCGCCCCGAACACTAGCGGACTGAGTTATGGCGCAATTCATTTACACGATGAATCGAGTGTCCCGTGTCGTACCGCCCAAACGGACGATCCTGAAGGACATTTCTCTCTCTTTCTTCCCCGGCGCCAAGATCGGCGTGCTCGGTCTGAATGGCTCGGGCAAGAGCTCGTTGCTGCGGATCATGGCCGGCGTCGACAAAGAATTCGACGGGGAGGCGCGACCGCAACCTGGGATCAATATCGGCTTCCTGCAACAGGAACCTGAACTGGACCCGAACCGAACCGTTCGTGAGATCGTCGAAGAAGGCGTCAAGCCCATCAAGGACGCACTCAACCGTCTCGATGCGGTCTATGCCGCCTATACAGATGAGAACGCCGACTTCGACAAATTGGCTGCCGAGCAAGGCGAACTTGAGGCATACCTCGCGACCGTTGATGGTCACAACCTCGAGCGGACGCTAGAAGTCGCGGCCGATGCACTGCGGCTGCCAGACTGGGACGCCAAAGTGCAGCACCTGTCGGGTGGCGAAAAGCGCCGAGTTGCGCTCTGTCGTCTGCTGCTACAAAAGCCGGACATGCTTCTCCTCGACGAGCCGACCAACCACCTCGACGCGGAATCGGTGGCCTGGCTTGAGCGCTTCTTGCACGAGTATCAGTCGACCGTGATCGCGGTCACTCACGACCGCTACTTCCTCGACAACGTGGCCGGTTGGATTTTGGAATTGGATCGCGGCCATGGCATACCGTGGCAAGGCAATTATTCCTCCTGGTTGGAACAGAAGGAAAAACGGCTCGAAGTCGAAGAGAAGCAACAGGACGGCTTGCGCAAGATGTTGGCGCAAGAACTCGAATGGGTACGCCAGAATCCAAAGGCTCGGCAGGCCAAATCAAAGGCCCGTCTGGCTCGTTTCGAAGAACTGCAATCGCAGGACTTCCAGAAACGCAACGAGACTAACGAAATCTATATTCCGCCGGGCGAGCGTCTCGGTGAACTCGTGATTGAGGCGAAGAATCTGCGCAAGGGCTTTGGTGATCGATTGCTGATCGATGACCTGTCATTCAGCCTACCGCGTGGTGGCATCGTGGGCATCATTGGTCCGAACGGCGCCGGTAAAACGACACTATTCCGTATGATTGCTGGCCTCGAGCAACCCGATAGTGGCGAGATCCGTATGGGGCCATCCGTCCAACTGGCCTATGTCGACCAGTCCCGTCAGTCTCTGGATGACTCAAAAACGGTCTGGGCCGAGATTTCCGGCGGACTCGACATGATCAAGATTGGCAACTACGAAACGTCCTCGCGATCCTACGTCGGTCGTTTCAACTTCCGCGGCACGGCGCAACAACAAGTCATCGGCGAACTGTCCGGCGGCGAGCGCAATCGCGTCCATCTCGCCAAAGTCCTCAAGACCGGCGGAAATGTGCTGTTACTCGACGAACCGACCAACGATCTTGACGTTGAAACACTGCGCGCCCTCGAAGAGGGCCTGCTCGCGTACCCCGGATGCGCCGTGGTCATCTCTCACGATCGGTGGTTCCTCGACCGCATTGCCACGCACATTTTGGCTTTCGAGGGTGATAGCCAAGTCGTTTGGTTTGAAGGCAACTATCAGGAATATGAAGCGGACCTGATCAAGCGCAAGGGCGCTGAGGCGGACCGGCCGCACCGCATCAAATATCGACGACTGGCGAACTGATCTAGGACTACTCGCCACCCATCAGGCACCCCTGATGGGTGGCGTAACTATTGGATTATGTTAGAGTCCTTCATGTGTAGGCGCTGAACATAATCCCGGCTTTCGGGCCTCTGGAGCGAGTCCTGCACAGGGAGTGCGGATGGCCATCCACATCGACGACACCGGTACGTTATTACACGACCAAGCCGCAAGCTTTGCGTTGATCTGTCCGCATTGCGATGTCCTCGCTCATATGACTGCCATTTCCGTGCCCTCGTGGAACATGATTGAGGCCACCAAGCCCTCTCACGTCGGCATCGTCTATCGTTGCGATGCCTGCAACACGCCCGTCTTTCTCAAATACCCCGTCAAACTCTATGGCAATCGTCGGGTAGAACTCTCGTTGGAATTCCAGGAACTCGAACGGCCACGTGAAAAATTTGAATACGCGCATTTGCCGGACAGCATCAAACTTTTGTGTCGTGAAGCGCTGACGGTCTTCAGCGCCGGATGTTGGAATGCCTTTGCCGCGATGTGCCGGCGCCTCATGCAAGAGGTTGCTCACGACCTTGGCGAGCACGGGAAATTAAAACTCTTTGATCAGTTGAATGACTCGCGCGAAATGGCCGAATTAGACGCTGAGACCTTCAATCTTTTGCGCAGGATTTTGCTCGCCGGCGATCAAGCTACGACTTCGAGATTTCCGCAGGTCGACGCCGACACCGCCGGCGTGTTACTTGAAGTCGTCAAAGACCTGCTGTACCAAAGCTACGTACGGCGTGGCCGCTTACAGCAAGCCATGATGGCGCGTCGCCGCTACACGAACCCGCCCCTCACCACGAATGTGACTGCACTGAATCGCACGAAGCTTTGATTCACCGTGTATCGGAGTGTCGGATGAGCCGAACCTACATCGCTTTAACACTTGGGCTGGTTCTCGTGAGCGCCGCGTGCGCCGAAGATCTAGCATCGGTATCGACCAGCGCCAGTGCGTCCGAAACATTAAGGCCTACACGCGCCAGTTTTGATGTCTCCATTGTGAATAGCGCCCGCAGTACAGCCACGGTGCGCACTGAGAATGCGAAAACTACCGCAGCCGTCAAAGCAGCGCTGCTGGCCGCCGGCTTGCCAGAAAAAGATGTCACGTCTTCAAGTCTAACCGTCGGCATCCATTGGATTTACCCCGGTAACGGCTCGGCCAAGGCGGACGGGTTTGACGCCACGAACAAGTTACACGTTGAGACGGGAGCCCTCGATGCAGTCGGCATCTATCTCGACGCGGCCCTTGGCGGCGGTGCACGGGAAGTGTCAGCGGTATCCTTTAGCGCTGACGATCTTGATGCCGCACGCCACCGCGCGCTTGCTCACGCGGTGGCGATCGCCGAAGCGGATGCTCGCGCGATGTCCGCGGCAGCCCACGCCCGGCTAGGACAGTTGCTCTCGTTATCGACCTCACCGCTCAGAAACGACACTGCTGAGCCCATGACTGACATCGTCGTGACCGGCTCGCTCGCTCGAACGATGTCAGCTCCGCCACCGCCAGCGACCAGCGTCATCGTGCCGGACATTACGATTTCTGCCAGCGCTTACGGGCGTTGGCGCTTGATCCCCGAGTCGCACTGAACGCCTGCATTAGGCAACGGTCGGCTGCGCCGGCCGTTCAGACAAAATCACCGCCAACGCGTTGATCAATCGATCGGCAGCCGCACGATCAAATGTCAGCGGTGGGCGCACTTTCACGATGTTGTTGTCATGCCCTTCGGTACCGACCAAGATGCGATGCTCGCGCAAACGTTCGACCACGTAACTCGTCTGTATCGTTGCCGGTGTGCGAGCCTGTCGATCATCGACAAATTCGATGCCGAGAAACAACCCGTGGCCGCGTACATCGCCGATCAACGCGCAGTCGTCGGCTAAGCGCCTGAGGCCCGCAAGCAGGTAAGCACCCACATCACGCGCCCGATCCATTAAATGCTCGTCGTCCACAATCGCCAACACCTCGCGGCCTACGGCACAAGCGACCGAAGAGCCGCCAAAGGTGCTGAAGAATTCCATGCCGTTTGCAAAGGCATCGGCAATCGCCCGCGTGGTTACGACCGCCCCAATGGGATGGCCATTGCCGATAGGCTTGCCGAGTACCACGATATCTGGGACCACGCCCTGGCCTTCGAATCCAAAGAACCAGTGTCCCAATCGGCCAAACCCCGTCTGCACTTCGTCCGCTATACACAAACCACCCGCGGCACGGACGCGAGCGTAGACGTCAGCCAGATAACCCTCCGGCGGCACGATCTGACCGCCGACTGAAGGCAAGGTTTCAGCAATAAACGCAGCCAGTCGACGGCCGTCCTCCGTTAGTCGATCGATGAGATCGCCGACCGCTGCCGCATAGGCCGCACCGGATGCCGGTCCGCGGAAAATCCCGCGATATGGATCCGGCAACGGTGCCACATGCACCCACGGCTCAGGTCCGGTGCCGCCTTTTCCGGCGAATTTGTAAGGGCTCAACGCGATCGCGGTGTTCGTGTTGCCGTGATATCCCTCTTCGAGCACGATGGTCTCGCGTGCGCCGGTGTAGGCACGGGCCAAGCGGATCGCGAGTTCATTGGCTTCGGAGCCGGAATTCACAAAGAAGACGACTTCCAGTGGCGAGGGAAATCGTGCCGCCAATGCGTCACCGTAATCCAAGTGCACGTCCTGCAGATAGCGCGTATTGGTTTGCAGGAGCCGCGCCTGCTCCGCAAGCCGAGCCACTAAGCGTGGATGACAATGGCCGACCTGCGGCACATTGTTATAGGCATCGATATATTCTCGTCCCCACACATCGTAGAGATGATGTCGGATGCCTCGTACGGCACTGATCGGCTCTTGATAGGAGGTCTTCAGATTGTGCCCAAATCGATGCCGGCGACGCTCTATCCGCACGACGTCGTCCGTCGGCCGACCGTCAATCACCTGCGGATCAAGACCCAATAGCACTGCCGGATTTGGATACAAGGCCAGCCACGCAGCGAGTCCGTCCGGTGAGGCTACGCCCGGCCAATCACTGCCTCGACCCAGATGGGTCAGTCCGAGTTGCAAATGCAGATGGGCGGGCCAGCCCCCATTTTCATCGGGTGCTCCGACCGCCCCAATCGGCTCCCCTGCCAAGACGCGCTGCCCGCGGACGTGCCGCAAGCCTGCATCATGGGCTAGATGACCGTAGAGGGTGTAAAACGCGGTGCCATCCGTCGTGCGGTGTTCAAGCACAACAACGCCGCCATAATCGAGTTCATCGGGCCGTATGGCCATATCGAGTATCACGCCATCGTAGGGCGCGCACACAATGCTGCCGGCAGGGACAAACACATCCAGTCCCAAATGCACCGTTCGGCGGTCACGGCCAGTCGCAGTCTCGGTCACAAACGCAGGCGCCGTGTAGATTAGCCGCGGCTCCGCGTAGCGGCCGATGGCGATCCCTTCCACCGCGATCGCATCGACATGGCGCTCCAGCGCAGCCATCTCAAAGCGTTGTGGATCATCGGGCGAACCGTCACCACCAATCGATAAATTTACGACTGGCGCTTTTGCCAGCGGCAGCGACAAGATCGGGGCCGGCACGTTCATGGCAAGGTGCGATTCAACGACCGGAAGCGAAGGGAATCCCGTCAAACCACAGGCGAGCCTTAATCGGGCATGCACATAATCTTCGGGCCACAGCGCGCTTTGTTCGAGGAACATCCAAGCGCCCTGTTCTGACACCACCACGTAGGGGTCATCCGGACGTGCCAATTTCCCCAACCCACTGTTGGTCACGCTGACCGCGAGTCGCGTCAACAGCAGCGGCCAAAGCAATTCGATCTCTTCCTCACTGAGTGGTGCGACCTGATGCACACCGGCGACATACGCCGATAGCAAATCGATAGGATTCGCAACCTCCAAAACCAGATAGGCCGCCGCAATAGCCAGGTCGGCCACGCGCGCGCCGGGGATCAAATCGCCAAAATCAAGCAACCCGGACACCGCGACCTCATTGCCGCGTGCGGCCACGAGGAAATTATGGTCGTTAAGATCATTGTGGACAGCGATATGAGGCAGGCGGGCCAAGCGACCCTTCAACTCGGTCACAAAGCGCGCAGCAATGCCATCGACAAGCAGGCGCCGTGCCGGCGCCGTGATCGCTTCAGGGTGACCCACAATCCAACCAGCCGCCCCGAGATCCCACTTGGTCGGACGCGCAAGAGCGCTGTGCTCAAAGCTTTTGAGCGCTTGACCGAGCCGACCATGGGCGACGCCGATCGCTCTGGCCAATGACGCCGACTTGGGTCGCTCATGGGCATATAGGTGGCCTGGAAGAGCCGTGATGAGCCATGCCAAGCGCTGTACGCCATCAGCGTTCGTGACTGAAACTTGATCAGTCCCTGCTATCGTCGGGACGACTGACGGTACCGGGAGGGATGGATCGTGGGCGTGCACGTGGTGCAACACGCGACACTGAAGGTCAACAAATTCAGCCGCACAATCTGGCCGCATGATCTTGAGCACGAAGGCTCGTTGACCAGCGACGTTGACCATAAAATTTTGATCGTATTCGCCGGGCAACGAACTCAGACTGCCCTGAATACCCCAATAACGGAAGAGCAGAGCCGCGGCAAACTCGGTATCGAGACCCGAATCATCCTGCTTGAAGACAATGTCATCAGCCATCTCGATCCCCTCACGCCACGGCGTGTTCACCCAACTTCAGCTTAAACGTCCACTCGCTCTACGACCGCAGCCTGAATGGGCCGCCCAAGAAACAAACCACCGACCCGTGCAAAACGCTCCGGGCTATCCGTGGCTAAAAAGGTTGATCGTCCGCGCTGATCTGCAGAGGCTGGATCAGACTGAATGAGCGCGGCAACCGCCGCCGCGGTCGTTTGGGCGGAATCGACGATCGACACCCCCGCAGGAACGATCGCAGCGAGCGTCCGGCGGAGCAATGGAAAGTGGGTACAACCGAGCAATAGCGTATCCGGTGCATCGTCACGATTGAACAGATCACCCAAATACCGGCGGGCGACGCGTTCGGCGATATCACCCTCGCCCCAACCTTCCTCGGCTAAGGCCACGAAGACAGAACATCCGACGGCCATCACGGACGCGTGAGCATCCAACTGTGCGATTGCGTTCTGGTACGCGCCTGCTCTGACCGTGCCTTCTGTGGCAAGCACCACAATGCGCCGATTGCGCGTCACGGCCACCGCCGCCTTTGCACCCGGGCTGATCACGCCAACGATAGGCATATCTGGATAGGCCTGCCGCAAGGCCGGCAATGCCGCGGCAGAGGCCGTATTACACGCGACGACCAAAGCCTTGACGTGCCGAGCCACCAACGCGGCTGCACACTGCAAGGCGTAGCGTTCGACGCTCGCTGCGCTCTTCGTGCCGTAGGGCAAGCGCGCGGTATCCCCCAGATAAACGAAGGATTCTGTCGGCAATGCCTGCTCAAGGGCGGCGAGCACGGTGAGCCCGCCGACCCCTGAATCAAATACCCCGATCGGACGAGGCTCAGCCGAGCGCGACACGGGCGTTGCGGAACATCCGGAGCCAACCACCGTCGTCGGTCCAATCCGTCGGACGCCATGAATTCTGCGCGGCACGGTAGACCCGTTCAGGATGTGGCATGGTCAAGGTGACCCGCCCGTCAATCGAGGTGATCCCGGCAATGCCGTGAGGCGAACCATTCGGATTACGCGGATAAGTGGTCGCCACGCGCCCGTAGTGATCGACATAGCGCATGACCGTCCCGTGGCCAGCGAGGAATGCGCGCTCCGCGGCCTCCGAACTGAACACCGCGCGGCCTTCGCCGTGACTGACGGCAATCGGCATCACCGATCCTGCCATGCCGCTAAAGAACGGCGACTTCGATGCCGTCACTTCAACCAAGGTGAGGCGAGCTTCAAACTGTTCGGAGCGATTGCGCTTAAAGCGTGGCCAGTGGGTGGTACCCGGGATCAACTCAGCCAGCGCGGCTAACATTTGGCAACCGTTGCAGACACCCAAGGTCAGCGAGTCTGCGCGCTCAAAGTGGCGAGAGAACTCGTCCCGTGCCCGACTATTAAACAGAATTGATTTCGCCCAGCCTTCACCCGAGCCCAGCACGTCACCGTAACTGAAGCCACCCACGGCCACCACGACCGGGTAGTCCGCCAGGGTGACAGCGCCACCAATGACATCGGTCATGTGCACGTCATAGGGATCGAATCCCGCTCGCGCAAATACCGCCGCCATTTCGAGTTGGCTGTTGCAACCTTGCTCGCGCAGTACAGCCACTCGCGGCCGAGCGCCAGTGGCGATATAAGGCGCCGCCACATCGTCGCTGTGATCGTAGGTCAGGCGCACGGAAAGACCCGGATCTGACGCATCAGCCACGTGATCGTATTCCTCCTGGGCACAGGTCGGATCATCACGACGGGCACGCATCTTGAAGCTGGTCTGCGACCATGCGCTCGCCAGATCAACGATCGCTTCATCAAGCACATCGCGCTCATTGGCCCGGATCACGAGGCGCTGGGCTACGGTCGTACGACCGATCACCCGAGTCAGGGAACCCACGCCCTCCGCCACAAAGGCAGCCAAGACGGCATCGACATCGCTCGCGGCGACTTCAAGCACCATGCCGGGCTCTTCCGCATACAGCGCTGCGACTGGATCTCGGACCGGCCCGAGGTCCACAGCCATGCCAACGTGGGATGCGATGCCCATTTCGGCCAAGGTCACAAAGAGGCCACCGTCGGAGCGATCGTGATAGGCACGAACCCAGTCGCGCCCAGCGACCCCACGCAGGGCGCGGAAGGCGCCTGCCAAAACCTCTGGACTGTCCAGATCCGCCGCCCGATCGCCGAGCACGCCGTAGACCTGCGCCAAACACGAGCCGCCCAATCGGTCTTTACCGGCCGACAGATCAACCAGCACCAAAGCAGACGACCCGTCCTTACCCTTTAATTGCGGGGTCAGCGTCTTGCGAGCATCCGCCACGGGCGCAAATGCCGAAACAATCAACGAGACGGGCGACCAGACCGATCGGTCACCCTCCGGCGACTTCCAGCCGGAGCGCATCGACAGCGAGTCCTTACCGACTGGGATCGCGATCCCAAGAGCCGGGCACAACTCCATACCGACCGCTCGAACCGTGTCGTACAGCGTGGCGTCTTCTCGAGCATCACCACAGGCCGCCATCCAGTTGGCCGACAAACTGATATCGGACAACTGCCGAATGTCAGCCGCAGCGATGTTCGTAATCGCCTCAGCAACCGCGAGCCGACCCGAGGCCGGGCCGTCGATGAGCGCGACCGGTGTGCGCTCACCCATCGCCATGGCTTCACCCGCATGCGTCGTATAACCCGCGAGCGTCACTGCACAGTCACTCACCGGGACCTGCCACGGACCGACTAACGAATCTCGACTGACCATACCGCCGACGGTACGGTCACCGATGGTGATCAAAAAAGTCTTGTCAGCCACCGTGGGCAATCGCAGCAGTCGATAAGCGGCTTCCCGCGCGTCGATGGCATCCGTGGCGATCGCCTCGACGGCGCGCGGCACGCGACTCGCCACGCGGCTCATGCGCGGAGCTTTGCCCAACAGCACTTCAATGGGCATTTCCACCGGTGCTTCGCCAGTGCGCGGATCTGAGACGACCAACTGGCCATCGTCGGTGATCGTACCGACCACCGCCGCCGGACAGCGTTCACGACGGCAGAACCCCATGAAAGTCTCGATCTCTTCGGGCGCAATGCACAGCACGTAACGCTCTTGAGCTTCGTTACACCACAACTCAAGCGGAGACAGACCTGGCTCGTCCGTAGGAATCGAGCGCAGATCGATACGGCCGCCACGATCACTGTGCGCAATCGCTTCGGGAATCGCGTTCGACAAACCGCCCGCGCCCACGTCGTGGATCAGAATGATCGGATTGCGATCTCCGAGCTCCCAACAGCGATCGATGACTTCTTGGGCCCGACGCTGCATTTCCGGGTTGCCGCGTTGGACCGAGGCAAAGTCCAAGTCCTCGGTCGAGGCGCCACTACCAACCGACGAGGCAGCACCACCGCCTAGACCGATGAGCATGGCCGGGCCACCCAAGACGACGATTTTCGCGCCGGGCGGGACCTCGCCCTTCTCAACGTGATCGCGACGCACGTTACCAAGGCCACCGGCCAACATGATCGGCTTGTGATAGCCACGGGTCACGCCAACCGGATCGCCGGCCACCCGCTGCTCGTAGGTGCGGAAATAGCCGAGGATTCCGGGGCGGCCGAATTCATTGTTAAAGGCAGCGGCACCGAGCGGCGCCTCGATCATGATATCGAGAGGCGATGCGATGCGGGCTGACTTTGCTTCAGGGCCTTCCCAAGGCTGCTCGAACCCGGGAATGCGTAAATTAGAGGTCGTAAATCCGGTGAGGCCGGCTTTGGGCTTGGCGCCACGACCCGTTGCCCCTTCATCCCGGATTTCACCGCCCGAGCCTGTAGAGGCTCCTGGGAACGGCGAAATTGCGGTCGGATGATTGTGCGTTTCGACTTTCATGAGAATGTCGATCGGCTCGTGACTGGCGCGATACGCACGAGTCTCAGGATCCGCAAACCACCGTTCCGCCACGGTGCCGGCAATCACGGATGCGTTGTCACGATAGGCCGACAACACGGCGCCTGGGTTTTTCTCATGCGTATTACGGATCATCGCAAAGAGCGACTTATCCATCGCTTCGCCGTCGATCGTCCACGACGCATTAAAAATCTTGTGACGGCAGTGCTCTGAGTTCGCTTGCGCAAACATCATCAGTTCGACATCCGTCGGATCGCGCGCTAATTTTCGATAAGCCGCAACGAGGTAATCGACCTCATCCGGCGATAGCGCCAATCCGAGTCGACGATCGGCCGCCATGAGCGCTGCGCGCCCATCGTCACCCAACTCAACCCGCGCCAACGGGCGAGCAGACTCATCTCGAAATAACTGGGCCGCAGCCTCAATCGAAGGCAACACCGCTTCAATCATTCGATCATGCAAGGGCGCCGCCAGGTTGGCGATGGCTTGCGCACTCAAGGTGTGGGTGGCGCGCAGGACATACACGGTCCCGCGCTCAATGCGTCGAACGGTGCTAAGACCGCACACGTGAGCAATGTCCGTCGCTTTCGTCGACCAGGGCGAGAGGGTACCCGGCCGCGGGGTGACGACGAGGTGGACAGCGCCACCGGGCAATGCCGGCGCTGAATGCGATTCGAGCAAGCGCTCGAGGACCTTCGTTTCACTCGCCGATAACGGCGCAGACAGGTCAATGAAATGAGTGAAATAGGCTTCGACACCCTCGACCGTTGGGTCGATCGCTCGTAGAGCTACGAGGAGTTTGTCGAGACGGAAATGGGGAAGGGCCGAAGCCCCGGGCAACACCAGCATCGGACACTCGGACTTGAAGCCGGCCAAGGCCGGCAGACGCGCAGTCTACCTCACCTCACCCCTCCACCGGTGATCGGCCTACTTCCGTGGCGGCAGATCGGGTGTTCCCGGCAGGCCGGGCATCGGGAAATGGCTCACGTTCGAGCCGTCGTAGGCGGTAATTTTGCTGGATCCGCCCTTTTTGACCTCGTCAACGCGTAAAACGGCATGCAAGGGCAACCAAGTGCGCTTGACCCCCTCGAATTCAGCTCGGACGCGCTCCTCGGAGGGATCGACGACCACCGACGAACGGGTATCAAACACGAAGTCCTCGACCTCGAGAAACCCAAAAAGGCTGCCCTGGGAGACTTTCTTGGCGTAAATCTCCCAGACCTTGCCTTCACGAACAAACAAGACCTTCAAAATGTGACTCGCTGCCATGCTAGTGATACGCCGAAGGGTAAAGTGACGCTTATATTAACTGGTGTACGGGTCATGCCGCTCACGTTGCGCGTCTTTGGTTCTCGCGCCCGCGCGCTCGCCGGGCGAGCTTCGTTTAAGTTCGGCCCCGAGGGCGGAAGCATCGGCCGCGCGCCGGATAATGACTGGGTCCTGCCGGATCCAGAACGCTACGTCTCATCACACCACGCCCGCGTCACCTTCAGCGACGGGCGGTTCAATTTGCTGGACACCAGCTCGAACGGCACCTATGTGAACGGCCTACGCGATGCCCTCGGGCATCAGGGGGCACATACTCTGAGTCACGGGGACCGGATCGCGATCGGTGGCTACGAAATCGTCGCCGAACTGGGTGACGGGCACGATTTGGACCTGGATGCGGCACTCGCGACCGCGCCGCCACCCATCGATCACTCCGTATCGATTCCTGACCTCGGCGCGGAATTAGACCTGAGCGGCCTCATCCCTCGTTTGCAACCCAGCGACTCGGTCTCGCCCTCAGCGAGCGGGAACCCCCAGCCCCTGGCTTTGCAACCGTTTTACCGGGCCGCAGGCCTCGATGTGGCCGACACCGACCCCGCGGAGGCACAGCGGGTCATGGGCCTTGCGGGTCTACTGCTGCGGGAGATGACCACGGGGCTCGTCGCCTTCGCGCGTGAGCGGCGAATCCGCCAGGACAGCGGTCTCGACAACAAGACCGGCCGGTACGACTTGCGCCGTGACCCATTAGATCAGGCCGTGTCGGTCGACGAAGCGCTTGGGCTGATGATGGGTCCTGAGCAGCGCCGCCTCATACCCGGCGTGGAGGCTGTGCGTATAGCCTTTAGAGCGCTGGATGCAGAGCGGCGCCTCGTGCACGACGCCGCCCGCCAAGCCGCGACCGACGTCTTAGTCCGGCTCGATCCGTCCGACCTAGAGCAGCGCTTTGGCGGCGACGATGACGACGCCAAAGCGGCCCATTGCTGGCGGCAATATCGCGCACTGCACGCCCGACTGGTCAGCGCCGATGGGCAGCCGACGACTTGGGATGAGGACTATGAAGCTGCGCTGCGGCGGCTATCGCTTGACCGCAGTTGAAGTCAGGCCTTACGAACGAACTCAGATTTGAGCTTCATATCGCCGAAGCCTTCGATCCAACAGTCAATATTGTGATCGCCTTCGACCAGCCGGATATTCTTCACTTTGGTACCTGACTTGAGGGCCGAGCTTGCGCCCTTGACCTTCAGATCTTTAATCACAGTCACCGTATCGCCATCGGTCAAGACATTGCCATTGGCATCCTTGTAGACCACCACATCGTCATCCATCGCCGCCGACTCGACGGCCGCAGCCGACCATTCATGCGCGCATTCAGGGCACACCCACTGCGCTCCATCGTGGTAGGTGAAGGCTGAGGCGCACTTCGGGCATGGTGGCAATGCATCGGTCATGGCAATCGTCCTGACATATCAAGGGTGGGCGAGCATAGCCGAGGCAGGCTCCTCGTGGGCATCCGCAATCTCCGCGACCGCACGGGCTGTCATATGGTCCGGCCGCTCCCCCTTGCGGACCATCGCGCACCGCTTTAAGCCCGAGGTAACTCGCACTGGACAGCCCGGTGTATGATTTGGGGGCATCGCCATCCAAAATCTTGTTGCCAAAAAACAACGCGCCGCTTCCTCGACCGTGTACATCGGAATGAGGGCATCCGGCGGCTGTCGGGGACAGGACCCAGGCATGGCTGAATCTGTGCAATACATAAAAAAGGGAACATCCATGAATTCAAAGCTCTCGTTTGCCATCGCCGCCGTGCTTGGTGGGCTGGCTGCAACGACCGCGTTGGCCGCTGAAAACGATGGACTCGATGAAGTCATCGTGACCGCGCAGCGGCGTTCGGAAAGCATCCAAAATGTGCCAATTTCGATGCAGGCCTTCACGGAAAAGGCGCTCGAAGAATTACATGTCCAGACCTTTGATGATTACATCAAGTACTTGCCTAACGTCTCGTCGGCCAACAATGGTCCGGGTCAGAACGAGATCTTCATGCGTGGCCTGTCGGCCGGCTCACAGCCGAGCCAGGGTTCCGGCACGACCGCCGCATTCCCGAACGTCGCGATCTACTTGGATAACCAGTCGGGTCAGTTGCCGGGCCGTAATCTCGACATCTATGCCGCCGATCTGAACCGGATCGAAGTATTGGAAGGACCGCAGGGAACACTGTTCGGTTCTGGCGCCGAGGCCGGCATGGTGCGCTACATCACCAATGAGCCGAAGATCGGTAAGTTCGAAGGCAGCTTCACGGCCGGCTACGGTGTCACCGCTCACGGCGATGCAAACTCTAATGCGACGGCCGTTCTCAATCTGCCGGTCAACGACAAGTTCGCCGTGCGAGCCGTAATTTATAACGATCAGCGCGGTGGTTACATCGATAACGTACCGGCGACATTCCATCGCAAGAACACCGACGTAGGCATCCACTACGCCAACTTCCCGGCGGACGCGAACGGGCAGTGCCCGGACATGCAGCCGAATAATGGTTACTGCGCCCCCCCCGGTAGTCCGTCGGTCAACAACTACGCCATCGCGGGCAAAGCCATCAATCCAGCGTCCTACAAGGGCCTGCGAGTGTCGGGCAAGTATCAGTTCAATGACGACTGGGATTTGTTGATTTCCCAGACCTACCAAACACTGGACACGGCTGGCGTGTTCTACCAGCAGCCCAACGGCTCAGACGGCGAGAAGTTACAGCCGCTGCAAGTGACGCTGTTCAATCCGTCCTATAACCACGACACCTTCGAAAGCACGGCGTGGACCTTGAACGGCAAAATTGGCGAGCTCAAAGCGGTCTACACCGGCGGTTACCTCGTTCGTAAGGTCAATCAGGTTAGCGACTACACGAACTACTCACGCGGCGTCTACGCCGGCTACTACCAGTGCTACGGCGCGCACACGGGCCCGAGCGGCGCCGAGTTGCCGTCCACCTGCTTCTCACCGGCAGTGATCTGGCGCTCCGTCGAACGCAATGAACACTTGCAACACGAGTTCCGAGTGTCCACACCGGATGATTGGCGCCTGCGCGCGATCGGCGGCGTTTATTACGAAGACAATAAACTTTACGACCAGTCCGACTGGCGCTACAAGACCGTACCCGCCTGCAGCGACACCGTCACCGACGGTTGCTTCTCCCCCATCGGTACCGTTCCTGGCACCTCGGTTGTGAACCCTGGCGTGCGTGATGCAAACAGTTCGTTCTATCAAGACGACGTCCGCGAAGTGAAGCAGACGGCATTCTTCCTGTCGGTCGACTATGACCTCATTCCGAAGGTTCTGACGGCGACGGTGGGCACTCGTCACTTTAACTTCAAAAACTCGCTCAAGGGCGATGTCGCCAATAGCTTCTATTGCTTTGAGCAGGGAAATCCCGCGGGCGGCTGCCAGCAGGGATACAACCTGAATGCTGCAAACCTTTCGGGCTCTGAATCGGGCTGGAAGAGCCGCGCTAACCTGACCTGGCATATCAGTCCGGACATCATGGTGTATTACACCTTCAGTCAGGGCTTCCGTCCGGGTGGTTTCAATCAAAACGGTGGAGCGTTGCATGCGTATGGCCCAGACGGCCAGCCGCAATACGCAGTGCCTAAGTCGTACACCTCCGACAAGCTGGACAACAACGAAATCGGTTGGAAGGCAGAGTTCTTGAACCACCGCCTGCAATGGAACGGCGCGTTCTATAAAGAAAAGTGGGAGAACGTGCAGGTTGCGTTGTTCAACCCAGGTCTCGTCGGCAATGTGTTCTACAACTCGAACGGCCAAAACTTCGATCTGCAAGGCCTTGAGACTTCATTGGTGTACCGCCCATTGCGTGGCCTCACGCTACAAGCGGCCGCTTCGTGGAATCAGAGCAAGCAGGTCAATTCACCGGCACTGATCGCGAACAACCCAGCGAGCATCAACTACGGTCATCCAATCACCCAGAATTGCGACTCGACGGGCAGTAACTGCTCGGCCGTGAGCAACGTCTACGGCCCGATTGGGTCACCCACGGCTGATTCTCCGCCGCTGCAGTTCAGCCTGCGCGCACGCTACGACTTTGCCGTCAGCGACTCGATGGAAGGTTTCTTCCAGGTCGGCGCATCACATGTCGGCCACTCGTTCACTCAAGCCGGCGCGAACCCGCCGCTGACCACAGGCGATCCGATCACCACCGGTCGACTGCGTTTCGAAGATCCGGCCTACACGACCTTCGATGCATCGATCGGCGTCTCGAAGGACCAGTGGACAGTCACCGTGTACGGCGAAAACTTGAGCGACTCGAATGCATCAGTGTTCACCAGCACGGATCAGTTCATCGTGGCTCAAACGCCGCTGCGTCCACGCGTGATTGGCGCGAGTATCGGGTACAAGTTCTGATCGAATCGGCCTGTGCGAACTCGGGCCATCAGCACTGACGGAGAGGCCGGCGCAAGCCGGCCTTTTCGTTTTTAGCGAGCGTGCCTATGCCCTCCTTGAGACCGTGGAGATTCTCGCGGCTCCGCGCCGACAACCAAACAGGGTTCTGCCGCACCGACCTGCACCACCGGAGTAGAGTCCCTGGGCACAAGCCGAGCCTAAGGACAAAAGACTGCAGCACAGGCCATCGGGTGTGTCAGACGACACTCGCCCACTCGGCAAAAAGCGTCACAACAGTGACGGCAGTTTGATCACGCCGGAACCGGTCTCGGCCTCCAATCCATGACCAAACGGTGCTCAACGACGAATCATCCATTCGATGGCTCAAGGTCTGTAAAGCGAGGCTTACAAGGCACCCGCTTTAGCGCAGTGACGGGGCAAACCGCGGATCATCTAGCCGTACGAAGGTGTATCCATCGTGCCGGATTTCTTCAATCAGTTCGCCGAGTCTTGCCGGTGTAATCGCGTGGATCTCATGCAATAAAATAATCCCGCCCCGCCGGGCCCGGACCGACGATGCGACATGCCCCACAAAATCGCCGCGGTATTCAGAACCTACTCCACACGACAAGGCCTCTTTGGAGTCCACCGTGCCGATGCGATCGAAGGCCCAGTCACAAGAGTCCACATGCCAGCCGACAATCGCGACACCCCGACTGTGCAAATAGTCGTTCGCAAAACAGCTCGCGTTCCCGTAGGGATAGCGAAATAACTGCGGCGCATGGTCAGGCGGCAACACCTCAATCCCACGGGCCAGTTCTAACTGCTGCTCGGGAGAGGGGATGTCGTGGAAATTAGGATGCGTCCACGTATGACTCCCGAGTAGATGACGACCGTTGGCTTGAATCGCCTGAATCAACTCCGGGTGCCGTTCAACTTTTTCGCCGATGACAAAAAATGTCGCAGGCACTTGATAACGATCCAGAATCGCCAAAATCTTGGCGGTATGCTCGGGGTCGGGGCCATCGTCAAATGTGAGTGCGACCAACCCTTCCGGCGGAGCCGTTGGAATATCGGATTCGAAACGGCACTGCTCCCTTAAATCTTCGACACTCGAGTTGAGCCGTTCTTCAAGGTGCTGTAAATGTGTCGCGCGTAAGTTCGTCGGGGCCACCTCATGCGCGTTCGTAGCCTGACTGCAGAGGCCTGGAACCACGACCGCCAGACCAAATAAAATACAACTGGCTTTCAAACCGTATCGCACAGCAGTCACTCTCCTAGTGAGATGTCGCGCTGACAACGCGCCCTTACGCCATTCGGTGTCCGCGCAGATCTCCCCTTACGGAGCAACAGAGCGATAGGTTGCTCGAACGATCCACAGATAAGCGGCGAGATTTGCGACGAGTGAAACCAGGCCGCCAATAGGATGTGTCTGTGCAATTTGGCTCGCGAGCAGACAGATCCCGATAAAAGCGAGCAAGACCACGTATCCCGGCCATTGCGATGGCGACGCGGTCAGCCATCCACCACGCAGACCAAAGGTACTCGGCCCAAACCAACCCAATCTTGCACCTGGTGCCTTATCCATACCGATCCTCAACGAGTGTTCACTTCCATGTTAGACCGCCACTCATGGCTGCACACAACAATAGTGGAGGACCGCACGCGTGTGGTTGAGATCAACGGCATGAGCAGAGATTCTTAGACACCACGGCCACGCGGTGTAGGCGCTATCGCTGACTACAATGCAATGCTTTAAGAGGGGCTATACGCGCACGAGGTGCGACTTACCCTTCGGCTAGAAGGCGCCGACCCATTCACTCTGGGGAGAGAAATTGGCGGAGAGGGTGGGATTCGAACCCACGGTGGGCGTAAGCCCACGCCTGATTTCGAGTCAGGTACATTCGACCACTCTGCCACCTCTCCGCCGGTCCCCGACGTGGCAATCGGGGCGCGAATAATACACCAAATAGGGCGGGATACAGCCCCCTTAGGCCGGCAAGTTCGGCAGTCGTCGCGCCCGCGATTTGTTTATTTGCGACGCTATTCGTCGCTCTTAGGCCGCTTCTCCATCGCCATCGCCCCCGAGCCGATGCAGGTCGCGTATCCTTTGCGCATGTTTGGTCTGTTTCGATTGCCAGAGGGTGGGCTGCCATGGCGGGTGCCCGCCGCCCTAGCCGTTTTCGCGCTCCTCGGAACCTGTACCGCTCGACCCGGCGTGGTTGAGCAGGCGCGGACCGTCGGCGCGTTGCGGGTGGCCACCTATAACAGCCCTACGGCCTACTATTTGGGTGCTCACGGCCCGGAAGGGCCTGAGTACGCGCTCGCTAAACGTTTTGCTCAGTCACTGGGGCTGCCCTTACAAATTATGGCGTACCCAAGCCCTGCAGCAGCCATTGCCGCCGTAGCCCATGGTCGAGCCCATATCGGCGCAGCTGGCCTCGCCGTGACACCCGAATGGCAGCGCGTAGTGCAATTTTCGCGGCCCTATCAGCGGGTCAAACTGCACCTCGTTCATCGTCGTGGCGTGGCCCGGCCGAAAGGGATTCAAGATCTCGCCGGACGTAAGGTTGCCGTCGTCGCAGGTAGCGCCCACGCATTTGCCTTGAAGCGACTCGCGCGTACCGTGCCAGGATTACACATTGAAGAGATTCCAGGCATTTCTACGCTGGATTTGTTGGATCGAGTCTGGAGCGGAGAACTGGATGTCACCGTCGCTGATCGCAACGAGTTCTATCTCACTCGACCGTATCACCCGGAGCTAAGGATTGCCTTTAATTTCCCAACCGCTGACGAACTGGCCTGGGCGCTTCCTAAAGACGATCCCGATATCGCGAAACGCGTAGCTTCGTATTTTGGCGAGCTGGAGCGATTAGAGCCGGACGTCGTTGCCCGCTTCTACGACCCTGATGAGCGGTATGACTACGCGGGGGCGCGCGTTTTAGTTCGTGACCTGCAGGATCGCTTGCCTGCGCTACGACCGATCTTCGAACATGCCGCCCGAGAATTCCATCAAGACTGGCGAATTTTGGCTGCTGTGGGCTACCAAGAATCCCGTTGGAACTCTTCCGCCGTATCGTCAACGCGGGTGAGGGGCCTCATGATGCTGACGGAAGATACGGCTGGCGCCCTCGGCGTTGCCGATCGAAAAAATGCTGCAGAGAGCATCCACGGCGGGGCCGCATTTCTCGCCCAAATGCGCGAGACGATTCCCGATCGGGTGCCGGAACCAGATCGAACCTGGCTTGCGCTCGCGGCCTACAACATTGGTTATGCCCATGTCGAAGACGCGCGCGTCTTAGCCCAATCTGCAGGACGAGATCCCGACTCATGGCTCGATGTCAGAGACTTTTTGCCGCGATTGTCTGAGGCCGCGTGGTACGAAAAAACGAAGCACGGTTACGCGCGCGGCTGGGAAGCGGCCCGATTTGTGGACAATGTGCGCAGTTATTTAGACGTACTGGAATGGGCGGTACCATCCGGAGTCCTTGGTCCTTCAGCGGGTTGACCTCGACGACGGCGGAAGAAATTTCTGAGTTGAGCGCCGCATTCTTCGGAGAGAACGCCGCCAAAAACGTCGAGCGAATGATTCATCGCCCGACAATGCGCTAAGTCTAACGCGCTCCCCGCCGCTCCCTGTCGCGGATCCCACGCGCCGAATACCAATCGCCGCACGCGCGCATGAACCATGGCCGCCGTGCACATCGGACACGGCTCTAGAGTCACGTAGACGGTGGCCTCGAGCAATCGATACGTCGACAAATGCAAACCGGCCTGCCGAAGCGCGAGGATTTCTGCATGTGCCGTCGGGTCGTGTAACCCGACTGGGCGATTCCAGCCCTCACCGACGATTTCATTCCCAAGCACGACGACAGCGCCGACCGGAACTTCGCCTTCCGCTTCCGCCCGCGCAGCTAGTTCCAAAGCACGGTGCAGATACAATTCATCGACAGAGGCCATCAAATGATCCAAAGACACAGTCTGGTCGACACAGTATAGCGGTCCAGTGCCGATCAATACTCCACGACACCCTGCGAAAACTTAAAGTGACGACGCTCTCCTTTGACCATCCGTAGTACACCCACATCCCGCGCCGCATCATCCACCAACAAGAGGCGCAGATTCCCGACCTCATTGTAGATATCTATGTGGCCAACGCTGCCGGCGAAGAGCACGTCGGCCCCGGCCATCGGCGCCACAATCCCGGCCAGCTCCACTTCGTCGACATGCTCGATACAAATTAGACAGGTCGCGCGAGAAATTCCCGGATGAAGAGGACCTGGGGTGCGAAAACCTTGCAAGACCGCCGGTCGATGGGGAGTCGATACGACCCGTAGCCGCCGTGCATTCGTCACTAGGATTCTGCCCAATAGCCCGCCGAAAATATCGACTGTGGCGCCCGGCGCTCTAAAAGAAACCAACGGAGCTGCGGGGACCGTGGTGACCTCGTCGAGGATCAGATGAGGGTTGGTGCCCTGCACAGGGTCTCCGTAAGCAACATTGGGATCCCCAAGGATCGTGGAATTAATATCCACCGCCGCTAGGCCCACTCGACGAAACCGTACGGTCGTATCCGCACCACCTAACTGTATAAATGGCCCACGCCCGCCATACCACGTGATCACCGCACCGGGCTCACCCTCTATAGTCAGATCGTGGCGAATCACAGCCGAGCCACCCGGATGGCGCCCCGTTTTCACACGGATCAGATCGCCGGCAGATGATGCTTGGATAGCCTCAGCAAGGCTGGCGTAACCGTGTTCACCCACGATCCGAACTTGCCCGGTTTCGTGAGCTCTATACGCAGTGTCGTGTTGTAGGGTCGGACCCAGCAAAGGAGCAGGGCCGGTGACAATGTACGCTCGACCATTCACGCCGAAGGGGGATTGAAGAAAATTTAAGTTAATCGATGCCCATGGACGCACCGTTTCTGCATCAACACCCCTTTCAGCGGACGACAAGAAAGGAATCGGGTCCGGCTGCCATCGAGTCAGCAGATACTCTCGGCCCGAAGCCAGCACGGTGTAAGTGGCTACCGCCAACACCCCGAACCGCGCAACTCTACGCCGCCACTCGAGCCGCTTTTGGGCGGCGTGGAAGCCCGGTGCATCCCCGATTACCGCGCGACGACGCATGACCTGCCGGTCCAAACGGCGAGTTACCAATAACCATACGCCGATCAGCAGAATCAAAAGGGCAGCAGCATAGGTCTCTACCATCGACGGTAACGACCGAGGACTGACTGCGGTCATGAGCATGACCAGCAGGATCGACAGGCCTAAAACCATACCGAAACGCTGCTCGGGTGTGAGGGCAGCACGCCGGGTCGTCGGCTGCCAATCTTCGAGCAACACTTCGCCGCTGATCGCATCGACCGCCAACAGCAAGGTGCGGCTGGCATTAGAGACGGTACATAACCAAATCGGCCAGTAATACTCGAAGTCTCTGACCGGGGAAGCACTCGCAATTTCACCCGGTAACACCCAATAGTGGGCGTCCCGTAAACGGCTCAGATCTTCTGCGGCTCGTGTGTGGCGTAAGGCGACATCTACCGAACGTAATCGCAACTCACCCTCAGGGACGCCTTGCGGTGGCTCCCGCACCTTGATGCCGCGTTCCAGCCGCTCCCGTAGAGCTACCGGCAACCCTTCAGCACAGCAAATATCCAATTGGTAGGGGTGTGTGGACAGCACCGTATTGGTCCGGTCCGGCATGCGGACTTGGCAAATCCCCTCGATCCGGCGCATCGGAACGTGTAGCGGGCGCAGATCACGCGACAATTGCAGCCCAAGCGCGGCGGGATCAATCGCGGCGGCCCGCCCGATAGCCGCTAAGAATCGATATTCAAAAGTCTCAAAATTAGCTCGGTAAGAAACGCCGCCCACAGGCGCATCCAAGGACGGCGTCCGCGTCAGATCTGACCCGCAGAGAGGACAGACCTGATGACTGACCGGTCCAGCAATCTCATATTGCGCACGGCAACGGTCGCAAACGAAAGAATAATTTGCCGCCTCGCCACTATCGGATCTATCCATTGACCCTCGTCCTATCGACAACTTCTGCTCAAAATCACTTTTGCGATATTTTGAGAACGCTCCCAAGGCACTACAAGTCGGGAGATTAACTTAAGGTCATAGCATGATCCTGACCCGAGTTAATTCAATCTGTGTCGACCCCAACCAGAATCCCACGGTCGCTCGGTCGGTGCCGCAATCGACGAAGGCGGCGCCATGCCAGCCACGCACGGGATTGAGCGCGACCGCAGATCCTGACGCGTGATAGCCTCGGGATCTAAATCGGGAGTCTCCTATGCCATCGATTTTTCGTTGTTACCGCGTCTTGCCGCTTCTGTTACTGGCACTCAGCAGTGCGCAGGCAGAACCCCCGAGTGTGGACGCTCTGCTTGTTCACGGCCATGTCTATACAGCCGATCCCAGCCATCCTTGGGCCGAGTCGATCGCCGTCAAAGCAGGCCGGATCATGGCTGTAGGAGATGAGCGCACCACTCGCAAGGCAGCCCCGAAAGGTGCAACGGTCATCGATTTGGGTGGACGCACGGCGCTGCCAGGACTCGTCGACGCCCATGTACACCTGCTATTCGGTTCGATAGAACTCGAGGGTTTGAACCTGTCGACGCCCGCCAAGAGCGTTACGCCAGATATGACCGAGGCCTTCGAGACCGCCATCCGCGATTACGCGTTGTCGCGGCCGCACGCGCCTGTGCTGATCGCGCGCGCCGACTTTGGCACGGTTGACCCGATCGCGCCGAACCATGCTGTACTGGACCGCGCCGTCCCAAATCAACCGATCATCGTTCATAACTCATCAGAGCACGCGCTGTACGTCAATGCGCGTGCGTTGGCCTTAGCCGGCATCGGCGATAGTCCTTTGTCCGACCCCGCTGAAGAAAAAGGGGTTCTGCGAGACGCCAGCGGTCATCCCACCGGCGTATTAATCGAAGCGGCGCAGGAGACGATGGAGCGCGCGGTCCTGCCGCTGATCCCGACGGCAGAAAAACTGCGACTGATTGAAGCCGGCATGCGGCATCTAAATAGTTATGGCATCACCAGCATCGTGAACGCGACCGGCGATTTGGCCGAACTCGACCTCTACGGAGCCTTGCGCGATGCAGGCCGAATGACCCTGCGTACCCGAACGGCCTTTGGGGCCGTCGCCTATCCGCATCGCCTAAGTGCGAACTTTTTAGCCGATTTGGACACTGCGCGGGAGAAATACCACGACGAATGGGTGGCGGCGAACCTCGTTAAATTCTTTTCCGATGGCAGCACAGGTCTAGCACCACCCATCGTGTACCAAGCGAGCGAGTACAAGCGCATTGTGACGGAGCTCGATCGCCGGGGTTACGACCTAATGACCCATGCCCAGCGTGGTGACTCGGTGCATATGATCCTTGACGCTTACGACGCCGCGATCCGCGCTAACGGGCCACGCTCTCGCCGTCTCAGGATTGAGCATGACTTCCTCATTCCATCGGCTGATATCTCCCGCTATCACGAGCTCGGCATCATCGCGGGTATACAGCCGGATTTCTGTTGCCAGACCTTGGGCACAGGCTACGACGCCAATGATCCGACCGTGGCTGATCGCTGGAGGACACTGCTCGATACGGGCGCAACGCTTGCCATGTCAACGGACTGGCCATGCAGCTGGCCGCCTGACCCTTGGGTGAATATCAAGCAAGCACTGACCCGCCAGGTTTGGCACTCGGACGATACCGGACCCATCTTGTCCGGCCCGTTTGATGGCGCTAATCAAGGTGGCGCAAAACCAGTGTCCGGAGAGTTTTACCATCCGGAAGAGCGAATAACGGTGCGCGAAGCGATTGATGGGTATACGCGCGGTTCTGCCTATGCAGCACGCGCAGAAGACCGCGTGGGTCAGCTGACGCCTGGACGTCTTGCCGATGTGGTCGTTTTATCCACAGACCCGTTTTCAGCCTCTTTAGAAGACTTGGGCCATATCCATGCAGTGATGACGATCGTTGGCGGTCGGGTCGTGTACCAAGCGGAACACTGATTCAGTCGCAACGATCGCTAAGCGTCAGCGTGCGGGGTTGGCAACCATGCCACCCCGCAGCCTGCGGATACTCAGCGAGTAACGCTCCCTCAGCCTGAGAGGAGCGGCGCTTCAATGCATCAGAGGATTCAACCAGCGCAGAATGCGTTGCTGCAATTCGATCCGATGATCAGACCAGCCATGGTCTGTCGATGCATGAAAAGCCTCGACACGACCACCCGCCTCCCGCAAGCCGATCACGAGTCGATCGGTCTGCGGGGCCAAGCCGTCATCGGAACTGAGTACAAGTACGGGGACGCGGCTCAATGCCTGGTCGAGCGTATCAAAGCGCCATAGGCGCCCGTGTTCAATGAGCTCATCCGCCATTGATTCGGGGGTGACGCCAGCCAAACTCTCCATATCGTCACGCATTCGAGCAATGACCACGTCCCGGTCTGCGGCAGTCGATCGACCCATATCCGCTGCAGAGATCAGAACCGCGCCTTTAAGCTCGGGATGGTGCGCTGCGGTATGAGCAGTCACCCATCCGCCCATGCTATGACCGACGAGGGCGATACGACGGGAATCCGCCCCTAAGGTCTGAACCGTCTGCAGGTCCGCAAGATAGTCGAGCACTGCGCCGGCGTCTTCTAAATTGCCTGCAAAACTGAAAGATCCTGGGCTACCCCAAGAGCCTCGATAATTGAAAGTCACGGCGATGTAACCCGCTCGCCGAAGCGTTTGGGCGATATCCAAATTTTTCTCGTTACCCGGAAGTCCGTGACAGATCACGACCACCGGGTGCGGGCCGCCGCCAGCGGGCACATAGGCGATCCCGTTGATGAGCACCCCATGGCTTGGGATATGAAGAACAACCATAGCGGCTGGATGACGCGCGTCGTGAGGAGGATCTGTAAAGATCGCCCGCTCCAGTGGCGCGGCACCGCTAGCCAGACAACACAAGAGTCCAATTGCCGACCACAAAGACCTCATGCGATGTTCTTTCCTAATCAAAAATCAGATATCAAAACTAAATTTGTCATTAACGCGGGGTTAGAACTCGCACTGATCGAGTGGAACGAGCCGGGTCTTTTTCACCCATTTATGAATCACATACAACAAAATAAAGACAGGAATCATCAGATAACTAGTAACCACATCAAACCAAGAAAACGGATCAGCCGTGAAAACGCCTGCGTTGGCACCAAACACGACCGCTACAAAAAGGATGAGTGACAGCCAGGTCCCATACGGGAAAAATTTGGCTTTGAACAAAAGAGCGTCGGGGCTGTTCCCTTGAGCGACCCAAGCACGACGAAAGCGCAAATGGCAGATCGCAATGCCAAGCCAAATTAAAAATCCGGTTAGGCTGCTCGCGTTGTACAACAGCTGATAAATTTTTTGATCGCCGACATAGCTGGAGAAAAAGGCAAACGCGCCGACCATTCCGGTCGCTAAGAGCGCAGCCACCGGCACGCCTCGCTTGTTAACCCTCGCAAACTGTTTAGGCGCACTACCCGCGCAAGCCATCGCATGCAGCATGCGTGTCGAAACATAGAAAGCTGAATTTCCACACGACAACACGGCCGTCAAAATCACGGCATTCATAATGTTTGCCGCGTAAAAACCGATGTGGGGGACCTTTGCGAATACCATTGTAAACGGCGAGAAGGCAACATGCGCTTCGTTGCCGCTCAGAAGATCAGGATTGTTGAAGCCAACGAGCGTTCCAACGACGAATATTGCCCCAACGTAAAAGAGCAAAATCCGCCAGAAGACGCTGCGAATAGCGCGAGGTACATTGCGCACGGGATCGGCGGTCTCCGCGGCAGCCAGTCCGACGCCCTCAGTGCCTTGAAACGAGAAGCCCGCCACCATAAATACGCTCAGCACACCGCCCAGCCCGCCGACAAAGGGAGCTGATCGGCCAGTGCCAGGATCTTTGAGCGACCAATTCTGAAATCCGACGGCATCCTCACCAAGACCACCAAAGATCAACAAGAGTCCGACCGCCAAGAAAATGATGACCGTAATGACCTTAATGCCAGCGAACCAATATTCAGCTTCGGCGTAAGCTTCAACGGTCATCCAATTCAGCCCCATCAGTAGAACAAAAAATCCCATCGCCCAGAGGGTGGTGTTCGCGTGAGGGAACCAAAACTCAATGATCAACGCCCCAGCAACCAACTCGGCCGCCAGGGTGATCGTCCAACTCAGCCAATAGTTCCAACCCGCCGCGAAACCGAGCGATGAATCCACGAATCGGTTGGCATAGGCCTCAAATGAGCCCGGGATGGGCAACTGCGTGGCCATTTCGCCCAAGGACTGCATCATGCAGTAGACCGCGAGGCCCATGATGGCATACCCCAGTAACGCACCAGCCGGGCCGGCTTGTGCGATAGCGCTCCCACTGGCAAGAAACAAGCCGGTCCCGATGGCCCCGCCGACGGCGATCATGCTCAACTGTCGAGCACTGATTGATCGTTTCAACTGCTGTTGTTCGGTATCCGGCATCGACATGGACGGCGCCCCCAGCGGCATGAAGGAATGTGCTGACGTTACCTGTCCGCAACACTTACGTCACTAGACTTTTTCCCGGCTAGATCAATCGACATCCGAGCCGCTTCGATTGCCGCCAATCCATGCAAGCTCAACAGTGACAGGCCCACTCAATAGCGTCGTGAGGACCGGAGTCGGCCTGACCCGACGGTTCGCCGCAATGAGGGAAATTCAGTAGGCGCGCTCAATCAACGCCCGCCACGAATCCGGTAGGCATCGTCTCAACCAGAGGCCGATATTCGCTTCGTGCTTTTGCCATAGGATTCCGGCGCCGATAATGGCAAACCCGATCGCCGTGAGCATGACCGGGAACAGCAAACTATCTCTAAACAATACTTGGGATAAGTGCCCAAGATAGATTGAGACCCCAAAGCCACCAAAAACAGCGAATACCCGCCGAACAAGTGCCGCGCCTATCGCAATGAGGCCCACATTGATCAGGGCATACAACAAGCGATTGAATTCGGATGCACCGTCTAGGCTAGTCAGGCCGCCCCAAAACGTCATGACTCCGAATAGGTAGAGCCAGAATGCGAAATCCAAGCCTCGGCGATTTCTGAGATCTACCACCAGGGCCACGGTCAATGTTACGAGTCCAAAACCGACCGACAACCACTTGCAGTGTTCAAAGTAACTCGCAGAATCCCGCGCCTGCAGTACGGCGGGTCCGAGATCCATGCTCATGTACCACAAGGTCACAGCGATCGGCATCACCGTAAACGGTAAGCGATACCGCCACAGCACCAATACACCTGCCAATAAAGTACCGAGTTCCATGGGCACCCATCGCCAGTCTATGAGGATATGAAAGTCACGGACACCACCCGTCATGTGGTCCGGCGGCCAAACTCCAAAAAGATGTTCAGCGCCGTATATCGCCGGTGGCACGTTCACGACAACAAGAGCAGCGAGCAAACCAGCTGGCAATGCCAAGCCGCGCTGCAGCAAAATCTCAGTCAATCCGATGGCGAGTGCCACGTAGCACGTTGAAATGATCAATAGCCCACCGCCACCGAATCGCGCCCATCCGAGCGTGACGAATAGAGTCATCGCCCCGATCGCGATCAAACCGCCCAAGTAATAGAGGATATGCGCTGGACGAAACGCGGCGACCGTCTGGTGCCGCTCGGCAAGAAAGGCCCACAGCTGCTCAGCTTGGGTGTTGCTCAGGATTCCTCGCGCTGTCGCGTCATTTAACTCTGTGCGAGAGATTTTCATGATGGTCGACTCCAACGGTAAACGACCCCAGAAACCAGCACTGATAGTGGCACATCGACGGCTGCTTGTAGGGGCCGGCTGCCTTGGCCGATCAAATAAACTGAGCGCATGACTCACTGGCCCCAGATGGCCTCGGCGACCGCGACTAACGCTTTAAGGGGTGATACCGTTAGGGGTTACGGGGGAATGTGCATGAAAAGACAAGTGACTCTGTTTCTGAGCGGCCTTTGGGCCATTGCCGCTGCGGCGGCGCCTGCTGCCGAACGTCCCGCCGATCTCATCTTTTGGAATGGTCACGTACTCACGGTCGACGCGAATGACCGTGTAGCAGAAGCCATCGCCATCCGAGATGGTCGGATACTGGCGGTCGGACGCAATACAGACATTCGAGCACTCGGTGGCGCAAAGACCCGCACGATCAATCTGCATGGCCGCTCGGCGACACCAGGCCTCATTGACGCCCACGCCCATATCTCATCCGGTGGATTAGCCTCAGTAACCGGCATTGATCTCTCGGACGCGCGCAGTATCGAGGAAGTGGTGCGCCGGGTGGCTGCACGGGCGCGTCAACTGCCGGATGGGGCTTGGCTGTTGGGTGGCGGCTGGGATGAGGCGAAATTCCGGGAGCGTCGTTACCCGGATATTCGAGACCTAGATACTGTCAGCGGTAACCATCCTGTTTGGCTCGATCAAACGACAGGCCATTACGGCGTCGCCAATAGCCAAGCATTACGACTCGCGGGCATCACCGCAGAGAGTCAAGACCCCCCGGCCGGCACGATCGTTCGCGGCTCCAACGGTGCGCCGAGCGGTGTCCTCAAAGAATCTGCCCGCGACGTGTTACTCGAAAAAATTCCGGCACCCACTGATCGCGACCGTCGCGACGGCATCTTGGCAAGTCTTGCCTCGATGGCCCAGGAGGGCATGACCGGGGTCAAAGATCCCATGATTCATCAGGATGATTGGCGCGCCTACCGGGCGTTAGAGTCATCGCATCAATTGACGGCTCATGTTTGCGTCCTTTGGGCGGCCGGAAACACGGTCGAAGCTGCCGACAGCTTGGTGACACAGATCAAAGGCCTACCCGGACCTCGAGTCGGGAGCCAAAATTTAGCCTCCTGTGGTGTCAAATTATTCATGGACGGCAGCGGCGGTGGCCGTACCGCTTGGATGTATGAGGACTGGAACATTGCAGCGACTAAAACGGACAGCGGCAACAAAGGCTACCCGCTCATTGATCCTGAGACTTACCGCGCTGTGGTCGCACGCTTCAACGCCGCCGGCATTACAATCGGAACACACGCGATTGGGGATCGAGCCATCGACTGGGTGGTCGACAGTTACACCCAGGCCTTGGAGTCCCATCCCGCGCACGGCTTACGTCATTCGATCATTCACGCCAACGTTCCAACTGATCATGCGTTATCGACGATGACTGCACTGCAAAACCGGTTCGATGCCGGGTATCCAGAGGCTCAAGGGCCATTCACCTGGTGGATCGGCGACAACTACGCGGGAAACTTCGGCCCCGAGCGGTCCAAACGCCTCAATCCCTTCAGCACCTACGTGAAGCGCGGGATCCGTTGGGCCGGCGGTTCAGATTACGACGTCACACCCTTACCCGCTCGCTATGGCCTGTGGGCAACGGTGGCCCGCCGATCCTTGCAGGGCACTTATGGAGCGACCCCTTTTGGGCTCGATGAGGCGGTGGACATCCACGTCGCCCTGAAGTCGTACACCATCTGGGCGGCTCGGCAACTGTTCATCGAAGATGAGGCCGGATCCTTGGAGCCGGGGAAGAGCGCGGACATCGCGATTTGGGACCAAAACCCCTATGCGATTCCGACCAATCAACTCAAGACCATGCATTGTGCAATGACTTTATACCGCGGTCGCCTGGTGTGGACCGATGGAAAAATTCGTTGATTTCAAAAAGCAGAAGCGACCTGCACTTGCAGGGTTTTGCCAACACAGGGCCGGATGATATTGGCGGTTAGTATGCTTACGCAAAACACATCCGACTGTTCAGAATCTTACGAAACGCAGCTTTACCGAAAAGTATCCACTCGGCTGATTCCACTGCTCTTGGTTTGTTACGTGATCTCTTACTTAGACCGCGTGAATATCGGATTCGCCAAATTAGCGATGACGTCTGATTTGGGCTTCAGTGACGCGGTTTACGGTCTTGGTGCTGGAATTTTTTTTATTGGGTACTTCCTGTTCGAAGTACCTAGCAACGTCATCATGCACCGGGTCGGAGCTCGGCGCTGGATAGCGAGAATCATGTTTACCTGGGGCGTTTTATCGGCAGCAAACGCGTTCGTCACCACTGCCACCCAGTTTTACACCATTCGTTTTCTGCTCGGCGTTGCTGAGGCCGGGTTTTTCCCGGGGGTGCTGCTCTATCTCGCCTACTGGTTCCCGACTCACCGACTGGGCAGAGCGACGGCGTTATTCATGACGGCAGTTCCGTTAACCGGGATCGTGGGGAGTCCAATTTCCGGTTGGATTCTCGAAACCACTGGACAGTCGGGCGGCCTCAAGAATTGGCAGCACCTTTTCTTGATTGAGGCCGCACCCGCGATCATCGCCAGTGTCGTCGTCCTTTGCGTCTTGAGTAATGGCATCCGGGATGCCGGATGGTTGACGACCCAAGAGAAAGACCATCTTCAGCGCAACATTGACGAGGAACAGAAGACCAAACCCACCCACTCTCTGTTGGCCTCATTTCGCTCGCCTGAAATATGGGTGTTTGGTTCGATTTATTTCAGCTTCGTCATCGGTCTCTACGGCATCAGTTTTTGGCTGCCCACGATTATCCGAGCCACAGGGGTGTCCCATCCTGGCACTATCGGCCTACTCACGGCCGTGCCCTACATCCTCGCCGCCGCCGTGATGGTCCCCGTCAGTCGGCGCTCCGATCGACACCGCGAGCGACGTTGGCATATTGCGGCGTCGGCAATTGGTGGAAGCATCGGACTGTGGGCCAGTATTTTTGTGACTCACAATCCACTGCTCGCCGTCTTGGCCATGAGTGTAGCGACCACCGGCATCATCACCGCGCTGCCTTTATTTTGGAGTTTACCCAATGCGCGATTGACGGGCGTCGCGGCGGCCGCAGGCCTCGCCGTCATCAATTCGATTGGGAACCTGGCCGGCTTCGTCAGCCCCTATTTAGTTGGCTTGCTGTCAACGGCCACACATGATACCCGTGCAGGCGTCGCCATGATGGCTTGCTCGATGCTCGTGGGCGCTGCCCTGACGCTCAGTCTGCCGGCTGAACGACGACACTCTGAAACCTCGGAGTCTCGGTAGAGACGTCAGCGCCAACAGTCATCAAAGCATCACTTTTGCCAATTCGATCACATCACTCGGTCCCGGAATGGGACAGATTCGGCATGGTCTCTGATCCCGTCAGTGGAGGTCGAATGCGCTTCTCCCAAACCTTGACAGTGGTACTGACTATTCTGGTCACATCCATCCCTTGTGGAGTCGCGCAAGCCGAGACATGGCGGGATTTAGCGCACTTGAATTTCGCCAGCAAAGCGGATGCAGCCGCTGCTGCACGCCCCGACGGGAATCCAGCGCATCCGGCTGAACGATTACGGTCGGCGTGCAGTCATCTCATCGTCTGTGCAGTATTCCAACATGAGATCTCAGACCCGAAAGAAATCACCCACGCGTCCGGGCCATACCTCAACTTAGATTCCGGTGTCGGCATCGGCTTCCGGTTTTAAAAGCAGGTAGTTGAGCTGCCGCAGGTCAATCTGAAGATCCTCAGGGACCCAAATCGTCATATTGCGGGAACACCTCGTCGCCAACGAGGCTAAGAAATGGGCTCTGACGCGCCTCGAAGCGATCGCGAGCTCCATCCTCAGACAGAGCAGCGTTCAAGGCACTATTCAGCTCGTAGGCAGTGGTGTCATATCCCAGTTTTGTTAAGGCTGCACTAAACGCTTCAACGTGCGCACCGCCAACTTGGAATACGCCAGGCGCAAACTCCGGATCAATATCCAAATCATCCGGCGATTCAAAAGACTGCTGACAGCCGGCCGAATCCGTTGCGTGATAGTTCCGACACGACTGCGGGCGAACCGCGTAAATGGAACACTCGGATTTCATCAAGAACGGACACTTGTTATTAAAGGTCACGCGATCTGACTCATCCAGCGCTCTGAACTTCCGACTATTGGCGCGTATTTCGGCATATACACTCGCCTTTTGGTCAGGTGTGAATCGCTGCTCGATAAAGTCCAAAATTGAAAAGGCCTCAACGGCACGGACATCTACCGTGAAATAGCAGCACCACGCGCACCCAGGCTTGCAGGCCAGTGACTCAGCGTCCGGAGCCGCCAACAGTCGCTGATCCTGCCGGATAAGCGATTCCCGGACAGCTCTCAAAGCGCCGCGCTGACTTAAGTCCGATACTGCCGAAGCATGCTCACTCCGTAGCACTGAACGAACCAATTCGATATCTAGCGTGAATTCCATCCGTCGATTTTAATCCTAAACCGCAGGAAGGTCCCAGCACGATATACTTTCGTACATGAGCGATCTGCGAATCCTGTCCATTATTCCGCCGATGACCCAGCTGAATACACCGTACCCGTCGACGGCGTATCTCACTGGATTCTTACACTCGAAAGGGTTTTCGGCGGACCAAGCCGACCTATCAATCGCTCTAGCGCTGAAGCTACTGTCCGCCGATGGGCTACTCGACGTAAGGACGCAGCTCAATCGTCTTCCGAATGCTCGGCAGACCGCAGTCTGCAATTTTTTTGTCGAGAATTTTGAGGCCTATCGCAACTCGATTGCACCGGCGATACGCTTTTTGCAAGGCAAAGACCCGACGATTGCACATCGAATCGCGTCTCGTCGTTTCTTACCCGAGGGCCCTCGTTTCGCGCTCTTAAATCAATACGGCCCCCACCAAGAAGAGTCGGATGATCCACTTGATTGGGCCTTCGGAGCGATGGGACTGCAGGATCAAGCAAAGCATATTGCGACGCTCTACCTGAACGATCTGGCGGATGTCATCCGCGACGCGATCGATAGCCGATTTGCCTTTGTCCGTTACGCTGAATCACTCGCCGCAAGTCAGCCTACGTTCGACCATTTGCAGCACGCGCTTCAGGCCCCTCGGACTCTGGTGGATGAATATCTCCATGAGCTCACCTTAGCGACGCTTGCGCAGTACGAGCCAAATCTGGTCCTACTCACCGTGCCGTTCCCGGGCAATGTCTACGGAGCATTACGAATCGCTCAGACCATCAAGGAGACGCGCCCATCAGCGACGGTTGCCCTAGGGGGCGGTTACTGCAACACCGAATTGCGTGAACTGAAAGAACGTCGGATTTTCAACTACGTCGATTTCATCACGCTGGATTCCGGCGAGCGGCCACTTTTAGCCCTGATCGACCATCTTGAGGGTCAGCGACCGATCACGGATCTGGTTCGTACGTACACTCGGTCGCATCACTACGTCGATATCGGCGAGCCAGACGTCGCGTTTTCGCAAACCGGCACCCCAACCTACCGGGGGTTACCGATGCAAGATTACTTGTCGTTATTAGATATGCTGAATCCCATGCATCGTCTATGGTCCGATGGCCGCTGGAACAAAATCACGGTCGCCCACGGCTGCTATTGGAAAAAATGTAGCTTCTGTGATGTGGATCTCGACTACATATCCCGCTACGATCTGGCTTCCACCGAAGTACTCATTCAGCGCATTGAAAATCTAATTCAAGAGACCGGAGAGACAGGCTTTCATCTCGTTGATGAGGCTGCGCCGCCAAAAGCACTGAAGTCGATGGCCAATGCGTTGATCAGCGGCAAGCATCAGATTTCTTGGTGGGGAAACATTCGCTTCGAGAAATCGTTTGATGACGAATTGTGTCAACTCTTGGCGCATAGCGGATGTATCGCCGTCACGGGTGGCCTAGAAGTGGCCTCAGACCGGCTGCTCAAGCTGATGAAAAAAGGCGTCTCCGTAGAGCAGGTGGCGCGCGTGACCCGATCCTTTTCGGATGCCGGCATATTGGTACACGCCTATTTGATGTACGGCTTCCCGACGCAGACGGTACAGGAGACGGTCGACTCGCTGGAATATGTTCGGCAACTGTTTTTAAACGGATGTATTCAATCGGGTTTCTTTCACCGCTTCACTGCAACCGTGCACTCACCGGTCGGTAAAAATCCCGAGCAGTATGGAGTCACGTTGTCTCGCCCGACATTCGCCCCATTCGCCAATAATGACGTTAATTTTGACGACCCGACCGGTGTCGATCATGATTTTTACGGCATGGGCCTTAAGAAAGCGTTGTTCAACTACATGCACGGTATCGGCTTGGATATCGATGTTCGTGAATGGTTTGCGCACCCTGACGGCGAGCGCGGCTCAGGGAAACGGGGAGCGCGTCGAATACAACATATCGCGCCACGGACATCGGTGCCGTCAAACTTCATCGCGCGGGCGCTCCACGGGTAGGACTGATCGCTAGAACGCAGAGCCGGCCGGATTCAGCCGCGAATCAACGATGACTTCTCAGTAGGCATCTCGCCTAGCCCGTTCTTTCAACTCACCTTTACGCCGACCGCGTGCGACGATGGCCGCCATCCCGGCGGCTTCGTCGGCAAAAATCGTCAGCAAGTCATCCAGCGTAATCACCCCTGCAAGGCGTTCGTGCTCATCAACGATTGGCAACCGCCGTACGCCATGACTGCGCATCCGCTCCAGCGCAATCGATAAATCTTCAGACTCCCGCGCAATGATCACGGGTGCCCGTATCAAATCCGATATTTTGACCTGGGCGGGCGCTAAGCCACAGGCCATGACCTGCACGACCAGATCACGATCGGTGACCACGCCTACGACGTAGCGTTGCTCAGTGATGTCGTCCACGACAATCAGATCACCAACATGATGATCCCGCATCAGTTGTGCGGCTTCTGCAGCCGTCGCGCTGCGAGCGCAGCACACCGGGTCTAAGGTACATAGTTCACTGAGATTCATAGACATGCTCCTGTGCGCGGGCTTCAATTTATTGAGCCAGCGTTTTCGCCATCGCGAGTAGGTGTTCTGGAAACGGTTTTTTGGCGCGGACGACCTCGCAGAGTTCAGTGGCGCATATTGCGCCTCCGGTCATACCGAGCATGACGTTCATCTGGCCACGTTCAAATGCATCGACAGCAGCAACGCCGAGGCGAGTCGCGAGTATTCGGTCATAGACACCCGGGGCACCTCCGCGCTGCACATGCCCCAGTTTGGTCACACGAGTCTCGAAGATCTCGACCGATTTTTGCGCTTTGAAGTAGGCATCAAGGCGGTCGGCGTTCCAGGCTGAGCCCTCGGCCACGACAACGATCGCGTGTGCCCGCCGCTGTTCATGCAACGTATGTAGCCGAACCAATACGTCCGATGGCGTCAATTCATGCTCTGGCAGCACAATGAGTTCGGCCCCGCCCGCTATTCCTGCGATTAAGGCCAGGTAGCCGCTCTGGCGGCCCATCACTTCGATCAAGAAGGCGCGCCGAAAGGCCATGGCCGTTGTTCGGATTCGGTCAATCGCCTCGACCGCGACATCGAGCGCCGTCATCACGCCGATGGACGGTTCCGCGCCAGTAAGATCGTTATCAATCGTGCTCGCCACACCAATGACCGGGACCCCATGTCGACCTAGAGCCTCGGCACCGGCCTGAGAGCCGTTCCCGCCGATGACAACGAGTCCATTGATGTGGTGGTCTCGGATGCTTTTACAGGCGGCGACGAGCCCCCTCTGGGTTCGAAGCGCGTCGCAGCGGGTAGTTCCTAGGATCGTACCGCCGCGATTAATAATGCCACCCACCTGACGCGCCCCGAGCGGATGAAAATCCCCGCCGATGAGTCCGGTATAACCATCTCGGATCCCAAGAATTTCGTGCCCGCGAGCCAAGCCTGCCCGAGTGAACGCGCGTATCGCAGCATTCATACCCGGCGAGTCCCCGCCACTGGTCATCACCGCAAGTCTCGGCATGGCAGTCACTTCCCTGTTGACGGATCGCCGGCTGAACAAATCTGCGCTTGCTTCTCTCACGACTCCATAAGTAGTTCACGAAATCTTCGATCGCAGCGTAATGACCTACGGAAGCTTAGAAACGGCAATGTCTGCCGCGGCAGAGCTCATTGCTGGTTAGGTACAATGCTGTGCATTCGCCCGACTTTGGAATTCAACGTGAAATTGACGACACCGCGAGGACTCGATGAGCATCACCTTGACCGATTTTGCCCGGACACGACTTTTTCCCCGGGTGACACGGCCGAACACAATCCAAGACATTAGTTCCGATGAATTTGAGCGCCACCTCAATCAAAACAATCCCGTGGCGGTATTAGACGGCTATGCACTCTTCTGCAAACTCCATGTGCATCAAAACTGGACTTCGACACGCTGCCTTACGATTTCAATAACGGATAGTAATCGGCATTTATTAAAGTCAGGCTATGAAGCGCGCAATCGCAACGAACTACCAGTTCTCGTTCGATGGTTTGAAGGCATTCAGGCTCCAGTTGCCCAGTACCTCATTGCGATTCTCTACAGTCGTGAGCAACTTGGAATTGAAGGCACGCCCATTGAAGCCGATTGGGGGATCGTCGGATGCTTATATACCGATGCGCCGGATGAGATACCCATGGCGCCGATCACGATGATGCGCAACGCCCTAGGCGTATCGGAGGGCGGCTCCGGAGTGCCGCTCGATCAGGCAGCCTACCGCCGCAGTGTCGAGTACTGGAACACCCACGCCAACTGGCGGTAAACGAATCCAAGCGTTGCGCAGCCCGAGTTGACGGTTCGGACGAACCGGAGGTGCTGGGCGGGCTATAGCCTGAGACTATGACCCGCGCTTGATGTCAGCGGCGGTGAAGTTCGCCGCCGATCATCACCCGCTTTAACCCTGGTGCAGGTAAATTCCTCGCTCGTGTGAGAAGGCCTTAAAGCCGAAGATACCGTGGTAACTGCCCATACCGCTCTGGTTTACACCGCCAAATGGGAGTTGGTTTTCAAGGTAATGTGAGAAAAATCCATTGACCGTGACGCCACCGGACGATGTCTTGCTCAGCACGTCGTCAATCGTTTTTTGGGTATTGCTGTACACGTAGAGCGCCAAAGGCTTAGGCCGGTGCGCGATATACGCGATGACGTCGTCAATGCGCTCATAAGTCATGACCGGGACCACTGGCCCGAATATCTCTTCTTGCATGATGAGCATGTCGGGCCTGACGTTGATCAGTAATGTCGGGTGAACCGTCAGGTCGCCCTCATCAAAGTTACCGCCGGCGGCGACCTGTGCGCCCTTCGCCAACGCGTCATCCACGAGCTTCTTGATTCGCAGGAAGTTTTGACGGTTAACGATCTGCGCGATGCCCTCCTTGCGGATATTCCCGTCGGCCCCGTACAGATTTTGCTGAACTCTAAGCTTGAATTCCTCGATCAGTGTGTTTTCTTGCGCCGATCTGACGAAGACGTAGTCCGGGCAAATGCAGGCCTGACCACCATTAAATTGCTTAGCTCCAGCAAGATCAGCGGCCACTTTTTTGACATCCGCGTCGGCGTCAACGATGACGGGCGACTTCCCGCCCAGCTCAAGAGTGACTGACGCCAAGTGGCGCGCGGCAGCGGCCATGACTAACTTGCCAACCCGAGTGCTGCCGGTGAAGAAAATGTGATTGAACGGCAGTTCGAGTAGCGCCGTCGCAACCTCCACACCACCTTCAAATAGCGCCACCTCTGCTTCAGAAAACGCCTGACGCAGAATTTTTGCCGCCACACTTGCCGTTGCAGGGCAGAGGTCCGTCAACTTAACGATGCAGCAGTTACCTGCGGCAACCGCTGCCGCCACGGGACCTAAAACCAGGCCTAACGGAAAGTTCCAAGGCCCCAAAATGAGACAGACGCCGCGAGCTTCGTAGACGATCCGAGCCTTATCGTTCTTGTTTTGGCTCGGCGTGATTTCAATCGGCGCCATCCATTCATCAAGATGAGCGATATTTCGATCAATGTTGCCGATGACATTGAGCACTTCGGTAATACGGATTTCGTGTTCAGGCTTACGCGTATCCTGTTTCACGGCCGCCAAGATCTCATCAGCATGAGCCTCGACGGAAGCACGCAGCGCACGAAGCTTGGCTTTTCGATCTTCGGCGCTTGATGCCTTAACGTGCCATTGATGCGCCTGCTGTAAAGCAAACACTCGTTCAATGTCAGCTTGGAGTGAGTCAGACCTTACCGTGCTATTCATGGCGTGGTTTTTCCAATGTAGATATAGAGCAACAAGACCAATCGAATTGTTCCGCGTATTATGCGTGGTATCAATTTGAATGGCACCGTTGGTGATCGAGCATTTTGCATCGGCATTTGACCCCGTCCCGGACCAACTGACTAAGCCGGTTTAAACGGCTTGGTCGGGCCGCGCAATGCAATCGACCCGAAGGCAATCACCCCGAAGGCAGTCGACCACACAGACCTAACAGTTTGGAAAGAACGATAAAAGCCCGGCTAGGCCGTGTGCATCCCGCGTCTAGTGCCCGGACCCGGGAGGTTGATTCAATAAGGGCATCAGTGCATCCCGCCAGAGCCTATATCCACCCTCGTTGGGGTGCAATCCATCCATGAATAATTCCGTGCGCTGATGACCGGCGTGATCAATATAGAGTGGATATAGCTCGAGATACTGGAGAAAGCCCTGATAGGTTTTTGATTGCGCCAACTCATGAAGGCGCCGATTGACGGGGATCACGGCATCGCGATTACGCCAATCTTCATTACTTGGCAGCAAGGATTCCAAGACAATGGTCGCGTTTGGTTTGGCCGCATGCACCTGATCCACTAAGGCTTGGATCCCAGCGTAGACGCTATCAACCATTGGGTCTTCTGCTGCATAAGTGTTGTTGATACCAGCCATCAATAAAATGAATTTCGGATTGAGGTCGGGCGAGTCCAATTCGCCAAGACCGCCGGTCGCTTTTGATTGCAAACGATATAACAACCACTCAGTTCGATCGCCGGAGATGCCTAGATTCAAAGCTCGGGTTTGGGGATGGTCAGAACCAAAAAATGCATCCCACACAGCCTTGCCTCCGACTTTTCCAGGCAACCAGGGATTCTTTCCCATGCTGAAAAAATCAGTAATCGAATCGCCAATGAAGACTAATGGGTAGGTAGACAGATCCGATGCGTTCTCAAGATAGGCCGTGATGTCGTTCAGACGCCGTTGCGGGTACTCGACGCGAGGCGTTGGCCGGGCTGCAACAAAGTCTGTTGCATGGGCTACGATCGACCAACACAAGCTGATACCGGTCAATATCCATCGACGTCGCATCGGCATAGCTCCGCAATCGCGCTGTTTCCGCAATCATCTTACCGTGATTCTGGGCTCTAGAATCCCCTTAGACGGCGCAGTACGTCCCATTCAGGATATACGACAGCGGCGTCTGAGCGTTCTTCGCCCATTGCCTTAGTGCGGTACCGCCAAGATTATGCCGATCAAATGTTGGCGACCGGTGTGAGAACTTTTCCACACTCATCATCGCCGGCTTTATGACGCCGTCTGCCCCGAAGCACGCTCTCCGATTGAGGGCTGTCTGGTCGTGAGTGCGGTTTGGCTATACTCGCCTCAGCGGACTCATGATGCATCGGACCGTAAGCCCGGACCATCTCTACAGTGCGTGTCCTTCCATTTCCGCCAAAAGCGCATCAAGCTGATTGAAAGTCTCGTGTACCGACTCGGCCGACCCCGCACCCACAGCATCGAGCGCAGCTTCAGTTGGGTAGCGCTCGCTCATCACGACTCGCGTTTGATCACCCTGCCCACTGAAGGTAACAGTGGTGATCTGACCGTTTTCACCGCCCTCATCGTTCGTCCACACGATCCTAGAATGCGGAACCACCTCGAGATAACGACCAAAAAAATCCATGCCTGCACCAAAGCTCAGGCGATATGTCCCGCCAGTTTGGACGCGCATCTCACACGACTCAAGTGAGATCCCCATCGAACGCGGCACCCACCATCGTTTAAATAAGTCAGGCTCACTCCACGCCTTAAACACATGATTCACTGTGCTATCAAATATTCGAGCGATGACGATCTCGACCGCCGACGTACGGTCAATCTTCGTTTCACGCTGAAGCGGAAGATCATTCGTGCGCGGCGCGTCCAGTGGTCTTTCCCTCGGCGGCAATTAGGACTCACAGGCATCACAGACGTGAACCCGACCCTTCGTGCATAACGCTAGCATAGTTGTCAGCGGGTCACCGACTTGAGTCGCTGAGCCGCGTGAGCTGCCGCATATAAACTCGGGCCAAGAGCCATTTGTGCGGTTTAGACTTTCTGTGGCACCCTCATGTCAGATTATGGGAAATCCCGAAAAATCGCGAGCGCATGCAATGATTTACAAGAGCCGAATGACTGCACAGATCAGCGGAGAATTCGCGGTTTTTATGATCGGTATGCGCATCAACAAACCATGGATGGTTCATAAATGGATACCGGTACTTCGCGCTATGCCGAAAATGCTCAATGAACTTTATTCGGATTCCGAGATGGGCCTGTTGAGCCACGAAATGTGGTTTTCGCGCACTCTAGTTCTCGTGCAATATTGGAGATCCATCGATCAATTGCTTGATTACGCAAAACGGCGCGATTCGGCTCACCTTCCGGCTTGGCAGGCATTCAATCGATCTGTCGGTTGCGATGGCACTGTTGGAATTTGGCATGAGACCTACAAAGCTGGTCCCGGCTCATATGAAAGCGTGTACATCAACATGCCTGCGTTCGGCTTAGGGAAGGCCGGAGATCTACTCGAAGCCAAGGGAAATTTGAAGTCTGCGAGTGATCGAATTCACCGATGAGAGTCGGGCGGTCCATCTCACCGAAGATCTCGCAACCTGAACGACGCAATGGTTCATCGAGCCGCGTGGCTCAACCGCATGATTTCGCCGATGATACCCGTTGGCTGCATTGGCATCTCTGGAAGCGGCAAGAGGACGGCTTCGGTGGCCGCTTCACGAGTCATGCCTAGCGACATGAGGATTCTGCTCGTGAGCTGCTCGGCATAGCCTGACTCACAGGTTTCTGCCAGCAGACTGTGTAAGCCACCGAGCATCGGGCCGACGACCAGGTTTGATGCGATCGATTCTGGCATCTGATTAAACGATCCTTGCTTTATCGCGAGCCGAACATCGCGATCGAGGTTAGCCAGGAAAATGCCCGGCGAATGTTCCATTGGCCAACCTGATTGCAACATCAGTTTTCCGAGGATGGGCATGCCGGAGCCGATGTTGAGCACCAAGCGGGTACCCGTAGCCACTCGAATTGCGGCATTCGGAATGCTCGACACAAAATGGTCGCCAATCGGCGAGAGCTCCGCCTCTAGCCTCGCACTCAGTTGCTGGTAGACCTCGCCTAAAGAGTCGAAGTATTTATAAAAAGTACCTCGGGAGACCTTTTCCAGGTTAACGAGGTCATTGACCAAGATATCCCGGGGCGGCTTTGTCGCAAGCATATGCAATGCGGCTGACAGCAGTCGCGATTCCATCTCCGCACGGCGTCGAGCCGCCACACGTGGTCGATGATCAGTCGAATTTGAAGTTTTCTTTTGCAAGTAAATTGGCAGCCTCAGGAGATTGAACTCAGCGCTCATCGGCGCGCCGACATTGTAAGACACACCTTATTTTAAAGGTCTTTTTTACATAAAGCGGCCGATTATTAAGTTTTGCGGACACACTTGAAATCCGCATTTCGAGGAATGAACATTCGTTCATGTTGAACCTTTGATTATTTCGTAATGTCTGTACTCCTCATCCTTAGGTGCCCCAATGGATTTCTCGATATCTCGCTTCATCGTTTTCATCTGCACGCTCGGCAGTTGCGCACTCCTCGGCGCACCGACCGCGGTCGCGGAGCGTGTCGGCGCCCGCGACGCTAACGCACCGACCGTCTTCATCACGCCGCCAACAGGCACGCAGACGGCTTACGCTGCCCGAAACACTCAGTTCCTATGCCTTGCTGCAATTCCAGTACCTCCTTCAATGATTACAATCACGGTTCCGCAGACGCCCTGGGTACAGGGTCAAAAAGTCATGGCATCGACTATCCCGTTTGTAGAAGGCGCCGTGAATTGGAAGGATGTGCCGAATGCCCACCCGGAATTCAAAACCTGGGTGCAAAACGGCCAACGGCATTTCAAAGGCAACGGCATTCCTAATCATCCAACAGGGGTCTTCCCGGTAGATCCCACCACCGCCGCCTATCCGTATTACGCTGCTGCACCTGCGGAGGGATACTCAAGCGCGGCCGCGATTCCGATCGGACCCTATGACCTTGATGTCACTGTGCCGGCAAATCCCGTGTACTCGGATACGCCAGCCTGTATCAGTGATTTGGTGACCGGCGTGGTGACGCAAACCGGTGCCGTATGGCATGCCAACATTGCCTATGCAGGCGTGTGGGTCGATCCGATCGCTGCGTTGCCGGTCGATAAGTGCTGGGGGCATCCGTACAACACTCAGTATCACTACCATGGTTATTCCTGGAAGTGCTTTCCGCGACAGGGAGAAGCCCGTGAGCATTCGCCATTATTCGGGTACGCCATGGATGGATTCGGCATCTATGGACCGCGTGGCGACGACGGCAAATGGCTCAAGAACGAGGACCTTGACGAGTGCCACGGTCACTTTGGCTACATTGAATGGGACGGTCAGTGGACGACGATGTATCACTACCACCTCAACAACGAGTACCCATATGGACCAGGGTGCTATCGCGGCGTAGCCGGCACTGCCGTAAGTCATGGCAAACACGCCCATGGCTTCCCAACCAGTCAAGCATTGCCATCCGTTGACGTAGCACCAGCTGCTGACAACGAAGGCAAGGTCCTGCGCTAAATCCGCAGCCTGCCGGTGTACCGCTCGGACGCCATGTGCGACCGGCGGTACATCAGCGGGTATCAAATGTGCGCATTTTTTCTTCTCTGGCGCATCAACCGGTATTCGAGATCATTGAGTCGAAATTATGTTGAAATTTTTATCCCAATCGACACGCGTAATGGCAGCTGATAGCAAATTTCAGGCAAATGTCTACGCAGCATTAGTTGTGCTCATCGCGTTGGGCCAATTTGCCTGTGCGTCTGGATCCGGGGGATCTGCAGGCAGCGACACCGTATCGGGAGGTGTACATACCGCGATGAACGTCGCCAATACAATGATTGGGGTGCTCGTTTTGATCCCTCGAACTCGCGCAATCGCCGCCCTATTGTCTGCAGTGATTTTAATCCTTTCGATGACCGCTAATTATACCTTCTACGGTGTGCCCTATTTTCTGAAGTTACTGCCGTTTGATGGATCGATTTTTTTGGTCTCGGTGATTGTCGCCGTTCACTATGCGGCGGATATTCGCAACACCTTTAAAAACAACTGATTGCCTTCTGGCTCGAGTGCCATTGCGTCGTTGCGTCGTTGCGTCGTTGCGTCGTTGCGTCGTTGCGAGATATGGTGCGGTTTATATCCAGCTTTAGGCGTCCGCCCCTCTGCGAGCCGACGCGCAAATGTGGACGCTGGATAATAAGCTTGCGGCTCTCGCGACCCGAGGAGCAGAGTGTTTCAGAGAATCGAACGACTAGCGGGTGAAAAATCAAACCTTGCAACTTCCGGTTAGCCCCACTCAATCGTCTTCTACCTATCGAAGGACGCCCCCCCGATTCGCGGCAGGTGACAGGGAGCGCAAGTCGCGATACTCTGAATACACGTATTCACGAGATCGCACCTTTATGGCCACCTCAATCCGCTTGGATCCGGGCACCGAGCAGCGACTTGATCACCTCGCGGCGGCGACGGGACGGACGAAGGCTTATTACCTTCGCGAACTTGTAGCTCGAGGCCTAGAAGACCTTGAAGATTACTATCTCGCAGCGTCCACCATGGAGCGCGTGCGAAAAGGCGAGGAACAAGTACTCACGTCAGTCCAAGTGAGAGTCAATCTTGGCCTGGAAGATTAGTTATACCGAGACCGCGACCAGACGACTTCGCAAACTGGACAAGCCGACTGCCCGGCGCATTGTCGACTTCATGGACGAGCGTGTCGCCACGTCCGATGACCCACGTAGCCTTGGAAAGGCGTTGTCGGGCCCTGTGCTCGGCACCTACTGGCGCTATCGGGTAGGAGACTGCCGGATTATCTGCGACATACAGGGCGGCGTCCTGTGCGTACTCGTCGTCGAAATCGGAAATCGGCGCGATATCTACCGCTGAAGCGTCATGGTTGACGGCTCGAATCTAAAGCGGTGACGCCCACTCTTTGATTTCGGGTATCTCTCGGGAAAGCCTGAAAAATTTATAAGTTATTGGTTTAAAAAGGCTTTATTACTATTGACGCTATTCCCACTCAGTAATTGAGAACGTTGCCGATCATATACTTACACGCGACGGGTATCTCGCGGGTATCTGACGACCGTACTGCCATCGCTCGCACCGCTTCCGCTCGCGGCTAGTCGTTTCCTTTTTGTCTAGCGCAACGCTATACTTGTACAGTAAAAAGGACAAGTTACTATGCGAATCGTATCATTCTCTGAAGCTCGGAACGGTCTAAAAAAACTAATCGACGATGTCGTTGAAGACGCCGACGTGACCGTCATTTCGCGCCGCGACGCTGCGGATGCGGTGATGATGTCGCTAGATACCTTTAATGGCTGGATGGAGACGGTTCACCTACTGAAGACTCCTGCGAACGCGACTCACTTAGGCAGGTCCATACAGCAACTACGTTCAGGGAAGACGCGGGCGAGGACGCTCGTTGAGCCTTAAGCGCATCGTTTGGACAAGCGCCGCTTGGCAAGACTATGTCTATTGGCAGGGTCAGGACAAGAAAACGCTTAAACGAATCAACACTCTGATTCAAGAGACAGTACGTGAACCCTTTACGGGGATTGGTAAGCCAGAACCTCTTCGTGAAAGCCTCTCCGGATTCTGGTCAAGACGTATCGACGATACGCATCGACTTGTCTACACCGTAGAGAATGAAAGTCTAGCGATTATCGCCTGCCGCTATCACTACGATTAATAGCCTAGGCATCGGCTTTTCACTCCCACTCAATTGTCTCCGGCACTTGTAAGTACCTGAAAGCGCATGGCTTCCTGGCGAAATGCGCCAAATTTACCGTCAGATTGACCGCCAAAACAATCCGCTTAAGGGCGATAGACGGCGATAGATGGCGACAGACCCCATTCGGTTCATGACTCCGAGGCGAACGAAGATAGCCATTTCCCTGAACAGGCTTTCCCCCTTGAACACGCATGACCGTGAGTTTCAAATGGCCGTCGTCTAACTTTCATTTAGCCGCCTCTTCTCTTACATTTAGCCGTAGCGATATTGCCGCCCCTACCCGATGCCGGCGAGCAGCCGATCGATGAGATCACTGGCCTGGCGCTGCCGGAGCATCCTGGCCTCGCGGAGTTCAGGCTCCGGCCCTTCACCAAGCTCGAACTTGGCCACCGAAACCGGCCCGTCCTTGCGGTAGCCCTCAGTCGCCTGGTCACTGGCGAATCGGCGCCTCAGGACATCGAGTCCCTCCCAGATGACGGCTGAATGCGAGCCGGCCAGCGCATGGCCAAAGGCTGCGACGACGGCGCCGAGCCCGTCGGGGGCATGCTCGATGCAATAGACCAGGTCATGGGCGTCTTTGCGCTCGAAGCGCTGGTCGAACGCGAAGGCCTTCAGGCAGGTGAAGCTGACGATGTCCGCATGCTTGACGCGTTCGGTGGCCATCCCGTTCTCGCCAAGCAACTCCGCGCGGATCTCTGTGACCTGATGCAGGTCGAAAACGATGGACGAATGCGGAATGTTGAGCGCCGAGATCGTACCTTCCGTCGGCAACGGCTGCACCCGACCCCCGGCGATCAGGGGCGCATCGGCCAAGAGCTCCAGCACCATCAGCGCGCCGTGCTCGGTGCGCGTCTGCCATCGCCACGAAAGCTTCAACCCCTGTTCGTTGACAGCGCGCTCGAACCCCATGCGCTTCAGGTTGTCCTCCAGCGAGTGGTACGCGTCGGTGTCGGCCAGGAGCTGCAGATCGATGACGATGTCGACATCCAGCGTGCCGGCGTGCGTGGGCACGTCGGGTGGACGCTGGGGCACCAGATAGCGCGGCGTCAGACCTCCGACCAGGAAGACCGACTTCTTCCAGGGCCCGAGCCCGCGCAACAGCGTGACGAGTACACGCTCGCAGTCCACGGTGTAGGCATCGCTGTATCCGCCGAAGTGCGAAGGTTTGACCATCAGAAGCCGATCCTTTCCCGGCGCAGGTGCTCGGCCAATTCCTTGGCGCGCCCCTCGGCGCGCACCAGGTCCAGGTAGGTCTGGATCGGGCTGGCCAGCCAGACACCGTCCACCCGCTGCTTGAACAGCAGATCCCCTAAGGACTTGGCGTCGATGACCACCAGATTCGCGCCCTCACTGACAGGGCGGGCGCCCAGCTCTCCCAGCGCAGCCTCGGTGGCCGACCCGGCCGGCAAGCGGATGCGAACCTGCGAGACGTTCGACAGAAAAGGGGCGTAGCGCTGGGCAGCCGCTTCGTGGGTGACCGCATAGTCGATCCCATGCAAAGAACACACAGCATCGAGTCCTGTGGCCAGGGCGTCGACCTTCACGGCAGGAACGAAGAACCTGCGCATCGCCTCAGCCGGTTGCTGCCGCAGGCTCGTGGCCCAGGCATCCAGCAGTGCCGCAGGCTGACTCACGCGCCGCTGCTTGCCAGGCCCCTGCCCCCGTGAATCCAGCCAGTCGAGTCGTTCCAGTTCGGTCAAGACCATCGACACCGTCGACGGGGATGCCGAGACGTCCTCGGCCAGCTCGGTCACACCCAGCCAGTCCTCGCGGCGCATCAGCAGGCCATGCAACACGTGAGCGCGACGCCCGGAAAACAGCGAACGGATGGCCCGGGAGGTCGACTTCGACGGTGGCTTGTCCACGAAGAAGAGCGCCCCCGGTGCCGGGAGGTACAGGCTGCCCCCGGCGTCGAAATAGCCGACCCGCTCCGTTTTCAGCAGGTCCTTGGCGCCCGGTGAGATCGATTCGGCCGCGAGCAGCGGCACGGCGCCTTCTGCGCCGGCATCGCCACTGCGGCGCGACGCCGCATCCCGGATCTGCCAAAGTGCTTGCCGGACATCCCGCGGATAGAGCGCCTTTCGGATCCCGACCAGCAGCGCCAAGGGACGCCCGGCAACCTGCATCGAGACTGAAACATCGTTCACCGCGGCCTGCTCGCCAGAGTCGCCCTGGCACGCGAGTTTGGCCGTCACGTCCGGGAGGGCTCGCAGGGCTTCCAGGAGTTCGGCGATCAACGCGCTCTCGACTTCAGATGTGTTCACGACCATGCCTTGTGGGTTATTCGCTGTACAGCGAATAAAGGCACTATATCTAATATTATGATTTACGGCTATATTTGCTGCGCAGCAAATATTCCCCCTACTCCCACTCAATTGTCGCGGGAGGCTTCCCAGATACGTCATAAACCACGCGCGACACGTCGGCAATTTCGTTCACGATCCGCAGACTGACCTTTTCGAGCAGTTCATAGGGCAGAGGCGCCCAGCGCGCCGTCATGAAATCGATCGTTTGTACGGCGCGTAGCGCGATGACCGGAGCATACCGACGCCCATCGCCCGTCACGCCAACTGATTTAACGGGCAGGAACACTGCGAAGGCCTGGCTCGTTTTGTCGTACCAGTCCGCTTTACGCAATTCTTCTATAAAAATGTGATCCGCGAGTCGCAACGTATCTGCAGCCGCTTTAGACACTTCACCCAGAATACGCACGCCCAGTCCCGGTCCTGGAAACGGATGACGGTAGACCATCTCTCGCGGCAAGCCCAGTTCCACGCCTATGCGACGAACTTCGTCTTTAAACAGCTCACGCAGCGGCTCTACGAGCTTCAATTTCATGTGCGCCGGCAGTCCACCGACATTGTGATGGCTCTTGATTAGATGGGCCTTGCCCGTCTTGGCACCGGCTGACTCAATCACATCCGGATAAATCGTGCCCTGCGCCAAGAACTCCACGCGGGAACCTTCAGCGCCAGTGATCTTGTTGGACTCTTCGTCGAACACCTCAACAAACAGTCGGCCGATGACTTTTCGTTTCGCTTCCGGATCGTCAACCCCTTTGAGTTCAGACAGGAAACGGTCCTCAGCATCGACACGGATGACTTTGACGCCGAGGTTCTGCGCGAAAATCGCCATCACCTGATCACCTTCACGGTGACGCAGCAACCCATGGTCTACGAAGACGCAGGTGAGTTGGTCGCCAATTGCGCGATGCAGGAGCGCCGCCACGACGGACGAGTCAACGCCGCCGGACAGGCCGAGTAATACCTGCGCACTGCCGACTTGGGCGCGGACCCGCGCAATGGCGTCATCAATAATATTGCCGGGATTCCAGGAATGGCCACAGCCACAAATCTCATGGACGAAGCGCGAATAAATTCGCTCACCCTGCGTGGTGTGCGTCACTTCCGGATGGAACTGCAGGCCGTAATAGCGACGCGCTTCATCGGCCATGCCGGCGATCGGCAGATCCGTCGTCGACGCAATGACCTTGAAGCCATCAGGCGTCGCGACTACACGATCGCCATGGCTCATCCACACGTCGAGCAGGCCATGGCCTTCGTCGTTGACGCGGTCTTCAATGTCCTTCAGCAACTTCGAATGGCCGCGAGCACGAACTTCGGCATAGCCAAATTCTTTAGAGTCATGCGCTTCAACGCGACCCCCTAATTGATGGGCCATCGTCTGCATGCCGTAACAGATGCCGAGGACCGGCACACCCAGCGTCCACACTGAAGCTGGTGCGCGGGGGGTCCCTTCAACCGTGACGGTCTCAGGTCCGCCCGAAAGAATCACGCCCATCGGCGCAAAGGCCCGTATGTCGGCCTCGGCCATGTCCCAAGGATGCAGCTCGCAGTAAACACCGAGCTCCCGCACACGGCGAGCAATCAGTTGTGTGTACTGCGAACCAAAGTCGAGAATCAGGATTCGATGCGCGTGGATATCAGCGGTCACGGGTCAACTCACTCGGTAGTTCGGAGCTTCCTTCGTGATCTTCACGTCGTGGACGTGGCTTTCGCGCACACCCGCATTCGTGATGCGCACGAAGCGCGGCTTAGTGCGCAACTCTTCAATGTCATGGCTGCCCGTATAGCCCATGGCTGCTTTCAGGCCGCCGGCTAACTGGTGCAGGATAGAAACCAAGCTGCCCTTGTAGGGCACTCGACCTTCGATACCTTCCGGCACGAGTTTCTCGAGTTCGCCGGCCGTATCCGCCTGGAAGTATCGGTCCGCCGAACCATGCCGCTGGGCCATTGCGCCCAGGGAGCCCATGCCCCGGTAGGACTTAAATGAACCGCCCTGATAGAGCTCAACCTCACCCGGCGATTCTTCAGTACCCGCGAACAGGCCGCCGATCATGACTGAGTGCGCGCCAGCGGCAATGGCCTTGGCGATGTCTCCCGAGAACCGCACGCCACCGTCGGCAATCAAAGGCACACCCCGGTCAGCGAGCGCGGCAGCCACGTTCGAAATGGCAGTGATCTGCGGAACGCCGACGCCAGCCACGATACGGGTGGTGCAAATTGAACCTGGACCAATCCCGACTTTTACGCCGTCCGCTCCCGCATCGACGAGCGCCAAGGCGGCTGCAGCGGTCACGATATTGCCGCCGATGACGTCGACGTGTGGGAACGCTTTCTTAACTCGCGCCACCATCTCGATGACGCCCTTGGAATGGCCGTGGGAGGTATCAACCACCACGACATCCACTCCGGCCTCAGCCAACTGAGCCACGCGGTCGAGGGTATCCGGACTGGTACCGACGGCTGCGCCGACCCGCAAGCGTCCGCTAGGATCCTTGCAGGCGCGAGGGAATTCGGTCGCCTTTTGAAAATCTTTAACCGTGATCATGCCTTTCAGCAAGCCGGCCGCATCGACCACCAGCACTTTTTCAATGCGGTGGCGATGCAACAAGGATAGAACTTCTTCTTTCGGCGCATTTTCACGCACCGTGATAAGACGATCTTTCCCAGTCATCACCGTCGTCACCGGCGCGTCGAAGTTGCGCTCAAAGCGCAAATCGCGGTGCGTCACGATGCCAACCACTTCACCGGCCAAGGTGACCACCGGAACGCCGGAAATCCCTTTCGACTGGGTCAGTTCGATGACCTCACGAATAGTCTTATCCGGAGTCACGGTAATGGGGTCGGAAATCACGCCACTCTCGTACTTTTTGACGAGAGAAACTTGGCGGGCTTGGTCGGCCGCGCTCATGTTTTTGTGCACGATGCCGATACCACCTTCCTGAGCCATTGTGATGGCCAGTCGGGCTTCGGTCACCGTGTCCATGGCTGCCGACACCGTCGGCAGGTTGAGCCGGATATTCCGACTCAGTTGGGTGGATAGATCGACGTCACGGGGTAGCACGTCCGAAAAAGCCGGAACGAGCAGTACGTCATCAAAGGTCAGTGCTTCTTGATCGATTCGCATGGGCAGTCCTCTGCCGCAACTCGGTGCGGCGGGGCCTATGCGGCACGCACGGCTCCGCCGGGGAGCCTTGGTGAAAGCGTGGCATCCTACGCGATTCCTCCCAGTCCGTAAACCAGAGATATGCACTCAGACCAGTTAAACTCTGAGGATCATGTCGACACCCCCTACCCGCGACGTCTATTCCGTCTCCAGGCTCTGTATTGAGGCCAATTTGGTCCTGGATGGCGGTCTTCCCGCTGTCTGGCTCGAGGGCGAATTGTCCAATGTGAAGCGATACCCGTCGGGCCACTGGTACTTCACGGTCAAGGACGAACTTTCCCAAGTGTCTTGCACGATGTGGAAGAGCAAGACCTACCGCGCCCGCATTGCGCCGCGGGATGGCTTGCGCGTCTTGGTTTATGGCAAGGCAGGGGTCTACGCCGCGCGCGGCAGCTTCCAATTCAATGTCGATTACCTCGAGGATGCCGGAGAAGGCGCACTGCAACGCCAGTTCGAGGAACTCAAGGCCAAGTTGGCGGCTGAGGGCCTGTTTGACCTCGGGGCCAAAAGACCGCTACCTGCCCTGCCACGGCGAATTGGGCTCGTGACCTCCCCCGCCGGCGCCGCGATACGGGACATCTTGCATATCTTGAAGCGACGCTTTCCATCGATTCCCGTGTTGGTCTACCCCGTGGCCGTACAAGGCGCGGCTGCAGCCGGCGAGATCGCTCGGGCCTTGAAACTCGCCTCCGATCGAGCCGAAGTCGACGTCATTATTCTCGCCCGTGGCGGAGGTTCCCTTGAGGACCTGTGGTCATTCAATGAGGAAATCGTCGCCCGAGCGATCCGTGCCTCCAAGATCCCAGTGGTCGCAGGCATCGGCCACGAAACCGACACGACGATCGCGGACTTCGCGGCGGATATGCGTGCGCCAACTCCCTCCGGTGCAGCGGAACTTGTCGTACCCGACCAAGCCGAATGGCGGCGTTTACTCGACAGCCATCGGCAGCGGCTCAATTCCGTACTGCGCCGTATATTGCGTGGCCATCAGGAGCGCCTTGGTTTTCTGCATCGGCGCTTATCGAACGGTCACCCGAGACATCGCCTGCGTGACCGTATGCAGCGACTGGATGATCTCGAGGCTCGGCTGGTGAGCGCTTGGCGACGGAATCAGGATGGCAAGGTCAATCGTCTGCGTTATATCGGCGCCCGACTCGAGCAGGCCCATCCGCGAAAGTCCCTCGCAAACAAACAGCAGGCACTGCAATTGCTCAATAACCGCCTGCAGCGGGCAACGTCGGCTCAACTGCGCCAACACCGCAACCGCTTTGAGACGGCAATACGGACCCTTCATGCGGTCAGCCCGCTTGCCACACTCGACCGTGGCTACGGCATCGTGCTGAACACCGACGGTCGAGTGATCCGTTCGAGCGCCGACGTCTCCCGGGGCGACACCATCGAGGCTCGCCTCGGACAAGGACGTTTACGGGCTACCGTCACCGAACAACTGGATTAAAGATCAGATCGGCAAACCCAGTTCAGCGACAAGCCCCGGCGCATTGTCGCCCAATCGCAATCGCCCGCCGTGTAAGCGCCCCACAGCCACGACGAGCGCAAGACCTAAACCACTACCGACCGTCCCTGCCGCATTGGCCAGCCGCCGCGATCGCTCCATGGCGCGAGCTCGGTCGGCGGCCGGTATACCTGGACCGGAATCGGTCACGCCAATCACGATTTCACTCTCGCGACGATCAACACGAACGATGATGCTGCCCCCACGCGGCGTGTATTTAATCGCGTTATCGAGCAAATTCGCGATCGCTTGAGCCAGCAACTGCGCATTGCCATTCACCACATGATCCGTGTCTAGAAGAGCCGACAAATCAAGGTCTTTGTCTTCCGCCAATGGCCGATACAGTTCAAGTACGTTGGCGGTCACCTCAGAGATGTTCACCTTCGCCAAACTTGCGGAACCCGATTCAGCCAAAGTGATCCTCAGCAACGCATCCAGGGTGGCCTCGATGCCATCGATTTCGTGCAAGGCAGCTTCCACGATATCGACCATCTGATAGACGCTTTGATCCGGCAAAAGCCCCTGCTCTAAGCGACTGCGCAAACGATAAAGCGGCGTCCGCAAATCGTGTGCTGTGCTATCGATGACGGTCCGCGTCGCGAAGGTTAGATGCTCAATGCGTTCGAGCAAGCGATTGAGTTGCACGGTCACGGTCGCGTATTTTGAATTTTTTGTAAGCGGCAAGCGCTGTCCTAGATGGCCTTCCAACAACCGTCGAACCGCGAGCGTTAACGACGTGATATCACGCCTAGCGCGCACGTGACTGTGGAAAATTTGTACCGTGCTCACTAATAGAGCGGCGAGAAAAGCGATGAAGAGCTTGGCCACATCCCCGCGAAAAGCCATATAGGCTTTCCCGCGGGACCGCCCCAAGATCAGGCAATCACCATTTGAAAAGCACTGCCTAACGGCAATGTAAACGCCTTCCATACCGCCCGATTGACCGCGGTATTCGAAAAAGTTTTTGGCGATTTGGGGAGTAGAACTTGTCGCCAGGCCCGTACCGATCGGCACGCTGCCATCGGCCAATCGCAGCGTATATTCGATATTCCGATCTAGATCGGCGGCACCGCGCGCGGACAGATAGCCGAGATACGCCGACGGCGGCAAGACATCGTGTAAAGCAGCGACGATAGCGAGGTCGTCGTCGAGACTGGATTTAATCCGAGTATCGATGGGTGGCCAAAGAACCAAGCCACCGACTAAGGCGGTCACCAAAAGACCCGCGCTGAGGACCCAGGCCAAGTGGCGCCAAACTCGCATAGGAGTCACAAATTACTTCGCTTTGAGAACGTAACCCACGCCGCGCACCGTCGACAGCACCGGCGCTTCCGGATCATCTCCAATCGCGTGACGGAGACGACTGATATGCACGTCAATCACATTGGTTTGCGGATCGAAGTTATACCCCCAGACTTGCTCGAGCAGCATTCGTCGGGTCACCGGACGCGGGGCCGAACGCATCAAACATTCCAACAGCTGAAACTCACGCGGGGTCAAATCGATTCGACGGTCGGTGATTCTCGCTTCGCGACTGATCAGATCTAACTCTAGTGTATCGAGCACGAGCTTAGCCTGCACACTACCAGCAGCTACTCGTCGACTGATGGCGTCGATTCTCGCCAGCAACTCACCCAAATGGACCGGCTTAACCAGATAGTCATCTGCACCAGCATTTAGACCAACCACGCGATCATCCGGTTGTCCTAATGCGGACAGAATCAGCACCGGCACACGAAATCCCCGCTCGCGCAGGGCGCGCACGAAATCCAATCCATCCATACCGGGTAGCATTCGGTCTACGATGAGGACTTCAGGAAAGGTAGCGGCCAAACAATCAAAAGCGTCTTCAGCCGATCCCACGCTGTCGACGCCATGTCCAGACACTACTAGGCCTTGCGAGAGCAGATTCGCTGCCTGACGGTCATCCTCGACGAGCAGTATGCGCACCGCAGCCTCAACGCCCTTTGGCGTGTCGCATCAGTCGACGACGCTTTGATATCTGACGCGCCGTTAATTCGTTTCGGCGACCCGCAAATGGGTTGCTGTCTGAGCGGAATTCAACCCGTACCGGAGTGCCATGGAGTTTGAACGCCTCCCTAAAGGTATTCACCAAATAACGGCGATACGCTTCTGGGACGTGGAGCACTTGATTGCCGTGAATAATAATCACTGGCGGGTTTTTCCCACCTTGGTGAGCGTAGCGCAACTTGATGCGACGACCTCGTACCAGCGGAGGCTGGTGCGCTTGCAAGGCCGCCTCAAGTACGCGGGTCAACTCAGGCGTGGAAAGATCTTTGAGGGCCGCCCGCGCAGCGCGGCGAGCCTGCGACAGTAGGTCACCAACACCAGTACCGTGCAGTGCGGAGATAAAGTGGCGTTGCGCGAAATCGAGAAATGGCAGCTTCAGCTCCAACTGATTGCGCATATGGTCGCGCTGATCTGCTGGAATATGGTCCCACTTGTTGACGGCTAACAGTAAGGCGCGTCCACGCTCAGCGACATGCCCAAGCAAAGTCGCATCTTGGTCCGCAACCGTTTCGTGTCCATCCAATACGCCGATGACCACGTGGGCTTCATCGATCGCTTGCAGGGCTTTGACGACCGAATACTTTTCAACGGCATCTTCAATCCGAGCACGGCGGCGGACGCCGGCGGTGTCGATCAAGACGTAACTATGCCCGTCGCGCTCGAATGGCACGTGGACACTGTCTCGTGTCGTGCCCGGCTCATCGAATGCCACGACGCGCTCTTCGCCGATCAGGCGATTGATCAGTGTCGATTTGCCTACATTCGGCCGACCCACGACGGCGATACGGATTGGCTCCTCGAGGCTTGGCTCCGGTTCCTCGTACGCTGGCAGTCCCGCCAACATCTCCGCGACCAGCGCGTCGATACCCTCGTTGTGTGCCGAAGAAATCGGAATCGGCGGGCCCATACCGAACGCGTAAAACTCGACCCCGGCAATTTCGCGCTCAACGCCTTCCGACTTATTCGCGACCAGTAAAACCTGTTTACCCGCGCGACGGAGACGCGTCAAAACGCTCAAATCTTCGGGCGTCGGCCCTGACCGGTTGTCGACGACAAATAGGATCCGATCAGCCTCCTCAACCGCTCGTTCCGTCTGTCGGACCATCAAGGTTTCGACCCCGGAAGGCACGTCGACCAATCCGCCGGTATCAACGACGATGTATCGACCGCCACGACGGCCAAAACCGTACTGGCGATCTCGCGTTAGACCCGGCAGATCCGCAACGATCGCATCTCGTGTGCCCGTGAGTACATTAAAAAGCGTCGACTTACCAACGTTCGGGCGTCCAACGATCGCGATGACCGGCAGCATGAAGGACGTCCACGGTTAAGACCGTGGACGACCCCGCAGTGCAAAGACTTGGCCCGCGTCATTCTGTAAATACACCATGCCGCCGACCGCAATCGGGGCCGTGGTTACCGGTGATTTGCGCGCGGTATCCGTTCGACCGATGATTTCTCCGGTCGCCCGATCCAGCCAATGCACGACACCCTGGAAATCGGCTACGACGATCGCGTCGCCATCAACGGCTGGACGCGTGATGCCACGCCGAGCCAGTGCGTCCTGCGTCCAACGCTCAGAGCCATCGCGCCGCGACATGGCGACGACTTTACCGTCCGCCGAGGACACGAACAGACTGTCACCGGCCAGGGCAAGTCCACGATAGGAGGATGCATCGCGCGACCACCAGATCTGGCCACTGTCTAAGCCGATCTGCGCGACTCGACCTTGGAAGCCAACGACGAACAAGTCATGGCCGTCGGCCACGACCGAACCATCAATATCGACCAGTCGCTCAAGCTCCGTTTTGCCGCGCGACGGGCTGACTGCAGTGTCCCAAAGAATATCGCCATTATTGAGGGAGTAAGCAGCCACCTTGCCGTTATCGAATGCGGCGACGACTGCATCGCCAACCACGGTTGGCGATGCAGTTCCACGCAAGGTCAGCGCAGGCACCGGTTGGTCATTCGACCACACCTCGTGTCCGTCAGCCAGCGACAGATTGTGGATACGCCCATCCACCGTACGCAACATGATGCCATTCGAGGTCACGACGGGAGCCGCCAATACTTCACCGCTCGTCCGAACGACCCAGCGACGTGAGCCGGTTGCGGCGTCAAGGGCGAGCACTTGACCGTCAAGCGCGCCAATCACCACCACGCCAGCCCCAATCCCGGGTCCCGCAGAGAGCGGCAGCTTGAATGTGGCATGCCATAATGATCGGCCGGTCACTGCGTCAAACGCGCCAACCGCGCCGTCACCGCCGGCCGCATATAAATGCCCATCTTCAATCGCGGGCGCGAGCGCCAAGCGTAATCTGCGATTCTTACCGCCTAGACTCGCGCTCCACACGCGCTCCACCGCGATGTGCGCCTGAAAGGCGACGAGCGCCTTCGGCGGCTCGACATCCTTATCCTTATCGCACGCAGCGAGGCCTGCGCCCAGCAGCGTAGCGGCGAGCGCCAAGCGAGCAAACCCTAGAGAGCGGTTCACGGAGTGCCGCCCTGCACCGGTGCCGTAACGGTGCCACCTGCGGCGCCGATCTTGAGCTCGATGATCTGTCGGTCAATGCCACGCTGTTCGCCGGCAGCAAATACGCTCTTCCAAGCGTCCACCGCGGCAGCGTGATCACCTTTTTGAAACAGCACATCTCCTCGCACGTCAGCGAAGGCTGGGCCTTTGTCGTCCCCCAAGGTCTTTAACGCGTCGTCAAATTGACCGAGCGCGGCTTGTACGCGCGCTAAACGCAGACGTGCAATCTGGGTCAATTCTGGATCTCGGGTGGTCTTCACGACCGTTTGCAGCCGCGTGGCAGCGGCTTCCAGTCGGCCGCTTTCCACGTCAAAACGCACGTAGGCCAGATTCGCGAGATCGGCATACGGCGTGCGCGAATAGTCGTCGCTCAAGGTTTTGACGATCTTATCCGCGCCACTGGTGTCATTGGCGGAGAGCGCTTGCAGTACCGATTGATACTGCTCAGCAGCGCCTTGGGCCTGACGGGCGGTGTAGAGATTCCACTGTTTCATGCCGAACAGCAGGCCAAACCCGATGACCAGTCCACCGACCGCCCATACGGCGTTTTCCTTGACCCAGGCTTTGACCTGTTCAACCTGCTGACGTTCTGACAGATATTCGTCCACGCTATCTCTCCCACCTGATGTCCAGCTCCCAACAGCGGCAGTGTGCCTCGTTGTTGACGCTAGAGTCCATGAATCAACCTTGAATAAGCGCCTCAAGATGCGCCGCTAGCGCATCAAAAGAGACTGCCTTCTGCTCACCGCCACGGAGCGGCTTGACGCTCGCTTCGCCGCGGACCACTTCGTCATCGCCGAGCACCACCGCGAGCTGCGCGCCGCTTTTATCGGCCCGCTTAAATTGGGCCTTGAAGCTACCGCCGCTCAAATCTGTTTCGATTTTAAGGTTCGGCACGGCTGAGCGAACCTGTTCAGCCAACTGCAATCCTCGAGCTAGCGCCTGATCGCCCGCCATCACGAAATAGACGTCTGGGGTTTCGACCGGCGCTTCACAGCCAAGTTCCTGCATCAACAAAACCGCTCGTTCCATGCCCATCGCCCAGCCAATAGCCGGCGTGGCTTCGCCACCGAGTTGAGTGACCAAGCCATCGTAGCGGCCACCTGAGCACACCGCATTCTGCGACCCCAGTGCATCGGTGACCCACTCAAATACCGTTCGGCTGTAGTAGTCGAGGCCGCGCACCAGTCGCGGATTGACCGTATAGGGCACGTCGGCGGCATCCAACAGCGATTTAAGTCGCTCGAAATGGATGCGTGACTCCTCATCCAAGTGATCGGCAAGCGACGGAGCGCCTGCGATCAACGCCGCCATATCGGCATTCTTGCTGTCCAAAATGCGCAGCGGATTGCCTTGCAGCCTGCGTTGGCTATCCGCGTCTAGCTGATCAAAGCGGGCTTGGAAATACTCCCGCAGTACCTCGCGATAACGCGCGCGTGCTTCGGCCGTACCCAACGAATTGATTTCCAGATGCACTCTGGAGATACCGAGCAATCGCCACATCCTCGCAGTCAGCAGAATGAGTTCAGCATCGACCTCCGGCCCGGCATATCCAAAGGCTTCGGCGTCAATTTGATAAAACTGCCGATAGCGGCCCTTCTGGGGCCGCTCGCCACGGAACATCGGTCCAATCGTAAAGAGTCGATGCTTCTGATTGTGCAGCAAGCCATTGGATATCGCCGCGCGCACGATACTGGCCGTCGCTTCCGGCCGCAGCGACAGGCTTTGACCGTCGCGATCTTCGAAGCTGAACATTTCCTTTTCGACGATATCGGTATGTTCACCGATAGCGCGCTTAAATAGCTGGGTGCGCTCCAGCAACGGCACTCGGATTTCACGATACCCGTACGTCGAGAACACCTCGCGCGCAACCGATTCCAATCGGTTCCACCAGTGGGCCTCTGCCGGCAGGACATCATTCATGCCGCGTAACGGCTCAATGTTCTCGCTCAACTCGTCGGATCCTTAGATAAAAATCACTGGATAGCGCCGTTGGCATTCAAGCTGAAACGGGCTTCTACCCCATTTCGACGTGAAACCGGCACATCCACGATGTGTACACCTAGCCGCAGCTCAACCGCTTCAACGTCGCTCAGATAAATACCCCACGGGCCTAAGCCATGGACTGTACGAATCTCACCAGCGCGGACGTGGTCGTCAAAGAGACGAGAGCCGTCTTTCCCATTCACCTGGACAAAGGCGTCTTTGACGCCGCGTATCGTGACCTCATCGGTCGCACCGGTCGGCGGCGGCACCACTCGCATGGCCGGCAACGGGATTGATTGATCGCTTGGCGAGCCAGATTGAACAGGAATGGACTCCGCCATTGGCGATTGTGCTGAACTGCCGCTCTGGTAGGCGGCCGAGCCAGAGGGCACGGCGGCGTCGGTCTTCGCGGCGACCGTCGGCGCTGGTAGACGCACACTCGCCGTTCGATAGCCTGAATACCAATAACCCCCGGCCAGTAGCGCCAAAATGAGTGTGGCAATGACCACCGACTTCAGCGACGGGAGCCGTGTGCGCAATGGAACGCGCAGACGAATTTTAGGCGCCGCAGGGGTGACGGGAACATGGGTGGGCTCGGCCGGACCACCCGAGTGCGCGTCATAGGCGGCAAGGACTGCAACCGGGTCCAGTTCCAAGATCGCCGCGTACTTGCGTAAAAAGCCTTTCGCGTAGACCGGCGCATCGAAAACCTCGAAGCGATTAGCTTCCATGGCTTCGATCACGTTGGCAGGCACCATCAATAGACTGGCCACTTTAGCCAAGTCCAATGCCTTGGTTTCACGAGCGGCGCCCAACATCGCGCCCGGCTCCGCACTGAATCCTGCGAGGTTGCTGTCGTTCACGGCTGGCCTCCACCGCGCATTTCTCGTGACTGTGGTGAATCTGGAAAGTTACGCTCGAGTTCGTCGATGTACCGCCGAGCCTCCGATTCGTCGCCCTGTGCACGCTCGACTCGAACGGCCAAGGCCAGAGCATCGGGCGTGCGTGGTGCCACCTGAAAATAACGCGCTAACATACCGCGAGAGGCCAACCCATTACCTTTTTGGAAACTCAGATCAGCCAACTGCAGCAGGGCATCAGGAAAATCAGAGCGCAGGTCGAGCGCGCGCCGGAAGTAATTTTCAGCCTTGATCTTATCTCCAGCGGCAAGGGCGCAGACGCCCGCATTGGCGTAGGCGACCTCTGGGGTCGTGTAGGACGGATTGCGCGCCGCCGCCTCAAATAATTTCTGGCCTTCCGTCGGGTGGCCATTGCGACATTGAAATACCGCATAGTTGTTCTGTAAGTCAGGATTCTTGGGCTCAAGCTTGATCGCTTGTGCGTAGTGATGATCCGCGACATCCCGCTCTTGTAATCGCTCATACACGAGCGCGGCGGCAGTCTGCACCGCCGAGTCACGATCATTTTCTCGCAGTGCCTTTTCAACTTTCTCGCGCGCCGTCGCGATATCACCCTGCTTGAGATAACCGAAGGCGAGTTGAGCGTTCAAGCGAGCGGCCGTATTCGCTTGATCACGCAGATCGCTCGACGACTCCGAAGCCATACACGGCATCGCCAGCATCAACGCGATGAGCGATGAGGCAACGCGCGTCATGCTTCCACACCAATGGTCACCATCTTGCTGCCGAGCCTAACGGTGGTGCGATCATGCACACGACCCGCCAGTTGCCCGCAGGCCGCATCAATATCATCGCCACGGGTGCGCCGCACCGTCGCCGTCACGCCGCGGCCATTGAGGTAATCGCGAAAATAACTGATGACATCTGGCTTCGAACGGCGGAAATCGGAGCCTGGAAAGGGATTAAACGGAATGAGGTTGACCTTGGCATCGTAGCCATGCAAGAGCCCAGCCAATTGCCGGGCAAGCTCTGGCTGGTCGTTCACGCCGTCGAGCATCACATATTCGAAGGTGATTGATCGGCCATTTTGGGCATCCAAATAATGCCAGCAGGCCTCAAGAAGTTCCGCAATTGGGTGCCGTCGATTGATCGGCACTAATTGATTGCGCAATTCATCGTTGGGCGCATGCAGCGAAACAGCCAGCGCGACGTTGATGTCTTCCGCCAACCGGTAGATTTGCGGCACCAGGCCTGAGGTCGATAAGGTGACCCGACGACGCGACAAATCAAAACAGCGATCATCCAAAAATATGCGCATCGCTGGCAGCACATTTTTGTAATTCGCGAGCGGCTCACCCATACCCATCAATACGATATTGGTGATTGCTCGGGATCCATCCGGTGCGACGCCTAAACGCTCGTTTGCAAGCCAGACCTGGCCGACGATTTCTGCCGTCGTCAGGTTCCGGTTAAATCCTTGGGCACCGGTTGAGCAAAACGAGCAATCCAGCGCACAGCCGACTTGAGACGAAATGCATAACGTGCCACGCCCCATCTCGGGAATAAACACAGTCTCAATGGCTTGATCTCGCCCGTCAGAACGCCCAGCGCGCAATAACCACTTGCGTGTTCCATCTGCGCTGACGTGCTCGGACACGATTTCGGGCATCCGCACGTCTGCGATATCAGCCAGACGCGCCCGCAAGTTCTTGCCTAAATCGGTCATGCCGTCGAAATCAGCGACGCGCCGTTTGTAAAGCCAAGTGAGGAGCTGACGCCCCCTAAATGGCTTTTCACCAAGACCGACGGCAAACGCTTCCATCTCTGCCGGCGCAAGGCCAAGCAGATTGATTCGTTCTTGAGTACCGTCGGTCATGGCGACTGTCCGGACACCTTAACGGGTGCGCGGGCAGAGCTCCGTCTCAGCAAAGAAGTACGAGATCTCGCGAGTCGCATTCTCAAGCGAATCCGAACCGTGAGCGACGTTCTCTTCGATGCTGGAAGCGAAATCCGCACGGATCGTGCCTGGAGCCGCCTTCTTCGGATCGGTCGCGCCCATGATCTCGCGGTGCGCAGCAACGGCGTTCTCGCCTTCGAGCACAGACACAACGACCGGACCGGACGTCATGTACTTACACAGATCGTTGAAGAAACCTCGCTCGCGATGAACGGCATAAAAGCCCTCAGCTTCGGTCAGCGTCAGATGACGCATACGGGCGGCAACGATGCTCAGACCCGCTTTTTCAAAACGGGCATAGACCTGACCAATCAGGTTCTTCTCAACACCATCGGGCTTAATAATCGACAGGGTACGCTCGAGCGCCATGACTCAACCTCGTGAACACAGGGGAATGGCCGAACATTGTACGGGTCGGAACCCCCAACCCGCAACGCAAGGGATGACGGAAGTGGGCGAGACTTAAGGGAATTTTGAGCGGCGGGCGGCCGAATCCTCAGAAGGAGAAACTCTCTCCGCAACCACATTCAGACTTTGCTCGCGGATTATGGAACTTGAACGCCTCGTTCAGCCCGTGCTTCACGAAATCCACTTCCGTGCCATCGACAAACTCCAAACTGTCCGCGGGCACGACGACCTTAACGCCCTGATCTTCAAAAACCGTATCGTCGGCCTGAATTTCGTCGGCATAGTTGACGACGTAGGCGTAGCCCGAGCATCCCGTACGTTTGATCCCCAAGCGTAAGCCAACGCCACGCCCGCGCGTATGAAGAAACGTGCGTACGCGATCTGCGGCGGCAGGGGACAGGGAAACGGACATGCAATCAACTCCTCACGGGGCCCCTAGATTCTAGGCGTTTGTGCGCGCGGCTTGTAAGGCCTTTTGGAAGGCGCTCTCCACCACCAAGACACGGCCCAGTTTTGACACACTCGCCTCCAAGTCCGCCAATACTGCACGAGGCGCGATTCGGGCGTCCGGGAGCGTGCGCCCGGACCAGCGCTCGGCGATGAGGGCCGCGGCGGCAACGGTCACTGGACAACCACGTACTTCATACCGCGCCTCGAGTATCTGATCGCTGACCACGCGCAAATGCGCCCGGACCTGAGTTGCGGACAAGGGCTCATGCGACTCGCCTGTTGCCCAATCAGGCCCTGTCCCCGCGCGGCCTGCCCGCGGCGTCATCTCAAAAAGGCGTAACACCTGCGCCGAGTATGGTTCACGACCGATCAATCGGACCATAAAGATCTCAGCTTTTTAACGGCATTTTCGACAATTTTAGCCGCTAATTCGATATCATTTTCTGTGGTTTGCCGGCCCACGCTGAATCGTATCGAGGCTTCGGCCGCTGGATCATCCCGACCCAGCGACCGGAGCACATAACTCGGTTCGCCCCGCTCAGCACCACAAGCGGAGCCGCCAGAGATCGCCAGTCCCGGCAAACTGGCATGCAATGCCTCGCCATCGACCCCCCCGAACGCCAGGTTGAGGATATGGGGGGCGCGAAGCTCGGCGGGCCCGTTGCGCTGAACTGAAGGCAAGGTCGACAAACGCGCGGCTAAAAGCTCGGTCATTGCTTGATAGTGAGCAATATCTTGCGCCAACTGCTCGGCGGCGATCCGCGATGCCTCTCCGAGGCCCACGATCTGATGCAGCGGAAGGGTACCCGGCCGCCATCCGTGCTCTTGCCCACCTCCGAACAGTATCGGTTTCAATAAGGGCGCTGCCCTAGCCCCCACCCACAACGCCCCGACCCCGGCCGGTCCGCCCATCTTATGAGCGGACAAACTCGCAAGGTCGATGCCGGTATCGCAAAGACGGATCGGTAAGTGACCTAAAGCCTGCGCCGCATCGGAATGGAATATCACGCCACGCGCGCGACAGATCGCGGCCATGGCCATAACGTCCTGGATGACGCCGGTCTCATTGTTGACCCACATCACCGAAACTGCCCGCGTTTGCGGCCCAATGGCGGCTTCCACCGCCGATACGGGCACGCGACCCTCTCGATCTGCATCGACATAGGTGACGCGTACACCCTCCGCCTCGAGTTGCCGGGCGGCATCCAAGATGGCGCGGTGCTCGATTCGGCTAGTAACGAGATGCCGCTGTTCGGCTGGAGCGCCCCGCATCAGGCCAAACAACGCCAGATTGTCCGCCTCGGTGGCGCCTGAGGTGAACACGATTTGGCCCGATTGCCCGGCGATGAGCGCGGCTAGATCGTCGCGAGCGGTCTCAACCAAGCCCCGCGCGATGCGCCCGGGATTGTGCGTGGATGACGGATTGCCATGCACGGAGGCCATCACGTCGGCCATCCGAGCCACCACTCGAGCGTCGATCGGTGTCGTCGCCGCGTGGTCCAAATAAATACTCACTCACAGCCCCCACTAGGATTCGCTTTCGCCATCGCGGAAGCGAATAGCCCCCGCAACATGTTGACCTCGTGCTGATCCAGTTCGGCGCGCCCAAAAATACGGGCGAATCTGCGCTCCAGATGGCCGCCACCCGCGCGGTCGGTGAACTCAACCGCCGTCAACACCTGTGACAAATGGGCATTCAAGCGCTCAAGCTCTTCGGCAGGCGCCAAGGGCACGAGCCGCCGTGCCTCTGGCGGCGGCAGATCCATCGCCAGTCGCAACTCATAAGCCACGATCTGGACCGCCTGAGACAAATTCAGAGACTCATAGGCGGGATTGGCCGGGATATGGATCAGCGCATTACACCGCTCAAACTCTTCATTCGTCAGGCCCGTACGCTCAGTCCCAAAGACCACAGCGACGGGTGCGTCGCTGGATGCCTCGAGCAGTTTCGGGGCGGCTTCGCGCGGAGTGAGCACAGGCCAGTACAGTGCCGTTCTAAGACGCGCCGAAGACCCGAGCACCAGCGCGCAGCCAGCAACTGCCTCCGCTAGCGTACTGACTACATGGGCCTTTTCGAGGACGTCGCTCGCTCCGGAAGCCAGCGCAGTGGCCTCAGGATGTGGAAATTGGGCCGGATCGACAAGCCATAGGTCCTCAAGACCCATGGTCTTCATCGCGCGCGCCGTAGAACCGATGTTGCCGGGGTGGCGAGGGGCCACCAGAATGAACCGAATGTGCACGGGTGGAAGGTTCTCCTTAGGTCTCTGATATTCTACGCGCCGCTTAGCGCCTTGCACCCCCGCATGGCCGTCTGGTGAATGCCCTTGTCTACTCATCCGCTCGTCAATATTGGCATCCGTGCCGCCCGCCGTGCCAGCACCGTCATTCTGCGCGGCCTGAACCACCTCGACTCGCTCGAAGTCTCGGCTAAAGGCCGTAATGATTTCGTCAGTGACATTGATCGAAACGCGGAGGCTGAGATCATCGAAACGATCCGGCGTGCCTACCCGGACCATGGCTTTTTAGCCGAAGAAAGCGGCCTAACCACGGGTCGGGATGAGGTGACGTGGATCATTGACCCGCTCGATGGCACGACCAATTATCTCCACGGGTTTCCGCAGTTCTGCGTCTCGATCGCGGTACAAATCCGTGGTCGAGTCGAACACGGCATCATTTACGACCCGATGCGGCAAGAGTTGTTCACCGCTTCCCGGGGAGGTGGCGCCAAACTGGAGGATCGTCGAATTCGCGTCAGCAAGCGCCGCGGACTCGATGGCGCACTGATTGGCACCGGGTTGCCGTTTCATTCCAACACCCGTTGGCTCGACGCCTATCTGGCCATGCTCAAAGCGGTCATCCAGAATACCGCCGGAGTGCGGCGCCCAGGCTCGGCAGCGCTCGACCTGGCCTATGTGGCTGCAGGGCGCACGGACGCATTTTGGGAATTGGGGCTCAGCCCTTGGGACACTGCGGCCGGAACTCTACTGGTCACTGAGGCCGGAGGTCGCGTCGGCACCCTCACCGGCGGGGATTATCAATTGGGCGGCGAAATCATCGCCGGCACACCGAAGACCTACGAAGCCCTGATTGAACTATTGGCCCCGCATGTTCCGGAAGAGTTCCGGGACCGCTGAACGACCCGCCGCATCAAAAAAGGGTCGCCCTGCTCAGAGGGCGACCCCATCTCACTCACTGATTGCGCTGTGAAGCGGCCAAATGGCTATGGCGATTGCCATAGCTGATGTAGACCACTAACCCGATCGCAGCCCAGGTAAAGAAGAGCGCCTTCGTGTAACCCGACAATTGGGTGAACAGGAAGCCGCAGCCGACTATGGCCAATGGCGCCATCAACCAAATCATTGGGGCGCGGAAATGACGCTCGCGAGTCGGTTCCGTCCGACGCAGAATCAGCACGCCCGCCGCGACAATTAAGAACGCGAACAGCGTGCCGGAATTGGAGATATCGGCCAATTTGCCGACCGGAAAGAGCGCGGCAAAGAACGAGGCGAATAAGCCAGTCGCTATGGTCACGACATGGGGCGTCTTGTACTTGGGATGAATGCGGGTGAAGACCTGCGGCAGCAATCCGTCACGCGCCATCGAGAAGAAAATGCGCGTCTGACCGAAGATCATCATCAAGATCACAGACGGCAGTGCCAATCCGGCTGCCAATCCGATCAAGTTGCCCACTCGGGCGTGACCCATCGCGCGCAACACGAAAGCGAGCGGTTCTTTGCTGCACACCAATTGCGCAGTGCCCTTGCACGCTGCTGCGAGCGCCGGACTGCCGGGCTCCAAGCCTACACCGTTGGCGTCCAGCAGCGGCTGCGCGCCCACTGAACCGATCGCACCTGCGGCCACCAAGATATAGAAGACCGTGCAGATCGCCAGAGAGCCGATCAGACCAATCGGAATGTTTCGATTCGGATTCTTGGTTTCTTCAGCAGCCGTAGATACGGCGTCAAAGCCGACATAGGCGAAAAAGATGGAGGCCGCAGCAGGCGCTACGCCCGTACCCACCCAGCCATTCGGGGCGAATGGGTGGAAATTCTCCGCATTCATGGCCGGTAAAGCCAGCGCAATAAAGACCACCAGAGCCAGAATCTTGATGGTCACCAACACCGCATTGACCCGCGCACTTTCCCGCGTACCAATGACCAGCAACCCCGTGACCAAGAGCGAAATGAACAGCGCCGGTACGTTGATCACGCCGCCATCAAATGGGCCCGCAGCCCACTCGGCCGGGATATCAATATTGGGCAAAAACGGTATCAACGAGTGCAGGTTATGCAGGATTCCGGACATATATCCGGACCACCCAACCGAGACGGTACTCGCAGCAATCGCATACTCAAGAATTAACGCCCAACCAACGACCCACGCGACTCGTTCGCCTAAAACGCCATAGGCGTACGTGTAGGCCGAGCCCGAAACGGGGATCATGGACGCCATCTCGGCATAGCACAGCGCGGTGACGGCACAGACAAATCCAGCAATCAGGAAGGACACCATCATGCCGGGGCCTGCCTTCTGCGCAGCCTCCGCCGTTAGCACAAAGATACCTGTGCCGATGATGGCGCCAATACCGAGCATCGTCAGCTGAAAAGCCCCCAAGGAGCGATGCAGGGACTTTTTTTCTGCCGTCGCGAGAATCTCGTCTAGCGGCTTGATCCTAAATTGTTTCATTGAACCCCCGGTTGAACTCCTTGATTGTACGCATGAAAGGCCCAACGAAGGCAACTGTGCCGGGCTCGCTCAAATCTCGACCTGCCCACCCAATTCGATAATGCGCTCGGGTGGCAGTGAAAAATGCGTACCGGCGAACTCAGCGTTACGCGCCATGAAGGCGAATAAGCGCTTGCGCCAGCGCGCCATTCCACGCGGGCTCGACAAAACAATGTCATCACGACCAAGGAAATAGGTGGCGTCATCCGTTCTAAATCCAAGACCTAAACGCTCCGCCTCACGTAGCAGTCGCGGCACGTCGGCTCGCTCCACGAACCCAATGTGGATTTCGACACTCCATAGATGCCGGGAGAGCCGCTCGACCTTCAGTCGACCGCCGCGAGCGACCCTTGGGATACGTTCCGTCACAATCGACAGCAAGACGGTGTGTTCATGCAGCACACCGTTAGAGCGCACATTGCGGGTGAGGGTCGACGGCACGGCTCCTGAGCGGCTGGTCATGAATACAGCCGTACCTGGCACAACCGTCACGGGCAAGCGTTCGAGGTCATCTAAAAACACTTTGACCGGTCGCTCATGGCGTCCGATCTGACTTTCAACCACTTTACGGCCGCGCATCCAACTGCGCATCGTGACGAACACGACGAGGCCGCAGAGAAGCGGGAACCAACCGCCCTGCGGAATTTTCTCCACGTTGGTCAGCATGAATGCCGCATCCAATAGACCCAAGGGCAGCGAGACCCACAGCATGATGCCCGCCATGCGATCGAGCTTACGACGGTGCGCCAACAGCACGTCAATGAGGATGGAGGTGATCAGCATCGTGCACACGACGGCAATGCCGTAAGCACCAGCCAAGGCGTCGGACGACTTGAATGACAGCACGAGTCCGACGGTGGCGATACCCAAAAAGGTGTTCACCGCTGGAACGTAAATCTGTCCGATGGCTTCGTCGGAGGTCTGTAGGACCTTCATGCGCGGCAAAAATCCGAGTTGCAGGGCCTGCTGGGTCATTGAGAACACGCCTGAAATGACTGCTTGGGAGGCGATGATCGTGGCGGCCGTAGCCAAAACGACCAGCGGCAACAACAAGGCCTTGGGAGCCAAGAAGTAGAAGGGATCGGATACCGCGGCGGCATCAGACAGGACAAGCGCTCCTTGTCCAAAATAATTCAAGATCAACGCAGGCCAGACCAATAAAAACCAAGCCAAGCGGATCGGTTTCTTGCCGAAATGGCCAAGATCCGCGTACAGCGCCTCGCCGCCTGTGACGGCTAAAAACACCGCCGCGGCTACAGCACCCCCGATCCCAGGATGAGTAAGGAGGAACTGAATCGCGTACCACGGGTTCATCGCCATCAATACGCTCGGATTTTGGGCAATCTGTCGCAAGCCGAGGGCGCCGAGCACGAAAAACCAGACCAACATGATCGGGCCGAACAGTCGGCCGATACTGCCGGTACCGTGCCGTTGAGCTGAAAAAAGCACGATGAGGACGATGACGGATAACGGGATGACGGCCTTTGCAAAATTAGGATCCGCAAGCTCCAGGCCTTCAACGGCCGACAGCACCGATACGGCCGGCGTGATCGTTCCATCACCGTAGAAAAAGGCACAACCGGCGAGGCCTAACGCAGACAGCAGCCACGGAGCCTTCGGTCGACCCTCGTGAACCACGAGTGCAGTCAGTGCCAAAATGCCACCCTCACCGCGGTTATCGGCGTTCAATACGATGCCGACGTACTTCACCGTCACGATCAGCGTGATGGCCCAGAAGACCAAGGACAGCAATCCGAGTACGACGGGTAAGGGAATTGCGGCGCCTGGTGTACCCAATGCCTGCAAACAAGTCTTGAAGGCGTACAGCGGGCTCGTGCCGATATCCCCGTAGACAACACCCAGGGCACCAAGCGCGAGCAGATGCAGTGGACCTGCGTGCTGGGCTTGAGCGGCGTACCGCTCCTGCGACACGTCGGAGGGGCCGAAATCAGAGATATCCATAAACTAGGCCTTTGTTGATGCGCGGCGGGCTCGGGCGCGCATGTTGACCATCTCCACGAGCATGGCGAATGCCATGGCGAAATAGAGATAGCCCTTCGGAATATGCTGATCCAGTCCGTCGGCGATCAGCGCGACTCCGACCAAGATCAAGAATGCCAATGCCAAAACCTTCACAGTCGGATGCTGCTCGATGAAATGACTGATCCGCGCCGAGACGAGCATCATGAACAGCATGGCAAGAACAATCGCGGCGACCATGACTTCAATGCGCTGTGCAAATCCGATGGCCGTAAATACCGAGTCCAGAGAAAAAACGACGTCGACCAGCGCGATCTGCACGATGACGCCAAGAATTCCGAAGGACTTCGCTCGGGTCATCGAGCCACCGTCCTCGCTCTCGCCGCCACCCTCTACGGCCGCGTGTATTTCTAATACGCTTTTCGCCAGCAGAAATAGGCCGCCGCCTATTAGGGCCAAATCACGGCCTGAGATCTCATTACCGTAGATCACTACCCACGGCTGCGTCAGGGTTGCCAACCAAGTGATGCTGAACAACAGCGCCACCCGGGTCACCATGGCCAGCGTCAGACCCATGGACCGCGCTACGCGCTGCTGGTCCCGCGGTAGACGCGAGACCAGCACCGCCAGCACGACTAAGTTATCCACGCCAAGGACAACCTCGAGCACCGTAAGAGTGACGAGAGCAATCCAAGCCGACGGGTCTGCGAGTAGACCAATCATGGTTTTAAGTAGCGCGCAGCCTCAAGGCAAATCGTCGATCGGAGTCGCTCGCTCCGATGGCATCAGATCACGATGCGAAGATCCCAGATCGAGCGCCACGCCACTGGCCACAAACATCGAGGAATACGTTACCGCGATGATGCCAACGATCAAGGCGAGACCAAAGCCACGCAACGATTCTCCACCGAATAAATACAGCGCAACGACAACGATCAAGGTGGCGACTTTCGTGATCACCGTTCTCGACAGCGTCTCATTGATGGCTCGATCGAAGACCTGTTCCGGTGTTTCAGTACGCATCACTGGGAACAATTCACGAACTCGGTCAAATACAACAACTGTCTCGTTAATCGAATATCCGATCACAGCCAAGACCGCGGCGAGCACCGTCAAATCGAAAGTCATGCCGGTTAGCGCAAAAACACCGATCACCACAAAAGGGTCATGCAGCGTCGCCAAAACGGCGCCGACGCCGAATTTCCAACGAAAGCGCATCGCGATGTAGAGCAAGATGAGCAGCACAGTGATTGCCATGGCTTGCATGCCCTTGACGACCAACTCGCGGCCTACTTGCGGACCCACGACTTCCGTACGGCGAATCTGAACGCTTGCATCCACAGCCTGGAGCGCAGATTCAACCTTCGCCGTCACCGCGTTGGGAGATTCCTTCTCGCCCAAAGGCGGCAGACGCACCAAGATGTCCTTCGATGAGCCGAAGTTTTGTACGGTAACTTCAGAATAACCTGCAGACTTCAATGCATTGCGTGTGCCATCGAGATCCGCGGTCCCGGTGTAGGCCGCCTCGATCACAACACCACCGGTGAAATCGACCGCCAGGTTAAGGCCGTGAATGGCCTCAGCGGCAATCGATCCGACAATGATCAGAGCTGAGATCACGTAGCAGATCTTGCGAACCGCCATAAAGCGGTAACGCGGAACTGAGTGGAAAAATTCCATGCCTATCGACTCCCCGAAATCAGACTGGCAGCCTTGAAATGGCCGTCTTGCTGCCCCAGAAGAGGCCGATAACCGACCGGCTGCCCATCAACGCTGTGAACAGCGTCGTCAGGATACCGACCGACAGAACCACAGCGAAGCCTTTGATCGGGCCCGTTCCGAATGACCAGAGCACGACACCCGCGATCAGAGTCGTGACGTTCGCGTCACCGATTGCCGAGAATGCCTTCTCAAAGCCCGCCTTGATGGCCGCTTGTGGCGACACGCCAAGACGAATTTCCTCTCGGATACGCTCATAGATCAGGATGTTAGCGTCAACGGCCATACCGACCGTCAGCATGATGCCGGCAATACCGGGCAGCGTGAGAGCCGCACCGAACAAGGATAAGAACGCGGTCAACAACACGACGTTGCACAGCAGCACGAAATTGGCGATCACACCAAACAAGCTGTAGTACACGGCCATAAATAAGAACAGGGCGATTGAGCCGATTTCGAGCGCCCGAATACCCTTATCAATATTGTCCTGACCGAGACTTGGACCGATTAATCGCTGCTCGACGATGTAGACCGGAGCTGCTAACGCGCCAGCACGAAGCAACTTCGCCAGTTCCTGCCCTTCACGAGCAGTCAGACCAGTGATCTGGAACTGCGATGAAAAGACGCCGCGAATCGACGCCACCGAAATAACCTGTTCTTTGGTTACATCAACCGCGACTTTCTGGCCATCCTGATCCCGGAGCTGACGCTCCTTTTCGATGAAGACGATGCCCATGGGCTTACCCAGATTTTCCTGGGTCGTGCGCAGCATTTCGTCGCCACCGCGCGCGTCCAACCGTACGCTCACCGCGGGCTCGCCGTTCTGATAAGAAGACGTTGCATCGGTCAGTTGCTCACCGGTCACCACAACGTCTCGCTTCAGAAGCACTGGCCGTCCGTTGCGATCTTTATAGAGCTTAGTGCCCAGCGGCGCATGCCCGGTCGCTTGGGCTTCCATGGCGTTTCCTGCATCGCTCACCAAGCGAACTTCGAGCGTCGCGGTCTTGCCAAGCAGGCGGATAACTTCGCTGGCGTCCTGCACGCCAGGCAACTGCACGGCAATGCGGTTCGCGCCTTGGCGCTGTACGCTTGCTTCGGACACGCCCAATGCATTGACGCGATTGCCGAGTGCCGTGATGTTCTGTTGGATCGCAAAATCCTGACGCTGCTTGATTTGAGCGGGCGAAAGGCTGGCATGAATAGCGAATCCTTCCGTCGAAGCGGCGAGCGTGACGTTGGAATCCACGCCCTCCAAGACTTTCTGCGCCGCCGCCGCGGTCTGGACATCCGCGAATACGACATCCACTCCACCGGCGCCACCTTCGACAGACTCGTACTGGAGCTTTTTTTCGCGCAGTGCCAACCGATAGTCGCGCTCAAGGCGCGTCAACGTTTGCTTCACGGCACCATCAACGTCGACTTCGTAGACCAGGTAGATACCGCCGCGCAAATCAAGGCCGAGGCTCATGGGCTTCAGGCCGAGCTTGCGGATCCAGTCGGGAGCCCGCGAAGCCAACGTTGTGGCGATCGCATAGGAATCCGGCGCAGCCGCATCAATGACATCACGCGCACGCAGCTGCGTGGGCACATCTTTGAAACGAAGCAGAATGCGGCCGCCCTGTACGAATGCAGCGTCTGGGTCGAGATGTTCCCTCGACAAGGTCGCCGCAACCTCGGTTAGGGCGGTCGTTCCGGTGAACAACTCGCCATCCTTGCGCGACAACTGCAGCGCCGGCGCTTGGCCGAACAGGTTCGGCAGCGCGATCATCAGCGCCAAGAACATCACACCTGCAAACAGCAGGCTCTTCCAAAGAGGATATCGGTTCATGCGGGAAAATTGCTCCGAGTGGCGCGTCGTTTAGACGCTCTTAAAGGTGCCTTTCGGGAGCAGCTGCACGACTTGGTAGCGCTGCAACTGAATGGTCGTATCGCGTGCGATCTCGATCGACAAAAAGGTATCGCCGGCGACCGTAATACGGCCAAGGATCCCGCCTGCAGTCACAACTTCGTCGCCGACTGCCAACTTCGAGACCATTTCACGGGCTTCCTTAGCCTTCTTTTGCTGGGGCCGGATCAGCATGAAATAGAAAGCGCCAAACAAAGCCACCATGACCAGCATCTGGCTGAGGTTATTTGGGCCAGCGGCTCCGGCAGCCTGCGCATTCGCGGTCGAAATCAGGAAGTCCATCTGAATATTCCCCATACGGCCCGACAATTTGGGCTAATTCGCGAATTATGCCACACCGGTTTGACCGCCCGTTCGTGCTTGATGGAATTCCAACCGCCAAGCGGCGAATCGATCAGCATCGATCGCAGTCCGAATTTCCTTCATAAGTCGCTGATAGTAATATAAATTATGAATCGTATTGAGTCGACTGCCCAGAATTTCGCTCGTTTTGTCCAAATGGCGTAGATAAGACCGCGAATAGTGGCGGCAGGTGTAACAGCCGCAACTTTCTTCTACTGGGCTCGTATCGGAAGCATGACGCGCATTACGAATGTTCAATGTGCCGGTTGAGGTGAATAAGTGGCCATTGCGGGCGTGCCGGGTCGGCATAACGCAGTCAAACATATCAATGCCGCGCGCGACCGCTTCAACAATGTCCTCCGGCCGACCGACGCCCATGAGGTACCGGGGTTTATCTGGCCGCATCAACGGAACGGTTTCCTCCAATACCCGCAGACGCTCCTCCTCGGGCTCGCCGACCGCAAGTCCGCCCACGGCATGTCCCGGCAAATCAAGCTCGGCCAGACCCGCCCATGAAGCTTCCCGCAATGGTTTGTGCATACCACCCTGGACGATCCCGAACAGCGATCCCGGAGCGTCGCCATCACTGCCGTAGTAGGCGTCCCGGCTGCGCCGGGCCCAGCGCAAACTCAACTCCATAGAGGCTCTTGCCTCCGCTTCCGTCGCCGGATACGGCGTGCATTCGTCGAATTGCATCGCGATATCTGAACGCAGAACACGCTGAATGCGCATGGACTCTTCTGGGGAGAGAAATACCTCAGAGCCATCCACCGGAGAGCGGAAACGAACTCCTTCCTCCGATAGCTTTCTAAGCTTGGCCAAACTAAAGACTTGGAACCCACCGGAATCGGTCAGGATCGGGCCTTCCCAGTGCATGAAACGGTGCAGACCAGCGTGCGCTTCGATGATCTCAAGCCCGGGCCTGAGCCAGAGATGAAACGTGTTACCCAGAACGATTTCGGCGCCAATCTCAACCAACTCTTCGGGCGTCATCGCTTTGACGGTGCCGTAGGTACCGACTGGCATGAAAGCCGGCGTTTGCGCCGTTCCACGGGCAAATTCGATCGTGCCGCGGCGCGCCGTTCCATCAGTCTTCAGCAGCGTAAATTTCAAAGCGACTTCCTCGAATCGGGTGCCGGGGTCATGAACATGGCGTCACCGTAAGAATAAAAGCGGTATTCGGCTGCGACCGCATGCCGGTATGCCGCCAGCACAGCCTCTCGGCCGGCAAACGCGCTGACCAACATAATCAGGGTGGATTCCGGCAGGTGAAAATTGGTGACCAGCGCATCCACAACCTGGAAGCGATAGCCCGGATTAATGAAGATTCTGGTCTCACCTTCGTACGCGCGCAATACGCCCGAAGCTGCTGCGGTCTCTAGCGATCTGACCACCGTCGTGCCGATCGCGATGACACGACCGCCGCGCGCGTGCGTGGCGGCGACAGCCTGAACCGTCGCCTCCGGCACTTTGACCCACTCTGCGTGCATGCGATGCGCCGACAAGTCAGCCGTACGTACCGGTTGGAAGGTGCCGGCACCCACGTGCAGGGTCACATCAACGACATGGACCCCTAAAGCCGCGCATCGCTCAAACATGGTGTGATCAAAGTGTAAACCGGCTGTAGGCGCCGCCACCGCACCAGCCTCTCGGGCATAGATCGTCTGATAACGCTCTTTATCGGTGGCCACAACGGATCGCGCGATATAAGGAGGCAGTGGCATTTGCCCATGCGCATCCAGATACGCAGCCACCGGCTGATCGAACTCAAGAATAACCAAATCATCCTCACGCCCGATGACGCGCGCCCGTGCCTCACCGGGTAACAAGACTTCATGGCCTACGCGCGCGCCTTTACTGGCGCGGACCTGAGCACTGATTCGATTCGCTGCGATGACGCGTTCAACCAAAATCTCGACCGCACCTCCAGTCGGCTTGCGGCCGTGTAAGCGCGCCGGCAGCACACGGGTGTCATTGCGCACCAGCAGATCACCCGGTCGTAACAGGCTCGGTAGTTCTTCGAATCGGTGATCGTGCAGGAGGCCGGACGCACCATCCAAGGCGAGCAAGCGGCTAGCCCCTCGCTCCGACGGCGGCGTCTGCGCGATAAGGTTCTCGGGCAATTCAAATGAAAAGTCGGAGCGGCGCAGCGGCGCGGCGCGCTCGACCGAATGCTCTTTATCGATCTTCGTTCCCCTTTTGGGCCCCAGCCGAAATACTCAGCGATAAGATGCGCCGGTCGCGCACAACGGTCAGCGGTGCCGGCTCGCCCGAGTCGTAGGTCGCCAAGATCCGATCTGCCAGCTCAGCCGAGGACACGGAGCGACCTCCGATTGTCGTAATCACGTCGCCATCCGCAAGGTCAGAGTCTGGCTGTGCTCGCAACACGAGTACGCCCTGAGTGACACCAAAGTAATGGGCTAACGCCGCAGTCACCGTGGCGAGCTGCAAACCGCCCTCGGCGCGCGGATGGTGCCTCAACAGATCTCCGTGCTGCCAATGGGCTCCGGGGGCTTGGCCGAATGATCGCTTTTCCAACTGTGGCGGCGAGCCGCTCACTCCCTCTTCGGGCGTCATGATGATTAGGCGGCGCGGCGGAAGATCCGTCGAAAGCGCTTTATTTTCAATACCTCCGGATGCGCCATCAGCCGCTATAGCGAGCTCAATTCGTCGGGGTCTCGATGCCCCTGGATGTTCCTTGGCCAGCAGTTCGGCAAGCTCTTGAGCGGCAGCGTCTAGTCGCGCTTGGGCCGCTTGGATGGCAGGCGAACTGTCGACCGGTACGCCTGCATAAGTTGGTACCGACAGCGCCGAAACCACACAAAGCAACCCGAAATAGGGTTTAAAAATAGCCACTTGCCGTCTCCGGTAGGTCGTGGGGAGGATCCCCCATTCAAACACGCGCAGGATCAAGTCGCCAAAACCGTACAACGTGCTAGAATGCCGCCCGCGCCGGTGTGGCGGAATTGGTAGACGCATCTGACTCAAAATCAGACGCCAAAAGCGTGGGGGTTCGAGTCCCTCCACCGGCACCATAGGACTTACGTCCCATGAACTATTGCAGTAACTGCGGTAATCAAGTGAGCCTTCGGGTACCCGAAGGCGATCACTTACCTCGCTACGTTTGCGGGGATTGTGGAGTTATCCACTACGAAAACCCGAAAATAGTGGTTGGCTGTGTGCCAGAGCATGACGGCCGTATTTTGCTGTGTAAGCGCGCGATTGAACCGCGCCTCGGCTATTGGACTATTCCAGCCGGATTCATGGAAAACGGCGAAACCCTCTCCCACGGCGCAGCCCGCGAATGCCTTGAAGAAGCGGGCGCTGTGGTGGAAATGGGCAGCCTGCTCGCTGTGGTCAATGTCGTCCATGCCCACCAAGTCCACGTCATGTTCCGGGCACGTATGCCAGACGCGACGTTCTCTGCTGGTGCCGAAAGTCTAGAAGTTGAATTGGTCCGACCGGAAGACGTTCCATGGGCGGACATTGCGTTCCCAAGCGTGGAATTTGCGCTACGGCGCTACCTCGAAGACAACGAGACCAACCGGGAGCGCCACTATTTTGCCGATTTCGACCGTTCGCACTGGCGCGAGCGGAACCCGACCTGAGATAGAATAGGGGGCATCGGGTCAGTGCAGACCCTCTTAGCTATAGGCCCTAACGATAATGACGTTTGTCGTCACCGAAAATTGCATCAAGTGCAAATATCAGGATTGCGTCGAAGTGTGTCCCGTGGACTGCTTCCATGTCGGACCCAATTTCCTGGTGATTGATCCGGACGAATGTATTGACTGCACGTTGTGCGAGCCCGAATGCCCGGCTGAAGCGATCTATTCCGAAGAAGATCTACCGGCGGGACAGGAAAAGTTCCTCAAGCTCAATGCCGAGCTCGCCAAACTGTGGCCGGTTATCAACGAGAAGAAAGCCGCTCCGGCCGATGCGGACGAATGGAAAGGCAAGCCTAACAAGCTTGACCTGCTCGAACGCTAGTCGCGCGACTCAATCCGCGCGGGTTTCGCCTGCGCGGAGCATCTCCACCAACTGCGCCGGCGGACGGTACCCAGAAATATATTCGCCTTTGTCGGTGAATATACCTGGCGTGCCTAGCATCCCTAGTGTCTTGCCCAGATCGTAAGTGCGCCCTACCGGAGTCCGGCATGGCCCCTTGGTCGCGCCAGGATCCGTACCTTGAATCGCGCTAGTCAGCGCTTCCTGCCGATTGGCTGAACACCACACCGTCTCAGCCTTACGCCAGGCGTCCGATCCCGGACCGGGTCGTGGGAAAAACGCATAGCGGACTTTCACGCCGAGGCGGTTGTACTCGGCAATCTCGTTGTGAAACATCCGACAGAACTTGCACTCGACATCTGTGAAGACCGTGACCGTGTAGCGCGCTTTAGCCGGCGCAAATACCACCGTCTCATCGTCGGGCAAGGCTTTCAACAGGTCCTGACGCGCGTCAGCACGACGCCGATCGGTGAGGTTACGGCCGTGATCGGTATCGTAGATATCGCCTTTCAATGCATATCGGCCGTCGGCGGAGACGTAAATCACTTCTCCACCATTGGCAATTTCGTAAAGGCCAGGAATCACGCTGTCTCGGACGGCAGTCATCGGGACGTCCAAACGATGGGCTATTGAAGCTCTAATATCACGACTGCCGGCAGGGCTTGACGTTGACCCCATGAGGAGGGCTGCCATGAGGCCCATGACCGGTATGAACAACAGCCGAATCTTCATGCACACCCCAGGTCAAACGCTCGGTAGGAACGGACCAACGGTCAGTCCGCTCTTAAGTTTACCAGAGCGCTGACTTAGCCTCGCGGATGGTGCTGGGCATGCATTTCTTTCAGACGTTCGCGGGCCACATGAGTATAGATCTGTGTGGTCGACAAATCGCTATGGCCTAAAAGCATCTGAACGACGCGCAAATCGGCACCGCGATTGAGCAAGTGCGTGGCGAAAGCATGCCGCAACGTATGGGGTGACAGTTCTTTTTGAACGCCGGCCTTTGCCGCGTACCGCTTAATGATGTGCCAAAACGCCTGACGGGTCATACGATCGCCACGGCGCGTCGGAAATAAATAATCCGTCTGCCGCTCCAGCAGAATTTCGGCTCGAGGACCACCAACGAACTCGGCCAACCATTTGACCGACTCGTCGCCCAATGGGATCAGGCGCTCGCGATTTCCCTTGCCCAGTATGCGGATGACACCTTGGTTGGTATTCACGTGCGCAAAGCGGACACTGACGAGCTCAGATACCCGTAAGCCGCTCGCGTATAGGACTTCAAGCATGGTTCGGTCACGATGCCCCAAGGGATCGGACACTTCGGGCGCTCCTAACAGGGCCTCAACCTCGTCCTCGGTCAGAGATTTAGGCAGCGTGCGGCGAATCTTAGGCATCGCGATCTGCGCCGTGGGGTCCTCAATGAGTACACCCTCTCGCACCAGATAGCGGAAGAAACGGCGGAAACTGGACAATTGTCTCGCCGAGGAGCGTGGCCGAGCACCGGCATCGACGCGCCCTGCGAGAAAACCGAGCAAATCAGCTCGACTGGCGCGATGAACAACAATCCGTCGTTCATCCAGCCATCGACCTAATGCCGTCAGGTCGGCGCGGTAGGCAGCGAGGGTATTGATCGATAATCCCCGCTCCATCCAGACTGCGTCGAGGAAGCGGGCGATATTCGGATCCGCGAGGGGCGCAATGCTCGCCACCCGCGGCTCACTCAAATCGATTTTGCGGTCCAAATTCATGATTGCAACCGAATTCTCAGTGCCGTGACAACGTCTGGGATTCCCGCGCGATGCAAGGCACAATGCAGCGCGCTGGTCGGCCTGGTTTTTCCAAGTCGAGGGCGAGTATTGCCGCAGGTCAGACTGGGAACTGTGATGTCGCTCACGCAGTATCCAACGTCTTGACATAAAGGCGACGCACATCACATAAATCGGCAATTCGGGACGCACGAATGGGTATGAAACGCCTGCTTTTCCCTGCCTACGGTCTCTGGTGCTGGGTCGTTTTCATCACATTGTCGCTCGGAGCGACCGTTTCGATGGCCGTTGTGCCAGGAATACACCGGCGGCGGCTGATCGTTCACTACACGGCCCGCGGCATCTTTTGGTTGGCTGGGCGCCCGGTAAAGGTCGAGGGCCTTGAACATCTACCGGACGGACCGTGCGTAGTGGTCGCCAATCACGCCAGCTACGTCGACGGCGTGGTGCTTCAAGCCGCGCTGCCACCGCGCTTCGCCTACATGGTCAAACGAGAAATGGCCTCGGTACCCCTCGCCTCCTTCTTACTTCGGCGCGTCGGCACACATTTCATCGACCGTCGCGATCCTCGCGGCGGCGCTGCCGATGCGCGCAGAGTTCAGCGCTCGGCTGCGACTGGCCAATCTATCGCAGCGTTTCCAGAGGGTACGTTCAGTGAGAAACCGGGCGTCGGACGCTTCTTGGGCGGCGCTTTTGCGGCTGCAGCCAAGGCCGGATTGCCGGTAGTGCCGGCTGCGATTAACGGTGCCCGAGATATGCTGCCGTCGAATCGGGCACTGCCGATTCCAGCACAGATTCACGTTCGAATTTTGCCGCCGATCGCACCATCTTCGGGAACGGATCGCGGCTCAATCCATGCCTTAAGGGACGCCGCACGCTTAGCCGTCGTGTCGGCCGTCAATGAGCCTGACCTTGAGGCTTAAAATGACGTCTCGCTTACTCGAATTCACCGTTGGTCGGTATCGCGATCTTCCTTGAACGTCGGACCGTTACCACGGGGGTTTTAACCCGCTTTTCAGTCGGCTCCGGCGCTGCTCGCGACGGATACTCGAACGGCTTTGAGGTGAACGCTGTATCGACGTGATCCGTGGGGCTAAGAACCGACGCAGCTTCCGCGGCTGAATTCGCCCGTAGATCCTCCTCTGCGCCGTCGGCGCTAGGCCCGATGCGACGAATGGCAATCTCTCGAGGCGCATCAATTCCAACGACGACGCGACTACCGGATATTTCCAAGACTGTAATCTCAACGTTCTCGCCGATCCTCAACTTCTCGCCGGACTTGCGTGAGATCACCAACATGGGAACACCTTCAACGTCGTCGAATGATTGCGATCATTAATTGTGCGTCTTTTGAAAGTGTCCGAAATAGCACTCGTTCGCACATATTTCAAAATCGGCCGCCCGGAATGAGTCATTTTCATATTTCAGGCATTTCCGGACGGCCTATCCCCCGGCACGGACGCCTTCATTTTTATCATTTTAATGATATCAATGAAAAGTCTTTCTCATTTATGGTTGCTTTACGACCAACAAAGGGTGAGATTGGCGTTATGTTGACTTGGCGTTGATGCTGGAATGGAACATGCCTAAAGAACAGCACGATAACCAGCCGGAAGTCATCTCTACACGCGCCGCGGCCGCACGGCTTGGGGTTGCGCTGCGCACAGTACAGCTCTGGGTTGAGCAAGGTTCACTTCAGGCATGGAAAACCGTTGGTGGTCATCGACGTGTTTTGGTTTCATCCGTCGACCGCATGATGTCAGAGCGACAGTCTCGCCTCGAGACGACCAACCCTGCGGCCCCATTGCGTTTACTGGTCGTTGAAGATGACGCTCGTTTGCGTCGTCTATTCGAAATTGAGGTGCCAGCTTGGGAACCACCGATCCAGTTACACCTGGCTAAGGACGGCTTTGAGGGGCTTATCAAAGTCGGAAAACATCGGCCTGACGTGATCATCACCGATCTGATGATGCCTGGTATGGATGGCTTTGCCATGATTACCGCCCTGCGCAATGATCCTGCGGTAACCGCTCGGATCATTGTGGTCACCGCTCTGGACGCGGGTACGATCCGAGATCGCGGTGGGTTGCCGGCCGATCTCATGGTCTTAAGAAAGCCAGCGGGACTTGCCGAATTGAGAGCTTTGGTGACGGAACCTGTCCCTGCGTCGCGGCGACCCCGTTAAGCGTCGTGAGCAGCCTGTAGCCAGAGGGTCACCGAAGTCCCCTCACCGAGCGCGCTCTCCACCTCAACCGCTCCGCCCATTCGCTCTGTGATTTCTTTCACTAGCGTCATTCCGAGCCCCGTGCCCGACACCACATTGGATGGGTCGGCGCGATAAAACCGATCGAATACTTTGGCGACCTGATCTGCACTCATGCCGATGCCGTAATCACGAACGGTGATGCCTACTTGTGCCCTCTGGTCGATCCGCCGGCCCTGCAAGAACACTTCGACTTTTCCGCCCTTCGCACGTGAATAACGATAGGCGTTGGCCAACAAGTTGATCAGCGCTTGGGAAAGCTTATCCGCGTCAGCAAGAATCTCTACCCCGTCGTCCGCCGTGCTCAAGAAATCAACACGACGCGGATCACCCTCGACCATGAGCCCATCAAGAACGCGCTGAATCAAGGTCGTCACCACTACAGGCAGAATGTGAACTTCCCCTGAAGCGGCTCCAGCGGACAATCGCTCCAAATCCAGCAAATCACTGACCATGCGGACGACGAAATTTGATTGGCTATGAATCGTCTCAACCACTTCACGCCGGGTTGGGACGTCCAACTCCCGCGTCATCAGTAACTCCGAGAATCCGTGAATACTCGACATGGGTGTGCGCAGTTCATGTGCAGCCGTTGCTAAGAATTCGGAGCGCATCCGATCTAGTTCTTTTTCGCGCGTGATATCGCGCAAATAAACCACCCGACCGCGTAAGAGCCCATCATTGCCTCGCACTTCCCGGACAGCACGGCGCAGCGTAATACGGGTTTTCTTCAGCTGGACAATATCGACGGCACCGTCCGCGAGCCGTTGAGATGAGACAAATGCAGCCGGATCGGCGGTCATACGGGCGAATAAATCATCGACATCAGAATCACACATCTGCTCTAGCGCGCGGGTTTCGACGCCAACAAAGCGTGCGGCCGCCGGATTTGAGTAGACGTGACGGCCAAACTCGTCGAATGCGAGAAAACCATCTGGACTGAGCTCTAAAATCATGTCCCGCTCTGCCCGCAATCGCTCTAATGCCGCTTGCTGCCGCCTGGTTTCCGTCACGTCCCGCTGGACAGAGACAAAATGAGTGGTGGCGCCACCGGAATCCCGAATCGGCTGAACGTCTAACGACACCCAGTATCGCTGTCCCTGAGCGCCTGCATTCAGGATCTCAACACTAAAGCCCTCACCGACGCCAAGCTTCTCGCGCATATATTGAATGGTGGCGCGACTCGTTTCCGGCACCTGCAACAGATCACCCGGCTTCTTTCCACGCAAGTCCTTAGGCTTAAACCCCGTTTGACGCCTAAACGCGGCGTTGGCCCACTCGATACATCCATTCGCATCGGTGATCAATACGCCGTTGTCAGTTGCCGAGGCGACCAATGCCAACTTCCGGATCTGCCGACGCTGCGATCGCAATATCTTTTCCGCAAGCTTTCTTCGAGTGATGTCCTGCAAGGTACCGGCAGTGACCGCCTTCGCGCCCAAAATTGGATCCGGCCGTGTCCGCAAATGCACGTAGCGGCGACGTCCGTCTGCCCTAACAATGCGGAAATCCAAATCCAGTCGGTCGGCACCCTGACTTTGGATCACACGCTCTACCCGCGCACGATCATTGGGATGGGCGAAGACCAACCAGTCCTGCAACGTTGATCCAATTTCCGATGAGCGTTTGCCAAATATGCGCGCAAATCCATCGGAACATTCCAAACGGTCTGCGACAGTGTCATAGCGCCATCCACCAAGGTCGGCAACGCGCTGTACATCCTCTAATTCGCGCTTTGCGGTCTCCAATTGTGAATTGCGCGCCGAAACCTCGGCATTCACACGCTGCAAATCCGAACGGTGACCTTTGAGTATTTCCGTGAGTCGGCGGAGATCATCATTGGCAATCCGCATGGCTTGGACGACTTGAATCAGGTCCAAGGACACATCGTGCAGCGCGAAATCGGTCAATTTAAGACCGAGCGTATCGAGTGATTCCGGGCCATCTAACCAAGGCGAACAGAGAAATGAAAAGCCACCTGATTCGTTCGTCGCCGCCAAGATCTGCCCACGCAGCAACAGCTTCTTAGGGACATATTCAGCTACGTAGAGTAGGTCGAGAGAATGCCCCGAAGCCGCCTCCGACCAGGCGCCCTGCGGTCGCCGCAGCGTTAGGAATGATTCAATCGGCTCGCCGACCCGAATTTCCGGTATCAGTATGGCCAATGAGCGACCGTACTGGACGACTCTTAAATCCTGGTCGACGGACAGATGAAACGGGAAAACCGACCGCATTTGGACCGGGCTCAGTCCGACCGACGACTGCTTGGATTGGTCAGTCATGAGATAACCTTATCTACCCACGCGACCTCAAATGCCGTGTGACCTGGACCCTCGCTGCGCTCTGGAAGGACCTTAACCGTCACGGCAACCGCGTAAAGGTCCGCTAGACCATGTATCAATCCATCGACAAATGGAACCAACCCGACTCGTGTCGACCGGTAGTGCAGAATCATGCGTTGAGCTTCGATATTGTCACAGGCGAATTCCGGGGGAATCAACCGGGGCATCATCAAGGACACTCGCGTGTGAAAGTTCGGCAGCGCCTGTAAAAACTGACTAAACGTACGACCGCTGGCCTGCAATAGGTGCCCGTAGTGTTTAGACGCGGTATCCAAGACCCAATGGCGACCGAAGTCGTGCAGAATTGCCGCGGGGTCTTGCTGGGTAACGGCTGCCACAGCGCCGACTAATCGGTAAGTAATCTCGTCCGGGTAAGCATCAAGGGAGATGAAAACATCGTCGTCGACGCCAGCGTCGGCGCGTATCGTCGCCCAAACAGTCGGATCGAACTGTTTCTCGACCATTTCTTGCAACGCTTTGTTCACCAGTCCGTACATAAGCGCCTCATGCGGTCAGACGGGACCGAAGCCCGGTAAGCCATGGTAGCCCACATGCACGGAGCCGCAACGGCTTATCGCGCGTTTACGTTGCACCGCAAAAAGAATCCGGCGTAGACTCCGGCCACCGGTACGAGCGGGTCTATATTTCGAGAGGGTTAGCCACGCGATGAGCCACGAGTCGATTGTCATATTGTCTGCCCGTCGCACGCCCATTGGCGCGTTCCAGGGTGTATTCGCGCAGGTTAGCGCCACCGCACTCGGCAGCGTCGCGATCCGCAGCGCACTCGAAGCGGCCGGAGTCGCGCCCACTGCAGTCGACGAGGTGATCTTTGGCTGCGTACTTCCAGCCGGTCTAGGCCAGGCGCCCGCGCGTCAGGCGGCCATCGGCGCAGGAATTGGCAATGCAACGCCGGCCACCACCGTCAATAAGATGTGCGGCTCCGGCATGCGCACGGTCATGATGGCAGCGGACGCATTGCGCACCGGCGACATCCAATTTGCCGTCGCGGGCGGACTGGAGTCGATGACGAACGCGCCCTACATCCTGCCCAAGGCGCGAACCGGATATCGACTTGGACACGGCGAGATCCTCGACCACATGTTCTTTGACGGCCTGCAGAGCCCATGGGACGGACAGTTGATGGGCTGTTTTGCCGAAGCCACCGCTGAAAAATATGGATTTACTCGAGAAGCAATGGATGCGTTTGCGAGCGAATCCGTGCGTCGCAGTCTGGCGGCCGTCGAGGCTGGCGCTTTCGTCGCGGAAATCGCCCCAGTCACGGTAAAAACCCGCAAGGGCGAGACGGTGATCGCGCAGGATGAAACACCTTTTACCTGTGACATCGCCAAAATCCCGTCACTGCGGCCCGCTTTCCGCAAAGACGGCACGGTCACCGCCGCAAGTTCATCGTCAATTTCCGATGGAGCTGCCGCGATCGTCCTTGCGCGAGAGTCGGCTGCGGCTGAGCACGGATTAACGCCGATTGCCCGCCTCATTGCATACGGCAGTCATGCGCAAGAACCTGAATGGTTCACCACAGCGCCGGTGGGGGCCATTGAAAAAGTTTTAAGTAAGGCTGGTTGGGCGGTCAACGACGTCGATTTATTCGAAGTCAATGAAGCCTTTGCGGCAGTAACGATGGCGGCTATCCACGATCTGAAGCTTGACCCTTCAAAGGTCAATGTCCACGGCGGAGCGTGCGCTTTAGGGCATCCTGTAGGCGCCACTGGCGCCCGCATCATCACCACGCTGATCTCGGCGCTTAAGAGCCTTGGTCTGCGACGCGGCGTGGCCGCATTGTGTATCGGTGGTGGCGAGGCAACCGCAGTCGCGATCGAAATGTGCTGATTGAGGTTCGGGGTTAATCGACCGGTGATGCGAGTATCGGTGAAGGCGTTTTATCGGAACGGCACCGAACGCAATCAAGAATAGACGAGGTTGGATTAATCCCAGTCAGCACGGCCACAGCATTCTTTGTTTAGCGTTTCGACTTCATAGGACACAACCCACATGGACATCACAGGCAAGACTGTCGTTATCACTGGCGCCGCGCGGGGCATCGGCAAGTCATTAGCCGTTGCATTTGCGAAGAAAGGCGCTCGCCTTGCATTGATCGATCTTTCGGCTGATGACATCGCTGCGACGGCAGCTGCGTGCACCGAACTCGAAGCTGAAATTCGCGCTTACGGCTGCAATGTCACCAAGGAAGACGAGGTCGTGGCGACGATCGCTGCAATCGCCGCTGACTTTGGCGCACTTGACGTGATCGTGAACAATGCGGGCATTGTCAAAGACGGCTTACTCGTTAAGGTGAAGGACGGCGCAATCGTCGGAAAGATGAGCCTTGATCAGTGGAATTCAGTGATCAACGTCAATCTCACGGGCGTCTTCTTGTGTGGTCGTGAGGCAGCTGAGCAGATGATCCGGTTCGGCAAGGGCGGCGTCATCATCAACATGTCGTCGATCTCCAAAGATGGAAATCTCGGCCAGACAAATTACGTTGCGACCAAAGCCGGCGTGGCTGCCATGGCCGTTACATGGGCGAAAGAACTGGCGCGGTATGGCATCCGAACCGGCGCAATCGCACCGGGATACTGCGCTACAGAGATTCTTTCAGGCATGACTCCTGAGACCTTGGCTAAGGTTACGGCTCCAGTCCCACTGAAGCGGCTGGGTCAGCCCGAGGAGATCGCGAGCACGGCGGTCTTTATCGTCGAAAATGACTTCTTTACGGGACGGACGATCCAAATGGACGGCGGTCTACGCATCTAAAGCTGTGGGACGGCGCCGAACGATCGGCGCCGTCTACCCATGCCGAGCCATCCTCGCTGTCTCTCGCCTAGCGGGAGCGGCGCCATCGCGCGATAATTTAGTCCCTTCACGAGAGCTCGATCATGTTGCGGATACAGCCACTGGCCTTGCTGATAGTCATGTTGGGGTTCAGCGGCCTCGCGCTGCCCGCGGTATCGCCACCCAGGACGGCATCCCTCTTCGTACCTATCGAGTTTTATCGGCTCGAAAACGGCTTAGGCGTCGTCTTGGCTGCAGACTCCTCAATACCTACGGTGACGGTAGGAACTTACTACCACATCGGATTTCGGATCGAACCCCGTGATCGAACTGGATTCGCTCATCTATTCGAGCATCTGATGTTTCAAGAGACGCCCAATTTGCCCAAAGGCGCCGCCGACCGGATCATCGCGGGCAATGGCGGTCTCGGTAACGGCTCGACGCGTTTTGATTACACTAACTATTTTGAAGTGGTGCCCAGTAACGTACTGGATGCCGCGTTGTTCGTTGAGGCCGATCGCATGCGCGGCCTCGCCGTCTCCGAATCAAGCATTCAAAATCAAAAAGACGTCGTCAAAAACGAGGTCCGGGTCAACGTCCTAAATCGGCCTTACGGCGGCTTCCCGTGGTTAGATCTGCCGCAAGCAGCAAATTCGAACTGGTTCAATGCCCATAATTTTTATGGGGAGTTGGATGAAATTGATGCAGCGACGTTTGCTGACGTCAAATCGTTCTATGAAACCTATTACGTGCCCTCGAACGCCGTGCTCGTTGTTGCTGGCGATTTCGACCCACAATCAATTCGGCAAACCATAGCGCAACAGTTTGGCAGCCTCCCTGCACGCCCAAGGCCGAACCACCCCGATATCAGCGAACCCATTCAACGAGCGCCTCGAGAACACACTCGGACAGACCCACTAGCGCCTCGCCCCGCCATCGCCATCGGTTATCACTTGCCTGAGCGGAACACTGACGACTGGTATGCCTTCGCGCTGCTGGATGTCATTTTACTGCAGGGTGAGGAGAGTCGACTGTGGCAACGATTGGTCACTGAGCGCGGTTACTCGGATGGCGTTGAGGGTGGCATCAATCTGCTGGGCACCCCTTACGATTACGAGGGGCCGATGTTGTGGTCAGCATCGCTCGTACACGATGACAACATCGAAGACGCGCAAGTATTGCGCGATATCGACGCCGTGATCGGCGAATTACAACAGCGTTTGGTGAGCCAGAGGGAGATCATTCGAGCGCGCACAAAGGTACGATCCTCGCTCTACGATGTGGCTGGTAGTCCGACCCGTTTCGGCTTGGTCGAGATTCTGGCGAGCACCGCACTATTCGATAATGATCCGAACGTGATCAACCATATCGAGAGCCGTCTACAAGCAATTACGCCTAAACAACTCCAGGCAGTCGCGCAAAAATATCTACAACCACAAAATAGAACGGTCGTTCATCTGCTCCCAGGTGCTGCGGAGGCAAAGCCATGACCTGCGCCCGTAACCGTCGTCGACGCCTCGGATCGATTGTCGCAATGGCAACGCTTGCACTCTCGAACGCGTTCGCCGGGGTCAGTGACATTCCGACTCCAGGACCCGCCCCAGAGGTCAAACTCCCAGCGCGCGCGGATCTGCGATTAGAGAATGGGTTAACGGCCACGCTCGTCCCCTTTGGTACGGTACCGAAGACCACGATTGTGGTCACATTAGGCACGGGCGCCATCGCCGATACTGACCATCTCGGGACGGCGGGGCTCGCGGCCGATCTCATGAAACAAGGTGTCCGTGGCACTGACGCGGCCGCCCTGTTTCGTCGAGCCGCGGATCTTGGCGGCGCTCTGGGCATTAGCGTGGGGGTGGATACCTTTTCGGTGTCGATCGACGTGTTGGCCGAACACGGCCCAGAGGCCATCGCTCTGATCGCCGACGTACTTCGCCATCCGACCTTACCGCCATCCGAACTCGAGCGATTGAAAGCGGACGCCAAGCGAGCGCTGGCGATCTCGCGTTCGCAGCAGCAAGGAATCGCCGCGGAGGCATTCGCGTCACTCCTCTACGGTGACGGTCCGCGCGGCCGGCGAGTTCAAGACCGCGATATCGACAATATTACGATGTCGGATATTCGTCGTTTCGTTCAGCAGGAGCTGTCGGCCGGTCGCACACACCTCTATATCGCCGGACGTTTCGACAAGGCCGCCATGCAGTCGGCCATCCGGCGCGCGTTCTCTGACTGGCCCCGAGGCGAGTCGAGCCGCATTGACCATTCGCAGCCTGCGGTTTCTCATACCGTTCAACTGATCGACCGTCCCGGCGCGCGGCAGTCAACCATATTGATCGGGTTGCCGACCGATGCCATGACAAAGCCCGGATTCGGAGACCTGTCGTTGGCGAACGCCGTTCTGGGCGGAGCGGGCCTCATGTCCCGTCTTGATGAGAACCTACGGGAAGAGAAAGGCTGGACCTATGGCGTTCAGACGCAGATTGAACCCCTCCGCGACAGCAGCCTGTGGATGCTCTTTGCTGACGTAAACACGCCAGATACAGCGGCTGCGATACAGGAAATTTTCAAGGAATTGGGGCATCTTGCGGCCGACGGGCCTGATGCAGCTGAACTCAAGCGGGTTCAAAACTATCGCGCTGGTCATTTTCTGATGGGCGCCTCCAGCCGGGAAGGACTCATCGGCCAAGTCGCTTTTGTTGACCGCTACGAGTTGGGGCCTGACTGGCTGCCTGGCTATATCCAACGCCTCCAGAGCGTCACGCCACGCGGTGTACGGGATGCTGCGGCGAAATTTGATGTCTCCCGGATGACCATAGTCGTCGCGGGGGACCTTTCAAGGATAAAATCAGGGATTGAGGGCATTGAGGCACTGAAGGGTGCTGAATTTCGCTGATCATCAAACATTCAAGAACTTACGAGAAAGCAAATGAGCGCAGAGATCGAACGCGACCAAATGGAATACGACGTCGTCATCGTTGGTGGCGGCCCCGCAGGTCTTTCGACCGCGATCCGTCTCAAGCAACTGAATGCTGACTTGAATGTCTGTGTACTGGAAAAAGCCTCGGCCATCGGAGCGCATTCGTTGTCGGGTCTCGTATTAGAGCCCGGCCCGCTAGATGCCCTGCTGCCGGCATGGCGCGACAACAAGCCGGAAATCTGTGTTGAAGCCAAGCGGGACGAATTCCGCCTGCTGACAAAGAAGCGGGCTATCTGGATGCCAACGCCGCCGCAGATGAACAACCATGGCAATTTTATTCTCTCGCTAAGCCAGTTGACGCCGTACATCGCATCGCAGGCCGAAGCATTGGGTGTCGACGTTTTTGCCGGTTTCGCCGCCTCCAAGGCGTTGTTTGATGACGCAGGATCAGTCTGCGGCGTGCAAATTGGTGACATGGGCATCGATAAAGATGGCGAACCCGGTCCGAACTTTGCGCCGGGACCTGAAATCCGGGCGAAAACGACTATTTTTGCGGAAGGTTCACGCGGCAGCATCACGAAGCAGCTGATCGCGCGGTACGGCCTGGACGCAGATTGCTCACCGCAAACCTACGGACTCGGTTTCAAGGAACTCTGGCAACTCCCCGAGGGTCGGGTGGAGCCTGGTTTAATTTCCCATACGGTTGGCTTCCCTGTGGACGCGCAGACCTACGGCGGTAGCTTCGTGTACCACCTGAACGACAACCGGGTGTATGTCGGCTACGTGGCAGGATTGGATTACAAGGATCCGCGCTTCAAGCCGTTTGAAGCGTTCCAACAATTCAAAAATCACCCATCGGTGCGTCCTCTGCTGGAAGGTGGAGAGATTCTGACGTACGGCGCTCGCACCATCGCGGCGGGTGGCTTCCAATCGCTGCCGAAGACGGAGATGCCCGGCGCCATGTTGGTGGGCTGCTCTGCAGGCCTCGTCAATCTGCCGAAGGTTAAGGGCGTTCACCAGGCGATACGCTCGGGTGTATTGGCCGCCGAGCACTTGGTCGAGACTGGGGGCACGGCGGGTTACGACGCCCGCTTACGCGCATCCCCAGCAGGCCAAGAACTCCGCAAGGTCCGTAATTTCAAACCGGCGTTTAAGAGGGGCCTCTGGATGGGTCTCGCCAACGGAGCGCTTGAGACAGTCACCGGCGGACGCACCCCTTGGACGCTCAAGAACAAAGCGGATTACACCCAATTGCGCCGCCTCGAGGAATTCAAATCACCAGACCGCCATTGGGATTCAGAGCGCAGCCTGAAACCGCGTGACCGGACAGCTGCGGTCTACTTCGCGGCTACGACGCACGATGATTCGCAGCCTGCCCACCTCAAGGTGCGCGACACCAGCATCTGCGCAGACCAATGCGCGAAGGAATTTGGTAATCCGTGCCAGAACTTCTGCCCAGCCGGAGTTTACGAGATGGTTGATGACGGTTCAGGCGGCAAGAAACTGCAGATCAACGCGTCCAATTGCGTGCATTGCAAGGCCTGTGACATTAAAGACCCGTACGCACAGATCACCTGGACCACCCCAGAGGGTGGCTCGGGCCCGAACTACACTAACCTGTAAGGCAAACGCGGGCTCTCATGGAGTCCACGGTGGGGACTGCCGCGATCGCATCGCGGTCAGCCCCGCCTGAGCTTCAGCTCCGGCCCGCAATCGAGCCAACAGGCCGGCAAGTCGCGCATCCCGGTCCTCGCCCGCGGCCTCCGTCACTATCGTTGCGAGCAACGATTTACATTCTGCCAGCGCTTGAGGCCCGCCTTGGATCAGGTCCATCGCGAATCGAAGTGCCTCGCCACCGAGCGCGGCTGTCGGGACGACTTCGTGGAGCAGGCCCAAATTACGCGCACGCTCTGCACCCATCATTTCAGCGGTCAACGCGTAGCGCCGGGCATGTCGTATCCCGATAGCTTCGATCACGTAGGGCGATATAACGGCAGGAATGATGCCTAGACGCACTTCAGACAGGCAGAATTTTGCCTCCTCAGCGCCGATAGCAACGTCGCAGGCGGCCACAAGGCCGATACCCGCCCCGAACGCCGGCCCCTGAACCGCGACCACTGTGGGCTTGGGCAGATGCCTGAGTTCGCTCAACAGCGCTGCAAGCGTCCTTGCGTCCGAGACATTATCGGTCAGTTCTCGTTGACCCTGCTCCTGCATGGAGCGCAGATCGACGCCAGCACAGAAGGCTTCACCCGCTGCCCGCAAGACCACCACACGCGTGGCATCCCTCTGGCCGTGATAGGCAAGCCGATCTCGGAGACGGGCAATCAATTGAGGATCAAGCGCATTGCGGGACTGTGGCCGATTCAATACCAACTGCGCGATTCCCGGCAGTGGTTCAGACTCAATCAGGACATCCACCGTTGAGCACTCCTAGATGGCGATTCCAATCTGGCATCGTCCCATATTGGAAGAACGCGAGGCGGCCTCAAATCAGGATGCATGGACGGCATAGTAGTGATCGGGGCATCATCCGTGTCCCTGGAAGCGGAGTCAGTTCGAATGCAGCTGTATCACTCAACCACGTCGCCCTATGTTCGCAAGGTGAGAGTGGTCGCTATTGAAAAAGGCTTGGACGGCGAAATCGAACTGGTCGACGCCTTGCCTTGGCCCGACCCATCCCTGGCCGCGACTCGGAATCCTCTGGGTAAAGTGCCCGCACTCGTACTGGACGATGGCTCCTCGTTATACGACAGCCCAGTGATTTGCGAGTACCTCGACGTATTGGGCGGCGGCCAGCCATTGTTGCCACCCAACGGCCCAAGTCGTTGGGCGGTGTTGCGCACGCAAGCCTTGGCCGACGGAGTCTTAGACGCCGCAGTTTCCATTGTGATGGAGCGGCGACGTCCCATTCCGTTGCAGTCTCTCGAGGCGACCGAACGCGCAACCGGCGCGATACAGCGCGGCTTAAGCGTATTGGCCGAAGAGGTATCCTCATCACCGACAGCACCGTTTGACCTCGGGCGGATTGCGACCGCCGTTGCGATCGGCTATTTACATTTTCGTCTTCCTGATCTCGACTGCGGCCTGGGCGATCACCGTCTCGCCTCCTGGTGGTCCATGATTCGCGACCGACCGAGCCTTGCAGCCACTACACCCTTTGTGAGCACGCCATGACCAAGACCTTATTTCAACCGTTGTCCGGTAACGAAATGCCCCGTTTCGGCGGACCGGCTACCTTTATGCGCTTACCGGCCTGCACCCTTGAAGATCAGCTCGATGTCGGATTTGTCGGCGTTCCGCTCGATATCGGCACCTCTAACCGCCCAGGCGCGAGATTAGCGCCGCGTCAGATTCGGGACGAATCTCGCATGCTGCGGCCATATAACATGGCTACTCGAGCGGCCCCGTTCGATAGCTTGCGCATTGCTGACCTCGGTGATGTCGCCATCAATACCTTCAATATGGAAAAGAGTGTTGCGATTATCGAGGCGCATTACGATCGTATATTGGCGGCTGGCACGATCCCGCTGAGCATGGGTGGCGACCATACGATTGCTCTACCGATCCTGCGAGCCATGCGCCGTAAACACGGTCCCGTCGGTCTTGTGCACGTAGACGCCCATGCGGACATCAACGACACCATGTTCGGCGAGAAAATCGCACACGGCACGCCCTTCCGGCGTGCAGTTGAAGAAGGACTGTTGGACTGTCACCGCGTCGTGCAAATCGGCTTACGTGGCACCGGCTACGAAGCTGATGACTTCGATTGGCCACGCCAACAAGGTTTTCGGGTGGTCCAAGCGGAAGAATGCTGGAATCGATCACTTGTCGGCCTCATGGAAGAAGTACGCGCCCAAGTTGCCGGCGGCCCAATCTATGTCAGCTTTGATATTGACGGTATCGATCCGGCCTATGCGCCAGGAACAGGTACGGTGGAAATTGCCGGCTTAACCGTCCCGCAAGCGCTCGAGATCATCCGCGGACTGAAGGGTCTGCCCATCGTGGGCGGAGATCTGGTGGAAGTAAGTCCGCCCTATGATCCGACCGGGAATACCGCCCTGCTGGGTGCCAATTTGCTCTATGAAATGCTCTGCGTACTGCCAGGTGTTGTTTCGCGTTGAGAAGACCGGTGTACCCGTCAATCAATTCATCTCGTGCTTTCATGGTCAAATCACGCGGCCAGACCGTTCAACATGACATCAAACACAGCCGACGACTCGTCGGCCATGCCTCCCTACCCTAGCCGTGACGACCAGCAGCCAGTTTACGAACTATTTGGCCGAGCGTGGCGGTGTCCCTGACGCCCTGCAACTCGACGCTGCGCGTCGATTAGATCAATTGGCAACAGACTTGGACGCGGCCAAACCCAAGACTGCCGCACCCACCCTATTGGCGCGGCTGTTCGCAAGCCGGCGCGCTCCAACGGTGCGCGGAGTCTACCTCTGGGGAGGGGTTGGCCGCGGCAAAACGCTTCTGGTTGACCTGTTTGCAGCCACGCGGCCGGAACGGACGCGACGGACGCACTTTCATCGCTTTATGCATGATGTTCACGAACGGCTGCGCAAGTTGCGTGAATCAGCGAATGCAGACCCTATTGCAGCTGTGGCGAGTGACCTGGCTAGGGACATCGACCTGCTGTGTTTCGATGAGCTGTATGTCAACGACATCGCCGATGCGATGATTTTAGGCGGACTTTTTGAAAAGTTGACTGATCTGGGTGTGGTACTCGTCATCACCTCGAATGTGCCACCGACAGAACTGTACAAAAGCGGCCTACAACGAAATAGATTCCTACCCACCATCGCATTGCTAGAGCGGGTCACCGACGTGCTGCAGGTGGACAGCGGTGTCGACTATCGTCTTCGTCAGCTTCAGCGTGCTCCAGTCTACATCCGGATCCATTCGTCATCGGACCAGCAACTGGCGGAGCGTTTTAACGAACTCTCGACGAGCTCAGCCATTAATGCCGGTGAAATCGAGATTGAGGGACGACGCCTCAGTGTGCGTGCACGTGATGGCGGTACAGTTTGGTTCGACTTCAAGACGTTATGCGATGGCCCGCGCGGGACCGAAGATTACATATCAATCGCGCGGCAGTTCCATACCGTCATTATTTCGGATGTCCCCGTCACTACGGCCGACAACAACGCCACGCGCCGGTTTATCGCCGTCGTGGACGAATTTTACGAGCGCGCCGTCAAACTTTTATTGTCGACTGCCGTGCCCATCGAGCAGATCTACGGCGGCGACCGCTTGGCCTTTGAATTTCGCCGCACTGTCAGCCGCTTGACCGAAATGCAGTCCCACGACTATCTCGGATTACCGCACCGCCCCTGAGCCCTAGGACACGCTGGGCTGTAATAGAATCGCGATACTTTGAAGCTCGCGCCACTTGCCGTCCTCATTGACGACGCAGAATATGGTGTCCGAAACCGTAGCGGGGCGCTGCTGACCTTAAGAAATCCTCATGTGCCCGCCCGTCGCTGCCCTGTCAGATGGAATTCAGGTGTTAGTTTCATGGAGTTCTCATGTTAGGCCCCATCCCTGCAAGTCGTTCGAAACGAGTAGACGCCGTCGCCCGCCGCGCGAGCGACCGGGCGCCAGGCATGATCCGCCCTCTCGTCGCCAGTTTTGCCAACAGCTACTTTCGCGGAGTTGCCGACGACGACCTCGCTGCGCATGAAGACCAATCGCTCGCCGCAATCGCGCTTTATCACCTCGCTTTCGGTCTGGTGCGCCGCGGACGTCGCCCCCTAGTTCGCGTATTTAATCCGGATCCGGCCTTGGACGGTGTACGGACACCGAATACGGTCGCGATGATCGTGTGTGACGACATGCCTTTTTTGGTCGACTCGGTCTGCATGGCCGCGAAACAATCTGGATTATCAGTCCGGCTCATCATTCATCCGGTCCTGCAGGTCAATCGCTCCCAAGGGCGCCTCGTAAATTTAGGCGAGGCCAGTGGCATCACCAGTCGTGCTGAATCTTGGCAGTGGTTGGAAATTGATCGTGTAGAGGACCCGGCAAAACTTGCCGATCTAGAGGCTCGCATTCACGCTGCTCTCGATGACGTCGGAGCAGCAGTCACGGACTGGTCAAAACTGCGCGACCGAGCGACGGAACTCGCTGCACAGATCAGTCAGATGAAGCTGCCGTCCGCCACCGATTTACAGTTAGAAATCGCAGCATTGTTTGAGTGGATGGCCGACAACCACTTCACGTTTCTCGGTTACCGCTACTATCGATTGGAGCGCGGGGCCCAATCAGATCGCCTGATTGCTGATCCCGAATCAGGACTTGGGCTCCTTCGAGCCGACAAAAACTCCGCCAAGGAAGCTGGGCGGACGCTGACCGGATCGGCTCGCGAGCGAGCTCGCGACAATTATCCCATTACGGTAACGAAGGCCAATGCCTTGGCGACCGTACACCGTGCAACCCGTTTGGACTACATCGGCTTAAAAACCTATGACACGCGGGGTCGCGTCACTGGTGAACACCGCTTTTTAGGTTTGTGGACTGCGGGCATGTATAGCGCCCGACCATCCGAAATTCCACTCATTCGACAAAAAGTCGCCGCGGTCATCGGCTATTTTGGCCTCGCGCCATCGAGTCATGATGCAAAAGCGATTTTACACGCTTTGGACAGCTACCCGCGCGACGAACTCTTTCAGAGTAATACGGATGACCTGATTGCGACGATTCGAGAAATCGTCAACCTATATGATCGCCAGATTGTTCGCGCTTTTGTCCGGCGGGATACGTTTCATCGATATTGGTCGTGCCTCATTTATGTGCCGCGTGAGCGCTACAGCACCGAAATTCGCCGTCGAATCGAATCGATCGCTATCGAAGTGCTCCACGGCGAGAGCGTTGAGTCGAGTGTACAGCTGTCCGAATCCAGCCTTGCCAGACTGCAGCTATACGTTCGAACGGAACGCGCGGCTCGTGGCGGTGAAGCAGCCACTCTGGAGGCGAAGATACGCTCAGCCGTGCTCACCTGGGACGATGCTTTACGGGAAGCGCTTTGTGCGGATCACGAAGAAACCCGCGCACTGAGCCTAATGGCCGAATATGCCCGTGGACTACCAGCCTCCTATCGTGAAGATACGAGTGCCGAAGATGCGGCAGCCGACTTTAAGCGCCTTGAGTTGCTGAACGGCACTGCGCCGGCGCTGCGGCTCTATCGACGGAGTGGTTCACCCGCCAAAAAAGCTCACATCAGGCTGTACACGGCCGGAAGCCCTCAGGCGATCTCCGATCTGTTCCCTATTTTTGAGAACCTTGGACTGAAGCTGCTCAGCGAGCGCCCTTACACCCTGCAACGTGCTCGCGGCGATCAGTTGCAGGTGCAGGACTTTGAGGTGGAGTCTCGGCAGGATGCCGCTATTGAAGTTCAAAGCGATGGCCCACGCATTGTCGCTACGGTTGAAGCGGTCTGGGACGGCTCGACTGAGAATGATGGGTTCAATCGTCTCGTCCTGGCGGCTGGCCTCGACTGGCGCGAAGTCGGCATTCTTAGGGCGTATTGCCGATGGCTCTTGCAAACCGGAATCCCGTTCAGTCAAAGTTATGTGGAAACAGTCCTTCTCCAAAATGCCCGCACGGCGGCCCGTTTGGTAGGACTGTTTCTCACTCGTTTTGACCCCACACTTGATGAGCGAGCGCGACGCAATACCTGCGCCCGCTTGATGCGGGAATTCGACACGGCATTAGCAGCCGTAGAACGGCTTGACGAAGATCGAATTCTGCGATCATTTTTGGCGGCGATCGAAGCTTCATTACGCACGAATTATTTCCAACGCACCGCAGGCGGAAAGACCAAGTCCTATCTATCGATCAAGTTGTCGCCAGGTGCAGTGCCTGGCGTACCGCAACCTCATCCGTTATTTGAGATTTGGACCCATTCGGTCCACATGGAGGGAATCCACCTCCGCAAAGGGCGGGTCGCACGAGGTGGCTTACGGTGGTCGGACCGCTATGAGGATTTCCGGACCGAAGTGCTTGGTTTGATGAAGGCGCAAAACGTTAAGAACACGGTCATTGTGCCGGTCGGCGCCAAGGGCGGTTTTGTCTGCCGACGACTCCCTGCCAATCGGGAAGATCAGGCCCGCGAGGTGGTGTCCTGCTATCGCACTTTCATCCATTCATTATTGGATCTGACCGATAATATTGTGGAAGGCCGTGTTGTCCCGCCCCCTAATACGGTTCGGATCGACCCCGACGATTCATATCTCGTCGTTGCTGCCGATAAAGGTACGGCATCTTTTTCGGATGTGGCGAATGCGATCTCAGAAGAACGCGGCTTCTGGCTCGGTGATGCTTTCGCGTCAGGTGGGTCGGCAGGGTACGACCACAAGAAGATGGCGATTACCTCCCGCGGAGCCTGGGAGTGCGTCAAACGCCATTTCCGCGAGATGGGCATTGACACTCAGAGTCAGGCTTTCTCAGTGGCAGGCATCGGCGATATGTCGGGTGACGTTTTCGGCAACGGCCTGACACGCTCCCCGCACGCACGGCTTGTCGCTGCGTTTAATCACCAGCACATATTCATCGATCCGAGCCCAGATCCAAAACAGGCTTTCGAGGAACGGTGCCGCTTATTTAATCTGCCGCGATCCACATGGGCCGATTACGACGCAAAACTGATATCCAAAGGTGGCTCGATCCAGTCGCGTGCGGCCAAATCGATTTCACTGAGCCTCGAGGCCCGCGCACTCTTAGGCATCGACAGCGAAACTGCATCGCCAAACGATGTCGTTCGGGCAATTTTGAAGCTGAATGTCGATCTGCTTTGGAACGGTGGCATTGGCACCTACGTGAAAGCGAGCTCGGAGTCACACGGTGCAGTCGGCGACCGTGCGAATGATGCAGTAAGGATTGATGGTCGAGAGTTGCGCTGCAAGGTCGTCGGCGAAGGCGGGACCCTCGGTTTTTCGCAGTTGGGCCGAGTCGAATACGCCCTCTCGGGTGGACGAATCAATACCGACTTTATCGACAATTCCGGCGGCGTAAATTGCTCCGACCTTGAGGTCAACATTAAGATTCTGCTGCGCATAGCGGCAGATCAACGCGGACTTAAGCGATCATCCCGCAATAAGTTGTTGGCTCAAATGACGGATGAGGTTGCGACGCTCGTTCTACGCAACAACTATCTTCAGACTCAGGCGCTCAGTGTTCTTGAGGCTCGTTCAGTGGATCGCGCCGGAGAACACCTACACGCGATCAGTGTCTTAGAGCGCGCGGTCGATCTCAGCCGCGCGATTGAATACTTACCGACTGACGCTGCCGTCGTAGAGCGCGCTTCGCGAGGCCGGGGTCTTACCCGGCCTGAGTTGGCCATCCTGTTGAGCTACTCCAAGATTTGGCTGAACCAGCAGATTGTTGAATCCGATGTCCCTGAAGATCCTTATCTATCCAATGAGCTGGAACGTTACTTCCCACCAGAATTGGGACGTCGCTGTCGCGATCTCATGGACGCGCATCCGCTGCGGCGCGAAATCATTGCTACCGCGACCACGAATAGCGTTATCAATCGCATGGGGCCGGTATTCGTGATCCGCGCGGCCGAGGATACGGGTGCCACGGTGGGTTCGATTGTGCGCGCCTATGCGATCGCGCGAGAAACCACCGGGATGCGTGATATTTGGGGGGCGATTGAAGGACTCGACAATCGAGTCCCAGCGGCCATTCAAGTCGAAATGTCGACCGCGACGACGCGTGCGCTGAAACTGGCAACCCATTGGGTGCTGGCGCACCGGCGCTCTCTCGCCGTGGCTGAGAATGTCGCAGCACTCCGGCCTAGCCTCACGTCACTGGCTGCGCTTTCTCCGGATTTGCTGTGCGGAAATATTGAGAAGCGGGTCAGTGCGATCCGCGACCGACTGTTGGGCGCGGGCGTCCCGGAACTCTTGGCCGTGGGTGTGGCTCAACTCGAACTCCTGCCGGGTGCCTTCGACGTCGCCGAACTAGCCGCTGCGCTGAAGCGCCCACTGGAGACCGTCGCGCGTGTTTATCTCAAGCTCGCGAGTGATTTGGGTCTCGACGAACTCGGAGTCGCCATCGATTCCCTCACCACGCATAGCCACTGGCAATCGGTCGCCCGCTCTTCTCTACGGGAGGACCTACACCGCTTGCGTCGCGCGTTGACTCAAAAGGTGCTCAGCAGCAAGACCCTAGCGGATCCGGTTCGACTGACGAGCACTTGGATGGCGTCGAACCAGCGGGGGGTCGAACACTTTCGAGGTATCGCGACCGACATCCAATCGTCCGGCACGATGGATTTCGCAACCTTATCGGTCGCACTGCAAGCATTGCGCCGACTTGGCACAGCCTGAACACGACAATTTTGACTACACGCGCAAGCGCGGCTAACTTGCTGTCGCTTCGCTACCGGAGATTCGAACGTGGTTGATAAAGCAGGAACACTGGCGTTGGTGCGCCACGGACAGAGTGACTGGAATCTAAAGAATCTGTTCACGGGTTGGACAGATGTCGATTTGACGGCGCAAGGACGGGTCGAAGCCGAGGAAGCCGGCCGCCTGCTTGCGGCCGAAGGCATTGATTTTGATAAAGTTTATACGTCTGTGCTGGTGCGCGCGATCCGTACTGCGAATATCGCCTTGGATGCCATGGATCGACTCTGGCTGCCGGTAGAGCGCGCTTGGCGTTTGAATGAGCGCCACTACGGCGCGTTGCAGGGGCTCGATAAGGCAGAAACCGTGGCCAAGCATGGGGCGGAACAAGTCAAAATTTGGCGACGGAGTTATGACATTCCGCCGCCGGCATTGGCGCTCGATGACCCTCGCCACCCACTCGCCGACCGACGCTACCGCGATTTAGATCCATCATTACTGCCAGCAACGGAATCGCTGAAAGACACGCTCGCCCGCGTAGAACCCCTGTGGAATGACAGCATTGCACCGGCCCTGCGCGCCGGCCGAAATGTCCTTATTTTCGCGCACGGAAACAGCCTACGCGCGATGGTTAAAATGCTTGATGGCATGAGCGAAGCCGAGATCTTGGAATTCAATATTCCAACCGGTGTACCGATCATTTATGACCTGGCGCCGGATCTGACTTCTCGTGGGCGACGCTTCTTAGGTGATCCCGCGGCCATTGCAGCGGCGGCCGAAGCTGTCGCGAAACAAACTGAAAAGAAATAAGGCCGACGGAGCCGGCGGCAACCCCGCCGGCTCACACGGTCGTCCGAGCCTTATTCGTCCGGGCCAACCGCGATCTTGAGTCCATCGAGGGAGTCCGTGAAGGTCACCTGACAGGACAGGCGCGAATTGGGCTTGTAGCTGCTCAGTTCGCGCAGCAACTCGGTCTCGTCGCCTTGTGCGGCTGGCAATTTAGCCATCCACGACTCGTCGACGTAAATGTGGCAGGTTGCGCAAGAGCACATGCCGCCGCAAATCGCGGCCATGTCAAAGTCGCCATCGCGCAACGTTTCCATGACGGAAGTACCCGCCCGCGCAGTGACACGGTGCTCTTTACCCGATCGATCAACGACTACCATCTCAGCCATGCTGCGCTCTCCCATTCGTGTAGACCTGCCGACCAGAGTCTGGCGCGGCGCGCGCATGGTAGCCGCCTATCGGGATTTCGACCAGTCGGGCGCGCACATATCAGGCCCCAAGACGCTGGATAAGCGCCGCACGCCGCAATTCGGGCACGGTATGCCACGCATTGGCGACGTCCAACCATAAGGCATGGACTGAATCGAATAGCATCAGCCACGGGGTGATCTCTGCGACTTCAACCCCCCCATAGGACGCTAGGAGCGCAGCCGATTGCCGCGCCGACAAATTGTGGTAGCCGATGATGCCAGCGAGCTCAAACAAGGGATCACCGCAACCGGCATATTCCCAATCGATGAACCATAAATTCTCGCCATCAAGCACGTTCAAGGCATGCAAATCGTTGTGACAAAAGGCAGGACGCTCCGTGCGCCGGCGGCTTTCGCTGCGCTGAACCGCATCCTGCAAGAGACGACGCGAAACCGGCCCAGACCCCGCACCCGCAGCCGAGAGATATTCGCGAGCCACTGAATCCGCATCAATAGGACGCAATCCCGCCGGAACCGGCGAATCATGCAATTCGCGCACGCGACGCGCGAGCCGACTCAGCCCGGCCTCGCTGTCGAATAAATCAGCCGAGGCATTGGCTGCCGGCAACCATTGGCTGACCAGGATCCCTAGCACGGGGTCGGCGTAAACCACGGCCGGCGCGAAGCCAAGGGCCGCTGCGGCGGCCTGCGCGTCCCGCTCGCCGACCCGGCTGACCAATAAGGCATCATCGCCAGGTCCTGCTAAACGAACCGCCCAATCGACGCCGACAGAGGTGACGCGGATGGTTCGATTGATCGCGCCGCCGCTCACTGTCTCGCAAGCAATACCGGTGGCCAAGGCTTGGCGGCCGGCGCCAAACGACAGCAAGATTGATTCGATTTCCTTCAATTTTCGCTCATTTCACCGGATTTGTGGCCCAACTGCGCCAACCCAGCGCCGCCAAGCCGACATAGAGCACATATAATATAGCTGTCAATGGCAATCCTTGCCTTACGCAAAGCCAAGCAATCACACAATCAACGGCGATCCACCAAAGCCAATTTTCTCGACGTTTTTTGGCCTGCAGCCCAGTGGCATAGACGCTGGCCCAAGTGGTCCAAGCATCGATTAAAGGGTCCGCAGAGTGGGTCTCAACGGACAGCCAATGCGCCGTTAACGCAGCAACGAGCGTCATTGCGCCTAGGGCCCAGAGGTTCATGCGCCAGGAGCCATTCGTGGGTGCCCGCTCAGCATCGGTACGCCTCCAAGCGAACCATCCGTAGACGGCGACGCTCAGAAAATAGGCCTGCAAAGCCGACTGCATATAAAGATGCGCTTCTGCGAAAACTCGCAGATAGAGCGCCGTGCTGACAAAAGCAAAAGCCCAGCACCAGCGAGATTCGCGAATGGCAAGAACGACATAAGCGAGCCCAAGGCACGCAGCGACGACCTCCAGCGGACTCGCGCTGGCGCAGGTCGTTTGCAGCAGACCGATCATGTCAGTGAGCGTCACAACCAAAGCCTCGGGGTCCACCCAGTCATGAGCGGAGGCTGATAGCATAGGAACTTGTTCATCTTGAGGTTGTGCCCCATGAGCCAGCGATCGGTCAAGGTTTATCAAGTCGACGTCTTTACGGATACCTTGTTTACAGGTAACCCCGCCGGCGTTGTATTGGGTGCCGAGACGCTGAGCGAGGCCGAAATGCAGGCGCTCGCCCGAGAACTCAACAACTCAGATTCAGCCTTCGTCCTACCGCCGGATGGCGATGACCACGAAATCATCCTGCGCTTCTTCACCCCGAAGAGCGAAGTGGGTTTCGTCGGCCATGCAACGGTGGCAGCCCATGTGGCTCGATTGGCGGCTGGCGTCGGCGGCACGGGGAACCTGCGGCAAAAATCGCGGTCCGGCATCCAGCCCATTACAGTCTCCGGCACACCCGAAAATCCGCACGTCGCCGTGACGGTGCCGCCGCCGATGTGCCTGCCGCCCATTACCGCGGAACAGAGAGCCGAACTACTTGATATCTTCGGTATCGAAACCGCAGCCTTGGATGCGAAATGCCCAATTTTGGTCACCAAGCGCGCCACAACACGCCTGATGATCGGGCTGCGCTCCACCGAATTGCTCGCTTCGCTGGACCCCGACCTGGAGGCGCTGAAGCGATTCACACCGCACGTCGGCGCAGACGGCTACCTGCTGTTCGTGCGTGACGCGCACGGACCCGGCACTTTTGAAGCACGACTCTTTTCCCCTGTACTCGGCATTGCCGAGGATCCCGTCAGCGGCAACGCCCACGGCATGCTCGGGGCTTACCTCGTCACACAAGGGCTCCTCTCCGTGCAGGACGGCAAGGCAACTTTAACCGGGCACCAAGGCTCCAGCATGCAACGCCCGGGTAAAGTGGATATTGAGGTCAGCGTCAGCGACGGCGAACCGACCCAGATCGTGATCAGCGGCACCGCACGGGTGGTCTTCACGACTGACATTCTGCTCAGCTAAGACGGCAGCATTAACGCCGAGCCCGCTCAGGCTCGGCGAGTTCGCCTTCGAACGCGGCAACCACCGCGGTCGCCACCGAATTACCAATCACATTAGTCGCGCTGCGTCCCATATCAAGGAATTGATCGACCGCGAGAATGAGCACTAGCCCTGCTTCCGGTATACCGAAGTGGGCCAGTGTTGCGGCGATCACCACGAGCGATGCCCGCGGCACACCAGCCATCCCTTTGCTCGTCACCATCAATAACAACAGCATCGTGATTTGCTGCGAGACAGACAGAGCGATACCGTAAGCCTGCGCAATAAATAGCGTGGCAAAAGTGCAATACATCATCGAACCATCGAGATTGAACGAATAACCGAGCGGCAATACAAAACTCGCGATTCGGCCTGAGACTCCAAATCGTTCTAACTGCGATAGCGTCTTCGGATAGGCGGCTTCCGAACTGGCTGTTGAAAAGGCCAGTAAGACGGGCTCACGGAGTAGCGGGATGAGTTGCAAGATGCGCCGCCCCAACACGACGCTCCCCAACGCCAGCAGAATTCCCCAGAGCGTAATCAGCGATAGATAAAAGCCACCGACAAAACGTCCATAAGTTGCCAGTACGCCAAAGCCATGCTGAGCGACCACAGCCGTGATCGCCGCAAACACCGCAATCGGGGCGAATAGCATCACATACGATGTCATCTTCAACATCGCTTGCGCGATATCGTCAAGCACCCCGACCAATCGACTGACGCGAGCACCAAGCGACGCCAGTGCAGTGCCTAAAAAACCTGAAAAAATAACGATCTGCAGAATCTCATTATTTGCCATCGCTTCTGCGATCGACTTCGGCACCAAATGCGTCACAAAGTCTTTGAGTGTCATCGCGGTTGCGTGGACCCCGCTATCGATGCCAGCCTCGGGCAAAGCAAACCCAGCCCCAACGCCGGGCGCAATCCAGGTCACCATCAAAAGACCGAGCGCCAGAGAGATCAACGACGCGAATAGAAACCATCCAAGCGTCCGTGCCCCGACTCGCCCGAGTTTGGCAGGCTCGCCCATATGGGCAATACCAACCGTCAGCGTCGATAACACCAAGGGCGCGATGATCATTTTGATGAGTCGCAGGAAAACATCGGTGCCGATTTGGCAGTACCCCGCAATGAGCTGACGGACAGACTCATCCGGGATGAATGCGTGGATCGATGCGCCTGCAGCAATACCAGCAAGCAGCGCACCTGCGACCACTAACGTAAATTTCTTAGCCATGATCACCTCTGAGCGCACTCTGGCTGTCAGCGCCACATTTATCAATCACTGCGCGTTCGCGTACGCGCCCGATCCCCTGGCGAATCTGCAACACTCGCTGGATTTCGGGCACCAGATCTGACGCATGATGCGCAGCGACCAGCAATTGCGTCCCCGCGCGAGCCAGCGCCGACAATAGGCCGCGGACTTGGAGCCGGAAAGGGGCATCGAGACCCGTCAATGGTTCATCCAGCAACAAGGCTTCCGGCTGGAGTATCAAGGCGCGCGCGAACAGGGCAAGGCGACGCTGACCATAGGACATTGTGCGCACCGATCCCGTTGGATCACCCGCAAAGCCGACCAGATCAAGAGCTGCGCGAGTGCGCTGCCTTTCGGCGGGCGTCGCGCGAGTTAACAAGCCGAAACTCAAGCGCTCACCGCTCACCACGAAATCTTCGACGGAGAGATCCTCGAGATATTCCATCTGCAATTCCGGTGAAACGAAGCCTATACGCCGCCGCCACTCTTCGATGTGCAGACCAATCTCATGTCCGCGCCGTTGAATCCGGCCGCGTGCCGCAAAGGGCAAGAGCCCATAGATGGCCTGTAGCAACGACGATTTTCCCGAGCCGTTGTCGCCAACGATAGCCCAGTGCTCGCCGGCCTCAATGATCCAATCTAGGTTCTTGATGATCGGCTTGTAGTCTCGATAAAGCCACGCCCCCTCTAACTCGATGAGCGGCAGTCGCTGCGCGCTCAACGCTGGAAGTGCCGCGCGCGACTGTTGGCCATCTAAGACGAGCCAGTGCTGCGGCGCCGTTTGCAGGGGGCCGTCGTACGTGATTTGACCCTTGTCCAGTACAAGAGCCCGATCGAAGCACGCTGGAACGTCATCCAGTCGGTGAGCAGCCAAAACCAATGTCACGCCGCGCTCAGCCAGTCGACACAGTTCCCGGTCGAGTACGCGTCGCGTGCGTGCATCGAGCCCGTTATGCACTTCATCGAGCAGGACCAGTTGCGGATTCCCGGCCAAGGCACGGGCAATCAAAACGCGCCGCCGTTCGCCGTAGGACAGCGTCAGAAAGCGGCGCCGAGCCAAAGTACGCAGCGCAAATCGGGTCATCAGACCACGCACTCGTGCACGTTCGGCCGGCTTGAGACGTTCCACCGGTCGGATCGTGTTGTGTACGCCGGTCCCGATGACCCGTTGCACGGTGAAGTTCCAATCATACCGGTAGTATTTGTCTTGCCGCTCCCCCCCGATCAGAGCGACGAGTGGCAGCACGTCTGTCGTGTCCAGCGGTACGCCACCCCCACTGCAGTAATCGCGACGCTCATCCCCGCCCTCGGTCGGAGTGGGCCAACGTTCGCCTCCCAGGAGTTTTAAGAGCTGCGTTTTACCTGCGCCATTGGCGCCCAACAAAACCAGCCTAGCGCCCGGCGCGACCGTGAGCGTGAGAGGCCCTAAGACCTGCCGCTCGCCAAGCACGATCCCGGCACGGTAACAGTCGACTCCGATACCCCTCACACCGCTTGCCATGCGTCTTCACCGCACACGACGACCCGCTCTTCAATCTCCAGCTTGACCAAATGCGCTAATAGCGTGTGTCGCGCCACACCATGCAAAGCGGGAGGCACGTCCGCATAGACGCGCGTCAATAGCGCATCCACGCTCATGCAGCCTGCATCTTGAAGCGCGTTCATCACCCGCTGCTCGCGCAAATTCCGATGCGCAACCAGCCGCTCAATCGTGGCGCGAGTGTTCAAGACCACCGGCCCGTGGCCAGGCAAGAATGCCTTGGGCTCTAGGTCCAGTACGCGCTGTAGGGAATCGAGATACTCGAGCAAGCTGCCGTCGGGATGGACGATCACGGGCGATACGTTGCCAAGGATGTGATCGCCCGTGCACACCAACCCAGCGTGTGGCAGATGCCAACAGACATGATTCGAGGCATGACCTGGAGTCAAGACCGCGCAGAGGGGCCCAATGTCTGTATCTACCGAGTCGCCGGCCTCGACCGACCGGGTCGGCTCGAACCCAGCATCTTGGTATAACGTATGCCGCGGGCGGCGCCCGAGCAGTGGCACGCCCAGTCGCCGCGCCAACTCACCCGCGGCTGGCGAGTGGTCAACATGGGTGTGGGTGACGACGATCGCCTCAACCTGCGTGCCCGCCACCGCGGCTTCGATGGCCTCCACCTGACCGTCGATGGCAGGGCCTGGGTCGACGATCACGAGGCGTTGCTGCCCGAAAATATAGGTATTGGTCCCCGGGCCAGTCATCATTCCGCCATTCGCAGCGACCAGGCGACGAACCCCCGGCATGAGCTCTACAGGCCGTCCTGGGGTGAAATCAGTCGATTCCGAAGGTGTCATCAGATACTCCAGCCGGCAGGCGGCAAGCGATGGTACCGGCCCAGACGCCCGACGGCGACAGCCAATGGGGGGTTTCACCGGTCCCGCGAGGTTATAAGATGGGGGCTCATCGGCCATGTCGGCTGACATTTGAGGACCGCATTCATGATTCGCTTCCATCGCGTCGCCGCATCTCTCGTTTTACTCGGCCTGTCGGCTCCCGCCGTATATGCTGGCTGTGTCGCTCCCAAGGCTCCTTCGTCGTTTCCGAATGGCGCAACGGCCAGCTTGGTGGAAATGGTAGACGGGCAGAAAGCGGTCAAGCAGTTCCAGGCCGATATGGCCACCTACCGCAAGTGTGTGGATGAAGAAACGCCACCAGCCCCAACCGGCGCTGCATTGACGGACGAACAGAAGAAGGCACAGGAAGCGCGCGAAAAAGAGCGCCTCCAGAAGCACAACGACTCTGTAGCCCAAGAACAAGCGGTTGCCGACGAGTTCAATCAGCAGATTCATGCGTTTAAGGAAGCGCAGAAGAAGGACAAGTAATCCTTCCATGCTGACTCCAGCCGAAGCGGCCATGGCGATCGACGCGGCCTTAACGTCGATCGCCTCGGAAAACATTGCTCTTGAAAACGCGGCAGGTCGTGTGCTTGCAGAGTCACTCTCTGCCGAGCGCGATCTGCCGCCGTTTGATCGCGTCGCCATGGATGGCATCGCGATTCGTCATTCTGGCTGGATAGCCGGCATTCGCCGTTATACGGTGGACGGAATCATTGGCGCCGGGAGTGAGCCCTTTGCGCTGACGAGTGATGACCACTGTATTGAGGTCATGACCGGCGCAATGATGCCGCCGGGTGCCGATACCGTCATCCCGGTCGAGATGATCCAGCTCACGGACGGGTTCGCCATCTTGGGCGAAGAATCCGTGAGCTTGGGCGCCAATATCCATTGTCAAGCGAGCGACGGCCTGGCCGGAGACTTGGTTTTGACGGCTGGGACGATGCTCCGGGGGCCTGAACTCGCGATCGCGGCGTCGGTCGGACGCGCCAGGGTTACCGTCGCGCGCCAACCGAAGCTCGCCATCATCTCCACCGGAGACGAGCTCGTTGGCCCAGATGCCGATTTGAAGCCCTGGCAAATTCGCCGTTCGAATGCGCACGGTATTGCCGCCTGCTTGCGCTCGCGTGCCTATTCATCGCTGACGGACGTGCACATCGTCGACGACCGACCGCAGCTGACGGCACGCCTCGGCGCACTGTTAGCCTCGCACGATGTTTTGATCCTCTCCGGTGGGGTATCCGCTGGGCGCTTCGATTACGTGCCTGGTGTGCTCGCTGATCTCGGCGTCCGGCGGGTATTCCACAAAATTGCCCAGCGCCCCGGCAAGCCACTGTGGTTTGGGGTGAGCGCCGACGGCAAACCGGTCTTCGCCCTTCCAGGCAACCCCGTCTCTACGCTCGTTTGTCTCGTGCGTTACGTGCTGCCGGCACTGGAACGACTCAGCGGACGCCACACTCGGCCAGTCGCGATGGCAACACTACAAGACGGTTGGGCTGGCAATACCGGACTGACAGCCTTTATACCTGTGGTCCGCGCGGGTCCGAACGATCCAGCGGTGCGGCTCCATCAAACGCGCGGATCGGGAGACTTTATCTCGCTGGTGGGCACCGACGGTTTTGTAGAACTCCCATCTGGCGTCAGGTTGGCCCCCGGCGCGGCGGTTCCGTTCTACAATTGGTGACCATGAGTGAGATCGTATCCCTGAAAGATCCAACCCGCCCGCTCGACCAGCGCGGCCGGGTCATCCATGACCTGCGCATTTCGGTCATGGACCGCTGCAATTTCAGGTGCCCCTATTGCATGCCCAAGGATGCGTTCGGCGAGGGCTATCGGTTTTTGTCGTCGGCGGAGCGTTTATCTTTCGCCGAAATCACGCGCTTAGCCGGACTATTCGTCGCGATTGGTGTCCGCAAGCTGCGCCTGACGGGTGGAGAGCCACTACTGCGAGCAGGCCTACCGGAATTGATCGGGGATCTGGCGGCGCTGCCGGGCATTGAAGATGTCGCCCTGACCACTAACGGTGTCTTGCTACCACGGCACGCCGCGGATCTGAAAGCTCAAGGGCTCGATCGCGTCACTGTAAGCCTGGACTCCCTAGATCCTGAGGTTTTCCGGCAGATGTCGGGGGGCTTCGGTTCACCTGCTGAGGTTTTAGCCGGCATCGATGCCGCGCTCGCGGCGGGACTCGGTCCGATCAAAGTGAATTGCGTCGTGCAACGTGGGGTGAACGACCACACCGTACTCGACCTGATCGAGCACTTCCGCGGCACGCCCGTGGTGGTACGCCTGATCGAATATATGGATGTCGGTAACCGGAATCACTGGGACCGCCAACGCGTCGTCACGGCACGGGAGCTGCGCGACGAAATTCACGCGCGTTGGCCGCTCGTCGCCGTGAAGCCGGCTTATCTGGGTGAAGTGGCTGACCGTTATGCCTATGCTGACGGTCGGGGAGAATTAGGCTTCATTACATCCGTCAGTCAGCCCTTCTGTGGCGCCTGTTCTCGCGCACGTCTTTCCTCTGAGGGCGTCCTGTACACCTGCCTGTTCGCCAGCCATGGCGTTGACCTGCGCGCACCCATGCGAGCTGGCGCCTCAAATGATGAGATGCTTGAACGTATCCGGGGGACTTGGTTGGCGCGAAATGATCGCTACAGCGAGATCAGAGCCGACCAACCGATCCCGGCGGAACGCAAAATTGAGATGTATTACATCGGGGGCTAATGAATACGCTGACGCACGTCGACTCGGAAGGTCAGCCCACCATGGTGGATGTTGGCCACAAGCAGGCGTCGCCGCGAACGGCGATCGCGGAGGCCTGCGTGCGCCTACCGGAGGCTGTCGCCCAGAGTCTCGCGCAAGCTGGCTATGCGACCAAAAAAGGCCCCGTGTTCGCCACCGCGATCATTGCCGGCACCATGGCCGCCAAGCGCACCCACGATCTGATTCCGTTTTGTCATCCCTTGGGTCTAGAGAAATGTCGCGTCGACATTGAGGCGCATGGGAATACCGTCGTCATCCGTTGTGAAGTGGGCGTGCATCATAAAACGGGCGTTGAAATGGAGGCGCTGACTGGCGCTACCATTGCGGCCCTAACGGTATATGACATGTGCAAGGCACTTTCTCATGACATCGTCATCGAAAACACTCGTCTGATCGAAAAGCGCGGCGGCAAAAGCGACTACGGGAATCGCTGATGGAAACCTCAGCCCCCCTTTGCGGCCTCATCCTTTCGGGCGGCCACAGTAAACGCATGCAGCGCGACAAAGCTGCCTTACTGATCAATGGTGAAACACAATTGGCGCGCGGATACCGGCTACTGCAGTCGGTATGCACCGAGGTTTTTATCTCCGTTCGTCGCGACCAGCGGGACGACGCTGAGCGCAGCCTATATCCACAAATTGTCGACCAACTCGACGATATCGGCCCCGCCGCTGGCATTTTGGCTGCACTCGAAAGCCGCCCGGATCACGCATGGCTCGTCGTCGCGGTTGATTTGCCATTACTCGACGAAGCGACGCTGGGCAGATTAGTGCAGTCTCGTGATGCAAGCCAACTCGCGACGGCCTATCGCAGCAGCCACGACGGATTGCCAGAACCACTCTGTGCGATCTGGGAGCCGACCAGTCGAATCCCTTTAGAGGCATTTGTTATGGGCGGTCGTAGCTGCCCGAGAAAATTTTTACTGAATCATCCAGCGCGGCTCATTGAACTTGCCGCGCCCGATGCCCTGGCGAACGTCAATACGCCCGAAGAATTAGCGACTACCCTGGCGATGGCCGGGAACCGAGACCCGTCATGATTACGATCCGCATCCAGTATTACGCCTTGTTGCGCGAACAAGCGGGTCGGAGTCGAGACACGGTCTCGACTCTCGCGGTCGATGCGGCGTCGTTATATGACGAACTGCGAGCGGCGCACCACTTCACGCTCGCTCAATCACAACTGCGAGTCGCCATCGATGGCGAATTTGCTGATTGGACAACGCCACTTAAAGACGGCGCCGAGGTGGTTTTCATACCGCCGGTTGCTGGGGGTTAATCGTGCGCGGATTCGATTTCTCTGATCAGCCGCTTGATCTCCCGCAATTGCGCGCCACCGTAGAAGATCACACCTGTGGTGGCTATGTCAGCTTCGAGGGTTGGGTCAGAGACCATAACGACGGCCGTCAAGTTGAGCGGCTCGAGTACGAAGCCTTTGAGGCGCTGGCGGTCAAAGAAGGCGAACGAATTATCGCTGAAGCCATTCAGCGCTTCGGCGTCACGCGGGCCCGCTGCATCCACCGAGTCGGGCTATTAGAGCTCGGGCATATAGCTGTTTGGGTCGGCGTCAGCGCACCTCACCGCGGCGAAGCCTTTGCGGCTTGCCGCTACATCATTGATGAAGTCAAACATCGCGTTCCGATATGGAAGAAAGAGTATTACGTCAGCGGTGATTCGGGCTGGGTCAATTGCGAGCGTTGCGCCGCCGCTGCGTTAGACAGCGATCATCACCACAGCCATGACGGACATCACCATCACCACTCCAGTGACGGAGAAGAATCGTCAGGTCAGACTCCAAGCAGCGTACCGACTGTTGTTGCGCGCCACCCCACGGGTCTGGCCTCACCCGATTACTCACGACAGCAAAATCTGAAGGAAATCGGCGCCGAAGGTCAGGCTCGAATTCGCGCGTCTCGAGTGCTCGTGATTGGCGCAGGCGGCCTTGGCGTGCCGGTCATGTCGTATCTTGTTGGCGCAGGAATCGGCACGCTCGGAATTTTGGATGGCGACGATCTGGATGCCTCCAATTTGCACCGGCAGACGCTCTATACCCTGCTTGACGTGGGCCGCCCAAAGGCACTGCTGGCCGCCGAACGTCTACGTGCACTCAACCCTGAAGTAGACGTCCGTCCGCACACCGAGCATGCATCGCGGTCAAATTTGGCCGCGTTAGCCGGCGGATATGACGTGATCGTGGACTGCACGGACAATTTCAGAGCACGGTTTCTCATCAACGACGTCGCAGTGTCCTTAGCCAAACCTGCAGTGCTAGCCAGCGTTTATCAGTATGAGGGACAGATCCAAGTTGTCGATGTCGGCAGTGCGTGTTTGCGCTGCGTTTGGCCCGACGGCACTCGCGATGGCGTCGTCGGCAATTGCTCAGAGGCTGGTGTGCTCGGACCCGTCCCTGGCGTCTTGGGCAGTCTACAAGCACTGGAAGTCCTCAAAGTCATTCTCGGCATAGACTCGCCGGCGCGCAGCGGCGTGGTGCTTGTCGATTTGCGGAGCCTGGAGACGCAACGGCTTGCCACCCGTCGCTCCGCAGATTGCCCTACTCACTGCCTAAGCATCGATCAGGCTGACGCCGCGACCGCCCCGGAAATGACGGTGAGTCTTCCGACCGATGAATGGATCGTCATTGATGTGCGCGAGTTGAACGAAGTGTCGGCCTTGCCTTTACCCGGGTCGAGCATGCACATTCCGCTGGGACAGCTGCTGGATGATCCCCACCAGTTATCGGCAGGACCGCGCTATTTATGCGTCTGCGCTCGAGGCAAGCGTGGATTGACCGCCGCGACCGCGCTGCGCCGCATCGGTTTAGATGCGGCGTCTCTGGCTGCGGGCTACCCGGGCTAAGGCCCAAATCAACCTGCGCGTATTTGGCCGCGCCCGCGGACGACGTACTTGTAACTGGTGAGCTGCTCAACACCCACCGGGCCGCGGGCATGAAAACGGTCTGTCGAGATACCGATCTCGGCACCCATGCCAAACTCACCGCCATCCGCAAATTGTGTGGAGGCGTTGTGCAATACGATCGCGCTGTCGACGCCCGCGAGAAAGCGCTCGGCCGTGGAGTCATTCTGCGTCACGATTGATTCGGTATGCGCCGAGCCATATTTGCTGATGTGAGCGATCGCGTCATCAACGCCGTCGACGACCTTTGCGGCGATAATGGCGTCGAGGTACTCCGTGTACCAATCGTCCTCTGTAGCAGCGACGACGCGCGGATCGGCGGCCTGACAGGTCTCGTCCCCACGCACTTCGCAGCCAGCATCCAGGAGGGCTTTAAAGAGCATCGGCAGATGCGTGGCCACGGCGGCACGATCCACCAGCAAGGTCTCGGCTGATCCACAGATGCCCGTGCGGCGCAATTTAGCGTTCAGCACAATGTCGCGCGCCATCACTGGATCGGCGTCACGATCGACGTAGACATGACAATTGCCGTCAAGATGTCCTATGACGGGAACACGAGCCTCGCGCTGAACGCGTTCGATCAATCCTTTGCCGCCACGCGGCACGATGACGTCAACGAAATCAACCATCTCTGCTAGAAGATGTCGAACTGCTTCACGATCGGTCGTTGGAATGCGTTGTATACAACCCGGCGGGAGGCCTGCTGCAGTGAGTCCAGCGACCAGACAGGCGTGTATCGCCGTGCTGGAGTGAACGCTCTCAGATCCCGGCCTAAGAATCGCGACGTTTCCTGACTTCAAACAAAGACCACCGGCATCGGCGGTCACATTTGGGCGACTCTCGTAGATGATCCCGATTACGCCGAGTGGTACGCGCACCCGTTGAATCAGCAAACCATTTGGGCGCGTCCACTCCGCAATCACAGTACCGACGGGATCCTCAAGCGCGACGATTTCCTCTAATCCGCGCGCCATCGCTTCAACCCGTCCGGCGTCTAGCTTCAGGCGATCAATGAGGGCGCCCTTAAGACCACGGGCCTCGGCTGCCGCCAAATCCACAGCGTTCGCTGCCAGTATCGATTCAACCCTCGCGCGCAACTCAGCTGCAGCACAGAGCAACGCGCGGTCTTTCACGGCGCGAGGAGTGTTCGCGAGCACGGCAGCCGCATCACAGGCTACTCTGCCCATCTGCTGCATGACAGCGCCGAGGTCCATTTCATTCACAGTGGTCATTCCCGTCCCCGCTGCCCATTCACAACCAGATCGTCGCGATGGATCATTTCATCTCGGCCCACGTAGCTGAGCAGCGCCTCGATGTCGGAACTGCGTCGACCAGCAATCAGCTTAGCCTCGTCGACCGCATAAGCGACCAGACCACGAGCGATTTCAGCACCGTTGTGTAATACGCTGACCGTGTCGCCGCGCCCGAAGTTACCGGAGACGGTCAGCACGCCTGCGGGGAGTAGACTTTTACCTCGTCCGAGCGCGTCGGCAGCACCGTCATCCACCGTCAGCGTACCGGACGGTTTCAAGGTACCGGCGATCCACTGCTTACGCGTGGCGAGCGGCGTGGTCGAGGGCAAAAACCAACTGCAGCGCTCACCTGTCTCAATCGCCGCCAACGGATGTTCCCGATGGCCCGTGGCGATGCACAGACTACAACCAGCCCCGACCGCAATGCGTGCAGCGGCCACTTTAGTCGTCATGCCGCCCGAGCCGAGTCCAGAGGTCGGCCCTGACGCCATGGCATCAATGCGCTCATCGATCTCCCGGACCTCCGGGATGAACTCAGCGGTCGGGTCTTTGCCCGGATCTGCGGTGTACAGACCGTCGATATCGGACAGTAAGACCAGACATTCAGCGCTCGCCATCTGCGCGACGCGCGCAGCCAGGCGGTCGTTATCGCCATAGCGGATCTCAGCCGTCGCGACCGTGTCGTTTTCATTGATCACGGGGACGGCACCGAGGCCCAGCAAGGTATTGAGCGTTGCGCGCGCGTTCAGGTAGCGCCGGCGATCCTCAGTATCCTCGAGCGTCAGGAGTACTTGTGCTACCGCAAGGCCCCGCTCTTCGAGGACTTCCTGCCAGACCTTCGCCAACCGAATTTGCCCAACGGCCGCTGCAGCTTGGCTCTCATCGAGCCGAAGTTTCCCGGGCGCCAAGCCCAATTGACGACGCCCTAAGGCGATCGCACCGGATGACACCACAATGACCTGCTGGCCGCGTGTCGTGGCTGCCGCGATATCATCGGCCAAGGTTTCCAGCCACGCTCGATTCAGCCGACCCGAGCGGCCGTCGACCAGCAGCGCTGATCCGACCTTCACAACGAGGCGTCGGGCCTCTTTGAGGCGTAGAGCGCGGGCGCGAAACTCTGTCTGGTTCATGGGTCGGAACGGGTGGCCGAAACAACAGGACTATACCGTGAACGGCGAGGACTTTCCGAGCCCTGACCGTCGGCGCAGTGTTCTCCCCCGCAAGGAAATTTGACCTGAAACGTCATGCATTGCGTTTTTTGCGTATGTGTCTGCCGCAATGTGCAGATTAGGCTTCGTTCTAGCAGCACTCACCAACCCACCCGCTGAATGGAACGCCCATGCAACGCGCTGATACTTACAACGACACCGTCGTCAGACAGTTCGCCCTCATGACGGTCGTCTGGGGCATCGTCGGCATGCTAGTCGGCGTCCTCCTCGCCGCCCAACTGCTTTTCCCAGCCCTGAATTTTGACACCGCATGGCTGAGTTACGGCCGCTTACGGCCACTGCACACCAACGCTGTCATTTTCGCCTTCGGCGGCAGCGCGCTGTTTGCAACCTCCTACTACATCGTGCAACGCACTTGCCATACCCGACTATTCGCCGGGGCATTGGCAACGTTCACATTCTGGGGATGGCAAGCCATCATTCTGGCGGCGGCCATCACCCTGCCGCTGGGGATTACCTCCGGCAAAGAATACGCGGAGCTAGAGTGGCCGATTGATATCGCAATTGCGGTCGTCTGGGTCGCCTACGCGATCGTTTTCCTGGGCACTCTCGTCAAGCGAAAGGTTAAGCACATTTATGTCGCTAACTGGTTTTTCGCAGCATTCATTATCACGGTAGCCGTACTGCATATCGTGAATAGCGCAGAAATTCCGGTTTCGTTATGGAAGTCGTATTCCGTCTATTCCGGTGTTGTCGACGCGATGGTCGAGTGGTGGTACGGCCATAATGCCGTTGGCTTCTTTCTGACCGCCGGCTTCCTCGGCATCATGTACTACTTCGTACCGAAGCAGGCCGGTCGACCGGTCTATTCCTATCGGTTGTCAGTGGTTCACTTCTGGGCCTTGATTTCGGTCTATATGTGGGCCGGTCCACACCACTTGATCTACAGCACGCTGCCTGATTGGGCCCAATCCCTCGGCATGATCTTCTCCCTGATCCTGATCGCGCCGTCTTGGGGCGGCATGATCAACGGCATCATGACACTCTCCGGCGCGTGGCATAAGTTGCGCACGGACCCGATCCTGAAATTTTTGATCGTATCGCTCTCGTTCTATGGCATGTCGACCTTCGAGGGTCCGATGATGTCCATCAAGACCGTCAATGCGCTATCGCACTACACCGACTGGACGATCGGGCACGTGCACTCCGGCGCACTCGGTTGGGTGGCCATGGTGACGATCGGTTCGCTCTATGCACTGATTCCCCGCCTGTATGGTCGAACCGAGATGTACAGCACGCGCCTGATCGATATCCATTTCTGGACGATGACCATCGGCGTCGTGCTCTACGTCGCCTCGATGTGGATCTCAGGCGTGATGCAGGGTCTGATGTGGCGCGCTACAAATGCCGACGGCACCCTCACTTACACGTTCGTCGAAGCGCTGAAGCAGACCTATCCGTTCTATGCGGTCCGCTTGGGCGGTGGCTTGTTGGTGTTTGCCGGCATGTTCCTCATGGCCTTCAACGTCTGGAAAACGGTCACCGCTGAAAACGCTTCGACTGCGGGCCAACCGGTCCCAGCGCCTTCGCACTGACCACTCGACGGCACTCTCCTCGGGAAAAAACTTCATGAACCACGAAAAAATCGAGAAGAACGTAGGCCTCTTAGGCGTTCTGACCGCAATTGTGATCAGCGTTGGCGGCTTAGTAGAAATCGTGCCGCTATATTTCACCGGTCAAGTGGGCGAGGCCGCCCCCGGCATCAAGCCATACACGGCGCTCCAACTTGAAGGTCGCGACATTTATCTGCGAGAAGGCTGCTACAACTGCCATTCACAGATGATTCGCCCACTACGCGCCGAAACCGAGCGCTACGGTCATTACTCGTTGGCGGGTGAGTCGGTCTACGACCATCCGTTTCAATTTGGCTCAAAACGTACGGGGCCAGATCTAGCCCGAGTCGGCGGCCGTTATTCTGAAGAATGGCATCGGGCACACTTAAACAATCCTCGCGATGTCGTTCCGGAGTCCAACATGCCTGGGTTTCCTTGGCTCGCGACGACTGTCGTGAATGCAGAGGGTACGGCTGCGAAGATGAAAGCACTGAGAACCGTTGGCGTGCCGTATTCGGATGAAGAGATCGCCGGCGCTCACGATGCAGTCGCCGGTCATACGGAACAAGATGCACTGATCGACTACCTCCAGTCGCTGGGCATCGCCTCCAAGACGTGGGGGAAATGAGCATGAGTTCAACCACCTACGGTTGGGTCGCCGGCATTTCGACCTTGATTTCGATGGTCGCCTTCATCGGCGTCGTCGCTTGGAGTTACAACCACCGTCGCGCCGCCGAATATGACCGAGCTGCGCGTATGCCGCTGGAAGAGGATTCAGACCTCAAGTCGGGAGCACAGTCATGAGCGGTTTTTGGAATGTTTGGGTCATGGGACTCGTGACCGCAAACCTCGTCTTCGTCGCGTGGCTACTGTACGCAACTTCAACCGGCAAAAAGAGTGACCAGCCGGCCGGACCTGAAACCACTGGGCATACCTGGGATGGAGATCTCAAGGAATACAACAACCCGCTACCGCGTTGGTGGCTGAACGTATTCTATGCGTCCATCGTCTTCGCACTGCTCTATCTCGCCTTGTTTCCCGGATTTGGTAATTTCAAAGGCTTACTCGCCTGGACTTCGTCAGAACAGTGGGCGCATCAACAAGCGGATGCAGACGCGATTGTTGCGCGCGAATTCGCCAAGTTTGACGGCAAATCAGTCGCTGAATTGTCTACGGATCCGGATGCCATGAGGATCGCAAAAAACCTGTTTGCGGCTAATTGCTCGGCGTGCCACGGTGCCGACGCGCACGGCGGCAAGGGCTACCCGAACCTCGCAAGCCCAAATCTCACGTGGGGACGCACGCAGGACGCGATTCTGGCAACGATCTCCATGGGCCGACAAGGCGTCATGCCGGCCTGGAAGGCTGCGCTGGGGGATACCGGCGTTGTTCAAGTCGCGAACTACGTCTACACCCTGTCTGGGCGAACCGCGCCAGATCCTCAGGCGGCAGCGGCCGGCGCCCCGCAGTTCGCCGCCATTTGCTCGGCCTGTCATGGTTCTGAGGGGCAGGGTAATGCGCTTTTAGGCGCGCCCAACCTCTCGGATGACTATTGGATCTACGGCAGCTCGTTGCAGACCATTACAGAAACGATTGCGAATGGTCGACAGAATCGAATGCCAGCCTGGGGTGAACTGTTAGGTTCAGAGCGGGTGAAGTTGTTGGCCGCGTATGTCTACAGCCTTGCGCCACCTCCGGCAGTTGCGAATTAACGCATGACTGAGCCCCCGTTTCATCGCGATGAGCCGGCCCGGCGCAGCCTCAGTCGGATCGGCCGTGATGTGGCAATGGTCCTCTGGCCGTCATTTTTAGCTGCATCTTTTGAGTCAATGATCTTTTTCGCTATTTTCGATCCGGTTTACCTTGGCGAGGGCACAGCTCTTGCGGAGCTGATCTCCAACCGCAACGCTGGTTATGCGTTGGGATTCTTTTTCTTCTGGGGTTTCACAACCCTATCGAGTGCACTGACCGTTTATCTGGCTCGCACAGAAGATTCCCGCTCAGCGTGACGACAGGACCATGCCATGACTTCCTCGGATGAATCGGCTGGAGGCGCTGTGCGTGAGGAAATAATTTCTTTCTACGCCAAGCACGAAAAGATTCACCCGCGTGAAGTCATTGGCGGCTTTTCAAAATTACGGCGGATTACCGTATTCGCTCTATTAGGAATTTTTTATCTGGCGCCTTGGCTCTCGTGGGATGGGCGCCAAGCGGTACTCTTCGATCTACCCGCCCGTAAATTTTATATCTGGGGTTTAGTGCTTTGGCCGCAGGATTTCATCTTCCTAACGTGGCTTTTAGTACTCCTCGGCTTAAGTCTTTTTTTCTTTACGGCTCTGGCTGGACGCCTATGGTGCGGCTATGCGTGTCCGCAAACGGTGTGGACTGAAGTTTTCGTATGGATTGAGGCATGGATCGAGGGCGATCGCAATAAGCGCATCAAGCTTGACCGCGCCCCTTGGGGATTTGAGAAGACGCTGAAGAAATCGACCAAGCAAGCTATTTGGGTCATTTTCGCCCTCTGGACCGGCGTTACCTTCGTTGGGTTTTTCGTACCCGTGATCGATTTGATGCACGGCCTTGCCCATCTCGACGTCAACGGTTGGCCACTGTTCTGGATCCTGTTCTACGGTGGAGCAACTTATGCCAACGCCGGGTTTATGCGGGAACAGGTCTGCAAATACATGTGCCCATACGCGCGCTTTCAAAGCGCAATGTTTGACCGCGATACCTTGATCATCACTTATGACCAAGCCCGTGGAGAACCAAGAGGCGCACGCAGTCGTCACACCCCGCGGAGTCAAGACACGCTCGGTGATTGCGTAGACTGCACCGTCTGCGTGCAAGTCTGCCCAACCGGCATCGACATACGCCAAGGGCTGCAATATGAATGCATTGCCTGTGCGGCGTGTATCGATGCGTGTGACACGGTCATGGATAAGGTGGGCTACCCACGAGGCTTGATCCGCTATACCACGCAAAATGCGATGGATCGTCAGAAAACCCGCCTCTTGCGCGGACGAACCTTGGTGTATGGCCTATTGCTAGGCCTACTCTTCACGGTTGGAGTTGTGGGCCTATTGAATCGGAAGACAGCGGATCTTGACGTCATACGGGATCGAAATGCTCTTTACCGCGAAACGGTTACAGATCAGATTGAGAACGTCTACTTACTGCGCGTTTTGAACAAACAAATGTCGCCACGCACCTTCAGACTCACGGTTGAAGGATTAGAGGGCGCAGTCATTGATGGCGGCGCACCCCGTTGGCTGGTGGCCGGCGGTGAGGTGTATACGACGGCCATCCGCCTTGAGGCGCCAGCGGCTACGATTCATGGCGGTCATACGGTACGCTTCATTCTGACGGATGACGTGTCGGGCCAGCGATTGCTGGCCGAAAAGGCACGATTTATCGCCCCGCCTTGAGGACGCCATGACCGATAACGTGCATTCAGCTTCCCGCCCATGGTTCCGCGAGCCCATCATGTGGCTGGTCGTTGGAATTCCCGCGCTCACGGTGGTTGCCGGATTGTCGACGGTGATGATCGCCCACCGTCATAGCGACACCCCGGTGGCAGACGAATTTCGCAAGGAAGGCTTGGCCATACAGCATGATCCGACGCGCGATCTCGCGGCCGCCCGACTGGGGGCCCACGCGAGCGTCGCCGTAAACTCAACCGGCTTGACGGTCCATCTGGAGCTGGGTGCGGCAGAGCAACCCCGCGCTCTGGTGGTGTTGTTATCGCACGCCACTCGCGCGGACCTCGACCGTTTGGTCGCACTCTCCCGAACCGGTGACGGCGAGTACGAGGGCCGTTTTGAAGCGCTAGATTCGGGTCATTGGTATATTGAAATCTCACCCAGCGACAGAGGCTGGCGTCTCCGTGGAGATTTCAGCGCTCTGCCCGCACAACTGGAGCTCGCGCCCGGTCAAACCCCGTGACAGCAGCGATCAAGTGCTACCACTGCCAAGAACTGATCCCGCCTGACCTCTCGCTGACTGCCGAAGTGGCGGGGCGTACGTACGGAGTCTGTTGTTTAGGCTGCAAAGCGGCGGCGGAAATGATTTCCGATGCCGGTCTTGCTGATTTTTACCGCTTCCGTACTGCTGCAGCACCGCGCCCTGATGAAACCAACGACGATATTTGGTCAACCTACGATCGACCGGAGGTGGCCGACCCATTGTTGGGGCAGGAGGGCGCATCGTCGGTCGTCAATTTGCTGATTGAAGACACCCGTTGCTCGGCATGCAGTTGGCTCATTGGAGAGCGGCTGCGCCGTCTTTCGGGGGTCGCTCGCGCCAGCATGAATCCCGCAACAGGCCGGGCGCAGATCGCCTTTGATCGTTCACAGGTGGGATTGGCCACTGTTTTGCGGTCCATTGCCTCCTTGGGTTACCGACCGCATGTGCTCGGCGCTACCGATACATTAGCCATTGCCACCAAAGAACGGCGCCGGGCGCTCAAGCGATTGGCAGTTGCAGGCTTTGGCATGATGCAGGTCATGATGATTGCGACCGGGCTTTACGTCGGCGCCCGACAAGGCATTGACCCGATTATTCGCGAATATTTACGCATCATCTGCCTGGTCATGACCGCTCCTGTGCTCGTCTATTCGGGACGCCCATTTTTCGAAGGCGCGCTCACCTCCCTGCGCACGCATCATCTGGGGATGGACGTACCGGTGGTGATCGGTCTCCTCCTCGCGTTCGCTGCGAGCAGTTGGAATACGCTGACGCATCAGGGCGAGGTCTATTTCGACTCGGTCACAATGTTTATCTTTCTGTTGCTACTCGGCCGCTATATCGAGATGGGTGCACGGCATCGTGCAGGTTCGACCTCCGAGGCGCTCATGCGTCTGGTACCGGCAACCGCTTTGCGCATCCGCGACCAGCGTCGCGAACGCGTGCCGGTTGCGTCACTTGAGACAGGGGATTTGATCATCGTGCCCATCGGCGAGTGTTTCCCCGCTGATGGGCGGATCACTGATGCCGCCACTGAAGCCGATGAGGCACTGCTCACGGGGGAATCTGAAGCGGTTGCCAAACCGGTGGGTTCAACAGTCGTCGCCGGTTCGATGAATGTCGGCGCACCAGTGACGATCGAATTATCGGCGGTCGGTCAGTCGACGGTACTCGCAGGTATCGTCAGGCTCTTGGAGCGGGCGCAAACGGAGCGGCCCCGGATGGCGCGACTGGCCGATCGTGCAGCGACGTGGTTTGTGACGCGAGTCTTGCTCGGCGCGATGGTCGTAGCGCTCATATGGCTGTGGATTGATCCTGCTCGCGCCTTTGAAGCGACGCTATCCGTATTGGTCGTGACGTGCCCATGCGCGCTATCGCTGGCGACGCCGACGGCGGTCACTGCCGCCACCACTGCGCTGGCGCGTCAAGGGCTCCTGGTGACGCGTGCAGACGCTCTCGAATCGTTAGCCGGCGTGACGCAGGTTGTATTTGATAAGACCGGAACGCTGACCTTGGGCAAACCGCAGGTGACATCGATACAAGCAGTCTCGGGATCCAAAGAATCGGCGCTGGATTTGGCAGCGTCTCTCGAACAGGGCTCCGAGCATCCACTCGCCCACGCTTTTGCCGGAATCCGGGTGACCAGCCGCGCCGAGGAAGTCGCCGTGCATCCTGGAGAGGGTGTCGAGGGATGGATCATCGGACAGCGGCTACGAATCGGTCGTGAGGCATTCGTCGCAGCGATTGCCGGCCCACGCCCATCGACGGTCGGTGAAGCTTCGGTCTATCTCGGTGGGCCAAGTGGCTGGGTAGCCGCCTTCCAGATCGGTGACGCCTTACGACCCGAAGCAGCCAGAACCGTCCGCGAATTGCAGCGGCTCGGCCTGAGCGCTCATATCGCCAGTGGCGACCAGGACGCGGCCGTGATGAGCGTCGCCGCGAAACTGGGTATCACGGATGCCCACGCGCGGTTATTGCCCGCGCAAAAATTAGCCTTCGTGCAAGCACTTGCGGCACAAGGTCAGCAGGTCTTGGCTGTGGGTGATGGGATCAACGATGCACCGACGCTCGGCGCTGCTGCGGTCTCTGTCGCGCTTGGCAGCGGCTCTGCCCTCGCGCAAGCGAGTGCTGACATCGTGGCCTTGCGCGGTGATCTGACCACGCTGCCGATGGCGATTGAGATGGCGCGCCGCACGACTCGTGTGGTGCGTCAAAATTTGCTGTGGGCTACGATTTACAACATCCTCGCGCTACCGATCGCAGCTTTAGGGCTCGTTCCTCCCTGGTTAGCAGCGGTCGGCATGTCATTAAGCTCGCTATTGGTTGTCCTGAACGCGTTGCGACTGACCTCACTCCGCCCGGCCGGTAGTCGCCCCGCGGCAACCGGCGTAGCCTGTCTCGCATGACGATCCTTTTCATGCTCATCCCGCTTGGCTTGGTACTGGTGGGATTCGCCATCTGGGCCTTCTTTTGGGCCGTCGGAGACGGGCAGTTTGATGACTTAGAGTCCCCAGGCTGGTCAGTGGTTATGGATGACCGGGCGCCCGTTGATCCAACTGCCCAAGACCTGGATCCAAGCTGATGGAGTGGGCCGATTTAACGACAGCCATACTGGCTGGCTTAGGCGGCGCTGCGCACTGCGCCGCCATGTGTGGGCCGATGACCTTAGCCCTCGGCACGGCGCCCATCGGTAGCAGCCAAGGTCCCATCAGCGCCGCACTGCGCTTTAATTTGGGTCGTATTAGCGCTTACACGCTGGCCGCAGCGGCAGCCTCAGGCTTGGCCGGCATGGCTGTGAGCGCGACGGCAATCACCGAAGCCACCTTTGTCTTCAGGCTCGTGGCCGCGTCTCTGCTCGGTTTGGTCGGTGTGGGGCTAATGGGCATCCCCGGCTTGATGCATCTGCAAGGCCGATTAGCGCCAGCCTGGTCGGTCGTTCGCCGACTGATCACCCCGCTGACTCGGACGATCGCGGCGGCACCTCCGCCAGTTCGCCCATTCCTTTTCGGACTGCTGTGGCTATTTATGCCCTGTGGACTTGTCTATTCCATGTTGTTAGTGGCGGCAACCCGTCCGTCCATCGGCGAAGCCGCGCTTCTCATGCTTTGCTTTGGACTTGGGACAACCCCGGCCGTGCTGAGCCTGTCCATCGCTGGCACGCGCCTGACTCAGTGGCTCAACAGCCGTCGAATGCGGCTCATTCTCGGCATTTTGCTGGTCTTAGCCGCAATCGTCAGCGGCGTGATGGCCACCGTCCACCAGTTTGGCGGCACCGCCATGGGGCACCTCCATCATCACGTGAGTGCATGAACCTCACGGCTCGCGTTGCCTCGACGAGAGCGAAGACCTACACTCCCACCTATGCGGTTGGCGAACGCTTCAAGCGGCACAACTGAAAATATTGTTCTGAATTTTTGAGGATCCGAACCGTGGGTAGAGAGTACGAACCGGTAGTCGGTAGCTGGTATCGCGATCTCGACGAGGAGGAGTCCTTCTTGGTGCTCTCCGTCGACGAAGACGCGGAATTGATCGAAATCCAACACGTCGATGGCGATGTCGAGGAAATTGACCTAGATACTTGGGCTGAACTTGACCTCGATCCGGCAGCAGCGCCCGAAGGCTGGACTGGCTCGGAAGGCGATGAAGACGATGATGACGACTGGGATGAGGACGAAGACGACGAAGACGATGATTGGGACGATGACGAGGATGAGGACGAGGACGAAGACGACGACCAGGACGAGTATTAAGGGTTGAATCCGGGCGCCCCAGATATTGGGGCGACCGGAGGCACAGTGAAGAAAGACGCCGCACAACTTCGCGCAAACGCCCACCAAGACCTCGAGGCACTTCTCGATGCAGCGGTAGACGCTGTCATCGTGATCGACCACACGAGCAAGATTCTGACGTTCAATCATGCGGCAGAACGCCTGTTTGGCTACAGCCCAGCGGACGTTCTAGGTCACGATATTTCCATGTTGATGCCGGAGCCCTATAAATCGGCCCATGCGGGCTACGTTGGGGCTTATCTCGAAACCGGTCGCGCTCGAATCATAGGGATCGGCCGAGAAATCACCGCGCGGCGTCGTGATGGCAGCATTTTTCCCGCTGCCTTGTCGGTCGGGCAAATTCGTGGCGCCGCCACGCCCCGTTTTGTCGGATTCATTCAAGACATCACGACACGAAAAGCTGCAATCGAGGCGCTGCGCTACGAGCGAGACCGCGCACAAACCTATTTAGATGTCGCCGAAGTCATCCTGCTTGCCCTAGACGAACACGGCTCGATCACGATGATCAACCGTAGAGGCCAAGAGATCATCGGCTATACGGAAGCCGAACTGGTTGGCTCCGATTGGTTCGAGCTCTGCGTGCCGCAAGAGTCGCGTCAAGAACGCCGCGCGCGCTTTGACGCTGAACTGCAAGCGATGAGCCCCCTGCAAACCGAGTCACGCTCACAGATTGTCACCAACAGCGGCGAAAGACGATTAATCGCCTGGCGCACCACACTCCTGCATGACGGCGATGGGGCGGTGGTCGGGCGACTGGCGTCCGGTGAAGACATTACAGAACAGCATATGGCTGAAGAGGCTCTTCGGCAGAGCGAAGCCTTGCTGCGTAGCGCGCAAAGCATTGCGAAACTGGGGAATTTCGAGCTTGTCCATCCGACTGGGCCCGTCAAATGGTCGGAAGAGATGTATAGACTGCTCGGCAGCTCAACCCACGAGGGTCCCCTAGGGGTTGAGGCTTTTGCCCGTCGTTTTGTCCATGTCGACGATCGCGATCATTTTCTTAAGGTATGGCAGCAAGCCTATACGGCGCAACAGCGCTTTAATGTCGAATTTCGCATCCAACGAACCGATAACGAAATCCGCTATATCCACTCGCAGGGTGAAGTGGCGCCCCACCCAGATGGCGTCTTGGTCACCGGCACACTGCATGATGTGACCGATCGCAAACACGCCGAAAATGAGTTGCGGGTCGGCCAAGACCGCCTCACTCACGTCGCCCGACTCTCGACCATGGGTGAGATGGCCACCGGACTCGCCCACGAGATCAACCAGCCGCTGACGGCGATCGCCACCTACGCGCAAGCCGCCATTCGCTTGATGGACGCGCCCGGCGGTGCCGATCCGGTAGACCTTCGTGATGCGCTCGTTCAGATCGTGACGCAGTCCTTACGGGCCGGAGAAGTAATCCGGCGCCTACGCGCCTTCGTGAAAAATCGAACCGCCCACTCTGAACGACTGGAAGTCAATCGACTCGTTGAAGACATTCGAATTCTTGCCGTACCCGATGCTCGGGTGAACGATATGCGGCTGATCCTGCAACTCGACCCGCTGTCGCCGGTGGTTGCTGGCGATCCAGTGCAATTGCAGCAAGTGCTGCTCAATTTGATTCGCAATGCGATAGATGCGACATGCGAATCGCCCACGGCCTTGCGAGAATTGACCATCACGACCCGTCCGCTTGGGGATGGCGTTGAGGTTGCGGTCAGTGACCATGCCGGCGGCATCTCAGACGCCGTCGCTGAAAACCTATTTAACCCGTTCTACACGACCAAAGAGACGGGTACCGGGTTGGGTTTAGCCATATCACGCTCCATCATTACTGCCCATAGGGGTAAACTGGGCTATCGCCCAACCCCAGGTGGCGGTACTACTTTCTACTTTACGCTGCCCAAACTCGTCGGAGTGTGACCATGAAAGACAAGCCATCTACTGTGTTCGTGGCTGACGATGACGACGCAGTCCGCACCTCCCTGCGGCTGCTGCTGAAGTCAGTGGGTCTACCGGTCGAAACCTTCGCCTCGGCGCAGGAATTTCTCGACGCCTACGACGCGGATCGCGCCGGATGTCTGGTGCTGGACATTCGCATGCCAGGCATGAGCGGTCTCGAATTACAACAACGCCTGAATGAGATGCATGCGATCGTACCCATCGTTTTCATTACCGGTCACGGTGACGTCCCGATGGCCGTTGAAGCCATGCAACATGGCGCGGTTGATTTCATTCAGAAGCCGTTCCGTGATCAAGATCTGATTGATCGTATCAATCAGGCGCTCGAAAAGGATCGCGAGAACCGCAATGGTCTGCGGGAGCGCGAGTTGATTCGGCAGCGCATTGGTCATCTCACACCCCGTGAACGGGAGGTCCTCGACCTCGTGACCAAAGGCAAAGCCAACAAGGTCATCGCCGGAGATTTGGATGTGAGCCAACGCACCGTCGAAATTCACCGCGCGCGGGTCATGGAGAAGATGGGGGCGTCGTCACTCGCGCATCTCGTGCGGATGGTGATTGAGGCAGAGCGTAGCGCCTGAATTACGCCGGCCTATCTGGGAGTCTGATGTGACCACCCCTGACCGAGCGACCGCTCTTGAAGGCTGGTTTCACGAATGCCAGTCGGCATGGCTCTACCGGCAAGTGGCGGCGGCGGAGCGGGACACGACGAAACGAGCGCTATTCGAAGCGCTCGCGGCGGCGGCCGACGAGCAATCCGCGACATGGTCCGGCCATCTGCACGATCGCGTACCGCAGTTTAAGCCCAGCACGCGTGCCGTACTGGTCGCGGGCTTGGCCAGGCGCTTTGGGCCCGCTCGACTGAAAGGACCGCTGATCGCGCTGAAATTACGCGGCTTATCGGTGTATGGCAGTGCAGCGGCAGGCCATGCGATGCCCACGCGCCTCGAAGAGGTAGGCCTACGCCACCGGGGCTTCGGCGGCGGGAACTTGCGCGCCGCCATCTTCGGCATCAACGATGGTTTGTTGTCGAACGCGAGCCTGATCTTAGGCGTCGCAGGTGCCGGTGGCGATGAGCACGCCTTAGTCGCCAGCGGATTAGCCGGACTATTAGCGGGTGCTCTGGCCATGGCTGCAGGGGAATACGTGTCCATGCGCTCGCAACGCGACATGTTCGAATACCAAATTGGACTGGAACGTGAGGAACTGGCCCAGTATCCAGAGGAAGAAGCCGAAGAGTTAGCGCTGATCTACACCGCTCGCGGAATGGATCCAACTCAAGCCCGATTGGTGACGCGCGAGTTAGTTAAAGATCCAGACAAGGCGCTCGACGCACTCGCCCGCGAAGAACTTGGCTTAAATCCTGACGATCTCGGTTCGCCGTGGGGGGCTGCAGGCTCCTCATTCTTATCTTTTGCGCTCGGGGCCGCGCTGCCGCTCACGGCCTTTCTGGCCCATGCAAACTTACAGGTCACGGCAATGCTTGCTGCTGGTGGCACGCTCGTCGCGTTATTTATCGTCGGTCTCGCGGTCAGTCTGTTTTCTGGCCGCAGTGCAATCTGGGGCGGCCTGCGCATGGTCGCCATCGGTGCCGGCGCCCTCTTGTCCACCTACGTGATCGGTCACTGGTTCAACGTGATCACGACCTAAGCTCAGCTGAGATCCGCGCGGGGATCGAATGGGAAGCGCGTGGCCATATCCGCATAAAAAGCGCGTGCCTCGTCGCTATCGGCTGGGGGCAGCACCACACGAAAAATCACGTACTGATCGCCGGCGGGATCGCCAGGCAAGCCTCGACTGCGCAGCCGCATTTTCTGGCCAGCACGCGCGCCAGGAGGCACCTTGAGATCAACCGAGCCCGCGAGCGTAGGCGTCGCGACCGTGGCACCGAGCGCCGCCTCCCACGGGGCCAACGGCAAGTCGAGCGATACGTCGCGACCATCCAAGCGGAAATAGCGATGTGGCGCGATGACCACCTCAAGCAGCAGCGAACCCGGACCGGCTGGACCCGGACCACCTTGGCCGGCAAGGCGAATGACCTGCCCGCTCACAACGCCAGCCGGCACGGTCACCCGCAAGGTGCGTTCTGTGCCATCGGCCCCTCGGAGTCGGACTTCCCGGCTAACGCCGCCGTATGCCTCTTCCAAGCTTAAGTCCAGCCGAGCGCGCACATCATCGCCACGGGTTCGTGCACGACCTGGCCGCTGTCCGGCGCGTGCAAAACCGCCGCCGTTGTCACCAAAAAGGCTCGAGAAGAAGTCACTGAACCCAGCATCGGGCCCAGCCTGGCCGTGGCGAAAGCCACCCTGCTGCCAGCCAGGTGGGGGCTGAAACTGTTGCCCACGCCCATACTGACTACCCAACTGATCGTAGGAGGCGCGTTTCTCGGGATCCTTTAAGACTTCATAGGCTTCCTGAACTTCCTTGAAGCTCGCCTCAGCATTTTTCTCCTTGGAGACATCGGGATGATATTTGCGCGCCAGTTTGCGATAGGCGCGCTTAATCTCATCGCCGGTTGCCGACCGTGCGACGTCAAGAACTTTGTAGTAGTCGCGATATTCCATGGAGCGTGATGTGCCTAATTGAGACTCTTGATGGTGCGTCGACACCGAAATTTCAAGGCCAACTCCTTATACTTTAACGGTTAGAACTCGACCTGTTGGCCGAACGCTGCAATCCCTGCGACGGGAGCACCGAATTCCGCCTGGATCCGATCGCCCAACGCGTTGGCGGCGGCCGGTTCACCGTGGACGAGCCACACAGCCGGCAGTGTTTCAAATCCGCGGAGCCAGCTGATCAGCGCACCCTGATCCGCGTGTGCCGAAAATCCACCTAAAGTGGCGATCTCAGCCCGGACCGGCACACGTCCACCATCGATATAAACGGCCTCCGGACGATCGATCAGGGTTCGACCAAGCGTCCCCTGCGCCTGAAAGCCGGTGAACATGACCGTCGTGTGCGGATTCGGGAGGTGATGCCGTAAGTGGTGACGAATCCGCCCGCCCTCACACATACCACTGGAGGCGATGATGATCGCGCCACCGGCGACCTGATTCAGCGCCATGGATTCGCTGACCGAATGTGTAAACCGCACATGACAGCGGCTACCAACATCTTGAACGCGTCGATAAAACTCACGGGTTTTTTCAGGATACAGCTCACTGTGACGACGGGTCAGCTCGGTCACTTCCGTCCCAAGCGGCGAATCCACGAAAATGTCGAGCGAGGGCAATCGACCCTCGAAGGTCAGACGCTCGAACCAGTAGAGAATCTCCTGCGTTCGACCGACGGCAAACGCCGGCACAATCAGGTTGCCGTGCTTGGCATTGAGCGTACGCGTGACGATTGCAACCAACTCCTCCAGCGTATCGGGCTGCGACTTATGTAATCGATCGCCGTACGTGGATTCGAGCAACAGGAGGTCTGCTCGTCGAATCAGCTCGGGTTCGCGCAAAAACGGATGCCCTGCCTGCCCAATGTCACCACTAAACACCACGGTTCGCGACGCTGCGCCCTGCCCGAGACTCAGTTCTGTAATCGCAGCTCCCAATATATGTCCGGCCTCATGTAGGCGCACCCGGGCGTCCGGCCCCACCCGCTGCCAATCACCGTATCCGACTGGACGAATGAGGCCCAGAACGCCTTCGACATCATCGAGACTGTACAGCGGCACCTCCGCATGGCGGCCACGCCGTTGATGGCGCTCAAAATCAGAGTGCTGAATCCGCGCGCTGTCTTTCAAAAGTAATTCAGTCAATTCGGCCGTCGCAGTCGTGGTGTAAATGGGCCCTCGATAGCCTTCGCGCCACAAACGCGGCAACAGGCCGCTATGGTCGATATGGGCATGAGAGAGCACCAACGCATCCAGCGCCGTTGGATCAAAGCCAAAACCCGCCCGATTCTGGGCGGACGACTCATGACCGCCTTGGAACATTCCACAATCCAACAGAATTCGCGTCTGTCCGGTCTCAATAAGGTGCCGAGAGCCTGTGACCGTGCCCGCCGCACCGAGAAAAGTCAGTCGCATCGGGGATTTACCTCCAAAATGAGTGCTGCCGAGTCGTCGTTGGACGGATTAAGCACACTTCATCGTCCCATGAGCCCAAAGTGTGGCCGGTCGTGCAAGGGGTGGTTATGATTAACGTTTATTTTCCTGAGAGTTACGCCACATGAGCGGCGAATTGGACCAAGGGCGCCCGGGGCGTGCCTACACGCTCCTGCTGCTCGCCTTTGCTCTGGCGTATCTCGCTTTGCTGGGCGTGCGCCCGCTGTTCAACCCAGACGAAGGTCGTTATGTCGATATTCCGACTGAAATGTTGGCGTCGCACGACTTTGTTTTGCCACATCTCAACGGCGTCGCCTATCTGGAGAAACCACCGCTGCAGTATTGGCTGAGCGCGGCCACACTCTCGGTCTTCGGCCATAACGAATGGGCGGGGCGCCTCGTTGCCGCCTTAGCGGCCCTGTTGGGCGTCGTGACCGTCAGGCGCTTAGCGCTACGCCTTTACGGTCCTGAGCGAGCGCGCTTTGCAGCTATCATGACGGCCAGCATGCTGCTCTACGTGCTCATGGGTCAGCTAACGACCTTGGACATGCTGCTCAGCACGTGGTTGACGATCGCGATTGCCGGGTTCTGTCTGGCGCAAGCAGATCGAGAGCATGCGCCTACAGCCACTCGTCAATGGATGCTCGTCTGTTGGGCCGCCATGGGCGCTGCGACGCTCACCAAAGGCCTGATCGGTCTGGTTTTGCCGGGTGGCGTGCTGGTTTTATACACGTTGCTGCAGCGCGACTGGACGGCGTGGCGCCACTTACATCTCGGTAAGGGCCTCCTGTTATGCGCAGCCATCGTCGTCCCGTGGTTTGTAATGGTCGAACGGGCCTATCCAGGCGCTTTTGACTTTTTGATCATTCGTGAACATTTCCAACGTTATCTGACGAAGATGCATGACCGCTACGAACCGTGGTGGTTTTTCATCGAGATCATTGCCGCGGGCTCGCTGCCGTGGCTACCGCAGATTGTTTCGGCCTACCTGTACGGATGGCGGGCCCGCGTCGCTCGCGGCCACTTTGATGCTGATCGCGTATTGTGGGTCGCTGCCGTCTTTATCGTCGCGTTTTACTCGGCTTCAGATTCTAAGCTCGCCCCCTACGTGCTGCCGGTCCTGCCGGCACTCGCACTGCTCGGTTCGCGGATCGATGCGGCGGGCGAGCGGCTGCTGCCTTGGAATAGCCGTCTGATGATTCTGCTCGGCATCGCCGCACTGATCGCAGCAGCAGCGGCAGGCCACAGTGAGACGCGCGTGATGCAGGCCTGGCGGATCGCGCAGTTGCGGCCATGGTTCGTGGGGGTTGGACTGCTCTATGTCGCCGGCGGACTGAGCAGTTTTTGGGCTGCGAGGCGCGCTCGTTTTGACGCAGCCCGATTACTCATCGCCGCCACAGGCTTCAGCGCCGTGATGGTTTTGGCGACCGGTGCATTCACGTCTATCGCCACGCTTTATTCGATCAAGCCACTGCTGAGTCGTGTGGGGACGATCGATCCAGAGGGCACGATCTACACCGTCCGCGATTACGACTGGACCTTACCCTTTTATGCCGGACATCCGGTCATACCGGTTGTATATACCGGCGAAATGGAGATGGGATTAAACGCCGCTCCATCCCACGGAGTGCGGTCACTCGATGCCTTTGTACAACTCTGGCGCGAACCGACCGATACGAACCTTAAGCCCATGTACGCACTCGTTCGGCTGGAGGATTTCGATCACTTCAGCGCGGCCGGGTTGCCTATGCATGAACTCGCGCGTGACTTTGATCACGTCTTCGTCAGCCGATGGTGATGCCATGAGCTCAACCTTTTTACCATTCACCCGCCCGTCCATCGACGATGAAACGATCGCTGATGTCGTCGCAGTACTTAAGGGTGGTTGGATCACCACGGGACCGAGGGTCGCGGCGCTAGAAAAAGCCCTATCAGATTACCTCGGTGGTCGGTTCGTGCGCAGCATGACCTCAGCCACCGGCGGCATGGAAATGGCACTCAAGGCCATGGGCGTAGGCCCCGGCGATGAAGTTGTGGTTCCGGCCATGACTTTTGCCGCTTCGGCCAATGTGGTTGAACGACTAGGTGCCCGAGCTATCTTTGTGGATGTCGAATTGCGCTCCCGCAATGCGACCCCCGCGGCTCTTGCGGCGGCGATAACGCCCCGAACGAAAGTCCTCATGCCAGTCCATTTCTCCGGCCTCGCCGTAGACATGGATGGGGTGTTGGAACTCGCAACACAGCACCGCTTGCGCGTGTTGGAAGATGCCGCGCATGCCATTGGCACGCGCTATAAGGGACGTCTCATCGGCAGCTTTGGCGACGTGGCTAGCTTCAGCTTCCATGCAAACAAGAACATGACCTGTATCGAAGGTGGCGCGTTGTCTTACACCGATACAGCGCTGACTACGCCGCTGGAACGCGAGCGATTTCACGGCATTGCCAAAGATGCGGCGGGCAACATTGATATCGAAACCGCTGGCGGAAAGTTCAATTTGACCGATGTCGCCGCAGCGGTCGGGCTTGGTCAGTTGCGGCACCTCGAGGGCTTCAACAGGCGTCGAGGCGAACTCGCCGCACGCTATGAAGCTCGCTTATCTCCCTACGTCGAAGCCGACCGCCTCCCGCAGACTGGGGACGGGCACAGCTGGCATATGTACCCGCTGTTATTGCCCCTTGCCGAACTGGGCACAACGCGCGATGCGTTCATCGCCGCAATGCGCGAGCGCAATATTGGACTTGGCATCCACTATCCTTGCCTACCCGCGATGAGCCACTACCGCTCGCTCGGCTGGAATCCGGCCGATTTCCCGAACGCGGCACGAATTGGCGCAGAAACCGTGACTCTGCCACTCTTCCCCGCCATGGCCGACCACGATGTCGACCGTGTCTGCGATGCCCTACTCGAACTTTTGCCGCGTTGAGGCCTATCCCGTGACCGCACCTGTCCTGTCTGTCGTCATCCCGGTCTTCAACGAAGAGGCGGTTCTGCCGTCGCTGTTTGATCGCCTGTACCCAGCACTTGATGCGTTAGATCGTCCTTATGAGGTTGTCTTCGTCAACGACGGCAGCCGTGACAATTCTGTGGCCTTACTGCGCGCGCAGTACCAGCGTCGACCACACGAAACGCGTGTCGTTCTGCTGCAGGTTAATTTTGGCCAGCATGCGGCAATTTTGGCCGGCTTCGCGCGTTCGCGCGGCGCTTACGTCGTCACCTTAGATGCTGATCTACAAAATCCGCCCGAAGAAGTTGGCCGTTTGTTAGAGCAATTGGAAGCCGGCTACGACTACGTCGGCACTTGGCGTGCAAAGCGCCAAGACAATTGGTTCCGCAAATATGCGTCGCGGGTCGTGAATGTGGTTCGAGCCAAACTCACCGGCATTCGTATGGCGGATCACGGGTGCATGCTGCGTGGCTACGCTCGGCCTGTCATCGATGCGATCAATGCCACGCGGGAAAACGTCACTTTCATTCCAGCGCTCGCATCGATTTATTCTGCGCGATCCATCGAGATTGAAGTTCAACACGATGAGCGAATCGCCGGCACCTCGAAATACTCGCTGCTACGCTTAATCCGACTGACCTTCGACCTGATGACCGGCTTCTCGACCGTGCCGTTGCAGGTGTTTTCGTTGGTGGGATCGGTGGTCTCTGCGTTGTCAGCGATTTTGGTCGTGTACATGCTCGGACGACGTCTGTTTTTGGGCCCAGAAGTCGACGGAGTCTTCACCCTGTTCGCCATCGTCTTTTTCTTCCTCGGCATTGCGCTTTTTGGGATCGGACTCTTGGGCGAATACATCGGACGCATCTATCTGCAGGTGCGGCAGCGCCCGCGCTACTTGATCGGCGCGGTGCTGGGTGAATCCGCGGATGAGCCGCGCGGTTCTCGCCGGGACGAGTGATGCGCACCACGGCAATCGTCTTCGCTTACTCCGAAGTGGGTGCTCGCGGCCTTCAGACGCTCCTGGAGGCAGGCATTGACGTACGCCTCGTCTTCACCCACGAAGACGACCCAAATGAGCAGCGCTGGTTCGCCAGTGTGGCGGACGTCGCCCAACGTGCCGGCGTGCGGACCGTGGCCCCAGCCGACCCGGCGACGCCCGAGTGGCTGGCAGAAATTGCCGCCATCGCGCCCGAGTTCGTGTTCTCGTTCTATTATCGGCGCATGCTGCCGGAGTCGATCCTAGTGCTCGCGCGCCAAGGCGCATTGAACATGCATGGCTCGCTGCTACCGAAGTACCGTGGACGCGCGCCAGTGAATTGGGCCGTGCTGAACGGCGAGACCGAAACCGGTGCGAGCCTGCATTACATGGTGGCCAAACCGGATGCCGGTCCGCTGGTCGATCAAGAATCGGTACCGATTGGCCCTGACGATACCGCCTTTGAGGTGGCTGACCGGGTCGCAAGTGCGGCCGTGACGGTCCTCAAGCGGGCGTTACCGGGTCTAGTGGCTGGGACGGCGCCGAAAATTCCGCTTGATCTGAGTCAGGGCTCATATTTCGGTGGCCGCAAACCCGCTGACGGGGAGTTATCGCTATTTTGGCCGGCCCAGCGCTTCCATAATCTGGTGCGTGCCGTGGCCCCACCGTTCCCGGGCGCGTTTCTGAGGCTCGGTAATGTCATAATTCGGATTCATCGGACCCGGCTCCTGCCGCCGGCCGAGGCGACGTGCTCCGGCCCGTTGCTCGAAATCGAGAACGAACGCCTGATTGCGACCTGCGCTGATGGTGGCCGACTTGAGATCCTTGAGGCAGTGATGGACAACGGCGCCTTTGACACAGCGCGCTTCCGAACGACATTCGGTTGCGCGGCCGTGTACGCCACCCCAAACGGGACCTGAGAGTAGAACAACATGAAAAAAGTATTGATCCTTGGCGTGAACGGCTTCATCGGCCACCACTTGAGCCGTGCCATCCTCGAGCAAACGGATTGGCAGATTTGGGGTATGGACATGCAGGACGATCGCGTCCGCCACCTCAAGGACAACCCGCGCTTTCACTTTTTTGAAGGCGATATCACGATCAATAAAGAGTGGGTCGAGTACCACATCCGTAAGTGCGACGTCATTCTTCCCTTGGTTGCGATTGCGACGCCGCAAACCTATGTGCGCGATCCGCTGCGCGTCTTCGAATTGGATTTTGAAGCCAACCTGCCGCTGATTCGGCAGTGCGTCAAATACAAGAAGCGCGTCGTTTTCCCGTCCACCTCTGAGGTGTACGGCATGAGCGAAGAATCGGTGTTCCACCCACACACGTCACCGTTAGTTTGCGGACCGATCGAAAAGCAGCGCTGGATTTACTCCTGCAGCAAGCAGCTTTTGGATCGCGTCATTTTCGCTCATGGTCAGCGAGACGGTCTTGATTTCACGTTGATTCGCCCATTTAATTGGGTGGGACCTGGCCTCGATTCGCTGGCGACGGCGAAAGAAGGCTCAAGCCGCGTAGCCACGCAGTTCCTCGCGCACATTGTCCGCGGCGAAGACATCAAGCTCGTAGACGGCGGCGCGCAGCGTCGCTGTTTCACCCACATCGATGATGGTATCGACGCGCTTGTTCGTGTGATTCGCAACGAGGGCGGCATCGCCTCGGGCAAGATCTATAACATCGGCAACCCGGACAACGATCTGTCGATTCGCGAATTGGCTGAGCGCATGATCGCCATGGGTCGCCAGCATCCCGCCTATGCCAAGAATGCAGCCAATGTCGGCATCCGTGAAGTCAGCTCCGGCGAGTTCTACGGCAAAGGCTATCAAGACGTTAAGACTCGCGTGCCTTGGGTGAACAACACCAAAGAAGAGCTGGGCTGGTCACCTAAGGGCTCGATGGATGACATCTTGCACGCTGTGTTTGAAGGTTATGCCGCCGAGGTGACGGCTGCCGCGGACCTGTTGGACGACGGTGCCTGAGCTCCTGTGAGAATCGCGCTCAAAGTTGACGTCGACACGTACCGGGGCACCCAGGAAGGGGTCCCGGCATTGGTCAACGGCTTAGATGCGCGCGGACTCAAAGGCAGCTTTTACTTCAGCTTGGGCCCAGACCACACCGGTTGGGCCCTTCGGCGGGTGTTTCGTCCGGGCTTCCTGAAAAAAGTACAGCGCACCTCAGTCGTCAGCCATTACGGCATTCGGACTTTGCTGTACGGCACCTTGCTCCCCGGCCCTCATATCGCCCGCAAGCTCGGCGATGTTCTGCGCTGGACCGGGAGCCGGGGCCATGAGACTGGCATCCACTGTTACGACCACGTCTACTGGCAGGATAACGTCGCCAACCGCGGCCCCGATTGGACCACGCGTCAGTTCCTGCGGGCCTGCGACGCGTACCGGGCGACCTTTGGTCTAGCCGCGAAAGCGCACTGCGCGGCCGGTTGGCAATTGAACCCAACCCTGTTTGCGCTCGAAGATGCGGCCGGCTTGGATTACGCCTCCGATACGCGAGGCACACATCCTTTCCTGCCCGTCATGGGCGCTGTCCGCGCGGGTTGCCCGCAACTGCCCACGACCCTGCCGACCCTCGACGAACTGGTGGGCCTTAACGGCCTTACCGTCGATGGAGCGATTGATCAGATCCTGGATCTGACGGATCACCCCAATGCGGCAGGGCTGCATGTCTATACCTTGCATGCGGAATTGGAGGGACAGCGCTTTCTGGCGCCGTTCCTGCGCCTCGTTGACACCTGGCGAGCGCGTGGTTTCACGGTCGGTACCATGGGCGAGGCCGCCGCCGAGCTCGATCCGCGCAGCCTACCCCGCCATTCGGTGGTGATGGGCGAACTCGAGGGGCGCAGCGGCCTGCTGGGTCTACAAGCTGAGGCTGTAGCCTAAAACCAGCGCGAAGCGCATGCAAAGCGCCCTGTACAGGACTTGTATAGAGTAAACTCCGAAAAGTCGCGGCTTTGTCCGGCATTCAGCCGGCTTTCAACCGCTGGAGTCCGCCAGTGTCACCCCACGCCTTCACCCATTCTGTCCATCCGGGCGGCCGCCTGCTGCTCGTGCTCGGCGACCAGCTCGATCGGAACTCCCCAATGCTGAACGGCTTGGATGTCCAGTGCGACACCGTTTTGATGGCTGAGGTCCTCGGCGAGAGTACGCGCGTACTCAGCCATGCCGCCCGCACGGCCTTGGTCTTCTCGGCTATGCGCCATTATGCAGACGAGCTCAATCAGCGCGGGCTGCGCGTTGAGTACCTGAAGATCGGCCAGCATCCGCACGAGTCCCTCGAAGCGGCACTGAGACAAACCATCAGCGTGCACAAGCCACGTCAGGTTCTCGCGGTCTGGCCGGGCGACCACGGCTTGAAGCAAAGTTTGGATGAGGTCTGCCGAGAGGCTGGCCTGACTCTCGAATGGCAGCAAGACACGCATTTCCTCTCCACGCTGGACGAGTTCGCTCAGTTCGCGGCTGGCCGGCGCGTCTTGCGCCTCGAGCATTGGTACCGACAATTGCGCCGCCGGACCGGCATTTTGATGGAGGGCGACCAGCCTGCCGGCGGTCAGTGGAATTTCGATGCCGACAATCGCAGCGCCTTTGGCCGTGAGGGACCTGGAGTCCTGGCAGCACCTGCCGCCTTCTCGCCGGACGCCATCACGCGCGAGGTCTTGTCTGACGTGGCAACGCACCTCCCGCAGCTCCCCGGATCCTTGGCGCGATTTCAATGGCCGGTGACCCCAGCGGATGCCCAGGTGGCACTGGCCGACTTTGTGCGCGAGCGTTTGCCTTTGTTTGGTCATTACCAGGATGCGATGTGGCGCGGCGAAGACACCGTCTACCACTCACGCCTTTCTGCCGCGCTTAATCTGAAATTGATCGCGCCGCATACGGTCATCGACGCGGCGGTCGAGGCGTGGCGCACCGGCCATGCGCCCCTCGCCGCCGTCGAGGGCTTTGTGCGCCAGATTTTGGGTTGGCGAGAATATGTACGCGGGCTGTACTGGCAGCGGATGCCGGACTATGCCCACGGCAATGCGCTCAATGCCCACGAGCCGTTGCCGGCATTTTATTGGGATGCCAACACCGAATTCGCATGCCTCGCCGATACGATTGGTCGAACATTGCAGACCGGTTATGCCCACCACATCGAACGATTGATGGTCACCGGTTTATTTGCTTTGTTATTAGGCGTCGAGCCGAGCGAGATCCACCAGTGGTACCTCGGCATCTACGTGGACGCCTTCGAATGGGTTGAGTTGCCTAACGTGATCGGCATGAGTCAATACGCAGACGGTGGCATCATGGCGTCGAAGCCATACATTGCCAGCGGCCGTTATATCGAGCGCATGAGTAATCATTGCGACCACTGCCCCAAGCGACCAGCGGAGGCCACCGGACCGCGCGCATGTCCGTACACGACCCTCTACTGGGACTTCCTTGACCGTCACCGCGAGCGCTTTGTGAAGCATCCCCGGCTCGGGCAACAGGTCCGCAATTTAGACGCGCGTCCTGAGGCCGCGCGTGCCGCCATCCGTGACGCCGCAGCAACCCTACGCCTAGCGCTGCGCACTGACAAAGAGACTGTCGTATGAGTATCGCTATCGTCTGGTTCCGCCATGATTTGCGCTTGACTGATCACCCGGCGCTGGAGGCGGCAGTCGCCGCGGGACACACCGTCGTGCCGGTTTACATCGACGCGCCCGAAGAAGACGCGCCGTGGTCCATCGGCGCAGCGAGCCGTTGGTGGCTACATCGCAGCTTGACGGCGCTGGCTGATGACCTCGCCCGTCGAGGCTCCCGCCTGATCATTCGCCGCGGCTCTACGCTCGAGCAATTGCGTGACATTGCAGCGAGCACCGGTGCAACCGAGGTGCATTGGAATCGCCAGTATGAGCCGGCTTCATTGGCGCGAGATACCGCCGTCAAAGCCGCCTTGCGCGCCGATGGCCTGACGGTCGACAGCCACTGCGGCAATGTTCTGTTCGAACCGTGGACCGTCAAGAGCGGCGCCGGCACCCCCTTTCGGGTATTTACCCCATTCTGGAAACATTGCCTCACCCGACTGAGCGAAGTTCCCCGCCCAACGCCCGCGCCGCAACAGCTGAAGGCGCCACCGCAATGGCCGACCACTCTCGAGATCGCGACTCTGAAGTTAGCTCCAAACATCCCGTGGGACAGCGGCTTTGTCGACCTATGGACGCCGGGCGAAGCCTCTGCCCTCGACCGCCTTGAAGCCTTCCTCGACCAGGATGCAGGTGACTATCGCGAGCAACGGGACCGGCCCGACCTGCCCGCCACCTCGCGGTTGGCACCCGCGCTCCATTTCGGGGAAATTTCGCCCCGGCAAATACTCGCCGCTGCGCAAAGCGCCGCCTCGCGCGCCTCGGTCACCGAGACAGCCGGCATTGACGCCTTCGTCCGAGAAATCGGCTGGCGCGAATTCGCCATTCATATTCTTTTCGCGTTCCCGCACACTACGGAATTGCCGCTGGATGCACGTTTCACCGCTCTGCCGTGGGCCTCTGACGACGCCATTCTCGACGCCTGGCGTCGTGGACGGACCGGCATTCCATTGGTCGACGCCGGCATGCGCGAACTGTGGCACACCGGCTGGATGCATAATCGAGTGCGCATGGTCGTGGCCTCGCTACTGACGAAAAACTTAGGGCAGCACTGGCTACATGGCGCTCGTTGGTTCTATGACACGCTCGTCGATGCCGACCTGGCGGCGAATACCCTGGGTTGGCAATGGACGGCGGGTTGCGGCGCGGATGCCGCCCCGTACTATCGGATCTTCAATCCGGCACTCCAAGCCGAGCGCTTTGATCCTGATCGGGCCTATATCCGTCGCTGGGTACCAGAAATAGCGGCCTTACCCAACGCATGGATACACAAGCCGTACGATGCACCTGCTAACGTACTGGCCGCTTCGGGGGTGGTGCTTGAGCGCGACTATCCCCGACCCGTCCTGGACTTAACCACCGGACGGGATCGCGCCTTGGCCGCCTATGACGCGGTCAAAGCTGCGCGAGTAGAACCTGCGCGCTGATTGTCGGAGAAATACGTGTTTGGAAAATCTAGCGGATTCAATCCGCTGCAGTTGGTCAAAGCGTGGTTTGACACGGACGCTAGTCTCTCGCCTGAGAGCGATCCACGATCCATTGATCTGGGCCGCATCGTGCCGTTTATTGCGATCCATCTCACCTGTCTATTGGTATTTTGGGTCGGAACCAGCCCGATTGCGCTGCTGACGGCGCTGGGCCTTTACGTACTGCGGATGTTTGCGATCACGGGGTTCTACCACCGCTATTTCTCGCACCGCGCCTTCCAGACTTCGCGGATCGCCCAATTTATTTTCGCGGCGCTTGGCGCCATGGCCGTACAACGCGGTCCACTGTGGTGGGCTGCACATCACCGCCACCATCACGCCCACTCGGATCAACCACAAGATGCCCACTCCCCCCGTCAACACGGTTTCTGGTGGAGTCATATGGGGTGGTTTCTGGCGCGTGGCAACTACCGCACAGAATCAAAGCGCATCCGGGACTTGGAACAATTTCCCGAATTGAGGTGGCTTGATCGCTTTGATATCGCGATGCCCGTGCTACTTGCGGTCGGACTCTTCGCTGTTGGCGTCGCACTCCAGCACGACGCGCCTCATCTGCACACCAGTGGCGGACAGCTACTGATTTGGGGCTTTTTTGTCTCTACGGTTGTTTGCTATCACGCGACTTATACGATCAACTCCCTATCGCATGTCATCGGACGCCGTCGTTATCGCACGCCCGATGACAGCCGCAACAACATCTGGTTGGCCCTCCTCACGCTCGGCGAGGGCTGGCATAACAACCATCACCACTATCCGAAATCGGCGCGCCAAGGGTTCTACTGGTGGGAAATCGACGTGACCTTTTACCTTTTACGTGTCTTAGCGTGGCTCGGCGTGATCTGGGATCTGCAGCTGGTACCCGCTACGGTGCGCGATAGCCGTCGCCTAAACGCGGGATCCTAATGACCCAGTCGTCTCGTTCAATCGCGATCATCGGCAGCGGCATTGCTGGACTCACGGTGGCTGAAGGGCTACATCGGCATCGTCCGATCACGGTCTATGAGTCTGAAGCTTGGATCGGTGGGCACACGCACACGGTGGATGTGCAGGAGGCCGACCGTGTTGTTTCGGTGGATACCGGATTCATCGTCTGCAACGAGTGGACCTATCCAAATTTCCTGGCCCTACTCGCCCGTTACGGAATCAACACTCAGAATTCCAACATGAGCTTTGCGGTCTCGGACGAATGCACGGGCCTTGAATACAACGGTACGAATCTCAATACCTTATTCGCGCAGCGCCGCAATGTGTTTTCGCCTGGATTTCTCGGAATGATTGCCGACATCCTGCGATTTAACCGAGCGGCACCCGCGTTACTTGAAGAACCAGGACCAGGCCCAACGCTCGGCGAATGGCTGTCCCAACACCGGTATGGGCGCCGCTTCCTGGAGCACTACATCGTTCCGATGGGTCGATCCATCTGGTCCGCACAGAAGGATGCGCTGCTGGGATTTCCAGCAAGATTCTTCGTCGATTTTTTCCAGCGCCATGGCTTTTTGAATATAGACAATCGCCCCGTTTGGCAGGTCGTGCCGGGCGGCTCATCACGCTATGTCGAAATCATCACGGCGGCCTTCCGCGATCGAATCCGCACCTCGACGCCCATCCAATCGATCACGCGCCACGCAGACGGTGTCACCGTGGTCTTGGGCGACGGCACAGCCGTACAGCATGATGCTGTTGTGATCGCCACGCATGCAGACTCTGCCCTCAAATTACTGGGGGACGCTTCCGCCGAGGAACGAGCTTTACTCGGTGCTTTCCCTTTTGAGCCCAATGACGTGGTTCTGCACACGGACCAGCGATTGCTCCCCACCGTCCCTCTGGCGCGTGCGGCTTGGAACTTTCAGATTCGGGCGGATCGGGATACTGGCTGCTCGCTGACCTATGACATGAACGTGCTGCAATCCCTCAACAGTGCTCAACGGTACTTGGTGTCGCTCAATCTCACCGATCGCATTGATCCGGCGAAGATATTGGGTCGCTGGAATTACGCGCATCCGGTTTACACACCAGCAGCCGTGGCTGCACAAGCGCGACATACAGAAATTAGCGGCCAGCGAAACACCTACTACGCCGGGGCCTACTGGCGGTATGGATTCCATGAAGATGGGGTCGTCAGCGGTTTAAGCGTGCTCGATCAGCTCGGCATCCCGCGAGCCTGACGTGCGCAGTTGCCTGTACATCGGCACCGTACAGCACCAGCGTTATGCGCCGAAACGTAATCGCTTTCGGTACCGCTTGATGTACGCCCACCTCGACTTAGACGAGTTGGGTTCCGTGTTCGCGAACCGATGGCTCTGGTCGACGCGGCGGTGGGCACCGATCCAATTCCGCCGAAGCGACTATCTCGCCCCTACGGATCAACCGCTTAAAACGGTCGCCCTAGACGCCATCGAATCGGCCTTGGGGCGTCGGCCGAGCGGCGCCGTGCGGCTGCTTGGACATCTGCGACACTTTGGCTATTGCTTTAACCCCGTGACCTTCTATTACGCCTATGAAGGGGAACGACTCGACGCCATCTTGGCCGAGATCACCAATACCCCTTGGGGTGAACGGCATCGATACGTGCTCGACCTGGCGCAAGCTGAACGCTCGGGGGAAACCTCGGTGTTTCGCTTCGCGAAAGACTTTCACGTGTCTCCATTCTTGCCGATGGATATCAACTACGAATGGCGTTTTAGTGAACCTGGCAACACGCTCTTTGTGCACATGATCGACCGACAGGATGAAGATCTCGTATTCGATGCCACGCTTGCTCTCAAACGTCGCAGCATCAGCGCCCAAGAACTGGCCATCGCTTTACTGTTATTCCCGTTCATGACGCTGAAAGTTATCTTTTTGATTCACTGGCAGGCTTTGCGCCTGTTAGTAAAGCGCACCCCGTTCTACAACCACCCGGATCTGTGACATGAGTCAGACGATCATCCCCACATCTCGCCCCAGCAGTACCGAAAGAGCGCCGCCATTCACGGCCTTGGCCCGCCGCACGCTGACCGCGCGTTTGGCACGCTTGACGGACGGTTGCCTGAAGATCGCCAGTTCCGATGGATCGCTCTCGTTCGGACAAGCAACACATGACCTTCCCATCGTCGAAATCGCGGTTCATTCCGAGCGTTTTTGGGGGGCAGTTGCGTTCGGCGGATCGGTCGGAGCGGGTGAAAGCTACATCGCAGGTGATTGGCAGGTTAACGATCTCACTGCCCTGATCCGTTTGATGACTCGCAATGCCAGCGTACTTGACGATCTTGAAGGCGGTTTGGCACAAATCGTCGAACCCGCGCGGCGTCTCCTGCATTGGTTCAATCGCAATAGTCTGACCGGCAGTCGTCGCAACATCGCCGCCCATTACGATCTCGGTAATGCTTTTTTTGAACGCATGTTGGACCCGACGATGGCCTATTCGAGTGGGATATACCCCTCCGAAACGGCAACTCTTCATGACGCCCAACTGCACAAGTTCGACACCATTTGTCGAAAGTTAGCGTTGTCACCGGGGGATCGGCTGCTTGAGATCGGGACTGGATGGGGTGGCCTCGCCATTCATGCCGCCAAACACTATGGCGCTCAGGTCACCACCACGACGATATCGCGCGAGCAATTCGAATACGCCCAAGAGGCGGTCGCTCGGGCAGGCGTCACCGATCGCGTCACGCTGCTGTTTGAGGACTACAGGGCGCTCACCGGCACCTTCGATAAATTGGTGTCGATTGAAATGATTGAAGCGGTCGGGCATCAGTTCTTAGACACGTACCTCGGGACTTGCGCTCGTCGTCTAGCCCCGCACGGGATGATGCTATTGCAGGCGATTACCTTGCAGGACCAGTCGTACGCCGCGGCTCTCAAGCAGGTCGACTTTATTCAACGCTTTGTTTTTCCGGGTAGTTTCATTCCCTCCATCGGAGCGATCACAAGCTCGATCACCCGCGCGACCGACTTCAAGGTCTTCCATTTGGAAGATATCGGACCGCATTACGCCCGAACACTGGCCGACTGGCGTCACAACGTGTTTGCGGACACGGATGCTATCCGCGGCTTAGGCTATTCCGACGAGTTCCTGCGCCTATGGGAGTTTTATCTCTGCTACTGCGAAGGCGGATTTATGGAACGACACATCGGCGACGTTCAGATGCTCCTCACAAAACCTCGCTGCACCCGCGCGCCGCTGTTGGTGATGGCGTGATGGATCAGTCGCTGCGTGAGGCCTTGCTCAGTCGAGTTGGCCCCAGTGGACTTCTGGAAGGACCAGACCTGGATCGCTACACGACCGACCATCGTCGTCTTTACCGCGGTCAGGCGAGGTTTGTCGTGCGCCCGAGCAACACTGCCGAAGTCGCCGCTGTCGTCGAACTGTGCGCCACTCAGGGCATTGCCATGGTGCCCCATGGCGGCAATACATCCTACTGTGGTGGCGCAACCCCCGATGAGTCTGGTCTACAGGTCGTGATTAGCCTCGAGCGATTACATCGTATCCGAGCGATTGATGCTGTCGGCGGTACCTTGGTGGTCGAGGCCGGTTGCACGTTACGGGCCGTGCGCGAGGCAGCGGCATCTGTCGGCCGGCACTTCCCGCTGTCTCTCGGCTCCGAAGGCACTTGCCAGATAGGAGGCAACCTGTCGACCAACGCTGGCGGCACTCAAGTGCTTCGGCATGGAATGATCAGAGACTTGGTATTAGGTTTAGAAGTGGTGCTTCCAGATGGTCGGGTGTTAAATCAATTGCGTCAATTGCGCAAAGACAACACCGGCTATGACCTAAAGCAACTCTTTATCGGCGCAGAGGGGACCCTCGGAATCATCACTGCAGCGGCGTTGCGGATCGGTACGGCCCCACGAGATGCCTTGACGGCATTGGTGGGTGTCGAGAGTCTCGAGGCGACGCTCGCGTTACTGGGCCGCGTACGCGAAGCCTTTGGAGATCTGGTCGAGACCTTCGAATACATGCCCGAGTCGGCGGTGACTCTCGCGCTCAAGCATTTCCCGCAATTAAAAAACCCGTTTGACACGGCGCATCCAGCCATCGTGTTGGTTGAAATTCCCTTGCCAGCCGCATTGAGTGGTCTGCATGAGTCGTTCGCACACTTAATGGCTGCAGAAATTGAAGCCGGACGCGTCCGCGACGCGGTTGTAGCTCACTCCCTCAGCCAAGCTGATTCCTTTTGGTTCCTGCGCGAAAATATTCCAGCCGCCCAAACGCGGGAAGGCGCATCGCTCAAACACGATGTCTCCTTACCGCTGGATCGCCTCGCCGAATTTGAACAGCGCGGACTTAGAATCATCGCGGATTTGATCCCGGGCGGTCGCAGCATTGGCTATGGCCATGCCGGCGACGGCAATCTTCACTTCAACGTAAGTCCAGCTCTGGGCATCGAGAAAAACTCAGCCTTAGAGGCTGCTTTTCTCGGCCACAAAGAGTCGCTCATGCGCGCACTCCATGACTTAGTCGCAGAACTTGGCGGTAGTTTCAGCGCAGAACATGGCATCGGACGTCTCAAAGTCGATGAGTTGGCGCGGTATGAGGATCCTGTTGCGCTGGATCTGATGACCCGAATCAAACAGGTCTTAGATCCAAATCGTCTGATGAATCCTGGCAAAGTGGTGCTGCCAAAATGACCAGTCGCCGACCGCCGGTGGCTCCTATTACGACAGCGCGCTTGGTCCTGCGCCGGTTTCAGGCGGGTGATCTGGAACAATTACGGCGAATTGTAGATGACCCCTCCGTAAAAGCCTTCTCGCCGGATGAACCTCGCGCAATAGCTGCCGCGGAACATGCGGAGCGCGGAGGCCGCAATCGACACCCCGCTGACTTTGAATTTGCCATCGTCGTCCGTCGCACTGGTCGTGTAGCCGGGGCCTGTGAGCTCGTCATAGGACCACGCCGTTCCGGTGAAATCGGCTACTTGCTGGGCCGCCGGCATTGGGGACACGGCTACGCAACAGAGGCCGTACAGGCATTGGTTTCTTTCGGCTTTGACGGCCTGTCTCTCAATCGCTTGCATGCCATAGTCTCTCTAGACAATGCGCGCTCACGCCGCGTACTCGAGAAGGTCGGTTTTTGCTGGGACGCGCTATTACGGCGACCTGCACGCACCGCCGGGCGCGCCCTGGATGCAGAACGGTACGTCCGCGACTTTGATATGCCGGTAATCCCACCTTGCCGTAACCGCCGTATCGGCCGATCATGACGGGTATCGCCATCGGGATGAACCCAACGTGTCAGTGATTTTACGGCGCTCTGCATTGGCAGCCGGCGTTCTAGCGGCGCTCTATGGATCAGCGGGCACCTTCGGTGTCCAGGCGCTGCTCAAACAAAATTTGATCGCGTATGCCCAGCAGCACGGCCACACCGTAGAGGTAGGCAGGATCCGCAGCAACCCCTTCACGTTGACCGTGGAGATCACGGCGCTGCAGTTTATAAATGGCTCGCATGAGCCCGACGTGTCGATCGCTCGTATCCGCCTCGATCTGAATTGGCGCACGCTTGTACGGCGCAGACTGTCCATCAATTCCATCGACATCTTGATTGATCGCCTGAAAGCCGTACGACGAGCGGACGGAAGCGTTGACCTACTGGAATTGATTCCCGTGGCCGATCCAAAGGCACCATGGCCGTACGTGGCGATTCAGCAGGGCACTGTGATCGCCCACGACCTCGTCGTGCAGGATCCATCCGCCGGGGCCGGTGCGCAACTGCACCTCAACGAGGCCAAGCTTTCAGTTCAGAATTTTTCGACTGCGGACCCGAGTAGCGCTTGGTCGGCATCCTTCGTCAGCGACCGAGGCGAGGCGGCGACTATCGTTTCGACCTGGGTACTCGAGCCGATGGGGCTGACCAGCACTATTCATCTCTCGCAGCTTGATCTGGCGCGTCTCGGCCCTGAGTGGGTTGCACTGGTGCCGGCAATCAAGGGTCGAGTCAATGTGGATGGTGCGGTTCGCTGGGTGACCGGCAAGCCATCAGCGTTAAGCGTCCGGGTAGACCGTGTCGCGGGTTCTGATACCGATATCGCATTGTCTGCGGACGCTGCAATCACGCTCTCGATACCGAGCTGGACGGTTTCAGCGCTGACTTTTGACCGCGCGACCCAAGTTGTATCGGTGGACGGCATCCACCTCAGCGGTCCACAAGGACACCTCCTGCATACCAGCCTTGGTTGGAGCAGCGTGCAACCCCATGCCTCGCTATCGCCGTTCACGGTTCGACTCGGAAGTATCGGCATCACGGATGGCGCCCTCGATGTCGAGGATAGAACTCATGAGCAGCCTGCTCATACTCGACTCTCTAACCTGAATGTCCAAGTGGGCCCGGAAAAGGAACAGCGGCGGCAGCTGAGCGTTTCGTCGACGGTTGGAACTTCAGGCCAGGTAGAAGCAAACGGTCTTATCGGAACTGACGGCCGCAGCGCCGAACTGGCCCTTACCGCTTCACGACTGTCGGTGACCGACCTGTCAGCCTACCTGCAGCCGCTGATTGCGCTTCGGATCAAGTCCGGCTTCATGTCGGGCTCGGGTCATGCCACCTATGACGGCGACAACTTTCACTATGTCGGCAATGCGGGGTTAGATGAAGTCCGCACCATGGATCTAAGTCGTGAGCGAGACCTCATCGGCATCGACCATATGCAAGCAGAAGGTGTTGACGTCCATTGGCCTCAATTGTCCATCCACATGCATACGGTGGATGCTGACGGACCCTATGCCGACGTGCGCTTCGGTCAGGATGGACACTCGAATCTCAGCAGCCTGATTCCCAAGCCGAAAATCGGCAGCTCACGCACGCCACTGGCCTTAACGATCGATACGACGCGTGTTAAAAACGGACGCCTATTCTTGGCCGATGAATCACAAGGAATGGCTTTTGAAACCAGCATTGCTGATCTGCAAGGTCAGATTGACGGCCTCTCATCCGATCCTACAACTCGGGCACATATCGCGTTTACCGGACACGTGGATCGCTATGCTCCCGCCTCGATCGAAGGGGATGCCAACTTAATCGGTGACCCTATCGCGGCCGACGTCCATGTACATTTTGAAAATCTAGAACTGACGGGGCTGTCGCCCTATTCAGGTCGCTATGCGGGCTATCAAATACGCAAAGGCAAAGCGACTGCAGACCTGAATTACCGCGTCGCCAATCACCACGTCGATGCCACCCATCACGTTCGTCTCAAGCAATTCGAACTCGGCGCCCGGGTTGAGGGCGAGCCGGGGCTTGGAATCCCGTTGGGCTTAGTCGTGGCGTTACTGAAAGATCGGGATGGCAATATTGATCTGGATGTACCGCTCACTGGTACGTTCAGCGACCCTAATTTCAATGTTGGACGCTTGACGAAAAAAGTGATTGGCAATTTGTTTAGCAAAATTGTCATGTCGCCGTTTGCGACTCTAGGTGCTCTATTCGGCGCCGGCGAAGAAATTTCAACAATCGATTTTGCGTCCGGTTCAGCACGGGTAGACGATACCGCCCGTTCCCGCCTCACCACACTCGCCCATGCGATGGCGGCACGGCCGGGTGTCAGCTTAGAAGTGCCCATTGTCGTCACGCCCGTAGATGCAACTGCGCTTGCTTCGCAGCGTTACCAAGAGATCGTGCTCACGCGAGCTCGAGAGCGGCTCGGCGACGCCGAAGACAGCACGTTATGGGCACGGCTCAGTGAGTCCCCTGAGCAGCACAAAGCGGTGCTACTGGCTGCCCTCGGCAGTGATATTCGAGACGCGTCGCTCGATATCGCTCAATTGGATGCGCTGGTTCACCAGCAGACGACCCCCAGCGCCGACGACCTCGAGCAATTAGCGTCCACGCGTGCGCAAGCCATTCAGGCCGTACTGCTCGACGGGACGAACATAGACCCAGGCCGAGTGTTTCTGGTTCGGGGCTTCAAAACCGATGCGACGGCGACAACTGTCCATCTGAAGCTCGCATTGCGCTGACGGGCAAGGCTCAGGCGCGGACGCGAAGGAGGCCCTCTTGCGCGGTACTTGCCACCAACACGCCATCTTTTGAATAGATAGACCCCCGGCAGAACCCTCGAGCGCCCGCCGCGCTCGGGCTATCAATCACGTAGAGCAACCAGTCATCGACGCGGCATTCCCGATGAAACCACATGGCGTGATCGATACTCGCCACTTGTAATTGCATCAGAGAAATTCCGTGCGGCTGAATGGCCGCACCGAGAAAATTGTAGTCCGAGACGTACGCCAACAAGCTGCGATGTAACCAAGCATCGGCAGATGGCACTCGATCGACCGCACGAAACCAAAATTGCTTTGAGGGTTCTGACGGTGGCGGATCAATCAAATTGACGTCCTGGATCGGTCTGAATTCAAACGGTCGGTTACTGCTCGCGAAAAACCGCTGAATCCGTTCTGGCAGCATTTTGAGTCGAGGGTCGTCCTCGGCTGAGTAGGTGCGAAGCGTCTCAGGTGCCGGCACAGCCGGCATCGTGGCCGCATGCTCAAAGCCAGGCTCGGCGATGTGAAAAGAAGCGGCCAGGCGGAATATCTGCTCACCGTGCTGGATGGCCGTGACGTTACGAGTCGAAAAACTGTGTCCGTCTCGACTGCGATCCACCTCGTACACAATCGGTGCATCGACATCGCCGCGGCGCAAGAAATACGCATGCAACGAATGACAATCGCGCTGGGCACCGTCAATCGTTTTGTAGGCAGCGACCAGCGCTTGACCGAGCACTTGCCCACCGAACACTTGAGGGCTCCCAATATCGCGGCTCTCCCCGCGAAACAGGTTCACTTCGAGCGTTTCAAGCTCAAGTACCTTCAATAAATCGGTCAGGCGTACGTCCACGATCAGCCAACACCCAGGCGCTTTTGCATCGCGGGACTGGTCGTCGTGTACTGCAAGAACTGCTTCTTCTCCGGATAGAGCCAACCCTGCACACCGAAGGCTGCGAGCGCGGCTTCATGGAAACCCGACAGAATCAGTTTCTTTTTGCCGGGATAGGTATTGATGTCGCCCACCGCGAAGATACCCGGCTCGCTGGTCTGGAACTTTTCCGTATCGACCTTCAATGCCTTCTTTTCGAGCTCAAGACCCCATTCCGCAATGGGTCCGAGCTTTGGATGTAATCCGTAGAACGCGAACGCGTGGTCACATTTCACCTGAACCAACTCACCGTCTGGCTTCTTGATGCGAGCGCCCTTGAGCGCAAGACCATCAACGTCCAAGCCTTCGACCAGACCCTCATGGAATGCCAATTTGCCCTCGGCCTCCATTTCCCGCATTCGTGCAACAGACGATGGCGCAGCGCGGAAATCAGCGCGGCGATGGACCAAGGTGACAGACGCGGCCTTGCCAGTGAAATCTAAAGCCCAGTCGAGCGCCGAATCACCACCGCCGAGTACCAACAGGTTCTGACCGTAATACTGCTGTGCGTCACGAACACGATAGTGCACGTGGCGGCCTTCCAGTTCGTCTGCGCCCGGAGCCACTAGGCGCCGCGGCTGGAATGAGCCGACACCACCAGCGATGATCACGGCGCCGGCATCAAAGACTGTTCCTGCCGAAGTGGTCACGGTAAAACGCCTGCCGTCGGTTTGACGCTGCACGCCGGTGACCTCCTCGCCGAGGTGCCATTCAGCCCCAAAGGGCTTTATTTGCTGCAATAAGCGATCAACCAGTTCCTGGGCGCCACAGACGGGTAGCGCTGGGATGTCATAAATCGGCTTCTCGGGATACAACTCCGTGCATTGCCCGCCCGGCGCCTTCAATGAATCGATCAGGTGAGCCTTGATACCCAACAGGCCCAACTCAAAGACCTGAAAGAGACCGCAAGGGCCTGCGCCGACGATCACCACTTCAGTTTGGATCGGATTTTGATCTGACATGACTGGTCTACCTGCCGAAGACTCGGGCTGTGCAATGGCAATACTCCATATTACCGCAATGCACCATGGGCGGGGCCGGGTGGTAGGATCCGGACATGCGCCTCAACCGCCCAAGCTCCCGAGCTGTACAGTCTGGGAATCGGCCTGCGGACCGAGTCACCGAGGCCGCTAAGTCCCTATGAATGTTCGTCAGCGGATTTTGGATCACGCGCGCCATACGCACCTGTCGCACGGGACTCTGGTCTATCTACGTCCGCTGCGGGAGTCAGACTTCAAATACGCCCAACAGTACTTTCACGCGCTCTCCGCACGATCCCGGTATATGCGGTTTATGGTGCCGACCAAGTTGCTCTCTCAGGCGACGATCCAAGCGCTGCGGACGGCGATGAGCGCGCCTGACTGCGGTGTCAGCATCGCCATTGTCGACCATGGCCCTCCCATCGGAGAGGAACCTATCGGTGGCGCGCGAATCGTGCCCACACGGCGTCGGGGTACCTGTGAGTTTGCATTATCCGTGGTGGACGTATGGCAAGGCCGCGGCGCCGGTCATGTGCTTTTAAAAGAAGTGATCCACCTGGCCCGCACGCGCGGCTATCACCGCGTGGAGGGGCAGGTCTTGACCGCGAATACTCGGATGCTGTCGGTCGCACGACGGTTGCGCTTCGCAGCGCGCCTCAATGCCGAAGATCCTGCTGTGACCACTGTATCGCGCGTAATCTATTCTTTATGAACAACGACCATCCGTCCTTATTACCCGCCCAGCGGATTGATGCCAACGGCCAGGCCCACGTCGATCCGCGCGCCATCATCGCGCTCGCCGGGCCACTGATGATCAACAGCGCCATTCAAGCTGCCCTTAATCTTACGGACACGTGGTTCGTAGGACGTATTTCGACGACGGCTGTGGCAGCCATGGCTGCCATTTATTGGGTTGTTCTGTGCGCCATTCTGCTGCTGGGCGGTATCGGTATGGCAGTCCAGACTTTCGCGGCACAAGCCCATGGCGGTGGCCGTCGAGCCCGTGCGGCTCAGGCCGGATGGTCTGGACTTTATGCAGGCGTGTTGAGCATTCCAGTATTCGTCGCGATTGGCTTTCTCGGCGGCCCGCTTTTGGATCTGCTGCACGTGGACACGGAGGTCCGTAGCCTTGCGCTCGCGTATTGGTGGCCCAGACTCGTTGTGGGTGGACCATTGGGATTGTTGGTGTGGGCCCTCACCGGCTTTTTCAACGGGATCAGCCGAACTCGGGTCACCCTCGTGGTTACCGCCGCGATGGCGCTCGCAAACATTCCTTTCAACCAGTGGTTCATTTTTTCGCTGCACCTAGGCATCGCCGGTTCGGCATGGGGCACGGTAGCGGCGGAAGTTGTCGGCCTTGGCTTTGCGCTGTCGTCATTCCTGTCAGAACCGATGCGCCGCGATTACCGCACCAGCCGCACCTGGCGCCGACCGATGCTCCGCCGTCAGTTTGTTGAGGGACTCCCGATGGGCCTCAGCACGACCGCAGACCTCGTCGGTTTAGCGTTGTTCCAGTTAATGTTAGTGACGGCGAGCAGTATCGCCGGGGCGACCACGCAGATTGTGATGATGCTGACCTCGATCGCGTTCATGCCGGGCATCGGTATCGCACTGGCCGGGACAACCCTGGTCGGGCAATCGATTGGGATGGGCGAATTGGGCTGGGCACGACGGCTGGGGAATTGGATCATCATGGCCTGTGCCGTATTTATGGGCGGTATCGGTCTGGTGCTGGGGCTTATCGGGCCGTGGCTACTGCCGTGGTTCGTCAACGCCGACGATGCGTCAGCGGACGCGGTCGTGCGCTTAGGCATCCCCATCTTGTGGCTCGCTGCCGCCTATCAAACCTTCGACGGCATGAATATCGGTGCGAGTTTCTGTCTACGCGGCGCGTCGGATGCGCGAGTGCCGGCTTTGATCGTGGCCGGCCTCAGTTGGCTGTTTTTTGTACCAGCCGCCTATCTAACGGTTTTCGCGCCAGGCCAAGGATGGTTTGGGGGCCTGCCCGGCCTCGGGTACGGCGCAATCGGCGGCTGGATTGTCTCCGTGGCCTATGTGGTTCTGCTCGGCAGTAGCCTGACTTGGCGTTGGCGCTCCGAGGCCTGGCGCGCGCACCACTGAGAGAGTGACCGGTCGAGCGCGATCGCTCGACCGTAATGGACTCAGTTCATCTCACGGACCAGCCGGAAGCCAAGATCAGCCTGACGCAAAGCCTCTGCCTCGGCCTCTCGCGCGGCCGCACGTGCATGCGAAGGCCGCGATGCAAACGAACCGCCACGGACCACCCTCAATTCGCACCCGCCGGCCCAAACCCACGGTCGTGCGTCATCGGGTCGCCCCGCATTACTGGCGGTATAGCAGTCCTCGGTCCATTCCCGGACGTTGCCAATCAAGTCATAAAGATCGAATGCATTAGGCCGATAACTGGCTACAGGAGCCGTATAGGTGCGCCCATCCACACAACGGGCGTACGGTCCGGCCAAGGCGAGATCATGGACTGCGCCGGCGTCGTAGACGTTCGCATAATCACAGGCCAACGACTGCAGGCTGGCTTCATCGGAATCTAATTCGCTGAAAAATCTCGCTGTCGAGGTCCCTCCTCGCGCCGCATATTCCCATTCAACTTCAGACGGGAGGCGGTAGGTGTGACCCACCTGTTTCGTGAGCCACGCGGCATAGGCTTTAGCGTCGGCGAAATTAACGCAGACGACCGGTTCATTCTCCGATTGCGCGTCACCAAAGCCCGGGTCTTGCCAAGAGCGCTCCGGGAAGCGTTGCCAGCCACCGTCGCTCGGAACCCGACAATCGCCAGCAATTTGATACTGAGTCGCCTCGATGAATGCACGAAATTGCGCCACCGTGATTTCAGTGCGCGTCATCGCAAAAGGATGCGCAATCGTCACCGAGAGCGCGGGGGTTTCGCCGGTTTGCGCGTTCGCCTCACGCTCGCCAACGGGGGAGCCGAAGTGAAAAGTGCCCGCCGGAACGACAACGATTTCCGGGCAGTCGACACACTCGCGCGCCGTTTGCGGGCCTGGCTGGGCAGCGACTTGTGGCGCTGCCGGCGGCGCCACTGGCGTCGCTGCATAGGCTGCAGTGACGCTCAACAACAGCACAAGGCTCAGTACGTTTTTCCATGCCATATCAGCGGCCCTCCCCACGACCATCTAAATCGAGAGCCACCCGCATGCCGATCGTCTGAGCACGAAATGCGCCGTCTGTCGCCGTGCGGTAGGCACTGCGGGTCTCCTGCGCCGATGAGGCCCAACTACCGCCGCGCACCACATGGCGGCGGCACCCGCCGTTCCAAAACCATGACCGACCATCTTTAGGCCGACCCACATAACTATCGGTAAAACAGTCATCAACCCACTCAGCGACATTACCGATGAGGTCATAGATGCCAAAGGCATTCGGACGCAGTGCGCCCACAGGCGCTATATCGGCATAGCCGTCACGGCAGCGGGTCGGCTCCCACCCCAACGCGTAATGTTCTCGCGCGCTTAAATCGTAAGTGTTGGCGAAATCACAGCCATCCGACGGGACATCACCCCAAGGCCAGGGCGACACAGAACCCGCACGGGCCGAGTATTCCCACTCGGCCTCTGATGGAAGGCGGTACGGCTTACCCGTTTTTTTTGCGAGCCACTGCACGTAAGCGCGCGCGTCAAACCAACTCAGGCAAGACGCCGGGTGATCGTCCGCCGTCGTGTCCTCCCGCGAATCGTCCGCCAACGGCGTATGTTCCGCAGAAAATCTCGACTGTTCCTCGTTCCAGACGACGCAATCACCTTTCTGCTCGTACCCGGTTTCGGCGATAAAGATTCGAAACTCACGCCGCGTCACTTCAGTCCGGCCTAGCGCAAATGCTCGCGATATCCGCACGACCGTCGATTGCGACTCAGCGCGTGTATCCCCTTGGGCCGGTGCGCCTGGCGTGCCCATCACAAAGGTACCGGCGGGGACACGTTGCATCTCAGGGCAATCTGGACAATCCCGGAACGGAGCGTTGACGTCCGCCGCCATAGCCACAGGCGTCAATAACAACAAGAAAAGTGCAGCGAGCGCTGTGCGCAGTGAAGCGATAGTCACGGAAACCTCAATTACCGATACGGATCGGAATAAAGATGTTGGATCCTTGTCGATTAACGAGCAAGGCGATCGATCGTTTGGAGCCGATAATTTGTGCTTCCAACTCAGCAATGCTGGCGATTTTCTTGCCGTTCGCACCGATAATGATGTCGCCAACATGTACTTCGGCCTCACGGGCTGCACCGTCGACTTGCTCAACAAATAGTCCAGCATCTATCCCATTCCGCCGTTCGCTCGGCCTCAAGGGATGAACAGAAAGACCGAGTTTTGCACCGGCGCTTGCCTTAGGGGCTGAGTCGTCGACGCGTGCGATCTTGCCTTCCTTGAGTTCCGCAATCTCGCACATCACGTGCACCACAGAGCGGTTACGCCAGACCTCAAGATCAGCACGGGAACCGGGCTTCAGTTGCGAGATCACCGACGACAATTGGCCGGACCGCTCAATGGCTTGGCCATTCACGGCGACGATGACGTCGCCGGCCGTGATACCGGCCCGTTTTGCCGGTCCATCGTTTTCCACCTGACTGATGAGCGCTCCGCGTGGACGATCCAAACCAAAGGAATCAGCCAGTTGCTGCCCCACATCTTGCACCAGCACGCCAACGCGACCGCGTTGTACGCGACCGGTCTTCACCAACTGATCTTTCACCGCAATAGCAATATCAATCGGAATGGCAAAAGAAATGCCCATAAAGCCACCGGTGCGGCTGTAGATCTGCGAATTGATGCCAACCACTTCGCCGGCCATATTGAACAAAGGCCCGCCAGAGTTACCTGGATTCACGGCGGCATCCGTCTGGATAAACGGCGTGTACTGGCCATCGGGTAAAGACCGTGAGGTAGCACTGACAATCCCAGCGGTCACGCTGTTATCGAAACCAAACGGAGAACCAATCGCGACGACCCATTCACCGGGACGCAGTTTGGAGGGCTCACCGAATTTCACCGTGGGCAAATCACGACCATCGATCTTCAGCACTGCGATATCCGTGCGCGCATCAACGCCAATGACCTTTGCTTTGAACTCGCGCCGGTCCGTCAGGCGCACGGTCACGTCTGTGGCGTCAGCCACCACATGTGCATTGGTCAAAATTGCGCCGTCCGCGGAAACAATAAATCCGGATCCTTCACCGCGTGCCACGGGATTATCTTCGTGAGCTTGCCCCCCAAATTTTTTCAGAAAATCGTGCAATGGATCATTTGGGCCGGAATCCTCTGCACTGGTCTTTTCCACGGTTGTCACGTTGACGACCGCCGGACCGTAGGCCGCCACCAGTTCCGTGAAATCAGGCAGCCCTTTCACGAGCACGGCGGCACTACCCGGACTCAAGCCCTGATTGGAACTGGCGGGCGCGGTCGCGACGCGGGGTCCCTGACCGCCACACCCGCACAGGATCGCCAGCGCCACAGCCGTTGCAGCGTAATAACGTCGGGCTGGGATGGATCGTTCAAAAGGCACGTTCATACTCCGCTTTAGGTTGACCGGTGACCGCAGTTCCGACTCGTGGCTAAACCGGACAGTTCCTCATTTCATCGCACGTAGCCGCACACTCCGCCGCACCGCTACACTCTGCCCCTATGATAACCGCCATCGCGCCTCGACTCGCTGCCTTCCTGATCGCCACCTGCACCGGTAGCGCCGCCTTGGCCCTGACGAACACCCTGCCTCCCCGTCTGCTACAGGTCATGGCGACGGAGGGTGTCGCCGCTCAGCAAGTCAGTATCTTGGTCCGGGATGCCAAGAGCGGCGAAAGTGTTTTAGAGCTCAATCCGGCAACGCCGCGCAGTCCTGCGTCGACGATGAAGGTTCTGACGACTTGGTCGGCATTGGAAGCGCTTGGACCGAACCATCATTGGCACACGCGCGCCTACGCCACAGGTCCGATTGTCAATGGTCGACTCACCGGCGATTTGGTGATCGTCGGCGGTGGCGACCCAGGTCTGACCGCCGAGCACTGGTGGCGGCTGGTGCGACAAATCCGCTCCACAGGACTGCGGCGCATCGACGGCGACCTGGTGCTCGACCGTTCGCTGTACAAGACGCAGGCCGATGATCCTGACGAGTTTGACGGGAAGGGATACCGGACCTATAACGTTCTGCCGGACGCCCTGCTGGTCAATTTGCAGTCCGCAGAGTTTCACGTACTTGCTGACGATGGCGATACGCAGGTCATGATTGACCCGGCGCCAGCAAACTTACGAATCGATAACCACGTCAAAGCGGTCTCCCAAGGGTGTCCAAATGGCGGCAAGGTGCTTCGATTCACGACCATCGACGCCGACCCATTGCATGTCAGCCTCGATGGCAGTGTCGGCCCGACCTGCCCGGCGTACGCTCAACGCTCCATCATGACGGCGCCCGAATATGCCTTCGGTACGTTTGTTACGTTTTGGCGCTCCCTAGGTGGGCACTTTGAGGGGTCCCTACGACTCGCGACACGGCCTGACAAGGCGTCACTGCTCGCCGATTTGGAATCGGACAGTCTTGCCGAAGTGGTACGCAATACCAACAAGTGGAGCTCCAACGCGATGGCGCGGATGCTCCTCCTCAGTCTGGCTTCCGATCGATTTGGCAGTCCGATTGGTGCGAGCGATGGTGAGCGCGCATTGACCGACTTTTTGGCGTCGCGCGGCATGACCTTCCCTGAACTCGTTGTCGATAACGGATCAGGGTTGTCTCGACTCGCCCGCCTCTCGGCCGAATCCATGTCGACCGTGCTGGGCGCGGCCTATCACGGTCGCTACTTTCCGGAATTTGTGGGCTCACTACCCATCGGCGGCCAAGACGGGACATTGCGTAAACGGTTTGTCGATTTGGCGCCCGAAGCGCGTATCCGGATGAAGACGGGCCATTTAGCCGGCGTCGCCGCCATCGCCGGTTACGCCTCAACACGGTCTGGACGTGCACTCACCGTCGTCGTTATCGTGAATGCTGCCGGCGCTGAAGCCGGACGGGGTGACGCCATCATTGATACGGTCGTTCGTTGGGCCCTTGAGCGCACGTGACGCGGCGACGAGAAAACCGTCGCCGCGCCAAGTCACCGGATACTCAATGACGGGTTGGCCTCGAGACGCGGATGCCCGTGATCTGTCTTGCGTAAACCTCGTCCCACATCTGAGCGGCACGCTTATCTCGCGTGAAAAGCGAGAACAAGATTACCGCCAGGAAACCGAGCGGTATTGACACGACGCCTGGATTTTTCAGTTCAAACAGCGGCTTTTCAAGCCCGATAAACGAGGTCTCCTGACCCTCAACCTTCGCCATGTCGTCGGTCGCTTTCCTGACCGCTTTATCAAGAGCGGCACTTGCTTGTGTGGCTTTAGCGATAGCCGCCGCGTTGCCTGAGGCGATGGATGCGGCAATATCGGCACGTTTCTGCGATTCCGCATCCAAGATCTTATGGGCAGCAGCTCGCACTAATTTGGGGTAGGTCAGATTCGGGGATACCAGCGTTAACCCGACGGCAGTCACCGTACCCACGATCATGCCGGCGACTACACCTTGCGTATTGCAGCGTTTCCAGTAGAGCGTCAGCAAAACACAGGGGAAATTGGCGCTGGCCGCTACGGCAAAGGCAAGCGCGACCAACGAAGCCACGTTCTGACCCTTGGCTGCAATACCAATCACAATTGCCGTCGTACCCACCAATACCGTGGCGACACGTGCCGCATTGATCTGTTGCTGGGCGCTAACCTGTTCTCCGCTCCGCACAACGCCGACCCATAAGTCGTGGGCCATCGCCGATGCTGCTGCCAACACCAGCCCAGCCACCACCGCGACGATTGTCGCGAACGCAACGGCCGAGACAAAGGCCAGCATAAAGTTGCCCCACAGCGAGTCCGGGCCACCGCCAATGTATTGCGCTAGCAACGGCCCGGCCATGTTGCCGCCCGCATCGACGCTGGCGATCGTGGCGGGGCCCACCAAGTGAGCGGCACCAAACCCCAAAAACAGGGTCAAGACATAAAATCCACCAATAATGGCCATCGCCCAAACCACCGATTTGCGCGCATCTTGCGCGGTCGGCACGGTGAAAAAGCGCATCAAAATATGTGGCATACCGGCAGTGCCGAAGACCAGCGCCAAGCTCAGCGAAATCTGGTCAATGGGGGCTTTGAGATAAAGGCCCGGCTCCAGGAAGCGCTGGCCGAGTTCGGCGGCTGACATCGCCTTCGCGGGATCTCCCAGCAATTTGGCAACTTGAGCCTGAACCCTCGCATCACCAACGATATCAGCGAGGAAGGCCGGCAACGAAAACCCGTAGGGGGTCCAGACCAGCATCACGATCGCCAAGGATGCAATGACCAATAAAATCGCTTTGACGATCTGCACCCAGGTCGTGGCTACCATGCCGCCAAATAAAACGTAGACCAGCATAAGGACGCCGACCGCGATGACCGAAACATCGTAGTCGATGCCGATCAAGGTCTTGACTAGCACTCCGCCGCCCACCATTTGCGCCGTCAGATAAAAAGTCGACACCGTGATAACGGACAAGGCGCCAACGACGCGCATTTTCTTTGGGTCGTTGCGATAGGCCAAGATATCGGCGAGCGTGTACTTACCGATGTTCCGGCAGGGCTCTGCGATCAATAGCAACACGGTGATGTAAGCCACAAGCCAACCGACGGAGTACATAAATCCATCGTAGCCATATTGGGAAATTAGACCGGCAATGCCCAAGAACGACGCGGCCGACAGATAATCTCCAGCAATAGCCCAGCCATTCTGCAGTCCTGTAATCCCACCACCTGCCGTATAGAAGTCGGAGGCGGAGTGCACTTTTCGCGCAGCCACCACCGTGATGTACATCGTGAGCAAGATGACTGTGGCGAACACACCGAAGGTCAACCAGCGGTAATGGCCCGTTGCAGCATCGTCGGCATAAACGCTAACGGGGATCATCAAGGCAACGAACGCGGATACCAAGGCCGCGAATAGAGTTTTTTGATCTTTCATCGGCTTAGGCCTCTGTCTGCGTGGATACATCAGCCACGATTTCTGCGGCTAAGCGATCGAAATCTCGATTAGCAATTCGGGAGTAGTAGAACGCCACCACCCATGCGATCACGAATTCGCTGAGCGCGAAGAGTAGCCCGACGTTCACGACACCCCAGACCCGGACGCGGAAGATTTCTTGGAAATACGCCGCGCCGATCGGCAATGCGAAGTAATAGGCCACAGAGAACGCCATCAGCCCCCACAGAAAACGGGTCTTGCGGCGCGCTAAGACCTGGAACCGCGGATCAGCGATCACGATCGCCCAATCGATAGAATTAGACATAACCCCCCCCTCACCATCCCCAAATCATACGGCGCCGGGTTGCAAAGACTCGGCATTCATCCGGCTTGGCAGTTAAGCAGATTCGAGTGCCCAGCGGGAAGCCCTGCACGCGACGACCGCCGTGCTCTGACCAGAGACTCATCAATGGATCTAGGACCTCACGCGCCATCTAGGCAAAGGGATTGTTATGCGGCCGTCGTCAGGGACATCCGATCCCCACAAAACCCTACATTTACGCCAAACTAGCGTCTCAAAGCCTCTAATTCGGCACTCATAAGTGCCGCTCGATGTAGAAAAGGAACATGCGATGAGTCACGTCTATCCAGTCCCCACTGATTTCGCAGCGGTCGCCAAGGTCAATCGCGCGCGATATCAGGCGGATTACCACCGCTCCATGACCGATCCGCTCGCCTATTGGGCGGAAGTTGGTCAAGTGGTCGATTGGATGCGTCCGTTCACCGAGGTGAAGGACGTTTCGTACGACGTCTCGGACTTCAGAATCCGTTGGTTTGGTGATGGCCAATTGAACGTATCGGCGAATTGCCTTGATCGTCACCTCGCCGAGCGCGGCGATCAGACGGCCATCATCTTTGAAGCAGACGAGCCCGGTGATTCTCGCCACATCACCTACCGTGAACTTCATCGGGACGTTTGTCGGTTCTCCAATGCCCTCTTAAGCCTCGGCGTCCAACGCGGGGACCGAGTCACGATTTATTTGCCGATGATTCCGGAAGCGGCCGTAGCGATGCTGGCCTGTACGCGGATTGGCGCCGTTCACTCCATCGTATTTGGCGGTTTTTCCCCGGAATCACTGTCGAGTCGAATCGAGGATTGTGGCTCCAAGGTCGTCATTACGGCTGATGAGGGCCTGCGTGGCGGCAAGAAGATCCCATTGAAGATCAATGTCGACGCGGCGCTTCGACTAGGCTCGGCGGGCGAGATCGTTGAGAAAGTCGTTGTCGTGAAGCGGACCGGCGGTGACGTGGGCTTAGTTCCGAATCGTGACGTCGCCTATGACGCTTTAATGGCCGCCGCAAGCGAGGAATGCTCGCCAGCGCCGATGGACGCGGAGGATCCACTGTTCATCCTCTACACATCCGGCTCCACGGGCAAGCCCAAGGGCGTGCTGCATACCACTGGCGGCTATCTCGTCTGGGCGACCCACACTTTCGCGAGCGTATTCGATTACAAGCCCGGCGACATCTATTGGTGCACCGCCGATGTGGGCTGGGTGACCGGCCACAGCTACGTCGTCTATGGTCCGTTATCCAATGGCGCCACGACCCTCATGTTTGAAAGTGTTCCCAATTATCCGGATGCGGGCCGTTGCTGGGACGTGATCGATCGTCATGGCGTGACTATTTTCTACACCGCACCGACCGCCATTCGCGCACTGATGCGCGAAGGCGATGGGTGGGTGACTCGTCACTCCCGCAAATCACTACGTCTACTGGGCAGCGTAGGCGAACCGATTAATCCTGAAGCGTGGGAGTGGTACCACCGCGTGGTCGGTGACCGCCGCTGCCCGATCGTGGACACCTGGTGGCAGACTGAGACCGGCGGAATCTTAATCACGCCGTTGCCGGGCGCAACGGATCTGAAGCCTGGATCGGCGACGCTGCCATTCTTTGGCGTTCAACCCGCCTTAGTGGATGGGTCTGGCCTAGAACTCACCGGCGCCGCCGAAGGCAATTTGGTGCTGCGAGACTCATGGCCAGGCCAAATGCGTACGGTTTTTGGTGATCACCAACGGTTCATCGATACCTATTTCCGAACCTTCCCGGGTACCTATTTCACCGGCGACGGTGCACGTCGCGACGAAGACGGCTACTACTGGATTACCGGACGCGTGGACGACGTCATCAACGTTTCAGGCCATCGGCTCGGCACCGCAGAAGTTGAAAGCGCGCTCGTTGCCCATACCGCGGTCGCCGAAGCAGCCGTGGTGGGATATCCGCACGACATCAAGGGCCAAGGCATTTATGCCTATGTGACGCTGAAAGCGGGACTTGATCCAAGTGACGAATTACTGGCCGAATTGCGCAAGACCGTGCGTGCACAAATCGGACCGATTGCGTCACCCGACGTCATTCAGTGGGCGCCCGGACTACCCAAGACCCGCAGCGGCAAGATTATGCGACGGATATTGCGCAAGATTGCTGCCGATGAAACAGGTCAACTGGGCGACACGTCGACGCTCGCAGATCCGAGCGTGGTGCAGCAATTAATCGACAACAAGCCCAAGGCCTAAGCGCGACCGCGGGACAAGCGACGCGCCGGCTTGAGCAACTTTTTCAGCGCATCGAACGGGTGATCTGAGCTTGTCTCTCACCCGTTCACCCCTGAATGTTGCCGGAGCGGGTACAATTTCAACTCAACTACTCAGAGGACTCCTCATGCAGATTGCTCGCGACGCCGTCGTCCTGATTCACTACACGCTGAAGAACGATGCCGGCGAGGTCCTCGACTCGTCTGCCGGCCACGATCCTTTGGCCTACCTTCAAGGCCACGGCAACATTATTCCCGGCTTGGAAGAAGCGCTTGAAGGCAAGGTCGCGGGCGACAAGGTCCTCGCAACCATTCCGCCTGAGAAAGCCTACGGCGTAAAAGACGCATCGCTGATTCAGCAAGTGCCGCGCCGGGCCTTTCAGGGCGAAGTTCGTGCCGGCATGCAATTCACGGCGAGCACCGAGGCAGGTCCCCGGACCGTCGTCGTGACCCGCGTCCAGGGCGACATGGTGACCGTCGATGGGAACCATTCACTCGCCGGACAAACCTTGCACTTCGATGTGGAAGTGACTGAAGTCCGTGCTGCTTCTGAAGAGGAGTTAACGCATGGCCATGTGCACGGCCCAGGTGGACATCACCACTAATTGACGGACTGCAGACGCAGAAAAGCCCGCCGTCGCGATGCGCCGGCGGGCTTTTTTTTGCCAAACGATTACGCTGGAACGTAAGGGCTGTAAGGCAATTCAAGATCCCGCGCCACGGCTTCGAATGTGACTTTGCCGTCATGGACGTTGAGACCCGCAGCAAGACCGGCATCCCGGGCCACGGCGGCTTCCCAACCCAAATCGGCAATGGCGCGCACATACGGCAGCGTCGCATTGGTGAGTGCAAACGTTGACGTGCGCGGGACAGCGCCCGGCATGTTGGTCACGCAGTAATGGAGAACGCCGTCAACGACATAGGTGGGCTCGGCGTGAGTGGTCGGCCGACTCGTCTCAAAGCAACCGCCCTGATCGATCGCGATATCCACAAGCACAGCGCCGGACTTCATATTCTTGACCATCGCGTGCGTCACAAGCTTCGGTGCAGCAGCACCCGGTACCAACACCGCACCCACGACGAGATCGGCATCACGCACGAGGCCTTCGATGGCGTCTGCTGTGGAATACACGGTCTTCAGCGTATTGCCGAACTGCGCCGAGAGTTCGCGTAGACGCTTGACAGAGCGGTCAACCACGGTCACATCAGCCTTGAGGCCAACGGCCATTTCCGCCGCATGCGTACCGGACACGCCGCCACCCAATACAACGACTTTCGCTGGCGCTACGCCAGGCACACCGCCGAGTAGCACCCCGAAACCACCATTGGCTTTCTGCAGAGCAGTCGCGCCAACCTGAATGGACATCCGGCCCGCGACTTCGCTCATCGGCGTCAAGAGCGGCAAGGCCCCGCCCGGAACTGTCACAGTCTCGTAGGCGATGCAGGTGGCGCCAGAGGCCACGAGCGCTTCGGCTTGGGCCTTATCGGCTGCTAAATGCAAGTAAGTGAAGAGCACTTGGCCCTTCTTCAGCAGCGCGCATTCTGACGGCTGCGGCTCTTTCACTTTTACAACAAGTTCCGCCCACGCGAACACTTCAGCGGCGGTCGCCAGAATGCGCGCGCCCGCAGCTTCATAGGCCGCGTCTGCCATGCCGATACCAGCACCGGCGTGAGTCTCAACAACCACCTCGTGGCCGGCAGCCACCAGTTCGCGCACACCCGCAGGGGTTAAGCCGACGCGGTACTCATGGACCTTAATTTCTTTCGGACAGCCGATACGCATGGACGAGACCCCTCTTTAAGTAATCCCGTCACTCTACGCAGACTCAGGCGGCAGGCCCTTGCCTAATGACGGCTCCTGACCCCAGAATTACGCAATTTTCTAGCGCTGATAACCATTATGACGCAATTTTCTTTCGTAAGTCTTGACCGCTACGACCGATCGATTCTGCAAATCCTGCAGCGCGAGGGCCGCTTGGCGAATAGTGAGTTAGCCGAACGCGTCAGCTTGTCGGAATCCGCTTGCCTGCGGCGCGTCCGCGCTTTGGAAGCGGCAGGGCTGATAGAAGGCTATACCGCGATCCTCAATCAGCAAAAAGCAGGACTTGGCGTCAACGTTTTCGTGAGCATCACCCTCGAACGCCAAGAGCGAGCCGATATGGCGGCTTTTGAAGCAGCCGTGCGCTTAGTTCCAGAGGTCATGGAGTGCTATCTCATGACCGGCGAATACGACTACTTGCTGCGCGTGGTGGTGGCCGACACGGCCGACTTCGAGCGATTGCACAGCCGCCACCTGACGAGCCTGCCGCACGTGTCGCGCCTCCACTCCAGCTTCGCACTCCGTACAGTGCAGAAATCGCGCGAACTGCCGGTACGGTGAAGGCCAACCTATTGGCAATCGGCCGTCGACGGGTGTAGTCTCCGCAACCTTGCTGGGGTGGTCCTTCGGGGCCTGAGACGCGGATGGTCCGCGAACCCTCTGAACCTGATCCGGATAATGCCGGCGTAGGGAGTGCAATATGCAAACTCTGTTTTGCGCACGTTTGCGTGCGATGTACTTGGCGTCATCCTTTTTTGTACTCGCGAGCCTATGTGCTGGCGCGGCAGAACTTGCCCAGGCGGACACGCCGTCGGCAACCGATCTGCTCGACGAGGTCATCGTCACTGCCACCTTGCGACCCGAGACCACTCTCGCGCTCGCCTCCAGCGTGACCGTGTTGGATTCGAAGGCACTGCACCAAGGCGGCGACCAACACTTCGAAGATGTCTTGGCGTTGGTGCCTAATCTGAATTTTTCTGCCGGCACGAACCGCGCCCGGTATTTTCAATTGCGCGGCATCGGCGAACTCGACCAGTACGAGGGCGCGCCGAATCCGTCAGTCGGGCTGCTCGTCGATGAAATTGACTTCAGTGGCCTCGGTTCGATGGCCACCCTGTTCGACATGGACCGTGTCGAGATTTTGCGTGGCCCACAAGGCACTCGTTACGGCGCTAATGCGTTGGCTGGACTCATGTACATGGCGAGCGCCGCACCGCGCGACCAGTGGGGCGCCCGCCTTGAGGCAGAGGCTGGGGATTACGGCACGCGATCGATCGGCGGCGTGCTCACCGGTCCAGTCACCGCGCTGGATTCGTCGTTCCGACTCGCGGCACAGCGATACACCTCCGACGGCTATTTCCGCAACGATTTCCTGAATCGAAGTGACACCAACGGACGCGATGAAACCACCTTGCGCGGACGCTGGCGTTGGGATCCTTCCAACGCCGTCGCTGTCGATGTGTCGGTGCTGCACGTTGCCGTCGATGACGGATACGACGCGTTTTCTCCGGAGAACGGCCGAGTCGTTCACTCCGACAAACCCGGTGTGGATCAACAGCATTCCACCGGCGCTTCGGTGCGCACCACCTGGCGCGGTGAGGACGGGCGCTCAGTCATGGCAATTGGCACATGGGCCGATTCTCGTATCGCCTATGGCTACGATGGCGACTGGGGCAACCCGCAGTACTGGGCGCCGTATGTCTATGATTTTACCGAATTGCAGCATCGCCATCGCGCGACGAGCAGTGGCGAACTGCGACTCGCCTCATCACCTAACGCGTCGACCCGCTGGCTGTTCGGCGTCTACGCGCTGACGCTGCGTGAACAACTGGATGACGTGAATCTCGGCGTATCGATTGATCCTGTGAACGGCGAATACGACCTTAATACTCAACTCAAATCCGGCTACCGCGCACGGCACTTATCGCTCTATGGGGTCGTGGACGGTGATCTGGGCGCAAAAACCCATTGGTCAGTTGGCTTACGCGGGGAACAGCAGCATGCGGATTACGCGGACACGTTCACCGATCAGATTTATGCCAGCACCGATTCCCAATCGTTTGCGCCGCGCGAAAACCTAATCGGTGGACACGCATCACTGACTTACGAGCTCGACGCTCGGCGCAGCGTTTACCTGCAGTTGTCGCGCGGCTACAAGGCAGGAGGCTTCAATTTAAGCTCAGGACTCTCGCCCGGCGAAATTACCTTCCAGCCAGAAGCGGATTGGAACCTCGAGACCGGTTATAAAGCCCGCGGCATCGCCCTCGATCTGGATGCCGATGTGTTTGTCGTCTCACGCCGTAACGCCCAATTACGCAGCAGCGTGCAGACGGACCCCACCAACCCGAACAGCTTTATCTTTTTTACCGGCAATGCGGCGAGCGGTCTCGATTACGGCGCGGAACTGGCCGTGCGCGCTCGCGTCTCGCCGCGCCTGACGGCAGGCATGACGCTCGGGCTGTTACACACGTGGTTCCACGACTACGTTCGGATTGGCGACACCGGGGTATCGAGCGTCTCGCGCGAATTAGCGCATGCGCCGCGTGGAAGCGGATCCGCGCACGTTGAATACCGGATTCCGAGTGGCTTCTATGCCCGTTTTGAGGTTAATGCCATGACGGGCTTCTACTATGACCTGCCCCCGGTTCAAGCCCGGTCCGGCGGTTATGGCTTAGCCCACGCGCGTGCCGGGTACGACACACCACGGTGGTCAGTGGATTTTTACGTGCGCAACTTAGCGAATCGCACGTACACGACGCGTGGATTTTATTTCGGGCTTGAGCCACCCGACTATCCAAATAAATTGTACGTCCAGCTCGGCGAGCCTCGCGTCTACGGGCTCAATGTGACGGTCCGCATCGGCAGCCTCGCTACCCCTTAACTGTTATGGCGCGCCGATATATCGGCGCGCCAGTCGTTCGGATAATTGGGTGAGAATCTCGTAGACGACGGTCCCTGCCGCATCGGCCACGGTCTCCAACGGAACATCCGGGCCGAGCAACTCCGCGGCGTCGCCGACAGCACAGCCGTTCAGACCCAGCGCAGTCACGTCCAGCGTCATCAGGTCCATCGAGACACGCCCAACAATGGGCACCCTCTGGCCATTCAGGTAAGCATTTCCGCGATTACCCAGCGCACGCGGCAACCCATCGGCATATCCAGCGCCGACCGTGGCAATGATCGAACCAGCCGAACGCGCCGCGGTTGCGCCATAACCAATCGATGCCGGTTGGCGTAGCACGCGCAGTTGCAAGACGCGCGCGGTGAGTCGGACGACCGACTGCATCGGATTGGCCGCCCGGCCTTGCGGGTTGCCGCCGTACAACGCAAGGCCGGGCCGTACCACGTCACCGCGGAATTGAGGCCCGAGCCAAATCCCTGACGAATTACCGATACTCGTCGGCACACCCGGGAAGCGAGCAGAAACTGCGGCAAACCGCTCGATTTGCAATCGGTTCAGCGGATGCTCTGGCTCATCGGCGCAGGCTAAGTGGGTGATCAACAGACTCGGCCGAAAGCCGCTGCGATCGCCATGCCCCTGCAAGGCTTCGATCTCTTCCGGATCAAGCCCCGCACGGGTCATGCCGGTGTCCACCTGCAACGCCGCTGGGGCGGCACTGCCGGCACGCATCCATTCTGCAACCTCCGCGGCGGTATTGAGGACCGGCACGAGTCCGGCCGCACGACAGTCTTGTGCTGACCCAGCACCACCTTCCAGCACGTAGACGCACGCTTTTGGCAGCACCTTACGTAACTCGAGCCCTTCGGCGAGTGAAGAGACAAAAAACTCGGCGCAGCCTTCGGCGGCAAGACGCAAAGCCACCGTCCGCACCCCCAGGCCATAGGCATTAGCCTTGAGTACAGCGGCGACGCGCGCCGGCGCCGCCTCTGCGCTTACCCGCGCATAATTCGCGGCCAACGCGTCGAGGTTAATCTCCAACACTGCTGGCGCATTACCGTCCAACATCCCCACGCCCACTCCCCACCGTCAGATCAGGCCCGCAGTTTACGGCGACATCGCTCGACTCGCGAGGCCGCTTCTGCATTGGGGCTGCGTCTGCTAGCGTGTGCGCTAGTTTGACTGTGGAGCGACCCATGAACGGCCAGAACGAACCTCAATTTGATGCCAATGACCTGTACCGTGAAGACGTCTACACCGACCGCCGCGTCGGCAGTCTGCGTGTCCTCACCCCCGTCACCACCGATGGAGCGCCAGATACCGCGCGACCAACGCTCTACGTGGGCCAGATCTCGGTATCAACCCCAATGGGCACCCTGCCGATCAGTTTTGAGGTCGAGGGCGCGAAAACCCTTGCCGACGCCGTCGCGGGCTTCGGTAGCGGCGCCCAAAAAGCCATGGACGACACCATGCGCGAGTTGCAGCAGATGCGTCGCGAATCCGCCTCCCAGATCGTGATCCCTGAAGCGGGCGGCGGTGGCCTCGGTGGCGGTGGCGGAGGCCGCATTCGCGTTCCTTAAGGCGTCAGACCATGTTCAATGCGGACGAGTTGGAGGCCCTGCGACTGAGCATCGTCGTGGCGACGAGCAGCGTACTGCTGACCTTGCCGATTTCGGTTCTCATGTCGTGGCTGCTCGTCCGCGGCCGCTTTCCAGGCCGTTGGCTCGTTGATGCAGCCGTGCATCTTCCGCTGGTCTTACCGCCGGTCGTGGTTGGATATGGGCTGTTATTGCTGCTCGGCATCCGCGGTCCTGTAGGCCATTGGCTATACCTGTCCACCGGTATTCGCTTGGCCTTCACCACCAGTGGCGCGATCATCGCCACGGCGGTGATGACCTTGCCGCTGATGATCAGAGCGGTGCGCCTAACGCTCGAAGGGATTGATCGTGGCCTCGAGGACGCCGCGCGCACACTCGGCGCAGCACCGATCGACCGATTTTTCACGATCACACTACCGCTGATGCTGCCGGGTATTTTCGCTGGTGCCATCACCGCTTTCGCCGCTGGACTCGGCGAGTTTGGCGCAGTCATCACCTTCGCCAGCAATATTCCTGGTGAAACGCGAACCCTGCCGCTGGCGCTCTACACTGCTTTGCAATCGCCCACCGGTGATGCGAGTTCATTGCGTTTAGCGGCGCTATCCCTGGGCCTCGGCGTCATGGGATTGGTTGCGGCTGAGGCCTTATCTCTCGGGATGCGGCGTCGCCTGGGGCGTGGCTGATGCTCGATATAGACCTACGCGTGACTCGCGATTCCTTTCAACTCGACGCCACGCTCAATATACCCACGCCGAGCATCACGGCACTCTTCGGGCCTTCTGGCGCCGGCAAGACGACACTCGCCCATGCGGTGGCCGGGTTAGTGCCCGCCTGCGGTCGAATCACATTGGATGGCGTCGACTTGTTGGACTCGAAGCGTGGGATTAATGTGCCGGTCGAACGTCGACGCATTGGTTGCGTATTCCAAGATGCTCGCCTTTTCCCGCACCTCCGAGTCTCTGAAAATCTGCTCTACGGTTATCGGCGGCATCAAGGCCGTGCATATGCGACCACCGAGGACGTGATTGGTTTATTGGGCCTTGAGACCTTATTGGACCGCCGACCGCACCAACTCTCGGGTGGCGAACGGCAACGGGTCGCGCTTGGCCGCGCGCTATTGGCGCAACCTCGCCTATTGGTCTTAGATGAGCCGCTTGCATCGATCGATCGCGCGCGGCGCGACGAGGTATTGCCTTATCTTGAAGTGCTCAGGGACCGCTATCAGATCCCGATGCTCTACGTTAGCCATCAGTACGATGAGGTATTGCGTCTCGCGGCCCAAGTTGCGTTGATTGACAGCGGTCGCATCCTAGCCTTCGATACGCCAGCCGCACTCAGCGTATCGCCGGAACTGAGGTCACGAGTGGGCAGCGCCGGCGTTGGTGCCGTGATCGAGACAGAAGTCACTGCGCGCGACTCCAGCACGGGCTTGATCACGGTCGCTCTGGGCGACCATTCACTCCGCCTGCAAGGCGGTGGCGACGTGCTCGGCACTCGCCTACGCTTACACATTCTGGCCAGCGAAGTGATCTTGGCCACCGAACTGCCGCAAGGGCTATCGGTTCGTAACGCCGTCGCTGGTATTCTTGAGCGACTCGATGATGAAAGTAACGGCCTGATTGTGGCCACGATCGCGGTCGGGAATGCCCGACTCTTGGCTCGGATCACTCGGTCCGCAGTGGATGACCTTGCCTTAACCACCGGCCGACAGGTCTGGGCTTTAGTGAAAGCCGCCTCATTGACACTGGGTGTCTACAGGCCCCTGTGATCCGACCCCAGTAAAGGCGCCGGCAGACCGTTGTCGTTCAAAGGTCAGCGCTCTCTGACGTTAGTGCGCACTCAATCGTGGTTCAGTCGCTCAATGGCTCACGGCCTGGTATGGACCAGAGGCACCAAAAGAAAGGGCCGCAGTAGCGGCCCTTTCTCGCGTTTCACCTGATGCAACCGTTACCGGTTGCCTTCAGATTACCAGCGGCCACCGCCACCGCCGCCGCCGCCACCGCCGTAGCCGCCGCCACCGCCGCCGCCATCACGGCCGCCGCGGAAACCGCCGCCACCGCCGCCACCGCTGCGGACGCCACCACCGCCGCCGCCGCCGCTCCGGAAGCCACCGCCGCCGCCGCCGCCGCCGCCGCCGCCGGTGCGCTCTTGCGCTTCGTTGACGCGAAGCGGACGACCGCCCATGTTCTGGCCATTCAGCGTCGCGATAGCGCGCTGCGCGTCAGCACTCGGCATTTCCACGAAGCCGAAGCCACGTGGACGGCCGGTCTCACGGTCGTTGATCAGGGCAACGGAGTCTACCTTGCCATGCTGTTCGAACAGCTGGCGAACGGCAGCCTCGTCGGCCGAGAACGGCAGGTTGCCCACATAAATCTTGGTCATTGATGCAATCACTCTCTGAGAAAGGCTTCGCGGCGGCTTCTTGAATTAAACCGCAACAACGAAACCGACAATCAATGCGGGGCAACTGAACAGAAACAAAGAGCAAGCCCTCAGTCCCGGTCGCAGCGCACACCGCCACCCTGGATCGGAAACCCTTCGCTTCAGTGACTGCGCCGCTACGGAGAACCCGGACGGCCTAGGACAGAAAACGATGAAGAGACACGAACCTTCACTTACGGTAACTCATCCAGTACACAAAAGCCACTACGACGCGCGATACGGTTGCAAGCGTCGCATTTGGAACAGGATGATCGGCCCAAAATGGCAACATCGGGGGTCACGGAGGAACCGATGTCCCTGCTGAACTCTGCCATCGCGCATGATGACTGCGACCTACTCGTAGTGGGTGGTGGCATCAATGGCGCCGGCATCGCCCGCGACGCAGCGGGTTGTGGCTATCGAGTCGTTCTGGTCGAACGGGACGACCTCGCCGCACATACCTCTTCAGCGAGCACCAAGCTGATCCACGGCGGGCTGCGATACTTGGAGCACTACGAGTTCACCTTGGTCCGCAAAGCGCTCGCCGAGCGTGAAGTCCTGCTCGCAGCGGCCCCACACATCACCTGGCCATTGCGTTTTGTACTGCCGCATGAACCTCACTTGCGTCCAGCACTACTGATTCGAGCGGGATTGTTTCTCTACGACCACTTAGCCTCGAGGCGGCGTCTTGAGGGCTCAAGCAGTATCGATCTTCGGCACCACGTGGCCGGCAACCCGTTACGCGCGGCCCATCGTCGCGGGTTCGTCTATTCCGACATGTGGGTCGACGACGCGCGATTGGTGGTGCTGAACGCGTTGGATGCGCACGAACGAGGCGCACGCGTCTTGACGCGCACGCCGTGCACACGCCTCACTCGGGACGGCAGCCATTGGCTCGCAACACTGGGCGGCCGACATGCCGGCACTGTACGTGCCCGAGCGGTCATCAACGCTGCAGGCCCGTGGGCGGATCGCTTTTTGAGCGGTGCGTCGCCCGTCCAAGCGCGTCACGCCGTTCGACTGGTGAAAGGTAGCCATATCGTGGTGCCCCGGCTGTTCGACCATGACTACGCCTATATTTTCCAGAATGCCGACCACCGGATCGTGTTCGCAATTCCCTACGAACAGGATTTCACGCTGATTGGTACAACCGACGTCGAGTACCACGGCGACCCGGCCTTGGTCAGCATTGATGCGGAGGAAACCGATTATTTATGCCGATTGGCCAGCGACTACTTCAAGCGCTCGATTACCCGCGCTGATGTGGTGCACACCTACTCCGGAGTGCGCCCACTCTTGGAGGACGAATCCTCTGACCCATCGGCAGTCACGCGCGATTACACCTTGGAATTGAACACCGAGGGCGCACCGCTGCTCTCGGTATTCGGCGGCAAAATCACCACCTACCGTCGGCTGGCCGAGCAGGCGATGGTACTCATCGCCGGCGCACTCGGCGATCCTTATCGGCCCTGGACGGCGAAAGCCACATTACCCGGCGGTGATTTGCCGGCTGCTGATCCTTCCGCCTATCGTCGTGCCCTACATGAGCGCTACCCTGGCCTGACCGGGCGTATGGTCGATCGAATCGTTCGCGCTTACGGCACGCGCGCTGAGCGATGGCTCGGTGACGGTACGCCGGAGACGCTCGGCCGCGAAATCGTCCCGGGCTTGTATGAAGCGGAACTCCATTATTTGATCGAGCAAGAGTGGGCCTGCGACGCCGAAGATGTGCTGAGGCGCCGCAGCAAATTAGCGCTACACCTGCCACCAGACTCCTTTGGCATCATCAACGACTGGATCGCTCGCCACACCGAACATCGGAGACCGTATGTCGCGCTATGTGCTGGCCCTTGATCAAGGCACGACGAGCTCCCGCGCCATTGTGTTTGATCAAACCGGCGCCATCACCGCCATGGCCCAGCAGGAGTTCGGCCAACACTTCCCGGCGCCAGGCTGGGTTGAACACAACGCTGAGGAAATCTGGGCGACCCAGCAGGCGACGCTGCACGCGGTGCTCGCCCAAGCGGGTATCAGCGCTGCCGAGCTTGCCGCAATCGGTATCACCAACCAGCGCGAAACCACAGTGCTCTGGGAGCGGTCCAGTGGGCGACCAGTAGCCCCAGCGATCGTCTGGCAGGATCGTCGCACAGCCGACCGCTGTGCTGAACTGCGCGCCGGCGGCCATGAGGCGACCGTGCGCGCCATCACAGGATTGACGCTGGACCCTTATTTCTCGGGCACCAAGCTGGCGTGGTTGTTGGATCACGTGCCGGATGGACGCGCACGCGCGGCGCGTGGCGAGTTATTGTTTGGGACCATCGACAGCTGGTTGGTCTGGAATCTGACTGGCGGCAGCGCTCACATCACCGACGCGAGCAACGCCAGTCGCACCCTTTTGATGGACCTTACTCGCGGCGAATGGTCGCAGACCATGCTTGAGCTGCTGGACATCCCTGCCGCCTGTCTGCCGCGCATCGTGCCCTCCTCGGTCACGGCCAATGACGCGCCACATGCCGACATCGGCTCGAGCCGCATTCCCATCACGGGTATCGCCGGCGACCAGCAGGCGGCGCTCTTCGGACAGGCCTGCTTCGAGCCGGGAATGGCGAAAAACACCTACGGCACAGGCTGTTTCATGTTGATGAACACCGGCCTGAGTCCTCAACGCTCTCATCACCACCTGTTGTCGACACTGGCTTGGGACCGTGAGGGACGCCACTACGCTTTGGAAGGCAGCGTCTTCGTTGGCGGGGCCGTTGTGCAGTGGCTGCGCGACGGACTCGGGATCATTGACTCGTCGCACGAAGTTGAGCCGCTTGCGGCGAGCGTGCCGGATACAGGAGACGTCTACTTCGTGCCGGCTTTCACGGGATTAGGGACTCCGCACTGGGACCCGCATGCGCGCGGGACAATCGTCGGTCTCACGCGCGGCACCACCGCTGCGCATCTGGCACGGGCCGCACTCGAATCGATCGCTTTCCAGAGCGCGGACGTGCTCACCGCCATGCAGGCAGATGCGGCTCATCCCTTGGTCGAGTTACGCGTCGATGGCGGCGCGACTGCGAATGATTTGCTGATGCAATTTCAGGCTGACCTGCTCGGGGTTGATGTGGTGCGCCCCGCTGTCAGTGAAACGACAGCCTTGGGCGCCGCTTATCTCGCAGGCCTTGGCGTCGGCTATTGGGGTAGCGAAGCGGAAGTGACGGCCAACTGGCGCGTCGGCCGTCGTTATACGCCAGGGCCAGGTCGCGACGCAGCACAAGCCCGACGGGAGCAGTGGACGCGCGCCGTCGAACGCTCGCGCGATTGGGTCCAGTCAGGATAGATCAACGCGACTCGTGCGCCTCGTCGTCTTCCGGGTCAGCCCCGAGCAAACGCTCCGCGAAGCGCTCAACGGTGCGCCCGAACATCAAGATCAATAGCGCAATGGCCAGCAAAGCGCCGGTCAGTGGCCAAAGTCCGAGACCACAAAGCACGGACAGCCCGGCGACGAACCAAACCGCAGCCGCCGAGGTCAACCCGGTGATGCGGCCGACATCCGTCCGACGCAAGATGACACCGCCGCCCAAAAAGCCCACACCCGCCATGATGCCTTGGATGACGCGTGACAAGGCCTCGGCGTCGCCGCCGGTGAGCAAAATGCCGATCGTGAGCCCGGCTGTCGACAGCGAGACCAAGCCGTAGGTCCGCAATCCGGCGCCCTGGTGATGCAGGTTTCGGTTCAGCCCGACCAGGCAGCCTGAGGCGCCCGCAGCCGCGAGACGTAGCAGGATGTCGCCGAATTCCAAGGCTTGCGATGTCATGGCATGCTCCCCGGCCGGTGCCGCAAAACCCGTCGCGTGAATGACGGGAAGGTTAAGTTGCTGCAAGGTTTGCACCAATCGATCCGAACGGGTGCACCGTTATCTTGCGCCGGTTAGTTTACCGGCCGTGGAGGAACTCGCATGAACATGTCTTTGAGCCCGGTGACCCGTTGGCTTGTCGGCGTCTGCCTCAGTTGGCTGCTGATCTGCGGCGTGGCAGTCGCAGATCCGGATTTTGACCCCCCGGGTCGGGTGGCCAGAATTAATCTGGCGGAAGGGCCCGTCTCGGTACAAGCCAGCGGCGCCAACCAATGGACCGATGACGTGGCCAATCGACCGTTAACGAGCGGCGACCGAGTCTGGGCGGACCAGAACGCGCGCGCTGAATTGCACATTGGCTCGGCAGCCGTTCGCCTCGGCGCAGAAACAGGCATTTCCCTCGGTAACGTCGACGATCAGTCGGTGCGCATCCAACTCAACGCAGGCGCGCTGCAATTTCGCGTACGAGCGCTCGGCCCCGATGAAACTTTTGAGATCACCACGCCCTTTGCCACAGTCGCGGTGCTAAGCCCCGGCAGTTACCGATTAGACGTGACTCCGCGGGGTGATGAATTGCGTGTCGCGGTCCTGCAGGGACAGTTGGCTGTCACGGATAGCTACGGCGCCGCGACGGTCGACGCCGGTCGCCAGACGCGGTTTCACGGGGCCGTATCGGCCGCTGAACCGGAAAGACTGAGCGGCGCGGATGGTTTGGATCAATGGGCCTTTGAGCGAGATCGTCGAGAAGACCGGTCGGTTTCCACGCGTTACGTCTCGCGTGATGTCATCGGCTATGAGGATTTAGACGACTACGGAACTTGGCAGGTCGCCGGCGACTATGGCCCGATTTGGCGGCCTAATGTCTCAGCCGACTGGAGCCCTTACCGCAACGGCCATTGGATCTGGGTTGCGCCTTGGGGCTGGACTTGGGTCGATGACGCCCCATGGGGCTTTGCGCCCTTCCACTACGGCCGATGGCTGAATGTGAACGGGGCGTGGTGCTGGGCGCCGGGCCCCCGTCATGGCCGCCCGTACTACGCACCCGCATTGGTCGGCTGGGTAGGCGGTTTTAGCGTTGGCGTGTCGGTCGGTGGGCCACCGGTCGCCTGGTTCCCGCTCGGCTGGAATGAGGTGTATGTCCCCTCATATCGCAGCTCGCGTAACTACGTTCAGAACGTGAACATCACCAACATTAACGTGACGAATGTCGTGATCAACGAGCGTTATGACCGCGCACGGGGCGGAGAACGTCGCGATGATAAACGCGATTCGGCGCATGAATACCGCAATTACGGCGTCAGCGGTGCCGTGGTCTCCACCACCCGCGGTGCGTTCGCCACCGGGCAACCGGTGCACGCCCACCCGGCCGAAGTGCCTCATTTCGAACACCCGCGATTTGACTACGCGGCGCCAAGCGTCGCGCCTACCCCGGCCAGCTTTGGTCGTCCAGCAGCCATCGCGCCTCGTCATGACATATTCACACGGCCGGTGATGGGACCGGGTAACCCGGCGAGCGCACCGGTGGAAAGCGGACGCCCAGATCTCCGCGTTCAACCCGGACGCGTGCCGGACTACAGACCTGCACCCGCCGCCCCCACCGCTGCACCGGCCGTTGAAAACCGAGCTCAGCCACTGCGAAACGAATGGCGCCCCAACGCGACGCCGACGACGCCGGACAATCGCGTTCCAACTCCGCGTCCCGAGTGGCGACCCAATCCAGGCGCTAGCGCGCCGGACAGTGCGCCGGGGGCAACTGTGCCGGCCTATCGGCCGACCCCGAGCGCGAGCCCTGCGGCGCCGCCGGTCGCCCCGGAGAACCGCTATACCCCACCCCGCCCAGACTGGCGGCCGAGCGCGCCCCCTGAGCCCACGCCGCAGCCTTCAGCACCGGCGCGTAACGAGTGGCGGCCAACGCCGGAGACTGCACCGGCACCTCCGCCGCGCCCGGAAAGCAACCGAATGCCAGAGTATCGGCCAGCCCCACCGGCGGCTCGCGATGACGCGCCACGTCCCGTCGAGTGGCACCCGGCGCCCGCGGCGCCCCCGCCGCCACCTCCACCGGTGATGCGCGAATACCACCCGCCAGCGCCGCCTCCGGCTGCCCCGGCGCCCGCGCCGGCGCCGAGACCAGCGCCACCACCACCCGCCAAGGAGGATCGTCGCGACCGGCCGCACTGAGGCGCATGGGGGAAGAGACTTGCTATCCTGCGGGCGCGGCGCCGCCCGCAGGAGTTTGCAATGAAGACGCTGATTGAAACTGTACGCACGCACCACGACCACCGTGGCTCGCTCTTTGAACCGGGCGACGAATCTCACCTGGCAGGCAAGCGCAACCTGCACGTGGTCCTGACGCAACCGGGATTCGTGCGTGGAAATCACCGCCACGTGGTCGGGACTGAAATTACCGTCCTGACCGGCCCTGCCCTTGCGCGTTTACGGGAAGACGGCGTTGATCACGATATCGAGATTCCCGCCGGGGAAACGTGGCGTTTCACGATCCCGCCCGGCGTCACCCATGCGTTTAAAAACACCGGTGACGCCCTGATGGTGTTGGTGGGCATCAATACCGAGGCGCACGATCCGAACCGGCCGGACGCCGTTCGCGAGGACATTCTCTAGCGTTGTGCTGAGCCGCTCTTTTCACGCGCTGCGACGCGTACGGTCATGCCGATAAACACGGAAATGACGGCCAGCAAGCCGACCATCAGCACGGCCAGCCACCAATGGAAGCGCCAGGCTTCACGAATCCCGGCAATGACGCCTATCGGTGTTGAGATCAGCAGCAGCGGCTTAGCTATGCGCATGAGATGAAGTCCAATCGGATCTAGAGAACAATAGTTTAGCGTCAGTGGTGCCTTAGGCTCACCCTAGGGCTATGATTCGTTGTTATCCCAGCGCGACCCGTGAGGCCCCAATGACCACCCAGACAGCGATCGATGCCGATGGCCTGAAAGCGCTCATCATTGAACGCGACATTGAGCACATCAAACTCGGCGTCTTTGACGGCGACGCAATCCTGCGCGGCAAATATGTGTCGCGCGAAAAGTTCTTAAGCTCGCTCAAAAAAGGCCTGGGCTTCTGCGACGTGGTCCTCGGCTGGGACTCTAACGATCAGCTCTTTGATAACGTCAAATACACCGGCTGGCACACGGCTTATCCGGATGCGCCGATCCGTATTTTGCCGGAGACGACGCGAGAGATCCCCTTCGAGCCACGCACCGCGTTGGTCTTGGGGGAATTCTCGGGCCGTGCTGAAGCAGTCTGCCCACGCGGCACGCTTCGACGTGTATTGGCGCGCGCCAAAGCGATGGGCTATGACGTCAATGCCTCGGCTGAGTTCGAGTTCTTCATGTTCGAAGAAACTCCGGATTCAGTACGCGAAAAAGGCTATCGCAATCTCAAACCGATGACGCCGGGCTTCTTTGGCTACTCGGTCCTGCGTAACTCTGTGCACGCAGAGTTGTATCAGGAAATCTTAGATCTCGCCCGCGACATGCGATTCCCGATCGAGGGCTTACACACTGAGACTGGCCCGGGCGTACTGGAAGCGGCCCTGGCCTATACCGACGCCTTGGAAGCCGCCGACCGTGCCGCCCTTTTTAAGACTTTTATGAAGGTACTGGCGCAGCGACATGGCCTCATGGCGACGTTCATGGCCAAATGGTCTAACGACTATCCAGGGCAAAGCGGTCATCTGCACGTCTCGTTGAAACGCGAGGACGGCGGCTCGGCATTCCATGATGAGAGCAAGCCCGAAGACATGAGCGACGAAATGCGTTGGTTCATTGGCGGGCAGCAAGCACTGATGCCGGACTTGCTGTCGATGGTGGCGTGCACGGTCAATAGCTATTCCCGACTGGTACCCGGCTTCTGGGCGCCAACCTCGGCGACCTGGGGCGTTGAAAATCGCACCACGGCTTTACGCGTCATTAAAGGCGGACCGCATAGCCAGCGGGTCGAATACCGTATCGCTGCGGCTGACATTAACCCCTACATCGCACTAGCAGCCGCCATCGGCTCCGGACTCTGGGGCATTGAGAATCGGATTGAGCCGGACGCACCAATCGTCGGTAATGCCTACGATCGCGAGCATCCGAAAAAGCGTCGCCTACCCGGCACGCTGACAGAAGCCGCGGAGCGGCTGTTGGCCTCAAAGCCTGCACGCGCGCTGTTTGGCGATGAATTTGTTGAACACCATGCAGCGACCCGACAGTGGGAAGAGCGCGAGTTCCGCAAGGCTATTACCAGTTGGGAATTGTCCCGATACTTCGAGATCATCTAAGAGCACTCATGACCGCGATGCAAAGAACTATTACCCCAGTCGACGGCACCGTCTACGTGGAGCGTCCGCTCGCGAAGGGAGCGGATATCGATCAGGCCCTCTCGGCCGCAGTGCTCGCGCAGCGTGCGTGGGCCAGCACGCCACTGACCGATCGCGTCCAATTGCTCAGCCGGGCCGTGGATGCTTTTGTCGCTGAGGCAGCAACGATTGCCTTGGAAATCAGCTGGCAAATGGGTCGCCCCGTCGCCCATTCGCCAGGCGAAGTGCGCGGCTTCGAAGAGCGTGCGCGACACATGCTCGCGATTGCTGATGACGCGCTGTCGCCCGTGGTAGCAACGCCTAAAGAGGGCTTCGACCGCCGTATCAAGCGCGTCCCGCTCGGCATCGTCGCGGTCATCGCACCGTGGAACTACCCATACCTGACGGCGGTCAACGCCGTAATCCCAGCTTTGGCAGCCGGCAATGCCGTCGTGCTGAAGCATTCGCACCAGACACCGTTATGCGCTGAGCGCTTCGCGGCTGCTTTTGAAGCAGCGGGTCTGCCGCGCGGGGTATTTACGCACTTACACCTGTCGCATGCTGACGCATCGACATTAATGGCCGACCCAAGAGTTGCCCATGTTTGCTTTACAGGGTCTGTCGACGGTGGACGTGCCGTAGTCGCGGCCACCGCGCGTGGCTTTGCGACCGCCGGACTTGAATTGGGTGGAAAGGATCCGGCCTACGTTCGGGCCGACGCCAAGCTCGAGCATGCGATCGATTCGCTGGCGGATGGCGCCTTTTTCAATGCGGGCCAGTCCTGCTGTGGCATTAAGCGTATCTATGTCGCGGATGGGCTGTACGACGCCTTCGTCGAGGGCGTCGTGGCGTTTGCCCACGCCTATCGTCTCGGCTCTCCCATTGATACGGAGACGACCTTAGGCCCTATGGTGCGCGCGTCAGCGGCAGAATGGATCCGCGGTCAAGTCAACGCGGCTACTCGTCGCGGCGCGCGCCAACTCGTGGACCAGTCAAGATTCAGTGCCAGCCAGTCGGGCTCAGCTTACCTAGCGCCACAGGTGCTGGTCGACGTCGACCACAGCATGCCCTTCATGCGCGAGGAAAGTTTCGGTCCTGCCGTCGGTATTATGCGAGTGACGTCCGATGAAGAAGCGATTCGTCTCATGAATGACAGCGACTTCGGATTGACTGCTGCGGTGTACTCCAGCGATGCGGAGGCCGCCGAAGGGATTGGCGATGCACTCGACACCGGCACCGTATTCTTGAACCGCTGCGACTATCTCGACCCCGCGCTTGCTTGGACCGGCGTGAAGCATTCGGGGCGCGGCTGCACACTGTCCCGCGTTGGTTACGAACAACTCACACGACCTAAGTCATTCAACCGCAGGATTGCGCTATGACGAATATCCGAGGCAACTGGAATTATCCGACCACAGTGTGGGCAGGCCCAGGGCGCTTAGATGAAGTCAGTGCTGCCTGTGCGCGCGCAGGCATCCATAAGCCGCTGATCGTGACAGACGCAGGCTTGGCGAACCATGCGATGACCGCGCGCTGCAGCTCCCTTTTGAATGGCGCGGCAGTATTTTCTGACGTGGCAGGCAATCCCTCCGCAGCCCACGTCGAACGAGGTCTTGCCGCCTACCGATCGGGCGGCCATGACGGCGTCGTTGCGCTCGGCGGCGGCGCAGCGCTAGATACCGGTAAAGTTGTCGCGTTTATGGCAGGGCAATCTAGGCCGCTATGGGATTTTGAGGACATCGGTGACTGGTGGACTCGTGCAGATCCCGCGGGCATCGCGCCGATCGTGGCGATTCCGACGACTGCCGGTACGGGATCCGAGGTTGGTCGAGCCGGTGTGATCCTCAACGAGGAGACCCACCAGAAGAAAATCATTTTTCATCCGTTAATGCTGCCTAAGATCGTCATTCTCGATCCAGAACTGACGGTGGGCCTGCCTCGGCACGTCACCGCGGCAACGGGCATCGATGCGTTCGTGCACTGCTTCGAAGCTTATTGCGCGCCCGGCTTCCATCCGATGGCGGAAGGCATCGCGCTGGAAGGCATGCGACTCGTTGCGGAATACTTACCGCGAGCCTGCGCCGATGGCCAAGACCTCGAAGCCCGTGCACAAATGTTGGCAGCAGCCTCGATGGGCGCAACGGCCTTTCAGAAAGGTTTGGGCGGCGTGCACGCGATCGCGCATCCGGTAGGCTCCTGGTTCAATACGCACCACGGGCTCACCAATGCGGTCATCCTGCCGTACGTGATGTGCCACAACCGTGATGCGATCAGTGATCGCTGTGCGCGCATTGCCCGGGTGTTGGGGCTTCAGGATGCCAGCTTTGAGGGTTTGCTCGCCTGGGTGCTGGCACTGCGAACTCAGCTGGACATCCCACACACCTTGGCCGGGATTGGCGTCGATGACCATAACGCGGCGGTGATTGGCCATGAAGCAGCATTGGATCCCTCGGCAGGCGGCAATCCGATTGCCATTGATGCCGCAGGGTACGAGGCGATTTTCCGCGCAGCAGTCGCGGGGCAGTTACCCGGAGCGGCCTGACCCATGGGCATCGCGCGACTGCTGATCCTCGACGGCAACATCGCTGCCGTCCGCGCCACGCTGAATGCCGCGGTCGGCTACGACTCGGGCGTGGGCTATGCGCGCATGCTGCGGCGCATTGATGCCCGGGTCGAGTGCGAAATCCTGCGCGTCGCAGACGGTCCGATCGCGCTTCCCGGCGGGACCGCGCTCGCCAACTATGACGGCTGTGTCATGACGGGCTCAGCGCTCAACATCTACGATGGCGGTGCCGCAATCATCCGGCAAATCGATTTGGTGACCGCCGTCTTGCAGGCGGGTCTGCCGTTTTTTGGCAGTTGCTGGGGACTGCAGGTCGCCGCTGTCGCGGCCGGCGGACGCGTTGAAGCCAATGTCAAAGGCCGAGAGTTTGGGTTTGGGCGACGTATCGCACTGACTGATGAAGGACGCGCGCATCCGATGTACCTCGGTAAACCGGATGTGTTCGAAGCACCGACGATCCATCGGGACATCGTGACCGAACTACCCAGCGACGCCCAAGTCTTGGCGACGAATGAAATGGGGCTCCAGGCCGCGGCATTCCCATTGGGTCGCGGTACGGTATGGGGCGTTCAATATCATCCTGAGTATGACCACGTTGATCTTGCGGCCGTCACTCGCCGTTACGGCCAAGCACTCGTCAATGACGGCACCTTTGCAACGGCTGAGGCCCTGGAAGGCTACGCGCAGGAACTTGAGCAGTTGCAAGCCGATCCTACTCATCGGGCATTGGTCTTTAGACACGGCCTCGGACCCGCCATGACCGACGAAACGCTCCGTCGGCTAGAGATCCGTAATTGGCTGATCCACCAAGTAGCGCCGCGGGCACAGCAACATGTCTAAATCGGTCTCCCTGGCGCGAACGCTCAGCGGTTGGCACCTATGGGGTATTGCCGTCGGTCTCGTGATCTCCGGAGAATATTTCGGCTGGAGCTATGGCTGGGCTCAGGCGGGCACACTGGGCTTTTTGGTCACCACTGCATTCATTGCGGTGATGTATACGACCTTCATCTTCAGTTACACCGAACTGACTACAGCGATACCGCACGCGGGCGGCCCGTTTGCGTATAGCTACCGCGCCTTCGGCCCGATAGGTGGTTACGTGGCGGGCTTTGCCACCTTAATCGAGTTTTTATTTGCGCCGCCGGCCATCGCGCTGGCGATCGGCGCTTACTTGAACGTGCAGTTTCCGGAACTACCGGCCCGCACAGCAGCGGTCGGCGCCTATGTGGTCTTCATGGCCTTGAACATCGCGGGCGTCACGATCGCGGCGACCTTTGAGCTGGTTGTGACTATTCTGGCGATCATCGAATTATTAGTGTTCATGGGCGTGGTGGCACCGGGATTCAGTTGGACCAATTACGTGGCGCATGGTTGGGCCGGCGCGCAGCACTTCAGCCGCGCGGCGTTACCCGGGATATTCGGCGCGATCCCCTTTGCCATCTGGTTCTTCCTCGCGATCGAGGGTGCCGCCATGGCTGCCGAAGAGGCCCGCGATCCAACCCGAACCATTCCACGGGCCTACATCGGCGGCATTGCCACCCTCGTGCTCTTAGCCTTCGGCACGATGCTGTTCGCGGGCGGGGTCGGCGACTGGCGCTTGATCGCGAACATCAATGACCCTTTACCTCAGGCCATGAAAACCGTCGTCGGCAGCACCTCCGGTTGGCTCCACTTACTGGTGTGGATCGGTCTATTGGGGCTGATCGCCTCGTTCCACGGCATCATCATGGGCTATTCCAGACAGATTTATGCGCTGGCTCGGGCCGGCTACCTGCCCCGCCGTCTCGCGCAAGTGCATGCGACGCGTCGGACACCCCATTGGGCGATCCTGATCGGTGGTGCCATCGGCATCGCCGCCATCTACTCGGACAACTGGGTCGTGATTGCCGGTCAACCACTCACCGCCAGCATCGTCACGATGTCCGCACTCGGCGCCATCGTGATGTATTTGACGAGCATCGCTGCGTTGTTTCATTTACGCCGTCGCGAGCCGACACTCGCGCGTCCATTTCGGACACCCGTGTTTCCGCTATTCCCGGTGATCGCCGGCGTCATCGCTTTTGCCGCTTTGATCGCGATCGTTTGGAATAACCTCGAAATCGCCCTAATTTTCGCCGGTGTCGGGCTGCTTGGCGGGCTGGTGACGTTCTGGCGTATCCGCACGGGTTCGCTAGCCCCATCCGCTGATGCGCTACTCGTCACCCCGGGTGACGGATTAGCGGACTCGGTTTAACCTTCCGTAATCCGGCCCTTGCTGAGTGTATCTGGAGACCGTATGCGACGCCTCGCCCCCTTAGTCCTGGCCTTGATGGCCTTCCTCACGGTGTCTGTGGCCACCGCCGACGACTCGAAGCGCCTGCGCATCATCAGCTGGGCCGACTATGTGCCAGCAGATGTGATCGCCGATTTCCAGAAAGAAACCGGGATCAAAGTCGAGGTCACGCTGTCCAATAACGAAGAAATGATTTCAAAGCTGCGCGCCACCGGTGGCGCAGGGTTTGATCTGGCGCAGCCTTCGCAAGATCGAATCCTCGGGGCTCAGCAAGAGTTCAGGATCTATAAACCGATTGATCTCTCCAAAGTCCAGACGGCTGAGTTTTTGCCAGACCTCGTTGATACCGTTCGTAAGAACGCTTCCTTGGATGGCAAGCTCTACGCGCTGCCTTACGTTTGGGGCACGGAAGGACTGGTCTACAACGGCAAAAAAACCAAGATCGCGGATTACACGGATTTATGCCGCGCTGACCTGAAAGGCAAGGTTGCGGTGCGACTGAAGCGGCCAACTCTGATGGCCTTTGCCTTCGCCTCAGGCAAAGACCCATTCGCCTTGTACAACAACGTGAAGGCTTACTCGGCACTGATGGACGAGGTTGGCAAAACACTCGCCGCCTGCAAGTCCAACTTCCGTTTCTTCTATGACAATAAAGACCAGCTATTAAATGGAGTCCGCTCCGGTGAGATCACCGCCGCCATGATGTGGGACTCGGGGGGGTGGAACTTAGGCCGCGAGAATCCCGACATCCACTTCATCAACCCGAAGTCGGGTGCGATTGCGTGGCTGGATACGTACGCCCTGCCGGCACGCGGCAAGAACGATGCTGGCGCCTATGCGTGGATCAACTTCACGATGCGCCCGGCGGTTGCAGCTCGAATCGCGAGGCAAATTGGCAATTTCACGGCCTCCAAGGGTGCCGACGCGCTGATGGATCCGAAACTGAAAGCCCAATTTGCGGTAACGTTCCCCGATGGACTGAAAAATGTCCGGTGGTATCCGGCGATTCCACCCGGGCTCGAGGAAATTGAAGGCAAGGTGCTGGATCGCATCAAGGCGGCGAATTGAATCACGCAGCCCATCCATCGACTGATCTCGAGGTCAATGCTGTCGAAAAATCGTTCGCCGACTATCGTGCGGTGGATAGACTCTCATTCAGTGTCAACCGTGGCAGTTTTTTCTCAATTCTAGGTCCATCCGGCTGCGGCAAAACCACCCTGCTCCGGATGATTGCCGGGTTCATTCAGCCCGATGGCGGTGATATCCGGATCGGTGGCCGCTCAATGAGCGGCGTCGCGCCGAATCAGCGGCCCATCAATATGGTGTTCCAGCAGCTGGCGCTATTTCCGATGATGACCGTGGGTGAGAATGTCGCGTTCGGACTTGCGCGACGTGGCATGGGCAAAGCGGAGCGTTTACGCAAAGCAGAGGCGATGCTAGAACGCGTCAGTCTTGGCGGTTCCGCGCACAAAAAGGTGGATGCCCTATCCGGTGGTCAGCGACAACGTGTCGCGATCGCCCGCAGTTTGGTTTTAGAGCCGACGCTGCTGCTGCTGGATGAACCGCTCGGCGCACTCGACCTCAAATTGCGTGAGCACATGAAGATTGAGCTCAAGCAGTTACAGGCGGCTTTTGGGACCACCTTTGTCTACATCACCCACGATCAATCCGAAGCCCTCGTGCTGTCTGATCTAGTCGGGGTCATGAATAAGGGTCGCTTCGAACAACTCGGCACACCGCAGTCGCTGTACTACGATCCGGCGACGCCTTTTGTGGCTGGATTCGTCGGCGCTAACAACCGGATCGCCGGGCGGGTCGACGCCATGGCCAGCGGACTCGCCACACTGACCACAGCGGAAGGCTGGACCCTTGAGGCGCGCACCAAAGGCGACGTGACTGTTGGACAGGCGGTGCTCGCCTATGTGCGGCCGGAGGCGGCCGTGCTGGCTCGTGACCCGCACCAATTGCCGGGCTGTCGACGCAGCCACTCTGGCCGCGTCGACAGCGTGCTCTTTGATGGCGCGAACTCAGCGGTCCTCATTCAAGAAAGTCAGTCCAAGGTTGAGTTCCGGATAGCATTGCCGCAGACCGGACAGTTCTCCGATCTTGTCCCAGGCGAAACCATTCATTTTGCCTTCGACGGGGAGCGCGCCGTCTGCTTTGCCGCCGGAGCGACCGCGTGACCGACGCCGGCCCGCTCTGGATGCGCAGGCTGCTACTCGGGCTCTTATTAGCCCCAGCGCTGCTTTGGTTGTTTTTATTGATCGTCCTGCCGCACCTGGATCTGGCCTTGGTGTCATTTCGCGAACGGGTCGCTCCGCGCGAATACGTCACCAGTCTGGCCCAGTATCGGACCTTTTTTATTGAACCTTTGTATTGGCAGATCTTTGTGCGCACCGCCATCCTCTCGGTGATCGCCACTGCGGTCACGTTGGTGGTGGCCTTCCCGGTGGCGTGGACGATTGCGAAGATCGCACGGGGACGCAGTGCCGCCTTGCTTTTCATGGTCTGTCTCATTCCTTTCTGGGTCAGCGAAACCGTTCGCACCCTTGGTTGGATGATTCTGCTGCGTGAGTCCGGAGTAATGCCCGCCTTACTCGTCAAACTCGGCCTGGTCGCAAGTCCACCTGAACTGCTCTACCACGACGCGACGATTCTGGTTGGGCTCGTATACACCTCCTTGCTCTTCATGATGGTGCCGCTCGTCAGCAGTCTTGAGAGCCTCGATAACGCGTTGATTGAAGCAGCCTATGACCTCGGCGCCAGCGGCTTCACCGTGCTTCGGACCATCGTCATCCCACACGCTGCGCCGGGAATTACGGCCGGCTGCATCGTGGTCTTCATGCTGACGCTAGGCAATTACCTGACCCCAAATCTCCTAGGGGGCACGAGCTCACAATGGTTTACCGAACAGATTTATAACCAGTTCATTACCCGTTTTAACTGGGAACAAGGCGCTGCATTTGGCTTTTTGCTGCTCGCACTGTCGACCGGCATGGTCTGGCTCGGGCTTAAAGCCAGTGGACAACGGTTTGCCGACGTGATGCAGCGCGCATGATTCCGTCCCTCCCGAGACCGGTGTGGCTACGGGCGCTGAACACGCTGTACATCGTCGCGTTTCTGATTTTTCTATTCTTACCGCTGCTCACTGTCGCAGCCTTCGCATTCAACGATGCGCCATACCCAGCACCGCCCTGGCACGGCTTTACGCTGGACTGGTTCTTTGGGGATGAGGCCTCCGGTCGAATCGGTTTATTCCATGACAGCGAACTGCTGGATAGCATTTTGACGAGTGGACTTGTCGCCGCATGGGTCACCGCGCTATCGGTGACGGTCGGCACAACCAACGCTTTTTTGATGGAGCGCGCCCGCTTTCCCGGCCGGCAGGCGCTATCGGTATTGATGCTCGTCCCACTGGTCATACCTGGCGTGATTCTAGGCATCTCTATTTTGGCGTTTGCAAGCCGGTTGGCTGAATTCGCGGACAGTACCTTTGGTTGGGATGTCGAATTCCTGCGGCCCGGATTGCCGCTGGTGGTCGTTGGCCAGTTCTCCTACATCGCCGCAATCGCCACGCTCACGATCAGCGCTCGTTTAAAACGCTTTGATCGCACCTTGGAAGAAGCCGCGTTCAATTTGGGCGCCACGCGGGTGGCTGTGTTGTGGCACATCACACTGCCTTATTTACGGCCAGCCATGATCGGCTCAGCCGTCATCGCTTTCCTGATGTCTTTCGAAAATTTCAATACAACGCTGATGTTGGTCGGGGCAGATACACCACTGACTATTTTGATGTACGGTCGGATGCGAGAGGGTGCAACGCCGGTTTTAAATGCGGTGAGCCTCTTCTTGATGGTCGCGTCGGCTATTCTGGCGTTATCGCTGATGCGGCGCAGCGAAAACAAAGTGGAATGAATGAGCATGCTTCGGTCAACCGCCAGGGCAGTCGAACGAAGCAACACCGCCGTTCAGCGCTCAGTCAGAGCAGCCGCCACCTCGGCGAACGCCGCCACCAAGCGATCGATTTGGGCGGGCTGAGTCGCTGGGCACACCAACATCATGTTGTGAAACGGGGCGATCAGACAACCGCGATTCACGAGGCCGATATGTACCGCCGCCTCGATTTCAGCGCAATGCGCGGCCATCGCCTCGGTGCCGTTGCGCAAAGGACCTGGAGCACACACAAATTCCACCCGAGCACCGACGCGCACCACGTGCCAGGGCAAATCATGCCGCTTGATCGTGAGCCATAAACCCTCAGCAAGTCGGCTCGCCTCATGCTCCATGTGTGCGTACGCCGATGGCGTCATCACGTCCTCGAGCGTTGCACGCATCAGCGCCATTGCCAATGCATTGGCCGATAAGGTCGTACCCAAACCTGAATGACCTGCGGCCTTGGTGCGACGAATGACGTCCCACGCTGTAGCAATCGCGTCGGTGAATCCCCAGACGCTCGCCGGCGTACCCCCGGCGATGGGCTTACCGAGCACGAAGATATCGGGCTCGAGTCCATGCGCTTGGGTATAGCCGCCTCGTCCCGTCGAAATCGTGTGAGTCTCATCAATCAGCAGCAGCGTACCGGTCCGTCGGGTGATCTCACGTAAGGCCGCGTGGTAGCCCGGGTCCGGCATGACCATGCAGCAATTCGTCATGACAGGCTCGGCCAGCACAGCGGCGACTGAACGGTCCGCCAATGCCGATTCCATGCTTGGCAGATCGTTGAATTCCACCACTCGGGTCTGTTCAGTGAGATCAATCACCTGCCCGATCAAACCCGGCCGATTGCGCGACGCACCTTGATGTAACTCAACATAGGTCTCATCGACGGCACCGTGGTAACAGCCATGCATCACTACGATCCGGTTACGTGCCGTGACGGCACGAGCGAGGCGAATAGCGAATCGATTGGCATCTGAGGCCGTGGTGGCAACCTGCCAGTTCGGCAATCCAAACCGGGCTTGCAGCAATGAACCAACCGCATAGGCATCTGCCGTGGGCAGCATGTATGTAAAGCCGCGACGTGCTTGACCCTCAAGAGCTGCCAAGACCGGCGCGGGCGAATGCCCAAACATGGAACCGGTATCGCCCAAACAAAAGTCGTGCAGCGTGTCCCCGTCAATGGTCTTGAGGGTTGCGCCCTGCGCTTCAGCCACCGCCAGCGGAAACGGTGACGGCCAATCCAGCATCCAATGCATCGGCACGCCGGCGTAAAACCCACGCGCCTGAGCAGCGGCGTGGGCTGACGCAGGATGCGCAGCGACGAACTGATCAGACTCCGCCTGCATGAAGTCATGCAGGCGTGACCGATCAATACCGCGAATCGACTCAGACATAAAAGTCATACTCCCGCGGAATAATCTGCTCGATCAGATCGAGATATTCCCCGCGCTTCGTGATCGAAAACACTTCTAAGAAGCGTCTCGGGATGTACTGGGTGAGCAACTGAGCCCCGACCAATCGGTCCAGTGCCACGATGAGATCTCCGGGAAATTCCGGATCACCGCCGCTGCTCAGACCCACCGCCGGCAGACCTGGGTCAATGCGGTGACGAATGCCGTGCAGCAGTCCTGCCAACATAGCGGCCATGACCAAATGGGGACTTGCGTCGGCTCCTGCCACGCGATGTTCCACCCGACGGGCGTCCCCATGCTGAGCAGGGATACGGAACGCGACGCTGCGATTATTTTCAGCCCACGCTCGAGAGGTGGGGACAAAGGAGCCAAGATAGCGCCGCTGGGAATTGAAATTCGGCGCAAACAATCCGAATGAATCGTATAACAACGCTTGCATCCCGCCGATTGCGTGTTTAAGCAACTCTTCCCCACCATCGGCACCAAATCGGTTTTGGCCTGCGTCATCGACGATGCTCGCGTGGATGTGCAAACCACTACCGGCCTCGTCGACGAAAGGCTTTGCCATAAAGGTGGCCTCCATACCCATCGAACGGGCTACGCCCTTAATTAAGCGCTTCAGTAGGACAGCTTGATCGGCTGACACTACAGGATCTGCAATATGACTGAGATTGACCTCAAATTGACCGATGCCGTACTCAGATACACATCCAGCGACCGGCAAGCCCTGAACCCGAGCGGCTGAGTTCACAGCGTCGAGAAAAACGCCGTAATCGTCGACCGCTTCCATGGACAAATTCGCGCCACGACGGGGTGCCGAGCGGCCAGCATGGGCGCCGACACGAATGGTGCCATCGTCCTCTCGCTTCGGATCTAGCAGATAGAATTCAAGCTCGCAGGCAACGACGGGGTGTATGCCTTCCGACCGACACATCGCAACCACATCCGCGAGGATGCGTCGCGGGTCATACCAGAAGCCCTGTCCCGTCTGAACATGAGTCATCTCACACAGCACTTGCGCGGTCGGTTTACGGGTCCACGGGGCTCGGGTTAACGTGCCCGGTAGCGGCCGTGCCGCCCCATCCGGATCGCCATCGCCACTACCATAGCCATGCCCTTCGATACCATAACCGCGAATATCCGCGATCAGTGACGAGGCTGAGAATAAGACGCCACTCCGGAACAGGTTTGGCCCGTCCTCCGCTTCAAGACGTTTGCCCTGCAATATCCCGTTCGCATCAATGACAAAGGCGTCAATGGCCTCAATATCAGGGTTCTGTGCGAGGAATCGCTCCCATTCATTTACCGACGCATAAGTTCCGTTTTTCTGTTCATGCATGATGCCCTCTACTCGACGTGTGCACTCAGAGCCGATCTCTGAGCGCGTAATACAACATGGCAGCGACCAAGGTTGGCCACCGCAGTAGCGGTCCACCGGGGAACGGTGGCACCGCCAAACCGGCCAAAAGCTCAAAAGATGCACGCTCACCAGCAAGCGCATCCGCAACGACCTTGCCGGCGTATGGCGCAAGCACCACACCGAGGCCGGAAAATCCGCTGAGGTTGATTAAGCCCGGCTCCAGTTCACGCATAAACGGCATCCGCGTGGAGGTGATGCCGAGAGTCCCACCCCAAGCGTATTCAAAGTGGATGCCGCGTAACTGCGGGAAGACCCCCTCAACATGCGGTCGCACAAAGCGGGCAATGTCGTCTGGGAATCGATAACTGTAATTTTCACCGCCACCGAACAAGAGCCGATCGTCCGGCGTCATGCGGAAATAATTCACGACGAAGCGCGAATCCGAGACCGCAGCCCCATTGGTGATCAACGCGCGTGCAAGCTTGCCGAGCGGCTCAGTCACCGCGACATAGTTATTAATCGGCATCACCCGACTGCGCACGCGTGCCGACAAACCGCGCAGATATCCATTACAGGCGAGCACGACGCGCCGGGCACGGACTGTGCCTGTCCCGGTCGTGACCCGAAAATGATCCACATCCCGAGTGATTGACTTGACCTCTGAGCCTTCATAAAGGGACGCTCCGTGGGACTGCGCTGCGCGCGCAATTCCCAACGCCCAATTGAGCGCATGTAAGTGTCCGCCGCGCATATCGAGGCTACCGCCGTGATAACTGTCACTGACTAACAGTTCACGTAACGCTTCGCGGGGCAAAAAGCTGAGCTCGGTATAACCATAGCGAGAGCGCATGTAGTCGACATGCTCGCGGGTCTCTGGGACGTATCGGGTTTTGTGATCAGCGTGAATCAGGCCCGCTCGATAACTGCACTCGATCTGATAGGTCTGCATCACCCAATCGAGATGCTCGCGCGCATCTAATGCCAAGTGCCAAAATCGGCGTGCAGAGGCCTCACCAACGGTCCTCTCAAGCCACGGTTGGTCCCGCCGCATCCCGACATGGACCTGGCCACCATTGCGGCCAGAAGCGCCCCATCCTAAACGCGATTGCTCGAGTAGCGTGACCGGGATATTGCGCCTCGCCAAGTGTAGAGCGGTACCGAGGCCTGCATAGCCGCCACCGATAACACAGACATCGGTGTCTACATCACCATCCAGGCGCGACGTGTGAATGTGTTCGCGACAAGTCGCCGCGTAATAGGAGCCGACATGCTGTGACGATGGAAGCAATGTGCTGCCGTACAGACTCATACAGGTGCATCCTCTAAACCACGACGCAGGATGAGCCCCATACCATCTCGTATATCTGCAAGAATGGCTTTAGATAGATCGGCAGGCCGGCGAGCCCGTATCGCCTGAATGGCGCGGGCGTGTTGATCCGCGAGATGTACGCCGCCATAACGATCGTAGACGACTCGCATATACGGGCCGAATTGCAGCCACAACGTCTCGATCAATTGCACCATCGTCGGATAAGGCTGCGCGCGATAGATCGTGAAATGAAACTCGTGATTTGCCCGCATATAGGCTTCAACATCGCCGTTCTCGAAGGCTATCCCGATCGCGTCATCGACGACCTCTAGATGCTCAAGGGCAGCGTCGTCGAGACCATCCAACGCATTGCGCGCGGCGGCCGGTTCGAGTAGTTCGCGACACGCCAATAGGTCGGCATGTCGCGCAGCCGTCATCGGCGGCACCACAATGCGGCGCTTTGAGCGAATGTCGACCGCTCCGTCCGCAGCGAGGCGTCCCAACGCATCCCGGACGGGCATTGAACTCACCCCGAGCTCAGAAGCCAATCGCCGTGTCGATAGGGGCGTGCCCGGCGTAATGCGGCCGGTCAGGAATCGCAGCCGCAATTCGTCATGCACACTGGCACGAACGAGTGAGTCGCCGGTCGCCCGCTCGATCATGACATCAGGCCTTCGGCAGCGCGTGCAGGGCAGGCGTCGCCTCATCGAGAGCGGCTCTGACCGTGTCGACCAGTCGATCCAGTTCGGCGTGACTGATGATCAACGGCGGACAGAATACGATCGTGTCGCGGATCGCGCGCACCATCAATCCGCGACGGATGCAGATGTCTCGCACCATCGGGCCGGCGTGACCCTCTGCGCCACCAAAGCGTTGATTTGTCCCCTTCTTCGCGACAATTTCAATGCCGCCGATCAGGCCGAGCGAGCGAGCTTCACCCACCAACGGATGTTCACGCAGTCGATCGAGCGCCTTGGCGATGTACGGGCCCGTATCCTCGGCCGTGCGCTCGACGAGGCGCTCCCGCGTGATGATCTCAAGGTTGCGCAAGGCAACCGCCGCGCTCGTCGGGTGACCGGAATACGTATAGCCATGGACAAATTCGCCACCCTCACGCAGCGTCTCGACGATCTCCGTCGACATGGCCGTTGCTGAGATTGGCAAATATCCGGAGGACAAACCCTTCGCCATCGTGACGATGTCGGGGCGGATACCAAAGTGCTGAAAGCCAAACCACTGCCCTAAGCGCCCGAATCCACAGATCACTTCATCGCTGACCAAGAGGACGCCGTACTTGCGACAAATCGCTTCAATACGCTTCCAATAGCCGGCCGGCGGAATAATGACCCCGCCGGCACCCTGCACGGGTTCGCCAATGAAAGCCGCCACGTTGTGTGGTCCGACTTCCAGGATGCGCTGTTCAAGCGCATCGGCCGCTCGCGCTGCAAAGAGTTCCGGGTCTTCGCCGAAGGCCTCACCAAATAGGTACGGCTGCATGATGTGCTCGACGCCAGGCACCGGCAGACCGCCCTGCTCATGCATGGCTTTCATACCACCAAGACTGGCGCCCGCCACCGTTGAACCGTGGTAGCCGTTCCATCGACCAATGATGATCTGACGCCACGGCTGGCCTTTGACGGCCCAGTAATGGCGCACCAAACGGAACACCGTGTCATTGGCCTCGGAACCTGACGAGTTGAAGAACACGTGCGAGAGGCCATGGCCGAGCTTGCTGGCCACGGCTGCCGCAAGCCGCACCGCGGGAGCACTCGCCGTTTTGAAGAAGGTGTTGTAGTACGGCAATTCGAGCATTTGCTCGTAGGCGACTTTGGCTAACTCATCGCGGCCGTAGCCGACCGTGACACACCATAGACCGGCCATACCATCAAGAATTTCGTGGCCGTCTGCATCATGGATCAGGCAGCCGGATGCCTTCGTGATGATGCGACTGCCGCCCAACTGGGCCTGCAATTTATAATCTGTCTGCCCCGGAAGATGATGAGCCACATCCAGCCGCTTCAGTTCCGCGCTTTCGTTCGCGGGCAATTGTCCGATATTCATGGGTGTCCCTCTGTAGTCAGTAGCGGCGCCGTTCAGGCCCCGAGTAGTTCAAATACGGCGCGATATCCTTGTTCGATCGCGACATCGGTGTAGGCGCCCGCCCCGGCGTCTGAGTTGGCGATGGCGATACGACCAAACCGGGCACGGGCTCGAACGTAATGTTCCTCGCCCGGTGGCAAATCTCTATCAAACAATGGGTTGTTCTCAGGGGCGTACCCATGCGGCCAGCGATTCACGATGATCGCGCGGATATCACGCGCCGGATCAAAGTCGGTGCCGGTGAGCATTCGCCGCAACTGGTCGCGGATTTCCCGCTCAAAGGTCTCGAACGGCGTCGCCAATAATTCCGCGCGCCCCACTTTATTTTGTTCATGCTCTGTCAAACCGGGCTGGCAGGGCGTGCGCACCATCGCCAATAAATTAGGTTCATCCGGGGAGCGCGGGCTGTGGTAGCCACCGATATCGACGGTCGAATTGAGGCGCACGGTCGTGTGGTAACCGCCGGGCGCATAAATAGAATGCACACCCAGGTCGCGGAACGGACGCCAATTCGACAAGGCCACGGTGGTATAGACCAGTGGCGTCTTCACAGCCTCGTGCATCGCTGTTTTTTGCGCACTGGGTAATTCCGGCACCAGATACGGAATTAAGGCGTTGTAGCAGGCGAGGATGCATTGCTTTGCACGGACTTCGAGCACCCGGCCATCCCGCTGGTAGGACACGCGCACCGATCGACTGCGCGTCAGGTCCGGATCATCGTGATGCACCCCCACGACGATGGCGTTCAAGCGCAAGCGGACCGGTGCGTCCTCGCGGTCTAACTCTCGATAATTGACTCGGGCAGTGACGAGATCCTCGATGGAGGTGCCTGGGACCGCTGTTGGGATGAGCCGTCTCACCAAGCCGCGGGCGATGGAGGCGTTGCCATCTGGGAAATGCATAAAGACGGAGCCGCCCGTATCGGCAAAGCCAGCCGGCGTATAGCCCATCCCGGGAATCGACCCGGGTGGCAGATGCAGCCCCTTGAAGCCGGGCATATCGGCGCCCCACGCATCCAGAGCACCGATGGCGTCAATCCCGACGCCCCACCAGCCCTGCGTCAGGCACTGATAGACCGAGAGTACCGAGGGATCGACTTTTACAACGTCGCGCAGGTAGCTCAAGTAGCTCATCCGCAACAGTTTTTCTTTTTTGGCTCGGCCATCGAGACCGGCAAGGTAATCCACGGAGCCGGCTTCAACGCGTTCGATATCGCGCTTTGCGGCATCCGATAAGGGCGCACCCTTGAGGAATTCAGACCATCCGCGTTGGCGATAACCGGTCGCTAGATGATCGGCGCCAAAAGTTTCGCGATCAAAATAGATGCCGTGTGACAGCCCTAATGTCGCATAGAAATCAGGCTTTTGAGTCTGCGCCGCCAAGGTGGCTGCCTGGATGCCGATGTCCTGCAGCAGCGCATCCGCGACCGCGCTGTACGGACGAGGACTCTCAATGGCATAGGTTCCGCCATTCAGAAGACGCATGGATCCGTCGATCATCACCTCGTTGCGTTTCGCATGGCCACCGAAATCATCGTGATTATCGAGGATCAGGATGCGCGCGTTGGGACGCTCCTGTCGATAAAACGAAGCCGCCGACAGCCCACTGATACCGCCGCCCACGATGATGAGGTCGTATTCCTCGCCGATATCAAGTGGCAGCGCATGAAAATTGCCATCGCGCAGCGCGTGAGCCGCCTCAAATGCGCCCGGGTGACTACCCCGCAAGCCGGTACGGGTCGGTGGGTAATAGCCATGTTGATCCTGCGCGGGAGGTCTGAGCGGCACGGTTCGGTGTGAGCATCCGACGAGGCCAGGCAATGCAAGGGCGCCGCCACCCACCAAGGCGCCTTGTACGAAGTCACGGCGCGTGATGGGCGCACCCATGCCGAGTGCATAATCGGATGGTCGGTCGGACGGTTCTTTGGACATTAATTCCCCCTACAGCGGCCCGCCGAGCCATTGGCACTGGTTGGTCCAATACTGCAGCCTGAACCCCGGAAACTACCGGGACGATGGGGCCGCGTCAACGATCTGCGATCGCAGATGCATGTGACTTGCGGGGCAAAGAAACGTTCAGCGGTGGAAATGCTGCATTGCGTTCGCGTTATTCGAGCCCTTGGCGTAAATTATCGGGCAACAGCTGGCGTCGTTCAGCTTCTGACTTCTTCTGAATATTCGCTGAGGGAAACTCATGACGAACCCGCGATCGAAGACCCGACTGTCCTACTTGCTCGCAGGCGCCTGCACCAGCGCTTTGTGTGCGGCTTCAGCCGTGGGCGCGGATGCACCGCAGTCTGCGAGCTTGGAGGAAATCGTCGTCACGGCCACCCGTCATGAAGAGTCGCTCAGCAAGGTACCCGTCAGCCTCACCGCAATGACCGCTGAAGGCCTCGACTTACGCGGCATCAAAGACATCGAAGACGTTGCGCGCTTCACGCCGGGCATCCATGTCGACAATTCGGGTACTGCCAATATCTCGATCCGCGGCATCGCGTCCTCGGGTGGCGCTGGCACCACCGGCATTTACGTCGACGACACACCCATTCAGATGCGTTCGATCGCCTTTAATCCGGACGAATCGCTGCCGAAATCCTTCGACCTTGATCGCGTGGAAGTGCTGCGCGGACCGCAGGGCACCCTGTTTGGCGCAGGATCCGAAGGCGGCACCGTCCGCTACATCACCACGCAGCCCTCGCTGACGAAATCCAGTCAAAACGGCCGCATGGAAGTGTCCTTCAACCCGGGGGGTGAGGCGAGCTATGAAGCCGGTTACGCGATTGGCGGTCCGATCAAGGACGGCACGCTCGGCGCCCGTTTGACCGTCTGGCACCGCTATGACGGTGGCTGGATCGACCGCGTGGATCCTTACAATCCATCCACTGTCTTGGATGCCCACGCGAACCGCTCCGAGACCACCCTCGTTCGATTGGCGGCCATCTGGGCTCCGAACGATGCGTGGACCGTGACCCCGAGCATCTATTTTCAAGACCGCAAAGTTAACGACGTCAGCAATTACTGGCCCCTGTACTCCAAGCCATCGGACCACCGTTTTGTGAGCGCGAACCCAACAGCGCGCTCCTCGCCGGATAAGTTCTACTTGCCGGCCTTGAAAATCGAGGGTGATCTCGGTGCCGTGCGTTTGATCTCGAATACCTCTTACTACCACCGTGACGAAGTCACCGGCTACGACGGTACGCTGTACAACCTCGGTTTCTACCAGTCGCTGCTCGGCCTCGATGCAAACGCTTTGCTGCTCGACCAGAATGGCTTGCACCAAGTGCCAGGCACCACGCCACTAAACTATCGAGCACCCGCGTCGATCGACAACGGTCAGCGCAACTTCGTGCAGGAAATCCGACTACAGTCGAATGATCCGGGTTCGAAGCTGTTCTGGACAGCAGGCATTTTCTACAGCACGAACAAGCAGGACTACCTCGAACAGTTACACGACCCACAATTGGGCGCATTCTGGGGGGCCTATGGCTACGGCGTTGCGGACTATTTCGGTGTTGGACTTGGCAGTAATCCTCGCCCATGCGATCCATCACCCACGCCACACTGCGGTGAAACGGTCACGGGTATAGATCCGCAGGACTCGTATTTCTTGCATTCGAAGGCCAAGGACGAACAGAGCGCGATTTACGGCGAGGCCACTTACGCCGTGACGGATGAACTCAAAATCATTGCTGGCGGCCGTTTCGCAAAAGTGAAGTTCTCCGTCGACACCGTGACGGGCGCAGCCCAGTTATTTGACTACGACACCTATTTGACGAACAGCCATTCGGAGTCGGTGTTCACGCCGAAACTCGGGCTGTCGTATCAGCATGATCCGAATAACCTGTATTACGCCACCTACTCCAAGGGCTTCCGCCCAGGCGGCGCGAACAATCCGGTGCCACAGGCCGCCTGTGCTGGCGACTTCCAGAATTTCGGCATTTCGAACTCACCGGCGGCCTACGACTCCGATACGGTGCAGAGCTACGAAGTGGGCTCGAAAAACAACTTCCAGAACCGCCTGCGTATCGCCTCCAGCGTCTACTACATCAAGTGGCATAACATTCAGCAGACCGTACTGCCGCCCGTGTGTCAGATCAGCTGGATTCAGAACCTGGGTGAAGCCGTGGCCAAAGGCGCAGACATCCAAGCTGAATTCGCCGTCACACCGAGCTTTAGTGCAGAACTGGCAGCCGGTTACACGGATGCCCGTTATGTTCGCTCAAGCTTTGTCGGCACGAACACGACCGACGTGCTGCCGGTCGCTGCGAATGGTAATTCGATTGTCGGTCAAGGCGGGCAGCCGGGCGCGCCGGTCACCGCATCGCTCGGTCTGGAGTACAAGTTCGAGGCCTTCGGCCACGAGTCCTTTGTGCGCGGCGACTGGCAATATCAGGGCAAATCGAAGTGGGCGTCTCCAGGGCAAGATCCAGGCTCCCTGCAGTATGACGATGCGAACTACACTGCGCCGGCGACCAACTTCGTGACGGCACGCTTCGGTCTAAGCGCCGGTGATTGGCAGATGGCTCTGTTCGTCGACAATCTCTTTGATAGCCACACGATCACCAACTACAACTGGACCATCAATCCAGGCGTGGCGCCGGATGGCGTGAACTCGTCGACTACGCGACTCGAGCGCAATTGGACCTTCCGTCCGCGTACGATCGGTCTCACGTTCACGTATCGGCACTAATATCGGCACGCATCGCGCAAACTCCGGGCGGGCCTCAGGCCCGCCCGGAGCGGCTTCAAATCACGCTTGCCGGTAGACGGCCGCAAACCGGTCTTGAGCCACTAAACCGCAATCGTTCTCGGCGTATTCGACCGCCCAATCACCGGCGAGGCCAGACAATCGGTCGCCGCCGGTACATCGCTCAATCGTGAATGGACTGTGCATTTGCTTAGCCCAGATGAGGACCGGCACGTTCCGATAGCGCCCGTCAGCGCCCGGCATTTGGCCGTCGCAAGGACGGTACTTGGCCTCAAAACGATCTCGCGTGACCGACCAACGATCGCCCGTTGAGCCGGTAATCAGCGCATCGCCCACCGCATAATGGTTCGGGCCCACAGCGCTCATCAAGAGTCCGGCGGAGCGGGCAAATGTCACGGATACCACCTCATCTTTGACCGCCTTCATGGCCGCGGGGTCTTCAGATAAGCGTGGACAGCCTAAATGTATCGTCATTACAGAAACCTCAGCAGCAGCCCAAGCGGCACATGCCGCATGAGGAACGCAATCGGCGTCCATGGCCATCCCGGCACGAAGGCCGTTGCCCGCTCGCGCTCAATCGCCCGCACCATCGCGCGGCAGCCCGTTTCGGCATCCACGATAAAGGGCCGTTGGCGCGAACCTGACAATATCTCGGTGTCAATGTAGCCGGGCAGGATGGTGCTCACTCGGATACCAGAGCCCCAATGGTCGGCCCGGATACCCTCGCTTAAGGACGTCAACGCCGCCTTAGTCGCGGCATACACCGTCTGCGCTCGCGGCAGGCCGCGCACTGAAGCCACCGAAGAGATCGTGACCAGGTGACCGCCACCCCTCGATTTGAACAACTCAATGGCCGCTTCGCACTGCGCCAAGGCGGCAACAAAGTTCGTCGTCACGGTCGCGAGATTCTCCGCAAACCGCCCCGACCCCACCGGTTCACCGCGGCCGATGCCCGCGTTTACAATAATGCGATCGAGACCGCCTAATTCAGCGTCAAACTCACGAAAAACCGGCGCGATACGCGCATAGTCGGTCACGTCCAGCGCCCGGATCGCCACTCGCACCATCGGATAACGGCGTGCAATTTCCGCACGCAGCGCTTCGAGCCGGTCCAGGCGACGGGCGCATAGCGCGAGATCACGACCCCGAGCGGCAAACTCCAGGGCCATGCCCCGTCCGAGACCGGAGCTGGCACCCGTGATCAGAATCCGCTGACGCTCCGTCATCGAGGCCCTGCGCCTTTAAACACCACGCCACCCTTCATCACAAATGAGACGTGCTGCAATAGCGTGACGTCTTTCAGCGGGTCCCCTTTAACTGCCACGAGATCGCCAAATCGACCGACCTCGATGGCACCGACATCAACGCTGCGACCCAATGCTTCTGCCGCAGTCACGGTCGCCGCTTGAATCGCCTGCATCGGCGTCATGCCCCATTGCACCATCGTGGCGAACTGCTTGGCGTTATCACCGTTGGGATAAACGCCACCATCGGTGCCGAATATCATTTTGACGCCAGCGGCGTGCGCCGCCTTGAAGTTCTGCCGCTGCAGGAGCCCGATCTTGCGTTCCTTCTCGAGTGACTCCTTGAACGTGCCGTTGCGCTCACCTTCGGCGAGGATGTAATCGTCATCATAGACGTCCATCGAAAAATAGGTACCGTGCGCTTTGGCCAATTCGATGGCTTCAGCGTCGGCTAGGCTCGCATGCTCAATAGTGTCGACGCCAGCACGAATCGCGTCCTTAATCCCCACAGCGCCGTGAGCATGAACGGCTACCTTCAATCCCAACATGTGCGCTTCTTCGACCAACGCTTGCATCTCGGCAAGCGAATACTGCTGGCCCGCCACCGAGTCGGTCTTCGAGAAGACGCCGCCGGTGCCGCAGAATTTGATGACCTCGGCGCCGTACTTCCGCAACTTGCGTACGAGCGCGCGAATTTCCTGCGGACCATTGGCAATACCCGGCGCCGGAACCTGAATGGAGGGTGGAAATTCGGTGGCATCGCAATGCCCGCCCGTCGCGCCAATCGCATAGGTGGCCGGCACAATGCGCGGGCCGGGCACGTACCCGGCCTCAATACCTTGTTTCAAAGCCACATCGTCGTAGTTGGCCGACCCGACATTGCGAACGGTCGTGAAACCCGCCTCCAAGGTTTTGCGGGCGTTGGCCACGCCAACGACGGTCCAAAAATTGTCGGTGAACTCCAAACCGCGATAGCCGTTTAGGGCGGGGTCGCTCGTCAAATGCACATGCATATCGATGAGCCCGGGCACCAAGGTCTGGCCTAGCAAGTCGACATGCCGGACGCCCGCCGCTACCGGCGCACCCTGCGAGGCCACCGCCGTGATGCGGCCATCCGTGATGGTGACCTGCGGCTTGTCGAGCACCCGGCTTCCAACGACATCCACGAGTCGATCGGCCGTGACAACGACCGTATCGGCCTGAACCGCCCCCACGAGGGCGGCCGTCAACATCAGAGCAGTCACCGCGTACTTCATGCGCGCATCCTCAACGATTGGCTATGGGAAAAATGGCACGCCCCACGGAGGGCTTTGCCGCAGCATACTCAGGTCAGGGCTCCGTGGGGTGTTCACCTTGTAGGCGGTTACCGATCTCGCGCAGTGCGGCCACCCATTGGGCCGTGTCTTGTGCGCCAGAAATCGCCCAACGGCCGGCGATCACAAAGAACGGGACGCCCTGTATACCCAAACGCCGACCTTCGGCGAGTTCATCTTCGACGAGCGAGTCAGCCGCGGCCAAGGCCAAGGCTTCTCGGAGCTCGGCAGCCTTCAACCCGACCCGAGTTGCAATCGCGAGCAGCCTGTCCAGTTGGCCGATGTCCTCGCCCTGTTCAAAATAGGCAGTAAAAATGGCTTCGCTCAGTAGCGGCGCGTGTTCACCGGCCAGAGCGACGAGCCGATGGGCAAGTCGGGTATTGGGCACGCGTCGGATCGCATCGAAGTTGAACCGGATGCCCACTGCCTGACCGTGCTCGAGCAGTTGCCGGTGTATGGCCGCGACACGCCGAGCGTCGGGGAATTTCTGCGCCATATAAACGGCTCGATCCATGCCTTCCGGCGGCAAGTCTGGATTGAGCTCGTAAGGCTTGAAGTTCAGACTTACGACCAAATCCGGGCACTGCCGCAGCGCCGCTCCGAGTCGGCGTTTACCGAGATAACACCACGGACAGACCATGTCCGAATACATATCGATCAAGATGGGCCGGTTCATTCGGCGAGCTTAGCTGGCATTCAGGTCACCCGACAGTCCCGATGCCCGACACCTTATCGAGCGCGCCGCAACACTCGGGCAGGCAAACACACCAATGCCCTCAGCAGCCCAAAAACGCCCTCGACCGCGATCCCGAGTACCCGAAACGGCAGTGAGAGGATAAAGACGACCGGCCAGAGGAGCAGCGCCAAAATGGCGAGCGGCCAACAGAGCACGAAGAGTAGACACCAAAGAAGCCACGAAATCATTGGGTTACTCCAAATAAAGAAAGGCACGGAGCCCTCGCGAGCTCGTGCCTTTCACCATCATCGCGCATTCAGGCCCCTTTGAGGACCCGAATGACCGCCTTAGCGCGTGCTGCGCATGCAGGCCTGGATGGACTGCTGCTTGTCTGCACCCTTAAGAGCGGCAGCGCCCTGCTGGCAGACGTTCATCGCCTTCATTGCGGCAGCGCGGCTTGTCTGCTGCATCGCATGCGGGAGTGCGTGCGGTTGTTGCGCGACCGTCGACTTCGCGCCGGCCGGCGGCGTCGATGCCGGTGGATTGCCCGCTGACGCCATCAGGGGCAGCAGTAAGGCGGCTGTACAAATCAGTTGCTTGATCATGATGCGCTTTCCTCAATTGAGCCCTGTAGTCGAGGGCATGGTTATTGAATTCAGAAACAATGACGTCTGATGTCAACGGATCGACATCAGCGCGCCGTTTTATTCGTCCTCGCTCAGTTTGGTGCCGAGCAGTTCGACATCGAATATCAGCGTCTCGTTCGGACCAATGTCCGCACCAACGCCACGCTCGCCGTAGCCCATCTGCGGCGGAATGTATAACTTCCAGTGCGATCCCACCGG
>CAIRLC010000020.1 GCA_903879335.1 uncultured Pseudomonadota bacterium
CTTCGCTGGCACTTGCGTTGGTGTGTCCCAGTGCCACGATGACCCCGCGCGTGGTCAAGGCGTGGATGCGTTCTGGTGTTGTGCATTCAGGGGCCAAGGTCACGACCGTTCGGCCGCCAGTGGGCCGACTGATGAGGGCCACGTCTCAAGCCCCGGTCCCCACCCCGGGCACAGCTCGCCGCCCTCCAGCGCGATCGCTGGGTCAGCTATCCGGCGGGGGACGCCGGGTTGCAGCGCCTGACAGAGTTGCTCGCCACCCCTGCACGCGTCCGGATGCCCTGCCTGCTGCTCTACGGCATGAGCGGCACCGGGAAGTCGATGCTGCTCGAGAAGTTCCAGCGCGATCACGCCACCAAGTCTCCGGGACCTACGGGCCGTAGGGCCATCATCTCGACCCAGATGCCGCCAGTCCCGATCGTGCGGAGCCTCTACGGCGAGATCGTCCGCTCCCTCAACGCCAATGCCCGGCCGAACCTTCGTCTACATGAACTCGAGAGCTCCGCGATCGCGATGCTGAAGCATGCCGCACCGCGGATGCTGATTATCGACGAAATCCAGCACTTGCTGTCCTGCAACTCCCGCGAGCAGCGAGCCGCGCTCAACGCGATCAAGTACCTCGCCAACACCCTCCGGATGTCGATCGTCGCGGCCGGTACGCACGAGGCCGTCCACGTCATGCGTTACGATCCGCAGATCGCAAGCCGGTTCGAGCAGATGGAGCTTCCCATCTGGGGTGAATCGGAGGAGTTCAGGCGATTCGTGGCGGGCTACATCCGGACCCTGCCGGTCAAGAGCTCGCCGAACGCCATCGACCGTCGATTCCTTGCCTACGTACTCGAGCTGACCGACGGCGTCACCGGCAGGGTAGTCGACCTGTTGCGCCGGGCAGCGATACACGCTGCCACCATGAACTCCCAGCGCATCGGCCTCGAAGTTCTGCAGCACGTCGGTGCCCGGCTGCCGACGATCATTAGTCAGCGCGCGTAACACGTCGTCAACACCGGGTCGACGACATTAATTAGGGACACTGACGACAAAATTAAGAGAAATCCACAGTCTTTGCAAGACTTTGCCGCGATTCGCGCGACCGTTGCCCAGTTGCGCGTCCATAATCATACGGGCCCTCTGTTGCCCGATTTTTCGCATTCTTGGAGCACCGTCCCGTGTTCAGGCGTCCATTCCGCATTGTTGCCGCACTCCTACTCATTGCCGCGCTGGTCGCCGTCGTCTACGTCACCCGCTGGAGAAACGCGATGCCGGCGCCGGGCGCATTCGGTGGCCGGGGATCGGGCCAACCCACCCCGGTGCGGGTGGTGGAGGTGCGCAGCGGCAGCATCGACGTCTCGCTGAGCGCCCTCGGTACCGTGACTGCACGCAATACGGTGGTCGTCCATAGCCGCGTCGATGGACAGCTCAGCCGAATCGGCTTTCAGGAAGGCCGTGAAGTCGCATCCGGAGCCGTGCTCGCCGAGATCGACGCGCGCCCGTTCCAGGCGGCGCTCGACCAGGTGCAGGGCCAGCTGGCCCGCGACGAAGCGCTCCTGGCGAGCAGTCGCAACGATCTGATCCGCTACCAGACGCTCCTCGCGCAGGACTCGATCGCGAAGCAACAGGTCGATGACCAGGCCGCGCTGGTCAGCCAGTACGAGGGTACCGTGCAGGCGGACCGCGGCGCGGTGGCGAATGCGAAGCTGCAGCTCAGCTGGACGAGGATCACCGCCCCAATCGGAGGCCGGGTCGGACTTCGCCAGGTGGACGTCGGCAATGCGATCCACGCGGGTGACGCAAATGGCCTCGTCGTCCTGACCCAGACCCAGCCGATCAACGTGACGTTCGCCGTGCCGGCTGAACGCGCGCCGGACATCCAGCGTCGCTGGAAAGAGGGTGCGAAGCTGGTTGTCGACGCGCTCAATCGGGACGGACGCACCCCGCTCGCGCGCGGCACGCTCGAGAGCGCCGACAACGTCGTTGATCCGACCACCAGCACCGTGAAGCTGAAGGCCGTGTTCGACAATATGGATGGGGCGCTCTTCCCCAACCAGTTCGTCAACGCGCGCCTGACGCTGATGACTCTCGACGACCAGCTGCTGATCCCGAGCTCGGCCGTTCAGCGGGGAACGCCAGGCACATTTGTCTACGTCATCAAAGCGGACGCCACGGCGACGGTCCGACCGATCGTGCTCGGCCCGAGCAGTGGCGACACGGTGGCGGTCGAGCGGGGCCTGAAGGCCGGCGAACGGGTGGTCGTGGACGGCACTGACAAGTTACGCGAGGGCGCCAAGGTCGAAGCTGCGGTAGAGGCTCCGACCCCGGCCGCACGCGGCGGCCACGGCGGTCACGGCGGGCACGGCCAGTGGAAGCAGCGGGGCGACGGCAAGGACGGTCCTGCAGGCGGGCCGGCGAGCGGCGCGCCCACGGACGGCCAGCGCCGCCGCCACTCGACGGGTGACTCGACCCCGTGAATCCGTCGCGCCTCTTTATTATAAGGCCGGTCGCGACATCACTGGTGATGCTCGCGGTCGTGCTGGCCGGCGCAATGGGGTATTTCGGGCTGTCGGTCTCGGCGCTGCCCGAGGTCGACTACCCGACCATCCAGATCACGACGCTGTATCCGGGGGCGAGCCCGGATGTCATGACCTCGGCAATCACGGCACCGCTGGAACGCCAGTTCGGGCAGGTACCCGGCCTCCTGCAGATGTCCTCGACCAGTTCGGGCGGCGCTTCGGTCATCACCCTTCGGTTCTCGCTCGACCTGACGCTAGACGTTGCCGAACAGGAGGTGCAGGCCGCGATCAACGCCGCCGGCACGTTCCTGCCATCGGACCTGCCGATGCCGCCGGTCTACGCCAAGGTGAATCCGGCCGACGCGCCGATCATCACGCTTGCGGTCAGTTCCGACACGCTGCCGCTGCCGACGATCGAGGACTTCGTCGACACCCGTCTCGCGCAGAAGCTGTCCGAGGTGTCCGGCGTCGGCCTCGTCTCCATCGGTGGCGGGCAACGTCCGGCGGTACGCGTCCAGATCAATCCCGTGGCCCTTGCCGCGAGCGGACTGACGCTCGAGGACGTGCGCACGGCGATCGCAGCGGCGAACGTCAACCAGGCCAAGGGCAGTTTCGATGGCAGTGTCCGGGCGTCGACGCTCGATGCCAATGACCAGCTGCGCACCGCCGCCGACTACCGCAACGTGGTGCTCGCCTACAAGAACGGCGCGCCGATCCGGCTGACGGACGTCGGGACAATCGTGGACGCGGCCGAGAACTCGAAGCTCGCCGCCTGGGCGAGCGTCGATGGCCACACCGTGCCGGCCGTCATCCTCAACATCCAGCGCCAGCCGGGAAGCAACGTCATCGAGACGGTCGACCGGATCCGGGCCCTGCTGCCGCGACTCTCGGCGTCGCTGCCAGGTTCGATCCACGTCGCAGTACTTGCCGATCGGACCACGACCATCCGGGCGTCCGTCCGGGACGTCGAGTTCGAGCTCGTGCTGTCCGTGGCGCTCGTGGTGCTGGTGATCTTCCTGTTCCTGCGCAACGTCCGCGCCACGATCATCCCGAGCATCGTCGTGCCGGTCTCGCTCGTCGGAACGTTCGGCGTGATGTACCTCGCCGGATTCTCGATCAACAACCTGACGATCATGGCGCTGACGATTGCGACTGGCTTCGTCGTCGACGACGCGATCGTGATGATCGAGAACATCTCCCGGTACATCGAGGAGGGGGTGCCGCCGCTCGAGGCGGCGCTGAAGGGGTCGCGGCAGATCGGGTTCACGATCATCTCGCTGACCTTGTCGCTGATCGCGGTGCTGATCCCGCTGCTGTTCATGCGGGAGGTCGTGGGCCGGTTGTTCCGCGAGTTCGCGGTGACGCTGTCCGTGTCGATCGTGATCTCGGCCGTCGTGTCATTGACGCTGACGCCGATGATGTGCGCGCGGCTGCTGAAGCCCCAGGATCCAGGGCGTGAACCGCCCTGGCTGCGGCGACTCGGCCGCGGTTTCGATGACCTGGCCGCGGCCTACGGCCGTTCGCTGACGGTGGTCCTGCGATATCGTCGCGCGACACTCGCCGTCGCAGTGGGCACCCTGCTGCTGACGATCCTGCTGTACGTCGTCGTTCCGAAGGGCTTCTTCCCGATGCAGGACACCGGGGCCCTGCAGGGGCTGACCGATGCGCCGCAGTCGATTTCCTTCGCGGCGATGTCCACGCGCCAGCAGGTGCTGGCTGAGGAATTGCTCAAGGACCCTGCTGTCGCCAGCATCGCGTCCTTCATCGGCGTCGATGGCGTCAACGCAACGCTCAACAGCGGGCGCCTGCAGATCGAGCTCAAGCCGCACGGCGAGCGCGAGGGCGACCTGAAGGCCCTGATGGCTCGCCTTGGCCAGCGCGCCGCGACCGTTCCCGGCATCACGCTCTACCTGCAGCCGGTCCAGGACCTGACGATCGAGGATCGGGTCTCACGGACGCAGTACCAATTCACGATGGAGGATCCGAGCGGCCCCGAACTCTCGACCTGGGTCAACCGCATCGTCGAGCGGCTACGGACCTTGCCGGCCCTCACGGACGTCGCGAGCGACCTGCAGGACCAGGGACTGCAGACGTACGTGGACATCGACCGGCCCAGTGCCGGACGGCTCGGTGTCTCCATCGCGGCGATCGACAGCGCGCTCTACGATGCCTACGGCCAGCGGCTCGTGTCGACGATCTTCACGCAGGCGAACACGTACCGCGTGGTCCTGGAGGCCCGGCTCGACGATGCGCAGGGCCCGGCGGCGCTGGAGCGGCTCTATGTCCCGGGCTCCGCTGGCCCCGTGCCTCTGACGAGCGTCGCACGCATCAGCGAGCGAACGACCCCGCTGGTCGTCAATCACCTGGGCCAGTTCCCGGCGGCGACCGTGTCGTTCAACCTTGCGGCCGGCGCGTCGTTGGGCGCGGCGGTCGAATCGATTCGCAAGGCCGAGACAGACCTCGGCCTGCCACAGAGCATCTCGACCAGCTTCCAGGGTGCGGCGCTGGCGTTCGAAGGCTCCCTCGCGAGCACCGTCTGGTTGCTGATCGCCGCAATCGTCACGATGTATATCGTGCTCGGCGTCCTTTACGAGAGTTACGTGCATCCGGTGACGATCCTCTCGACCCTGCCGTCGGCCGGCATCGGCGCGCTGCTGGCACTGATGGTGAGCGGCACCGACCTTGGCATCATTGCGATCATCGGCATCGTGCTGCTGATCGGCATCGTCAAGAAGAACGCGATCATGATGATCGACTTCGCACTCGCGGCGCAGCGCGAGGAAGGCAAGACTCCGGAGGACGCGATATACCAGGCTTGCCTGCTGCGCCTGCGCCCGATCCTCATGACGACCGTCGCGGCGCTGGCCGGCGCCCTGCCGCTGATGGTCGGGACCGGGGTGGGTTCCGAGCTGCGGCATCCGCTCGGCCTGACGATGGTGGGTGGCCTGCTGGTGAGCCAGGTTCTGACGCTGTTCACGACGCCGGTGATCTACCTCGCCTTCGACGGATTGTCGCGACGCCTGCGCGGTGTTGCTGGCCGGACAGCTGGGGATGCGGTGGCGTCATGAGCGTCGACGAGCTCGCGACAAGCCTCTCCAGGCCGTTCATCGAACGGCCGGTCGCGACGACGCTGTTGACGATCGGCATCGCGTTGTCCGGCATCCTCGGGTTCCTCGGGCTGCCCGTTTCGGCGCTGCCGCAGATCGACTTTCCGACGATCTCGGTACAGGCCTCGCTCGCCGGGGCCAGCCCGGAGACCATGGCGGCGACCGTGGCGACTCCGCTCGAGCGATCGCTAGGCCGGATCGCCGGGGTCACGGAACTTACCTCGTCGAGTTCACTCGGGTCGTCGCGCGTCACGCTGCAGTTCGACCTGAACCGGGACATCGACGGTGCGGCGCGGGACGTCCAGGCGGCACTCAACGCGGCCCGGGCGCTGTTGCCCACTGGACTTCCCAGCAACCCGACCTGGCGCAAGGTCAACCCGGCGGACGCCCCGATCATGGTGCTGGCGATGACCTCGCCGACGCTGCGCGCTGGCGAGCTCTACGACATCGCCTCCACCGTCGTCGCCCAGAAGTTGTCGCAGGTGCAGGGGATCGGGCAGGTCACGGTCGGCGGCAGCTCCCTGCCGGCGGTCCGGGTGGAGCTGGATCCAATCGCGCTCGCGCATGCCGGGATCTCGCCAGAGCAGGTGCGCACGGCGATCTCCAGCGCCAACGTCGACAGGCCCAAGGGCGCCGTGGAGGAGGGCGATCGTCGGTGGCAGGTGCTCGCCAACGACCAGGCCCGCACGGCGGCGGACTATCTCCCGACCGTGATCTCGTGGCAGAACGGCGCCGCGGTCCGGCTCGCGGATGTCGCGGAGGTCAATGACTCGGTCCAGGACATGCGCAATGCGGGGCTCGCCAACGGCAAGCCCGCGATCCTGCTGATCCTCAACCGGCAACCCAATGCCAATACGGTCGAGACGGTCGCACGGGTTCGCGCCGAGTTGCCGCAGGTCCGGGCGTCCATCCCGATGGCGGCGGACCTTGAGATCATGCTGGACGGCACGCAGACGATCCGGGGTGCGTTGCGTGAGGTGGAGCGCACGCTGCTCATCGCCATCTCCCTCGTGGTCCTCGTGACCTGGGCCTTTCTCGGCAATTGGCGGGCGTCGCTGATCCCGGTCGTCGCGGTGCCAGTCTCCCTGCTCGGTACCTTCGGGGTCATGTACCTCGCAGGCTTCAGCCTCGACACGCTGTCCCTGATGGCGCTCACCGTGGCGACCGGCTTCGTCGTCGACGATGCGGTCGTCGTCCTCGAGAACATCATGCGCCACGTGGAGGCGGGCATTGCGCCGGTCACGGCTGCGCTGAGGGGCGCGAGGGAGGTCGGTTTCACCGTTGTCGCGATGAGCCTGTCGCTGATTGCCGCCTTCATCCCGATCCTGTTCATGTCGGGGCTGACCGGTCGCCTGTTCCGCGAGTTCGCGGTAACGCTCGCCGCCGCGGTCCTCGTCTCACTGGTGGTGTCCCTGACGACGACACCGATGATGGCTGCCCAGCTGCTGAAGAGCCGGGCCGAGCAGGGCACCCCGGGTCGGGCAGCGCTCGCGCTCGAGCGCTGGTTCGAGTCCGTCAGGGCCCGCTACCAGCGATCGCTGGAATGGTCGCTGAACCACGGCACGGCAGTGCTCCTGGTCCTGCTCGGGACTGTCGCACTCAACATCTATCTATACGTCGCCGTGCCGAAGAGCTTCCTGCCCCAGCAGGATACCGGCCGACTGCAGGGCAGCATCCAGGGCGACCAGAGCCTGTCGTTCCAGGCCATGAAGGGCAAGCTGCAGCGCTTCGTGGACATCGTCAGGGCGGATCCTGCCGTGCAGAACGTCGTCGCATTCACCGGCGGCGGCCAGCGCAACGGCGGCAACATGTTCGTCGCGCTGAAGCCCGTCGCGGAGCGCGGCGCGTCCGCCGACCAGGTGATCAATCGGCTGCGTCCGCAACTGTCGCACGAAGCCGGCGCGAGCCTCTACCTGCAGGCCGCCCAGGATATCCGCGCCGGCGGTCGCTCCTCGAACTCCCAGTACCAGTACACCCTGCAGGCCGACTCGCTCGCCGACTTGCGCGCATGGGAGCCGAAGGTGCGCGCGGCGCTATCCGTGTTGCCTGAACTCGCCGACGTCAATACGGACCAGCAGGACAAGGGCCTGCAGACGTCCCTGGTCGTCGACCGGGATGCGGCGGCGCGTCTGGGACTCAGCTTCCAGACGATCGATTCGGTGCTCTACGACTGGTTCGGTCAGCGGCAGGTGGCGACGATCTACAACCCGCTCAACCAGTACCACGTCGTGATGGAGGCCGCGCCCCGATTTCTGCAGAACCCGGAATCGCTGCGAGTCGTGTACCTGCCGGGCCCCGGGGGCAGCCAGGTGCCGCTGTCGGCGATCGCGACATATCGGCCGACCACGACACCGCTGTCGGTCAACCATCAGGGGCAATTCGCGGCGTCGACGATCTCGTACAACCTGCCGCCCGGCGTCTCGATGTCACAGGCGTCCGCCGCCATCGACACTTCATTCGCGAAGCTCGGCGTGCCCTCGAGTGTGCGCGGCAGCTTCCAGGGATCCGCGAAGCTGTTCCAGGTCTCGATGGATAACGAGCCGTGGCTGATCCTTGCCGCGATCATCGCGATGTATCTCGTGCTCGGAATCCTCTACGAGAGCACGCTGCACCCGCTGACGATTCTGTCGACGCTCCCGTCGGCCGGCGTCGGTGCGCTGTTGGCGCTGATTGCGCTGCGCTTTGATTTCACGCTGATCGCACTGATTGGCGTGATCCTGCTGATCGGCATCGTCAAGAAGAATGCCATCATGATGGTGGATGTCGCCCTCGAACTGCAGCGCGACGAGGGGATCGACGCGAGGGCGGCGATCCTTGCCGCGTGTTTGCGTCGATTCCGTCCCATCCTGATGACGACGGTCGCGGCACTCGCCGGGGCGGTTCCGCTTGCATTCGGTCATGGCGATGGCGCCGAGCTGAGGCAGCCGCTCGGAATCGCGATCGTTGGCGGCCTCCTGCTCAGCCAGGTGCTGACGCTCTACACCACACCCGTCATCTACCTTGCCTTGGACCGCCTGCGGACGCGTTGGCTGGCACGTGCCCGGCCGCTACACGCGACGCCCAGTGCGCTGGAGCCCTTGTGAACCCCTATCGTCGATGCCTGATCGTCCTGCTGTCGGTTGTCGGCGGCGGCTGTGCCGTGGGTCCGGACTACCGTCGCCCGGAGGCGGCCGCGCCGGTCGCGTTCAAGGAGGCCTGGCAGAGCGCGTCGCCAGCGGATGCCGTTTCCCGGGGTCCGTGGTGGGAAGCCTACGGCGATCCGGTCCTGACGGACCTGGAGACGAGCGCCGAGCGATCGAACCAGACGATACGCCAGGCAGAGGCACAGTACCGCGCGGCTGTCGCGGCGGTCGGAGGTTCCCGCGCGGCGTTGTTTCCGCTGCTCGCCGCATCGGCAGGAACGACGCGCAGCCGATCGGGAAGCGCGCAGGGCGGGTCTGCGGCGGTCGCAACGACCGCCGATCACGCATCGGCTACGGTCGACTGGGAAATCGACCTGTGGGGTCGCTTGCGCCGGCAACTGGAGGCCAGCCGGACGACGGCCGAGGCTAGCGCCGGGGACCTCGCCGCGGCGCGCCTGTCGGCGGAGGCGACGCTGGCCCAGGACTACACGCAGCTTCGAGCACTGGACGTCCAGCGGGTGCTTCTCGCCGACACGCTGGCAGGCTACCGTCGGTCGCTCGCGATCACCCGCAATCGCTACGCAGCGGGCGTCGCCGCCAGCACCGATGTGACCCAGGCGCAGTCGCAGCTGGCCTCGGCCGAGGCGCAGAGCGCCGATGTCGAGGTGCAGCGAGCGGTGCTCGAGCACGCAATAGCAATCCTGGCCGGCAAGTCTCCCGAGGAATTGTCGATCGCGCCCGCGGCCCACCTGCCCCTGCTGCCAGCGGTTCCGGACGTCATGCCGGCGATGCTGCTCGAACGGCGCCCGGACGTGGCCGCGGCGGAGCGTCGAGTGGCGGCGGCCAACGCCGCGATCGGCGTCGCACGCGGCGCGTATTTCCCGACCCTGTCGCTCGCCGCGAGCGGCGGCTACCAGGGTCCCGCGTGGCACGACCTCTTCAGCGCCCCCGCACGGGTATGGAGCGTCGGACCTGCACTTGCCGCGACCTTGTTCGACGGAGGTGCCCGCCGCGCACAGAATCTGAGTGCCGTGGCCAATTACGATGGCGCGGTCGCGGCCTATCGCCAGACGGTCCTGTCTGCGCTGCAGGCGGCCGAGGATGCCCTGACGACCCTCCGTGGGTTGGCCATCGAGGAGGCGGCCGCCTCGCGCGCGAGCCTGGCCGCGCACGATACGTTGCGGGCCACCGAGAACCAGTATCGCGCCGGGACCGTCAGCTACCTGAACGTCGTGCTCGCGGAAGGAACGGTGCTGAGCGCCGACACGAATCTGATCAACGTCCAGAGCCGCCGGGTGCAGGCGCATGTGGCGCTGCTGAAGGCGATGGGCGGGTCACCGGCCCGCTAGTGCCATCGGAGTCCCCGTCCGTTTGCACGGAACAGCGAAGCCGCGAACGCGGGCAGCGGGTCGTCGACACGTGCAGTGGGACTGCAGCGCCGACACCGGATACCGGCGGGGACGACGCATCCGCCCGAAGCTGCACCTCGCCCGGATCAGAAAGCCGAGTCCTGGCCTGACGCTACCGCTGCGCATCGCGCAGGGTGGGCCCGCCAACTTCCTGGCCGTGACCTGAATCGAGGAACCGTGAGGCGGGCGTCCGGTGCGTGCCCCGGCCTACTGCGGCACTTGGCTGCGGCGCATGATCGATTCCTGCGGTGCACCTGCCGCAGAATTCTCGGACTCGAGCCAAAGCTGCAGGGCAGCAGCAATCGAGGGGTCGCTCGACGTGTAGCGGATCTCGGCGCCGGCGCGCACTTCGAAGTACTGTCCATGGAGCTGGCCCGGTGCCGCAGCCTGCAAGGTCGAGAAGCCCGCCACAGGCGCAGCGCCAGGGCGTGATGCAGGGGGTAGCATCCCGCTCGAGAACTGCTCCGCCTGCTTCTTCAGGTTCGCGCGGATCAGGCCGATCTGGTTGGCATCGCTTGTATCGTTTGCGGTGACGCGCCGGATCGTTCCATTCGAGATGCGCGTCAGCAGCTGGCTCACAGCCTTGATGTCAAAGGACCCTGACTCCGGCGCCGGTGCCGCGTCCGTCGCCTGCTCCTTCTTGGCCTCTCGCTCCTGCTGGCCTCCCTGGTGCGAGTGGCTGCCCGCGACGGCGATCGAAAAGGGCACGGTGAGCATCGACGCCACCAGTACGTGGGGGATCGCTCGTTTCATGGCTCGCTCCGGGACGACTCGGTAGAGGACAAGAGTACCGCGCGACAAATCCGTCGCCGGCATCACGACATTTCTTTGCACGGCCGTGACACAGCATTGCGTCAACGCCGTATTTGCCGCTCGCGTTAGCCCGTACATTGGCGCTGCCCTGGAGTTGGCCTCGCGCTTGCGGCGGAGACCCGAGGACAGCGTGCTTCCCGCGTGGGCGGGCCTGCCACGCGTCGCTGACGATGGATCTCCCGTGCATTGCGATGCCGATCGCGTTCCGCGGTGTGGACGTCGCTCGCCGTTCGCAGGTCCCCTTTGCTCAGACCGGAGAATCAAACCTTGAATCACTCGAAAGCAGTTCTTCTTGCATTGTCCTGCGTCGCCGCGGTGGGCGTGCTGTCGGCCTGCGGCGGGGGCGCGAAGTCTGCCATTGCGACCACCGCCCCGCAGGGCCCCGCCACGGGTCCATCGAACTCGTGGACATGGGCGTCCGGAGCCTACGTGGCCGGCGCATGGGGCTCCTATGGGGCGATGGGTACCGGTACGGTTTCGACCGCACCCGGTGGGCGCAATGCCCCGGTCGGTTGGCATGACGGTGCCGGGAACCTCTGGCTCTTCGGGGGCCTCGGTTACGACTCCACCGGCACGGTCGGAAGCCTGAATGATCTCTGGGAATTCTCGCCCAGTACGTCGCTGTGGACGTGGATGGGTGGCTCCTCCTCGGTTAATCCAATGGGTTCCTATGGAACCCAGGGCACGGCCGCTTCCACCAACGTGCCGGGTGGCCGTGAGGCAGCGTTGAGCTGGGTAGACAGCGCGGGGAACGCCTGGTTGTTCGGAGGTTCCGGCCTTGGGACAACCGGGTCAGGCGGCGATCTCAACGACTTGTGGAAGTACGCCCCGGCTACCGGCCAGTGGACGTGGATTGCGGGGTCGACGGTCGTCAACACGCCAGGCGTTTACGGCGTCCTCGGCATGCCCGATGCCGTGAGCTCACCCGGCGCGCGCGAGGCGGGCGTCACGTGGATCGATAGCAGCGGCAATCTGTGGTTATTCGGTGGCCTGGGTTACGACTCGACCGGAAGCGCCGGCAGCCTGAGCGATCTGTGGAAATTCAATCCGACGACCACTCAGTGGACATGGGTCGGCGGCGCCGGCACCACCAATGTCGGTGGCCAATATGGCGTCGCCGGCGTTGCAGCACCGACGAATGCACCGGGTGCGCGCTTTACCGCGGCTTCGTGGACCGATGGGTCGGGCAACCTCTGGCTGTTCGGTGGCCAGGGCTATGACGCCACGGGGGCGAACGGCGCGCTGAATGACCTGTGGAAGTTCACGCCGAGCACGGGTCTGTGGACGTGGATCGGCGGATCCGCGTATGTCGGTGGCATCGGCCAGTACGGCGCGGCCGGCACCGCCGCCGCGAGCAACGTGCCGGGCGGCCGCGAGGAGCCGACTGCGTGGACTGACGGCAGCGGCAACTTCTGGCTCTTTGGTGGTCTCGGTGTCGACTCCGCCGGAACGAACGGCTATCTCGAGGACCTGTGGATGTTCAACCCCGGGACGGGCCTCTGGACGTTCGTGAAGGGTTCCGTGACCGCCAATACAGCCGGTGTATACGGAACGATCCTCAATGGCGCCGCAGCCAACACGCCAGGCTCACGATTCGGGGCCGTTGGCTGGGTCGGCGCCAGCAACGCGCTCTGGCTATTCGGCGGGCAGGGCGAGGACGCATCGGGATCAGTGAGCTATTTGAACGACATGTGGAAGTACACGCCGTAGACCGGCCGAAGTCCGCCGGTCCGCCCCCGGGTCCTCACGGCTTCAGCAGGTATCCAGTACGTGCAGCGCGCAGTCCGGCAGGCGGAAGGCGCGCCGACATGAGCCGTCATCGCAAGGCTTGCGTCAGTAGCAGGTGTCACATCACAGGGGACCGTGCATCTTTTACTCGGTATCCGGGCACAGGCGACGGCCAAGGCGCTCGCGGCATTACTCTGAATCGTGATGCCTGATCACACGACTGAATTCTTGGGCCTGCGTGGCAGGCCCAAGATGTTTGACGGTGACTTGGCCGGAGTTATCAGTGGGGATGCACTTGGCCATCGATCACTCTGACGATCCGCTCATCCCGTGGCGCTCGGGCCTCGTGCGTCAATAGATTGAACGTTGATTGCACGCCAAGGTAGGTGACCAATAGCGTTCCGGTCTCGAGCGGCTTGCCCTTCCGAGTCTTCGCCGCGACCTCATGGACCCAGGTCGCTCCAAGCGCTGGATCCCGGCTGTAAACACGGGCCTCCCCATCCGGCAGGACAGTCATCGCGGCGGTCTCATCCACACCAATGCCTTCGACATCCTCGCCATGACGAGCAGCCAGAACGTCAGCACGCGTCATGAAGGCGACGAGGCGTCCAAGCCGTAAGCGTTTATCGAAATGGGAGTCCGTGATGTACCCCTTCATCACGGCAAGGTGTAAGAAATCGGTGTCGATGGTGATGTCTCTTCCGGTTGGATTATTGAGCGCGAGCTCACTCGTCACTCGAGCGCGGGTCAACGCTGAAAAGAGGTATTCCCCTAAGATGGCGAGTCCGGCACTGGTCCCGGCCAAGGGCTTGCCCGCAGCGACGTGGTCATCTAGTAAGCGAGCCACCTCGGTGTGCTTCCAATATTTGACGTATTTAGACTGATCGCCACCCGCGATAAATATGCCGTCGGCATTCGCCAGACTGCGCAGCATCAGCGGGTCGGAGGCTGCTTTGCGATCATGAAACACGAAGGTTTCGACTGATGCCGCACCCGCGAAGCGCCGATAAATTTCGTCCGCGACATCCGTGGTCATGGAGGCTCTCAGCACCACGACGTGGCCATGGCCCGCGCGTTCTAAAAACCAACGCATCGCATCCGGGTCATGATCACCACCGCCGATTAAAAGCAGGCCGGGTTGCACAGGATCCGGTCGTGGGCTGCTCAGGTCGCCGACCACGAAATGCTCAAGCGGTGGGTATCGCATGACCGCAGCCGGCCTGCTGGCGGGTGGCAGGCCGAATGCGCCGACCGCCACCCACAAGCCACAGGCCAGCGCCGCTAGGCGTGCCTTAATCCGCCTGGGCAACGGCCATACCCCCGCTCTTGAAGACCGTGCCCGACTTCATGACGAATTGGACGGAACGGAGCGTCGATACATCTTTCAGCGGGTCGCCGGCCACAGCAATGACGTCCGCATAATGGCCGCTCGAGAGACTGCCTAAGTCTTTCTCATGATGGAGCAACGTGGCCGCATTGACGGTGGCGGCTTGGAGCGCGTACGCGCTTGGAATGCCTGCTGCGACCATCAACTCGAACTCGTGCGCGTTTTGGCCATGCGGATAGACGCCCGCATCCGTGCCGAACGCAATTTTGACGCCCGCTCGGTATGCCCGACCCGCCGTGGCCTGAATCTGAGGTCCGATGTCTAAGGCTTTGCGCGCCACTTGGGGCGGATAGAAGCCGGGAATAGCCGCTTTTTCTGCCACATAGGCCCCGGCCGTAACGGTAGGGACGTACCAGGTGCCGTGCTCCTTCATGAGACGAAAGGTCTCCTCATCAAGGAAAGTGCCGTGTTCAATCGAGTCCACGCCGCCTAAGACCGCGCGCCGGATCGCTTCTTTGCCATGGGCGTGCGCGGCGACGGTGAATCCATAATCGCGCGCCGTGGCTACCAGCGCGCGGATCTCCTCCAGCGTCAACTGGGGATTCTCACCGCTCGCGCCCTCATCCAATACACCGCCCGAAGGCATGATCTTGATGGCATCGACGCCTTGCTTGTAATGCAAGCGAATGGCTTTGGCCGCATCGTCGACGGAGTTAATGATGCCCTGCTGAACGCCCGGGTCACCGGCAAATTCCTGCGACAGACCGTCGGTTGGGTCGGCATGGCCGCCGGTCGAACCGATCGCGGTTCCCGCGGTGTACATGCGGGGGCCGACAACTAGGCCTGAATTGATGGCGTTACGGAGCGCCACCGAATCTTGGCCGCCCTGGTCTCCTAGATTACGGACCGTTGTAAATCCCGCGAGCAACGTTCGGCGTGCGTATACCGTCGAGCGGAAGGCGTAGTCGGCTCCGTTTAATCGAGTCCGCTCAAGGCTCGCCTTTGGACCTGTCTCCGTCATCAGGTGGGTGTGGGCGTCGATGAACCCGGGCAGGCAGGTCAGCGTCGACAGATCGATGATCTTGTCTGCCCCCTCACTGGATAACCCATCACGAACCGAGCTGATGCGCTCGCCCTCGACGATCAGGGTCGTCGGTCCGCGCATGACGCCGCTCGGCGCATCAAAGGCGTGGCCACATTGCACCGCCGTGCGCTGCGCGGCTTGTGCAGTTCCAAGCGAGGCTGACACGAGTAGGGCGATCAACGGCAAGGTCTTCATAGACGACATTCCAGGCAGTGGAGGGAAGGCCACGAGAATACGGGGTCACTTCCTGAATCGCTACGTGAAATGTCCCGAGAGCAGTGATTGTCCTGCAGGTCCGGAGAATCGCCGGGTTCGCCGCATGCGTGGATTATACATACAGCGTTCTTTTACTGGCTAACTTCTGTATCGTTTTCGGTCATGTGGTATGGTGTATGTATATGCTTCCTGAAGAATACGAATCAACACGACTGCGGGTGGCAGCGTCACTACGCGCGCTTGAACGCGGACTACAAGATCTCGCGGACGCGCTCGCGCATGGCGACGCGGTGGCGGTAAATGCAGCAACACCTGGCCGGGAGGCTCTCAAGGAAATTTGCGATGCCTACACGGCGATTGATCTAGGAATGACCGACGCACCCAACCAGTCCGTGGTGACACTAGGCGTCATCGGTGTCGATCGAACGGCACTGAAGCTGGCAGAGAGGGTCAACGAGCTCAAGGCAGAATTCCGCGAGTTGTGCGCGCCATTACAGCGAATTCGGCGGCGTGTGCCGCTTAAAGAGGGCGGCACGGAAGCAATCCCCGTAGTTCGAGCGATCTTGCGTTCAATACAACGCAGCGACCTGAATCTGCTCGCAGCCTATCGCAAGCTCCCAATCCTCGGTGCGGTGCCACAAAGCATCGCCTACACCCGGGCACGGACACGCGCGGTGTACCGCAAGACCATCGAACAGATCGGCGATCTCTTGCAAAGCAACGACTCACCCGCAGCAATACGCGACCGGGCGAGGCTCAGTACGTTACGGGCCACCGAAACCCACCTCGCGCTCGTGCGGGAGCATTACGAAAATATTCGCGCCAATATCGCTTACGTCGGGCTTGATCGCCGAGGACGCGGTCGGGTGATGATCTCCGCCGAGCTGCCGATTCTGTATTGGCGCAAGCCGGGAATGCGAGAACCGAGGGTCCAATTCCCTAGCCTTGCAGACAGTGGCGAGCCGACCCGCGCCCGTAAACCGAGAAAATCGCTCGTCGAGCCAGATCCGTGGCTCGAATCACTGCCAGTCTATCGTTACGTGCCGCGCCGCTGATCACGCAGAGAAGGAGGCGCGCAATCAATAATGCGGCGGGATTTCAAAGCCGGCGGCCGATGCGCCGGTACCATCCGCGGTGACATGATCCAAGAGTTGGCGGTAACGAGCGACCTGCCGGTCTAAGAGCTGCTGTTGAGTCGCCAACTCCGCCGACAGTTTAAGCACGGTATCCTCCAGGTGGGCGAGGCGAAACTCCAGCGCTTCAATGCGCGCTTCGGCTTGAGGATGATTGATTCCAGTCATTTTGGATGGCCTTACCGTCAAAAGACTCAGCGAATCTCAACTTCAACGAAGACGAATTCAAAGTCGTTCACATTGATCACGTTGTGGGAGACGCCGGCCGGCCGCGTGTACGACGAACCCGCCGTCAATTGCACATCGCGAACGCCCGCAGGCTCCACCAACCGGAGCGTCCCGGAGGTCATCGGGACCACCACGTAGTCCATCTGGTGTACGTGAGCGCCGGTTTCGGCCCCAGGCGCAAAGCGCCACTCGGTCACTAAGACACGCTCATTATCCACTTGTACGGTGCCTACGGCCTGCATCGCGATACTCCTTCCGGTTCAACGAAACCTACCACGAGAGGCATTCCTGGTGGCCGCCTTATTGATAGACGTAATCTATCGAATATATAGGAACCATTCATTTCATTAATCTATCGGATTGAGCCACACTCTTCTTCGCAATCAATTTGCACCCCTCAAATGGTTTCATTAGGAGAGTTTCAAATGTCGATCATCAACAGCACCATCAAGCCCTTCAAGGCCACCGCGTTCCACCAGGGCAAGTTCGTCGACCTCACCGAGGCCTCTTTGATGGGCAAGTGGTCCGTCGTTGTGTTCTACCCAGCCGACTTCACCTTCGTCTGTCCAACCGAGCTCGGCGACCTCGCCGATCGCTACAGCGAGTTCCAGAAGATTGGCGTTGAAGTGTATGGCGTATCGACCGATACCCATTTTACCCACAAGGCTTGGCACGACACGTCGGACACGATCAAGAAGGTGCAGTACCCCCTCGTCGGTGACCCAACCGGCCGTATGGCACGCAACTTCGACGTCATGATCGAGGAAGAGGGCCTGGCCCTGCGTGGCACCTTCGTGATCAACCCAGAGGGCGTGATCAAGGTTGCTGAGATCCATGACCTCGGCATCGGCCGTGACGCCGGCGAACTGTTGCGCAAGGTTCGCGCGGCTCAGTACGTCGCCAACAACCCGGGCGAAGCCTGCCCGGCGAAGTGGACTCCGGGTGAGAAGACGTTGACCCCGTCGCTCGACCTGGTTGGCAAGATCTAAGGACGATGAACGCCCCGGCCGCAAGGCCGGGGCACTGCTCCGCTAAAGGTGAATTCCATGCTCGACGCCAATCTCAAATCTCAGCTCACCGGCTACCTCGGTCGTTTGACCCGACCCATCGAACTCGTCGCGCACCTTGATACCTCTGAGACGGCCTCTGAGATGCGTGCGCTGCTCGCAGACATCGCGAGTTGCTCAGAGCAAGTCCACGTGTCTGAGACATCCGACGCCTCCACGCGGTCACCGTCCTTCGCTGTTCGCAGCGTCGGCGAAGACGCGCGCGTCGCTTTTGCCGGCATGCCGCTCGGCCATGAATTCACGTCATTAGTACTCGCGCTGTTGCAAGTCGGCGGCTACCCCCCAAAAGTCGATGCAGCACTGATTGAGCAGATCAAAAACATCCCGGGCGAATACAATTTCGAGACCTATGTCTCGTTGTCCTGCCACAACTGCCCGGATGTGGTGCAGGCACTGAACCTCTTGGCGGTGCTGAACCCCGGCATCCGTCATACGATGATCGACGGCGGCGCGTTTCAAGCCGAAGTTGAAGCGCGCGAAATCATGTCCGTCCCATCGGTGTTCCTGAACGGTGCGCCCTTCGGCTCAGGCCGCATGACGCTGCAGGAGATTGTCGCCAAGCTCGACACCGGCTCAGCGCAACGACGCGCGGCAGAGCTCAGCGCACGCGACCCCTATGACGTGCTGATAGTCGGCGGTGGACCCGCCGGATCTGCAGCAGCCATCTACGCCGCACGCAAAGGGATCCGCACCGGCGTCGCCGCCGAACGCTTTGGCGGCCAGGTCCTCGACACCATGGGCATCGAGAATTTCATCTCGGTCCGCCAGACAGAGGGCCCAAAGCTCGCCTCCGCCCTCGAGGAGCACGTCAAGGAATACGGTGTCGACATCATGAACTTGGAGCGCGCCGAAGCGCTCATCCCAGGCGAACTGATCGAAGTGCGCATGCAAAGCGGTGCATCCTTAAAGGCGCGCTCCATCGTGCTGGCAACGGGGGCCCGGTGGCGCGAAATGAACGTTCCCGGTGAAGCGCAATACCGCAACAAGGGCGTCGCCTACTGCCCGCACTGTGACGGACCCTTGTTCAAAGGCAAGCCGGTCGCCGTGATCGGTGGTGGGAATTCAGGTGTCGAAGCGGCTATCGATCTTGCAGGCGTCGTCAGCCACGTCACCTTGCTCGAGTTCGCCTCCACCTTGCGCGCTGACGCCGTGCTCGTTGCCAAGCTCAAGAGCTTGCCGAATGTGGGGATCATCACCGACGCGCAGTCGACCGAAGTACTCGGCGATGGTGAACGGGTGACCGCACTTGCCTACACCGATCGCACCGACGGCAGCGCCCATCAAATCCCACTGGCCGGCATCTTCGTCCAGATCGGACTCGTGCCGAATACGGATTGGCTGAAAGGCACGGTGAAGCTATCGCCGCGCGGTGAAATTGAAGTGGACAGCCGCGGTGAAACGTCAGTGCCCGGCGTCTATGCGGCCGGCGACTGCACGACCGTGCCCTACAAGCAGATTGTGATCGCCGTCGGCGAGGGCGCAAAAGCCGCGCTCGGGGCCTTCGATCACCTGATCCGAAGCCCGGTGCCGCAGGCCGCGGCCGCTTGACGATTGGGCGTGCCCCGGTCTACACGACCGGGGCCACGTTGCATTGATTACAAATTATGCGGGTAGAGCGCGCGCCAGAAGTCGCACTGATGGGCGGCGTCCGCATCGAAGCTGCGCAATGGGCCGGCATCGAAGCGATACACGCTGTCACCACCCTTAAACCGCGGCCACACCGGTTCGCCGTGAACGTGCGGAACGCCAGCGCGGGCGAAGCTCACCCAAAAATCGATCATCTCGTCGGACAGGCGATCATGCTGGCGACCGAGCGGAGGTCCATCCCAGACCGAACGATTGCTAAACCCGGGAAAGAAATACGGCAGCTCGGCCGAGTGCACCGCACCCAATTCAATGCCGGGATCCTCCATGACCGGCGGGGCCCCTCGATCGGCAAACTCGTATTCGTAGACCGTCGTGTGCTGACTCAACGCGCGCCCAAAGCGCAGATACGTGCAATTGGCCAGAGGAATACCCGGCCCGTAATCCGACAGCGCCGTCCCCAACGCAGTGGACGGTGAGGAATATTGAGCGGGCGGATAATGGGCTTCCACCTCAGGGGCAAAATTGCCGTAATAAGCCGACAAGCCGCGTCGATAGTCCTCAAGCGTGTACGGATGACCGGCCGCCACCTCATAACCGACGTACAGGCGCATTTCATCGCGCGTACCACCGTTCATCACCGGAACGTGCACGAGCCCTTGCGCGACGGCCTCAGTCGGTTGACGCGGCAGCACCTTCGAACCCACAGACGGGGCCCAAGTCAGCAGCGCCGCGGCGGCCAATCGGGTCTGCACATCCAGGATCTTCGGTAAGGGCACTCGCCGCAAACACGCAAGCACGTCCGCGCCATCACAGCCGACGGCCGCGGCGAACTGGTCACCAGTCGCCTCAGCCGCTGCAGTCGACCGCAAAGGGTTATCGCAAGCCGCACTCTGGATAATGGCCCTCGCGACCAGTCCGCCGATTTGCTCGGGCGCGGCCAAGAGCGCGCACACGCTCGCGGCTCCCGCCGATTCGCCGGCGATCGTGACCCGGGACGGGTCACCACCGAAACCCGCAATGTTGTGGTGCACCCATCGCAACGCCGCTTGCTGGTCCGCAAGACCGAATGCGCCGGTGGACGTGCCATCGAGCGCCCGATGGGACAGAAAACCCAAGGCACCGAGGCGATAGTTGATGGAGACGATGACGACATCGCCGCGTTTTGCCCAATGGTCGAGGCGATACAAGTTCGCGCCGCCGCCAACATAGGCACCGCCGTGGATCCAAAAGATGACCGGACGCGGGCGGCCGTCACGCGGATGTGCCGCCGGGACAGCGATATTGAGATACAGACAATCCTCAACCTCACTGGCCTCAGTGAGGTTGTAGCGACTGACTTGCGGACAGGCGTCTCGGTAATGATCCGCTTGCAGCAACTGGTGCCGCTGAGTCGGCGCGACCGGCGGCATCCAACGGTGGTCTCCGACGGGTGCTTCGGCATATCGAATACCGAGGTACTGCATCACGCCATGGCTCTGCACACCGCTCACTGGCCCTTCTGAGGTCATGATGGGGCGGCTGGCAGGGGTGGCATCGGCGGGCCATGACAGCGCGAGCGCGAAAACGCTGAGCGCAATGGCATCCCGAACTGAATGAAGAAGACCCTTGCTCGCACTCGCCATCCGCATCACCCGACCCTATCCATGACCTGTCCGTCAGGGTGCCACAAATTCGCAAAGGATAGTCTTGTGGCTGAACTCAAGCCCGGCGACGCTGTTATTCTTGGCCACGGAGGACTGCCCGTGGACCACTCAATCGCTGATCTGGAATGCCGTGCACGGCGCTATCTGCCACGGGTGCTGTACGACTGGATCGCAGGCGGCGCCGAAGATGAAGCGGGTCTGCGTCGATCCGTCGACATTTATTCTCAGCACCGCTTCGTACCGCGCTACGGCGCACCGGTGGATCAACCGGATCTGCGGACCACACTCTTTAACCGAACCTATCAGCGACCCTTCGGCATCGCGCCGACAGGCTACACCGGCATCCTGCGTCCGGGCGGCGAATCCATGATGCGGGCAGCGGCGCAGCGCGCTGACATACCGTATCTGCTATCAGGCGTCAGCGTGCCATCGCTCGAGGCGATTGCTGCAGAAGAACCCGGCCGCACCTGGTACCAACTGTATCCCGCCCGCGATCACCGCATTACGCTCGATATGGCGCATCGGGCCCGGGACGCGGGCTACCCGGTGCTCGTCATCACGATGGACATGCCGCGCGAAGCGAAGCGCGAACGCGACTGGCGCAACGGTTTCTCGTTGCCGCTGCGCTACAGCACGAAGCGGGTGCTGGATGGGCTGTTACACCCCGGCTGGACCTGGCGGTACCTCATGAGCGGTGGGGTTCCAACCTTGGGCACCTGGCAACGCTACCTGCCGGCGAATTCACCGGCCAGCGCCGTGCTGCGCTTCCATAGCGAACAAGGTTACCCGGCGATCTCGTGGCAGCATGTCGACGACTTCCGTGCGATGTGGAAGGGTCCTTTGGTGCTGAAAGGCTTGTTGCACCCCGAGGACGCACAGCGGGCGCTGGAGGCCGGCGCTGATGGCGTGATCTTGTCCAACCACGGCGGCCGGCAATTGGATCGGGCTGTCACCGCGCTCGAATCCCTGGCCGCTGTGCGTGAGCGCGTCGGGAACCGACTGACCGTGATGTTGGATGGCGGCATCCGTCGCGGCGCTGATATCGCGACCGCACTGGCCTTGGGTGCCGATTACGTCTTTTGTGGACGCGCACTCCTGTGGGGCTTAATTGCCGCTGGAGAAGCCGGCGTTGACCAGGCGATTGCCATCCTGACGGACGAACTGTCGCGGAACATGTCGCAGACGGGAACGCCGACGATCAAGGACTGGGGACCTCATCGGCTGGCGAGCGCCGCGCTAAGCGATCACGGCGTGAGTCGATCACAAGGTCTGCGCTGAGCACCAGGTTCTCAGGCCCGGGCCCGTCACCGGCGAGACATCAAGTGGCGTAAGACGGGTCTACGGCATCCAGGCCACGCTTCAATTCAGCGAAGTGGCAAAAGGCCTGCTGCCCATAGTCTTCCCAACCCTTGGCGGTGCGCTCGGCGATCTCCGGCGTGAGGACCTTGAGCGGTCGCCCTGTCGAGTAGGCCAGCACCAGCGTACGGGCCGCGCGCTCGAGGAAATACAGCTCATCAAAGGTTTCAGCGACCGTAGCGCCGGTGCACAACACACCGTGGTTGCCGAGAATCATGTGCTGGAAGGAACCGAGCGCACGCGCCAGTCGCTCACCTTCCTCAGCGAAATCGGCGATACCACCAAATTCCTGGTCAATGGCGACGCGGTTGTAAAACTTGGCCGTCACCTGGTCGATAGGCAGTAGCTTGGGGTCTGCCAAGGTCGCCAAGGCGGTCCCATAGGGCGGGTGGACGTGCAGCACACAGCGTGCGTGCGGCACATAGCGATGCAGATGGCCGTGAATGCACCACGCCGAAGGATCGGGAGCGTCCACACGGTTCATCGTCTCTGCATCATCACTGTCAAGCAACAGGAGTTCGCTGGCACGGATCGTCGAAAAATGGCGCCAGCGGGGATTGAGCAAGAAGCGCTTGCCATCGGCACTGACCGCGAGACTGAAATGGTTACCCACCGCCTCATGCCAGTCCATTTGCGCCGCAAGACGAAAGGCAGCGGCCAGATCGACACGCTCCTGCCAGTATTCCAGTGAGGCGTCGGGACGCAGGGGCGTGACGTTCATGACTCTAGTCCTTCAGAAGGAAGATCGTTGTCGGGAGCTAGGTCGGGAAACAATTTCCAGTGACCTACGGCGTCGAGCCATGGCTGCGACGGATAGTCCGTGATTGTAAGGCCGCCATCGACCACCAGCGTTTGACCGGTGACGAAGCTGGCCTCCGGGGAGGCAAGAAACAATACCGCAGCCGCGATCTCGGCCGGCGTTCCCATCCGATGAAAGAGCGATGCCGCGGTATCGGTGGCCGGCGTTCCTTGCGTCACCTCAGTGGCAATCCACCCGGGTGAGACGCCGTTGACGCGAACATTCAACGGCGCACCTTGTACGGCCAGCGATCGGGTCAGCGCGTCGACGGCGGCCTTGGCGACGCCATAATTGCCCCAAGTACCGTGAAAGGTGGCCGTCGAGGAGATATTGACGATCGCGCCACCCGGGTGCGCACGCCAGTACTGCATTGCTGCCACCGCGACGTGATGCGATGACTCGAGATTATTGGCCAGCATCACCCGCAGGCGCGTCGCCGGCGAATCCGCAGGCGTGATCGGTGACCGACGCGTGCCCATGCCGGCATTGTTCACAACGACGTCAAGGCGGCCCAAACGGGTGACCACCTCATTCACCGCGACCTGAGCCTCGAATTCATTACTGAGATCCGCCGCGATGAAATGCACGGGACCCCCGAGCGCTTCGAGCGATGCCCGCGCCACGTCGCCCTTGACGGCGTCGCGCGCCACGATGGCCACCGCCGCCCCTTGCTGCACGAAGGCACGGGCAATCCCAAGCCCTATGCCGGAGTTGCCGCCGGTGACCAGCACCACACGACTCGCGCGTTTCAAGGCGTCTTGCTCCTCGCGGCCTCTTGCTCGCGCCAACCTTTCCAACCCTCATCGATCAAGTAGGCATGAATCGCGTCGACCTCTTCCGAGGAGAGGATGTCCGCGAAACTTTCCATTCCGGTTGGGGCTACCGCGCCCTTTAACAGGATGTCGCGGAACATGGCGTGCAAGCCTGGATTGAGCTTGCGTAAATCCGGGGTGATGCTCGGTCCAAACTGATGGCACCGGCTGCACTCCTGGATAAAGAGTTCTTCGCCGTGGTGGATCGTCGCCGCATCTGCCGTCTGGGTCGGTGGTTCTACAAACGGTGGAATCACCGCCGGCGGCGGCGTCGGTACATCGCCCCCGTTCAGCTTGAAGGCGAGCACACGGTTGACGTTCTCGTAATGGCTGGTGGCGCTGGAAGCCGGGAAAGGGCCCACTGAAATGGCCGCACCACCATAACCGACCTGCACCGCCACGTACTGTTCTCCATTGACCGTATAGGTGGTCGGCGCAGCCATGATGTGGCTCCCGGTCTTGATGACTTTGAGCACCTTCCCGGTATCCGCGGCGTAAACCCACAACTCACCGCTGCCACGACCTTGGAACACCAAGTTGCCGTCGGTAGAGAGCACGCCGCCGTCATAGGATCGATTGCCCGAACCTGTTTCGTGCTCCCAGACAACCTTTTTCGCGAGCGGATCCCAGGCGCGTAACAGTTCCCGGATCATCTTGCCGGGGCGCTCCTTCCTCAGAGACTCCAAGGACGGCATCGGGCCGTACAGTGAAGCCGATCCTTCGGGATCGTACGAATCATCCGGCATGATGCCGTTGACGGTGAAGAAACCGTCGACGTACTTCACGCGTCCCCCATTGTGGGCCAAATCCACCCAGATATTCGGCACGTCGATGACCGGGATATACATGAGGCGGTTCTTGGCATTCCAAGACATCGGCATCCATGTATGACCGCCCGCCCATGAGGGGTAAATGTTGCTGGGCTTGTCGTGCCAGTTATTGGCCTCGTTCACGATCGGCCTGCCGCTCTTCAGGTCAACACCTTTCGCCCAGTTCACGTAGGTGTAGTTGTCCGCCGATAAGAGTTCACCGCTGGCGCGGTCAATGACATAAAAGAAGCCGTTCTTCGAGGCTTGCATGATGACATGACGTGTTTGACCGTCCACGGGAAGGTCGGCGAGCACCAACTTCTGCACCGCATCGAAATCATATTCATCATGTGGTGTCGTCTGGTAATGCCAAACCCGCTGACCGGTCTTGGCGTTGACGGCCAAAATGCTCGCGGTGTAGAGCGCATCGAACTGACCGTGGCCGACTTCATTGAGATCGTAGGGTGCCGCGTTGGCCGTGCCGAAATACACAATATTGAGCTTCGCATCGTAGGCAAAACCATCCCACGCCGTCCCGCCGCCCTGACTGCGCGCGGGGCGTTTGCTGTCCCACGTTTTCGCGGCTTGGGCGAGATCTGGATGTTCGAAACGATGGCCCGGAGTCGGTGGCACCGTATAGAAACGCCAGGCGAATCGACCCGTGCGAACGTCATAGGCCGACACGTATCCCCGAACACCATCATGGCCCATGTCAGAGCCGCTATTGCCGATCACCACCTTGTCGCCCGCAATGATCGGGGCGCCCGTGCTCGAATAGGGCAAATGATGATCGGCGATGGTGTCGACCGCCCAGATCTTATGACCCGACTTGGCATTGATGGCATGCAACATGCCGTCCACGGCCGCGACGTACACGCGGCCCTTCCACAGTGCGACCCCGCGGTTGACGAGGTCACAACACGGATTGCGCGCCGCCCGATAGTCAGGCTTCGGGTCGTAGCGCCAGAGCTCACGTCCCGTCGCGGCATCTAAGGCATAGACGTAACCGAAGGTGCCGGACGTATACATCACGCCGTCCACGACCACCGGCGTGGCTTCCTGTCCGCGACGCGGACTGCCGAGATCGTATTGCCAGGCAAAGCCCAGTTGACTGACGTTGCTGTCGTTAATGAGCGCGAGTGGCGAGTGGTAGGTTTGATCAGCGTCGCGACCACCGGTGAACCAGTTGCCGGGCTCGGATGCTGCCTGAGCGAGACGGACGCCGTCGACATCAGCCGGTGGACGAGCCGAGGCCAACGCCCCGCAGATCGCAGTCATCACACCGAACACCAGCAACAACTTTTTCATGTAGGCACCACGATCGGAATGATCGATCAAAGAGTCAATAATTCTTCAACAAACGCCCCCAAGCCGCGGGCGCGATCCACAAAATGAATTTCCAGAATCCAATGTCGCCTTTTGCCGGCGTCATCAAGCGCATTAATTTTGACTGGGTTGCCGTGTTTGATCACGAACTTCATCCCCCGCTGATGCGGTTCATGCGGAAAATGGCCAACCAAGTGGCCCGCCGACGTGGCGCCGAACTCCCAGCCGTACTCGGCCGCAAGCGCCACGACGTAGTCATACATTTGCCCCGCCGTAATGTCCGGGGTCGCCGCGTAATGGGCCCGACCGCGCGCCAAGGCTTCATCCACATTATCCACGAGCCGCGCTTTATCCGCGTCGTTGCCAATCAGGTAGGTGCGCCCGTAATCGGCTTCCCATTCCCCGAAAACCGGACCGAAATCCAAGACCACCAGATCGCCGTGCTCCAGCATTCGATCGGAGGGTCCGTCGTAATAGGTGAGAAGCGTGTTCGGGCCTGAGCGCACGATGCGTCGGTGCCAGTGCCGCCGCAAGCCGAAGCGGGTACGGGCCAATTGATGAATGGCCTCGGAGAGTTCCGACTCCCGGATACCCGGGCGCATCACGCCGGACGAGACGATCTCGTCGTACAAGGCTACGGCTTGCCCTTGAGCGGCTAACAGCGACTCCCCAACACTTGGCATTCGAAGCTCCTGAGGTCCACTCCAAGAGTACCGAAATCGGCCGGTCCTCCGCACGACTATCCGCGCGCTATACTGGACGGGTCATCACGGAGGTGTGCCATGGCCTGGTGGATCTGGGTAATCGGCGGCGTCTTACTGCTCGCCACAGAACTGACGTTCGTCAGTGCAGAATTCTATTTGCTGTTTGTCGGTGCTGCCGCTGTGGTCACGGGGCTCGCCACCGCCTTGTGCCCGGACTGCCCGATTTGGGCCTCCTGGAGCCTATTTATCGTGCTCGCGTTGGTCAGCGTTAAACTCTTCCGTCGACCGCTGGCCGAGCGTTTTCGCGTCACAGGCATCAAGCCGCCCGCTCAAGCCCTGATCGGCCACGTCGTCTCCCCAGAGACCGATCTGCTGCCAGGACATGACGGGCGGGTCGAATTTCGGGGCGCCTCCTGGGGCATCCGCAACACCGGCGAGCAGACGATACCGGCGGGTGGCCGCGCACGCATCACGGCCGTCGACGGCCTCACATTGAACATTGAACTGGAACAAGCAGGTAACTGACATGAACGCAGCGCTGATTGTCCTGATCGTTATCGCGGGCTTTGTGATTGTCCTGTTGGCGCGCACGCTGCAGGTTGTCCCGCAGCAAAGTGCCTTCGTCGTGGAGCGGATGGGTAAATACAGCCGCACGCTGCACGCGGGATTTCATATTCTGATTCCGTTCCTGGAGCGCGTCGCCTACGGCCACAGCTTGAAAGAACAGGCGGTTGATGTCGCCGAACAGGTCTGCATCACCCGTGACAACGTGCTGGTGGGTGTCGATGCCGTGCTCTATATGCAGGTTTTAGACCCGCACCTGGCGTCCTATGGCATCACCAATTACGTCTTCGCCATCGGTCAATTGGCGCAAACCACGTTGCGTAGCCAGATCGGCAAGATTGAACTTGATCGCACCTTTGAGGAACGCGGCGCCATCAATGCGCACGTGGTCGCAGAACTCGACAAGGCCTCGGCCGCATGGGGCGTTAAGGTCCTGCGCTACGAAATCAAGAACATCAACCCGCCCCATGACGTGGTTTCGGCCATGGAGAAGCAAATGCGGGCGGAGCGCGAAAAGCGCGCGGTCATTTTGACCTCCGAGGGCGAGCGCGACGCGAAGATCAATTCGGCTGAAGGCGAGAAGCAACGGGCCATCAAGGCCTCAGAAGCGTTGCGTCAACAATTGATGAACGAAGCCGAAGGTCAGGCCCAAGCGATTCTCGCGGTCGCGAACGCCACCGCTGAAGGCTTGCGCTTGGTGGCGTCGGCCTTATCGGTACAGGGGGGCGCGGAGGCGATGCAATTGCGGATCGGCGAGGAATACGTGAAACAATTTGGCAAGATCGCCAAAGAGTCGACAACCTTGGTGGTCCCCTCGAATCTGTCGGATCTGGCTTCCATCGTCCAGATGGCGACCAGCATCACGAAACGCAATTAAGCGATCGAATAGGGCGGTGCCGCACGGACAGCAGCACCGCCTGTAAGACTGAGTTAAGCCTCTAAACCTTGCATCTGCAGGTACTCGTCATAGGTACCGCGGAAGTCGCTCATGCTGCCATCGGGCTTCAGTTCGAAAATTCGATTGGCAAGACCGCCAACGAATTCACGATCGTGTGAGACGAACACCAAGGTGCCGGCATATTTTTCCAACGCGATCTGTAAGGACTCGATCGTTTCCATATCCATATGGTTGGTCGGTTCGTCCATCAGCATGACGTTTGGCTTCGTCAGGATCAACTTGCCGTAGATCATGCGGCCCTTCTCACCGCCGGAGAGCACCTTCACCGATTTCTTGATCTCGTCGCCCGAGAAGAGCAGACGACCCAAGGTGCCACGGACCAGCTGGTCATCGTCGGCCTTGCCGGTGAAGCGGGAGATCCACTCGAAGAGGTCGAGTTTTTCTTCGAACTCCGCTTGCGGATCCTGCGGCATGTAGCCCGGCTGCGCATTTTCAACCCAGGTGATCGTGCCCTGCTGCGGTTGCAATTCACCGGCCAAGCAGCGCATAAGCGTCGTCTTACCGATACCGTTGGGTCCGATGATCGCGATACGATCCGCGGCTTCGACCGTGAAGTTTAAGTTCTTAAAGATCGGTGACTCAGTGCCCGGATAGGCAAAGGTCAGATTTTGGACCGTCACCGCCGTACGGTAGAGCTTCTTCGCCTGCTCAAAGCGGATGTAAGGATTCTGGCGGGTCGACGGCCGAATCTCTTCAATCTTGATCTTCTCCAGCTGCTTCTTCCGCGAGGTTGCCTGACGAGCCTTCGAAGCATTGGCCGAGAAGCGCCGGACGAATTCCTGCAAATCCGAAATTTGCGCTTTAGCTTTGGCGTTGGCCGACTCGACGCGCTGCCGCGCCTGGACCGAAGCCAACATGAAGTCGTCGTAGTTGCCCGGATAGATCTTGACCTGTTGGTAGTCGAGGTCGGCGATATGGGTGCAGACTTGGTTCAGAAAGTGACGATCGTGACTGATGATCACCATCGTCGCATCGTAGGCATTCAACGCGCGCTCGAGCCAACGAATGGAGTGAATGTCCAAGTTGTTGGTGGGCTCGTCGAGCAGCAAAACGTCGGGTTTCGAGAACAACGCCTGCGCCAGGAGCACGCGCAGCTTCAGTCCCGGCGGCACCTCGCGCATCAGCCCGTGGTGGCGAGCTTCTTCAATACCCGCGTCAATGAGAATAGCGCCGGCGCGCGACTCGGCGTCATAACCACCATATTCCGCAAACAGCGACTCGAGCTCAGCGGCGCGCATATAGTCCGCATCGGTGGCTTCGAGATTGGCATAAATGCGATCGCGCTCTTGCATGGCGGACCACATCTCCACGTGGCCCTGCATCACCACATCGAGCACCCGCTGGTCCTCATAACCGAATTGGTTCTGGTTCAATTTGCCGAGGCGCGCCCCGGCTTGCAGCATGACGTCGCCGGAAGTCGGCTCGAGATCTCGGCCAAGCACCTTCATGAGCGTGGATTTGCCGCAGCCGTTGGCGCCGATTAATCCGTAACGATTGCCGTCCGAAAACTTGACGGTGACCTTTTCAAACAGTGGCTTGGCACCGAACTGGACGACGATATTAGAAGTCGAAAGCATGAGGGCTGTACATACCAAGGTGTCGCGCGGGCAATAAAACCCACGCGGTGAGACGGGAGGGAGGGGTTCGCCGTATCGGGGCGAGGGGGCATTCTAATCGAAATGGGCCACCGCCCGCGGTCGATTGCAACCCTTCGAGGCGGGCCCCTGCGCGGAACGTGCTGAGTGTTGCCGTGGCCAGACGAGGTGCTCCTGCCCGGTAGACCGCGTCGAAACCGCGCTCCCGAGCCCACAGAACACGAGTTCTGCGCCACCGATTGACGCCCCACGCTTTAGCGCCTAGTCTTTTGTCTGACAAATTACCGATTGGGGAACGACGTGTTTGGTATTACCCCGTCCGCACGCTTGCGTCCTTCGCCCTTCTACGAGGCGACGGTTGCCGATGGCGTCACCGCCTTCACGACCTACAACCACATGCTGATGCCGACCAGTTTCGGCAACCCTGAAGCCGAATATTGGCGTCTCATGCATGGCGTGTCGCAGTGGGATGTTGCCGTCGAGCGGCAGGTTGAACTGATCGGACCGGATGCCGGACGTTTGGCCCAATTACTCACCGCCCGCGACTTGAGTCGCTGCGTCGCCGGGCAAGGCAAGTACGTGCCCTTGTGTAATCACGAAGGCGTCTTGATCAACGATCCCATTCTGCTGAAGTTGGCAGATGACCATTACTGGCTGTCCATCGCCGACTCGAATATTTGGTTCTGGGCCCGGGCGATCGCGGCCGAGCGCGGCCTGCGGGTCGTAGTGAATGAGCCCGACGTGTCGCCGTTGGCCGTCCAAGGACCCAAGGCCGAAGACGTGGTGGCTTCAATATGCGGCGATTGGGTCCGCAGGCTCAAATACTTTTGGTTTCGCGAGACCCTCATTGAAGGCATCCCCGTCGTCGTCGCTCGCTCAGGTTGGTCCAAGCAGGGCGGTTTTGAACTCTATCTACGCGATGGCTCAGCCGGCACTCGGCTGTGGAATATCGTCAAGGAGGCAGGCAAGTCATGGGATATCGGCCCGGGCAATCCCAATTTTTGCGAGCGCGTCGAGACCGGGCTGCTGTCATACGGCGGTGACACGGACGACCGCACCAACCCGTACGAAGTGCGCCTCGGCAAATATATAGACCTCTCGGTTGATGACGACGTGGTGGGCGTCAAAGCCTTACGCCAGATCCATGCCGCCGGACCCAGCCGACATCAGCTCGGGGTGGTGCTCGATGGCGACGCACCCACGGCACTCGGCTTTCTCTGGCATGAAATCCACGTGGGAGGCCGCAAGGTCGGCTCAATGACCAATTGTGTCTGGTCCTGGCGCCTGAAGAAGAACATCGGTTTTGCCCTGATCGAGACTGCCTGCCAGGCGGGTGATCGGGTGACTGTGATCAAGGATGGCACACCCGTAGGCGCGGAACTGACGACGCTGCCCTTTCTATAAAGGCAGCATCGTCACCTCGACTCACAAGAGATCAGGGTCGACGTCGATGACCGCTTGCGCGCCGCCGGCAATCTGGCCGGCGTAGCCGGCGACGAGCGGCAAGAGATGCTCGGCATAAAACCGCGCCGATTGCAGCTTACCCTTCTGAAACTCCACATCGACTCCGGCCGTTAAGTGCGTGGCCGCGCGAGTCGCGGCCCGCGCCTGCAACCAGCCACCCAGCACCAATCCTGAACAGCGCAGAAAAGGTACCGAGACGGCACCGAGCACGCGTGGATCACGGCCCATGGCTTCAAGAAAGCCGCGCGCGACCTGCGCATAGCTCGCCACCGCCCGTTGCGCCGCCTGCCTTGCCGACTCAGCCTCAGCAGGACCCGGCTGCGCCAACTCCGTGCCGATATCCGTGAGCAGCGCGGTCAGTGCAGCGCCACCGTCGCGGGCGAATTTTCGGCCCGCTAAATCGGCGGCCTGGATCCCTGTCGTGCCCTCGTAAATTGTGCCGATACGCGCATCGCGCAAAGACTGCGCGGCTCCGGTGTCTTCGATAAAGCCCATGCCGCCGTGGATCTGGATTCCGGTTGAGGCGATCTCAAGCCCTAATTCCGTACAGCAGCCTTTGATAATCGGTATGAGTAGATCGACGCGAGCCTGCGCGGCCTGCTGCACGACCGGATCTTCATGCGCTGCCGCGATATCGAGTTGTGACGCACCGTACAGGGTGAGATAACGGCAGGCATCAATTTGCGCGCGCATACTCAGCAGCATGCGCTTCACATCCGGGTGATGAGCGATCGCTTGCGCGCCGGGTGTTGTGGCACCCAGGGGCGTGCCCTGAATCCGGTTACGCGCCCAGTCCAATGCGCGCTGATAGGCGCGCTCACCAACGGCATAGCCCTCAAGACCGACCCCGAGCCGGGCAGCGTTCATCATGATGAACATGCACTCCAACCCGCGATTCTCAGCACCCAGCAGAAAGCCGATAGCGCCATCCTTCTCGCCATAAGTCATCTGCGCGGTGGGGCTACCTTTGATGCCCAACTTGTGCTCAATGCCGGCGCAGCGCAAATCATTGCGCTCGCCGAGCGAACCGTCGGAGTTCGGCAAGAATTTCGGCACGATGAAGAGCGAAATGCCTTTGACACCGGCCGGGGCGCCTTCAATGCGCGCGAGCACCAGATGGACGATGTTTTCGGCCAGGTCGTGTTCACCATAGGTGATGAATATCTTCTGCCCGAAGATGCGGTAGTGGTCGCCCTCCGGCACGGCGCGCGAGCGCAAGAGCGCAAGATCAGAACCCGCTTGGGGTTCGGTCAGATTCATGGTGCCCGTCCACTCACCGGAAACCAGTTTGGGTAAGTAGAGGGCCTTTTGCGCATCAGTGCCCACTTCATGAATCGCCTCGACTGCACCACCGGTCAAGAGTGGGCACAGACGAAACGCGAGGTTGGCGGCCGCCAGAATCTCTTCCACCGCGGTGCAAAGCAGGGACGGCATACCCTGACCACCGAACTCCGCTGGACCACTCAACGTCGTCCATCCGCCCTCCACCAATTGGGTATAGGCCTCTTTAAAGCCTTTGGGCGTGGTCACGGCCTCCGCTGTCCAGTGCGCCCCCTCACGATCACCGGACTGCCACAGCGGGTCGAGCACGTCCTCGGCGTAACGTCCGGCTTCGCTGAGGATGCTCTCGGCAAGATCCGCGGAATAGTCGCCAAACGCAGGACATCCGGCCAAGACCTCGGAACCGATCACCTCTTGCAAGGCAAACCGGATGTCTTTAAGGGGAGCACGGTACATGACCTTCATCCTGTAGAAACGTAGCGGTAGGCGTCGCGGGTAATTTGTCAGACAATAACCGACGACGCGTTTCTGAGAAACCGGATATTGCAACCTGCAATCTTACGCCGGGCCCCTCCGGGAACGCATTGAATTTAAGGAGTCGATGATGGCCGCACCCAGCCCACCGGGATTTGAAACCCTGAGTTTGCACGCAGGGCAGCATCCGGACCCGGAACACCGCGCCCGTGCCGTGCCGATTTACCAGACGACGTCGTATGTGTTCGAAGATGGTGAGCAGGCGGCCGCGCTCTTCAATCTGGAACGCCCCGGCTACGTCTACAGTCGCATTTCAAACCCAACCGTCGCAGTGCTAGAAGAGCGCCTTGCAGCCTTAGAGGGCGGCGTGGGAGCCATCTGCACCGCATCTGGCATGGCCGCCTTGCACGTCGCGATCGCCACGCTGCTTGGCGCAGGCGATCACATCGTGGCCTCGGCCTCCTTGTATGGCGGCACGGTCGGTCTGCTCGCCCAGACCCTACCGCGCTTTGGTATCACCACCACCTTCGTCAAACCCCGCGACCATGACGGGTTCCGCGCGGCAATCCAGCCGAACACCAAACTGATCCTCGGTGAAACCATCGGCAACCCGGGGCTTGAGGTGCTGGATATTCCAGCGCTCGCGGAGATTGCGCATTCCGCCGGTGTGCCACTCCTGATCGACAGCACCTTCGCAACCCCCTATCTGTGCCGACCCCTTGATCTCGGCGCGGACCTGGTCATGCATTCGGTCACGAAATGGATTGGTGGACATGGAATCGCGATTGGTGGTGCTGTCATTGATGGCGGCCGTTTTGATTGGGAGCGCTCCGGCCGTTACCCAATGCTGACGGAACCAAGCCCGGGCTATCAGGGCATCGTCTTCAGTGAGCAGTTTGGCCCAGCCGCATTCACGATGCGTGCCCGCACCGAGGGTTTACGCCAATTCGGCGTCTGCTTATCACCCACGAACGCATTTTATTTGCTCCAAGGCCTGGAGACGTTAGGGCTGCGCATGCAGCGGCACGTCGAGAATACGGCGTCGATTCTCGACTTCCTGTGTGACCATGCCGCCGTCGCGTGGGTGACTCATCCCACGCTAGCGAACCATCCCGATCATGCGCTGGCGCAGCGGATCATGCCGCGCGGCGCGGGCTCCATGGTCAGCTTCGGTGTGAAAGGCGGTCGGGCCGCGGGAAAGAAGTTCATCGACACGCTGCGCCTGGCCAGCCACCTGGCCAATGTGGGCGATGCAAAAACGCTGGTGATTCACCCAGCCACCACCACGCACCAACAAATGAGCGCCGCACAACTCGAGGCGGCCGGCATTTCGGAAGACATGGTGCGCCTCTCCGTCGGCATTGAATCGGTCGCCGATATCATCCGCGATCTTGATCAGGCCCTGCGGGCCTCACAAAAGGCCTAAGTCATGGCGGTGCATTACACAATCAATGGCCAGCTCACCTACATCGCTACCGGCGGTCGTGCGCATGTCGCGGGTCGCCCGTATGCGCTCTTCATCCACGGCGCGGGCTTTGATCACACAGCCTTTGCGCTGCAAAGTCGATGGCTGGCCTTTCGCGGCTTCAATGTTCTGTCACCCGATCTCCCCGGCCATGGTCGTTCGGAGGGAGCGCCACTCACGTCGATCGGCGCCATGGCGGACTGGGTCCTGCAGTTATTGACCGCTGTCGGCGCGACGAGCACCGTCGCGATCGGTCACTCGATGGGCTCCTTAGTCGCCATGGAAGCAGCAGCCCGTTCACCAGCCACCTTCACGCGGCTTTTGCTGATTGGCTCAGCGGCCAAAATGCCGGTGCACGCCGATCTCTTAGATGCCGCCTTGCGCAATCATCACGACGCGATCGACATGGTCAATTTATGGGGCCACGGCCATGATGCCGGAATCGGCGGGAGCCGTGCTCCGGGTGTGTGGATGGTCGGTGCCTCAGCACGCATTTTGGAACGCGCAGCGGCTGGAGTGCTGCACGCGGACCTTGCTGCCTGCAATGCCTATGATGGTCTTGCCGCCGCACCACGCGTCACCGCAGCGACACTCCTCGTCAGCGGCGCACGGGACATCATGACGCCGGTGCGCAATGCCCTCGCACTCGCGACGGCACTCCAAAGCGCCGAGCTGCGCGTGTTACCCGAGGCCGGTCATATGCTGCTCGCCGAGCGTCCAAACGAATTGGTCGCGGCAATGGCCGACTGGATCGTGCAGGTCGCGACCCCTTGATGCGTCGCTGGATCAACGCTGCTGCCGTTGGCGTACTGCTCATGGGCAGTGTCGCAACCGCCGTTCCGACTGGAGCGGTACCAATCGGCGCTGCGCTGCGGGACGTCAAACTGGATGGATTAAACGGTCCGTCGCACCGTCTCGCTGAGTTTCGCGGCAAACCTTTGATCGTGAACTTGTGGGCCAGTTGGTGCGGACCGTGCCGCGCAGAAACCGCCTCACTGGAACGCCTCGCTTGGCACGACGAAGCGCAGTATTTTAGGATCATCGGAATTTCCACCGACGACATCCGTCAGGAAGCCCAAGGTTGGCTCGCACAATCCAATGCGACCATCTCGCATTTCTTGGATCACGACACCGTGCTTGAGACCATGCTCGGCGCGGATCATATTCCGCTGACGGTGCTCGTGGATGCGCAAGGGCGCGTGATCGAACGCGTCTACGGCGCCCAAACCTGGGACGATACCGCGCACCTCGCGCGTATACGTCGAGCCTTCCACCTCACTGGATCCGTCAAGCCGCCATGACGAACGACCCCTACCATCGCCGAATCGAAAGCTGGTTGCGCCTCGGTGTAGCGATCGGCGTGCCACTCACCGTCGTGGTTGGACTGTGGCTGCTCTTGGGCAAACACGAAACGCCACTGCCGCCACAACCGACCGATGGCTCAGCCCATGTGGTCGCGTTCCCGGCCGAAGCAGGCCCGCCAAAGGTGACGCTGCAATCCAGCCCACCACACCCGACGGGCTCTACAGCATCGACACCATGATGGCCCGATAGTCGGCGATCGCCATCGGGATCGGTCCTGACGCGTTGGAATTATTGGTCACTGCAAGTGCAGCAATGTGCTCGATGTCTAAGGCACCGCCACACAGCGAAGTGACCGTACCGACGGCATTGGCGGCCACGAAGGCATCCACGGCGCTGACGAGCGCGCGAGTCGCCGCCGCATCATCAAGTCCTGCAAGCTCGCTCGGCCATACGGTTCGCGCCACCTCCGCCAAGGGCTCGGCCACCAAAGCGCCGTAGTAGCCAAGCACCGGACCTAAAAACACGGCGTTGGCCGCGCCGTGGGGCGCTTTGTACACGGCGCCGATCGACTCAGCGAGACAGTGCACAGGACCGACGTCCGAGTTCCCAAAGGCAAGGCCGGCGAGCATCGATGCGGTTGCCAAAGCTTCCAGATGAGCGGGCTCGGCATACCCCGCGCCGGCCCGCATCACCCGCAGGATCATCGTCGCGGCGCGCAATCCGAGCGCTCGGGAGACTGGGCTTGAGGCGGGCCGCAAGTAGGTTTCGAGTGCATGGGTCAGGGCATCGGTGGCCGCAGCTGCACCGACCCTTGCCGGCACGGTACGTAGAAAATCAGGATCGACCACCGCCGCACAGGGCACGAGTCGAGCGCCTTTTATGCTGATCTTGCGCGGTGGGTTGTTCACCCCAAGCACCGTCACCCGCGTCACTTCCGACCCGGTGCCCGCCGTGGTCGGCAAGGCATAGACCGGCAGTGGATCCGCCGAGAAGAGATCAAAGCCTTCGTAATCCGCCAATCGGCCGGGATTCGTGGCGGCGACTGCGGCTCCTTTCGCCGCATCAATCACACTGCCGCCGCCGATCGCGACAACGCAGTCATGCTGACCGGCCTTCAACAACGCCGCGATCGCCTCGGCACAATCCACATCCGGTTCACCGGGGACATCCGCGGTGAGGGGTACGGCACCCCACGTCCTCCGCAGCACCGAAACGACATCCTGCAGCGCCGGCGAGTCGCCAATCCGCGGATCACTGACAATCAGTGGACGTTGCCGGCCATCGCCGGTCAACAGGTCTACCAAGGCGTGTCGACATCCGGCGCCGGTCAGGATGCGGCGAGGGGCGAGTAATTTGAGATCAGAATAGGCGAGTGCGTTCAATCGGGCGGCCTCAACTCCGTGGGGCGCCCATCCTGTCCGAGTCGCGTGCAGTCGTAAAGGCGACGAAATCCGAAACGGCTATGATTCAGGCATGGACACCGAGACTGCCGAGACCCCGACTGAACCCGTTCGAATCCCCTATGACGCCTTATCGCCGGACGCCTTGCGCGGCGTGATCGAGTCCTTCGTGCTGCGTGAGGGCACCGACTATGGGGATCATGAAGCTACCTTTGAATCCAAGGTGGATGACGTTCAGCGCCAATTGCAGCGCGGCGAGGCCGAAATCGTCTGGGACCCGACCACCGAGTCGGTCCAGTTGGTGGCCGGACGGCAACGCTTACGCTCCCGGCCATGACGACAGGCCTAGATGATCTGCAGAACGCGATCGAGCGCGCTGGATTTGCCTACCGCGGTGCTTTTCATCCGCAAACCGCGGACGGCGTGCCGCCACTCGCGAACGGACAGCCCTGTCAAACCGTCATCTTGGTCGGCATGGTTGGGTCCGAGCAATGGTCGTCGTTTCGTTGCTCAGCCGAGGCTGAGGATGGCCTGCCAGACCCCTTGGATCGGTGGGGACATCGGCAGCTGACTCGCTTGGCCAAAGCCTTCAACGCCGAAGCGCTTGAGCCGTCGAAGGGCCCGCCGTGGTGGCCGTTTCAGCGCTGGGCCCAGCGCGCTGAAGCGGTGTATCCCTCGCCGTTGGGCCTACTCATCCATCCCGTCTATGGGCTGTGGCACTCCTACCGTGGCGCGCTGGCCCTGGCGACTCGCCTGGACTTAGCGCCGCGCCATGACGATCCGTCACCCTGCATCAGCTGCATCGGCCAGCCCTGTTTGCGAACCTGTCCGGTGCAGGCTTACACCGCGGATGGTTTTGCCGCCGATGTCTGTATCGGCGGCCTCAAATCCGCCGCAGGCCTCGCCTGCCTTGGGCAAGGCTGCGCCGCGCGTTGCGCGTGCCCCGTCGGCCGATCGCACGCTCAAGCGCCCGAGCAAGCGAGCTTTCATGTGCGCGCATTCCTCCATAACCAAGACCTGTAAGGAAATATGCGCATAGGCGTCGCGCCCTAAGAATGGGAAATATGCGCGATTACCTGTTGCCGCTTCAGACCTTCATCCATGAATACCGATTCGCAAGCCACCCTTAAGTCGCGATTGCCCGCCTTATTTTTAGGCCACGGCAGCCCCATGAATGCGCTCGCCGACAATGTGCACACACAGGCTTGGCGACGGATCGCTGAGCAAATCGGTCAGCCGCGCGCCGTGCTGGCCATCTCCGCGCATTGGTACACCGAAGGAACCTGGGTCACCGGTGAAACGGCGCCGAAAACGATCCACGATTTCGGCGGATTCCCCGATGCGCTCTTTAAAATCCAATATCCAGCGCCGGGAGATCCCGTACTGGCCGCTCAGGTGGTTCAGCGCTTAGCCCACACCGGCGCCCAACTGCGCACCGATTGGGGCTTAGATCACGGCAGCTGGTCGGTCTTACGGCATATGTATCCCGAAGCGGACGTGCCGGTCGTGCAACTCAGCATCGATGCAAGGCGCTCGTGGCCAGAGCATCTTGCGCTTGGCGCTGCCCTCAGCGAATTGCGCGACCACGGCGTACTGATTTTGGGCAGTGGCGGCATCGTGCATAACTTGGGCCGTGTGGATTGGCGCGGCGTCCAAGGACCACCGGACTGGGCACGGCAGTTCGACGACTGGGTGTGTGCGCGCGCGCTTGCGGGTGATGATTTTGCGCTCGCGACGCCAACCACCTTCGACGACGCAGGCCGCTTAGCGGTCCCAACTCCAGATCACTACCTGCCCTTACTCTACGTCCTGGGCAGTCGTCGCGCCGGCGAGCCTGCCCGCATCGTCCACCGTGGCTTTGAGTTGGGCAGTATCAGCCTGACGGCCGTCCAGATCGGCTAAGCCTTAACCCCAAAGCGCGCCATCAGGCACTGACATCATGCCGTTGTCAAACACGATGGGGTGGTCACGATCGAGCACCTGCAGTAACGGCCCATCCAGATCGATGTGGGTACAGCGTTGCGCAATCAAAAACGCCGGGGCCATGGCCAATGAGGTGCCGCACATATTGCCAACCATGAGCTTAAACCCATGGGCGTGGGCCGCATGCATCATCGCCAAGGCTTCAGTCAGGCCGCCGCATTTATCCAACTTGATGTTCACCGATTGATAGAGGCCGGTGAGGTGCGGATAAGAATTCCGATCGACACACGACTCATCAGCCGCGAGTGGGATCAATCCGCGATAACCGTCCAAGGACTCATCCTGCCCATGCGGGACCGGCTGCTCAATCAACTCGACACCCAGGTCGCGCATCGGCGGCTCAAGACGATCCAATAGGGCGCGATCCCACGCCTGATTGGCGTCCACCACCAGGCGGGCCGTCGGGTGCTCCTCACGGACGATCTTGACGACGTCGAGGTGGCGGTCTGCATCAAGCTTAATCTTGAGTTCCGGATACGCGCGCGCGTCCCGGGCCTTGCGCCGCGTGTCGACCTCATCGGCGAGGCCGAGCGTCAAGACCGTACGCACCGGGCGCAGTGGCGCAAGGCCCACGGTCACCGACACGGGAATACCGGTTTCTTTGGCGCGTAAATCCCATAGCGCACAATCCAACGCGTTACGCGCGCCGCCCGCCGGCAATACGGCCTGCAGTTCATGCGGCGTGATTTGCGCATGCAAGAGCGGCGCGACGGCCAACACTTGCGCCTGCATGCTCTCGGGCGTCTCACCGGCATAATCGACGCCCGCCGCTTCACCACGGCCCACGTGGCCGTGATGGCCGTGCAGCGTCACCAGAATGACGGGTATGTGGGTGATCGCGTCGCGGGAGGTCGCGAACACTTCGCGCATCGCCCAACGTTCGATGGTCACGGTGCAGCGAATCATGCGCTGAGCAACCGGTCAGCGATGGCAGACAATCCACCGCGCAAGGGATCACAGACCGGCAGACCGAGTTCCGCACTCACTCGATCGCGGTACGATGACCAGGTCGCTTCATCCAATGCGGACGAGTTCACACTGAGGCCCACACAATGAATCGCGGCATTGGTCAAGCGGCCGGCTGCCACGTAGTAATCAATCGCCGCCTGCAAATCAGGAATCGGGAAGTCGGGATATTCATCGATCGTGGTCCGTAGCGGGTCATGACACAGCACAATCGCATCAGGTTGCGAGCCGTGTAACAAGCCCAGGGTCACCGCCGCGTAGGCCGGGTGGTACAACGACCCCTGGCCTTCGATCACGTCCCAATGCGTCGACTCAGCGTCCGGCGAGAGCATCTCGGCGGCGCCTGCAATGAAATCGGAAATGGTGCGATCCATCGGTATGCCGCTGCCCGCAATCATGATCCCGGTCTGACCGGTTGCCCGAAAGGTGGCGGGCACGTGACGCGCGGCAAGCTCGCGGGTCAAGGCGAGCGCGGTGTACTTTTTCCCGAGCGCGCAATCCGTGCCGACCGTCAGTACGCGATTACCGCTGCGCTTACGTCCGCTCGCGCATGGGTAGTCGCCACCGGTGTGACGCACGTCGATGAGTCGCGCACCGGACCTCGCCGCCGCCGACACGAGGCGAGGGCACTCTGTCAATCGCGTATGCATGCCAGAGACGACATCCAGCCCAGCCAGCAAGGCCGCCTCCAGATCATCCTGCCAGTGCACCGGCAAGCGCCCGCCGGTCACGGCGACGCCGACAATGATCGAGCCCGCCCCTGCTGCGACAGCGGCAACCGGATCAAGGCGCGGCAGCTCGAGCGTTACCGGACAGGCGGGGAGCGACCATTCGGCTAACACGTCCGCACGACACCAGTCACGCAAGCCAAACGCTGTCTTGGCATCCGCTTTGGTTTGCACGTCACCGAGATACAAGAGATACGGCTTTCTCAGCACGAGCATGGTCAAACTCCCCATCGGTGGAGCCGGCATGATACTGGTGATGGGCGGCAAGAGCATCTCTGGACGCGGGCATGGTCGATTGACCCATGGCGTGCGACACTTTGTGGCATTGAGATTGGGAGAGACTCGATGACCGCAACGCGTCCAAAACGTCTGTATCCGCGGATCCGTCCGTATAACACTGGGCGCTTGCGCGTCTCCGATATTCACGAGCTGTATTACGAGGAAAGCGGCAATCCGCGCGGCAAACCGGTGGTCTTCCTACACGGCGGACCTGGTGGCGGTACATCGCCGGAGCAGCGGCGGTTCTTTAATCCTGATCGCTACCGGATCGTGCTTTTCGATCAGCGCGGCTGTGGCAAGAGTACACCGCACGCCAACCTGACCGACAACACGACCTGGCACCTCGTGGAGGACATGGAAACCCTACGCCGGCACCTTGGCATCGAGACGTGGCAAGTGTTCGGCGGATCCTGGGGCTCGACCCTGGCGCTCGCTTATGCACAAACGCATCCAAAACGCGTCTCTGAACTCGTGTTGCGCGGCATCTTTATGCTTCGCCGCTGGGAGTTGGAATGGTTTTATCAAGACCCGCATGGCTGTGGTGCCTTATATCCGGACCTGTGGGACCAGTACGCAGCACCGATCCCACCGCGTGAGCGTGGCGATATGATCGGCGCCTACTACAAGCGGCTGACGAGCCGGAACCCTGAGACCGTCGCCAAAGCAGCGCGTGCCTGGTCCGTGTGGGAAGGCTCTACGGCCTACATTCGGCATAACGCCGCGGCAGTCGCAGAATTCGAAGACCCGTTATATGCCGCGGCATTTGCCCGAATTGAGTGTCACTATTTCGTGAATAAGGGCTTTTTCGACCAAGACGATCAGCTGCTGCGGAACGTTCGGCGAATCCGCAAAATTCCGGCCACCATCGTCCATGGTCGGTACGACGTGATTTGCCCAGTCCGCAATGCGTGGGACCTTGCCAAGGTCTGGCCGGAGGCACGACTGCGTATCGTGCCGGATGCCGGGCACTCGGCCTTCGAAAAGAGCATGATTGAAGAATTAGTGGCGGCGACGGATCTTTATGCCCGTTGAGCGGTCTACGGAAAGACCGTCCGTGGGTGGCGACACCCGCTTGACTGGCCTGCGTAAGCCCCCGTCGCTAGAGTCCTGATCCTAACCCCCAGAGTGTCACCCATGACTACCTCAAGAATGACTGTTCGCCTGTTGAGCGCACTGACGCTGACGCTGACTGGCGTTTGCGCGCACGCCGGCCTTGATGAACCGGTGGCGCGCATCGCGCAGGATCAGCTGGCCTTCAAATCGGCGCCAGCACGCGTGACCCATGCCGCTGCCTTTGACCGCCACGAACTGCTCACGACCGACGGCGTCAACGTGCATGAATTCGTCGGTCGGAACGGCCGCGTGTTCGCAGTGACATTCAATGGACCGGCGATGCCGGACCTGAAGGTCTTATTGGGCGGCCGGTTCAACGAATATGCGGCAGCCGTGCACCCGTCACCGTCGACCCACAAGGTGTATACACACTCGAGCCGTACCTTGGAATTATCCATTGTGAAGTTGCCGCGCGGTTTTGCCGGTAGCGCCTTCGTTCCTGGAGCAATCCCGGCCGGTGTAACCGCGCGTGACCTGCAATGAGGACCCGAACCATGAATCGTCATCTACACCTGTTGCCGTTGCTGGCTCTACTCATGCTGGCCGCCTGTGGCGGTTCGGGCAGTAGCGGTCCGCCACCAGCGCCCGCGGTCTCGCTGTCGCCCACCTCATTGAGTTTTGGCAAAGTCGCGCTCAACACGGCGAGCGCGAGCCAGGCCATCACCCTGACAAACAGCGGAACGGCTACCTTAACCATCAGTGGCATTTCGGTCACTGGGACCGATGCCGCCGTCTACGCCCAAACGAACACCTGCGGCAGCAGCCTCGCAGCACAGGCGCATTGCAGTATCACTGTGACTTTCACACCCACCGCCGCAGCCAGCACGAGCGCGACCATCTCGATCGCGAGCAATGCGGTCGGCAGCCCGGCGAGCGTGGCGCTGTCCGGTACTGGCGCGCCCAACACCCCGGTCGTCTCCTTGTCCAGCACCGCCCTCAACTTCGGCAACCAGACCGTCAACGTCTCCAGCGCCAACCAAACGGTCACGCTGACGAATACGGGCATCGCGCCACTCAACATTACGAGTATTGCGCTCGGTGGCACGGATAGCGGGGCCTACACGTTGGCCACGACCTGCGGCAGCGTGGTCGCCGCCGATGCCACCTGCACCATCACCGTGGGTTTCGAACCCGGCGCCGCTTCCACCACCTCGGCCTCGGTCATCATCACCTCCGATGCGGTCACATCACCCGATAGCGTCGCACTCTCAGGCACGGGGGTCATCGCGACCAGTGCGAATACCCTACCGATCACGATCGATATGGGACCACCCGGGATCACGACCGCGAATATCGCCTACGCGACGGTCACCGTCTGCACGCCGGGGAGCTCCTCGCAGTGCTCGACGATCGACCATATCCAAGTGGATACGGGCTCCTACGGCTTACGCCTGTTCGCCTCGGAAATCGGCAGCGTACTGCCGACCCCGGTGACGGATGGGTCAGGCAATCCGATCCGCGAATGCGTGGTCTATGCCGACGGCTACACCTGGGGATCGCTGGGCAAGGTGGATGTCACCTTAGGCTCGCGCACGATCAGTCGCGTGGCCATCCAGGTCTTGTCGGATTCAGCGTCCGGCGCACCGCCCAACACGTGCGCAACGACGGACGGCACCAGCAACGGCACCTACGAAAATACGGTCGCATCCTTCGGTGCGAGGGGCATTCTCGGTATCGGCGTCTTTGCGCAAGACTGCGGCGAGTATTGCGTCCAAACGCCGGCCCACCCGCAGTGGTACTACAGCTGTCCGGGCGGCACCTGTAGCCCTGCAGCCGTGTCACTCGTGAACCAGATCCAAAATCCGTTAACGCTGCTCGCGACCGACAATAACGGCGTGGTCGTCGATCTCCCGGCCGTTGCCGCGGCCGGCCAGAACACGCTGCAAGGCACAATTTACTTCGGCGTGCAGACGCAGGCGAATAACGACCCGACCGGCGCCACGTGGTACACGTTGACCGGAAACGGAACGCTGGTGACGAATTACACCGCGGTCGGCAAGAACACGGTCTCGAGTTTCACCAATAGCTTTGTGGATCTCGGCTCGAACGGTTTGTTCTTTGCCGATACAGGCATCACGGGATGCACGACGGCGGTAGGCTTCTATTGCCCGAGCAGTCCGTTGAGTCTGTCCGCGACGATCGTCGGCGCCAATAATGCACAGGTCACCACCCCCTTTACGGTCGACAACGCCGAAACAGACTTTGCGAATTTCCCGTCGGCCGCGGTCTATCCGCATATCGCCGGGAACAACTCGAGCCCAACCGCACCGACCAATGCCTTTGACTGGGGTTCACCCTTCTATCTCGGGCGTAAGGTTTACCATCTCTTTGAGAACAACACGCTCGGTACGATCGTCGCGCCGGCGATCGCATTCTAAGCGACTGACAAACCTTTGCAGGGCAAGCCTCCCAAGCCGTCAACCGGCTTGGGAGGCTCCGCGTTAATGACGTTATCAACCCACGATGACGACATTCACAAGAGAGTTGCCCATGACTAGATCCCCATATCGAAGCTGGTTAGTCGCCGGACTGTTGACCACAGTGTACCCGGTCTATGCCGCGCAGACCGAGACGGCACCCGCTCACCCAAGCACGGTCACGATCGACAGCGAGCAGCCGTCAAAGGCGAGTGACCTATTCAGACCTCATTGGCCTCACGCTGGCATGCGGATGCATCGCGACGGCGCAGGGCTTGCGATGATGGGCCTCTTGCATCATCTCGACCTGACGGCGACACAACAGGCGCAAATCCTTGCCCTGTGTGACAAGGCAAACGCGGATCAACGCTCGGCGATGACGCATCCCCGTATGTCGCCATGGACGCTGTTCAAAGTCACGCCCAACACGCCCGACTACACAGCGGCGATTCTGGCCCAGAAACAGGCGGCGGCGGATCGTATTGATCGCGAGGCAGCCCTCTGGTCACAGGTCTACGAGCGGCTGACACCCGCGCAACAGGCCGAGATTCCTCGGCTGATCGACCGTTGGGAGCGTCATCACGGTCACGAGGGTCACCACGGTCTAGCCCGTGACCATCAGCCCGGCACTCCGGGCGTTGCCGCGGAGACACCCCCATCGATGAGCGGACCGTTATAAGGCGGACCGTGCCGTCGGGCCTTGCCGACGGCACCCATCGCCGCCCACACTAGGGCGATGAACACTCGTCGCTTCCTTCGCTTAGGCGTTGCCGCAACCGTCCTCGGAATCGCCCCTCTGATGGCTCTGCCGACGTCGGGGCTGGCTGCCGAGCGTACGCTCATCGGCAGTCCAGCCCCGGCACTCATCGCGCCTCAGTTGGATGGCGCTGTCCTCGATTTATCGACCTTGCGCGGCCATGTGGTGGTCCTCAATCTGTGGGCCTCGTGGTGCCCCCCGTGCCGCGCAGAACTGCCGATGTTGGCGAAGTTCCAAACGCGGCATCGGTCGGATGGCGTCGTCTTGGTGGCGCTCTCTGCGGACCGCCATCGGGATGTGGGTGATGCGCGTCGAGCCATCGCAGGTCTCGACGTGACGGCCGCCTTCATGGATGGCGCTAAAACCAACGGATACGCCAATCCTGATGTCCTACCGATGACCTACGTGATCGGCCCGGACGGCATCGTCCGAGCAGCGTTCTTTCCGGGCAACGGCGATCTGCAGGAGGCCGCCTTAGAAGCCGCTGTCGCGCCACTCCTCAGTCCCGGGGCTACGCCCTAAGAGCGGATCGCCGTGGGCTTCGGTCTAAAGCACCGCCGGAGACGCTAAGCGCCGCTCGCCGACCTCAAGGCGGCGTATGATCGGTGATATCAAGTACAGGCGGAGATGGCCTCATGCGTCGAATCGCGGCTGCGACCCTTTTGGCTTTGGGCATGACGAGCATGGTTCATGCTCGTCCCTTTACCGCGCGGGATCTCGTGACTTTGGATCGCGTCAGCGCGCCCCGCCTATCGCCCGATGGCCAACGGCTGGTCTACGTATTGCGGAGCGTCGACTACGACGCAAACAAATCGAGTTACGCGTTGTATGAGACCACGCCGCGCGGAGGCGACAGCCACCGTCTGACAGCGATTGGTTCAAATGCCACATCACCGCAATGGTCAGGCGACGGCAAATCCCTCTACTTTTTATCCAACCGCACCGGCAGTTCCCAAGTCTGGCGCCTTGATAGCGCGGGTGAAGCGCGACAGATCACGCGCTACCCGGTCGACGTGGACTCCTACACGCTTGCACCGGACGGCGCTCACATCGCCTTCTCCGCCCAAGTGGATCCCCTGTGTCCGACGCTGAAGTGCAGCGCCGACCACGCAGCCGCCCGCGCGGCCAGCAAAGCCACCGGCACGCTCTATGCGCGGCTGTTCGCACGCCATTGGGACACCTGGGAAGACGGCACACGCGCGCAATTATTTGTCGCGGCGTTGGGTGCGACGGGCGTGGGCAGCGATGAGCCGATCCGCGTGGCCAAGAGCCTCGATGCCGATGTGCCGTCAAAACCTTTCGGTGATGACAGCGAGTACCGCTTCTCACCGGACAGCCGCACGATTTATTTCGCTGCGCGCATCGCAGGTACGACCGAAGCGTGGTCAACCAACTTCGACCTCTACACCGTACCGGCCGACGGGTCTGCCGAACCGATGAACCTCACCGCCAGCAATTTGGCGTGGGATACCGCGCCTGTTCCCTCGAGCGACGGCCGGCATCTCTATTACCTGGCCATGTCGAAGCCCGCCCACGAGGCTGACCGTTTTCGCATCATGGATTTGGACCTCACCACCCATCGCAGCCGTGAAGTTGCCGGTCAGTGGGACCGCAGTGCCGGCGCGCTCAGTCTGTCGGCCGATGGCCGCACCCTGAATGCGTTGGCCGATGATCAAGGCGAGCGTCCGCTCTTTGCCATCGACATCGCCTCAGGCACGGTCAACCGCGTCGCGGCCGGCGGAAACATCACCGATTACACACAGGCGAAGGGCATCACCGTCGTTGCCCGCGATGCCCTCAAGGCGCCGGCCGATCTGTATCGCGTCGATGCGCACGGGCAACTGAGCGCCGTCACGCAGGTGAACGCGCAGCGCTTGGCCGGCGTTGAGATGGGCGAGCCCGAGGAGTTTCACTTCAAGGGCTGGAACGGCGACACCGTCCGCGGCTATGTCGTCAAGCCCGTCGGCTATCAGGCCGGTCATCGCTATCCGGTTGCCTTCTTAATTCACGGTGGACCGCAAGGCTCGTGGTTGGATGATTTTCACTACCGCTGGAATCCCCAAACGTACGCAGGCGCGGGCTTTGCGGTCGTGGCCATCGACTTCCACGGCTCAACCGGTTACGGCCAGGCCTTCACGGATGCCATCAGTGGTCACTGGGGCGATCGCCCACTGGAGGACCTGCAAAAAGGCTGGGCTGCAGCCCAAGCGCAGTTCCCCTTCCTGGCCGGGGATCAGGCGTGCGCCTTAGGCGCCAGCTACGGCGGCTATATGGTCTATTGGATGGCCGGTGTGTGGTCGAAACCCTGGAAGTGCTTTGTCGATCATGACGGCGTGTTCGACACGCGCTTCATGTACTACGCCACCGAAGAGTTGTGGTTTGAGGAAACGGAGAACGCGGGCACGCCCTTCGAGCACCCGGAGAACTACGAACGGTTTAATCCCCTGAACCACGTCGCTGATTGGCACGTGCCCATGTTGGTGGTGCAGGGCGGCCGTGACTATCGCGTGACCCCAGACCAAGGAGTGGCCGCCTTTACGGCCCTCCAGCGACGCGGGGTGCCGAGCGAGTTCTTGCATTACCCCGACGAGAACCACTGGGTCTTGAAGCCACAAAACAGCGTCGAGTGGCATGACGCGGTTGAGGCTTGGCTCAAGCGTTGGACGCAGAGTCCGTAAATTGAGACGCATCGCACAATCCGGGGCAAGCACCATCCCCGGATTGGGCGAGACGCGGCATACTTTGGCTATCTGCGGGCATTTCCCGCACACCCTACAATCTTAGACTCAGGATGCTTGAGCGATGCAACGTAACGATAAGCGCCGTCAGGCCCGATACCGTCTCGCTCACCAACCCGCGGCGCCGGTGATCGTGTTGCGCGACGACGTGCGTTTGACGGCGAGTGCCGTCAACGACGTCTCGAACTCCGGTATCAGTCTGTGCCTTGATAGTGCACTGCCGGTGGAATCAGCGGTTGCCATCGAATATCAACTCGATGGGCTGACGCTGGATGTAAACGGCGTCGTGGCGTGGTGCCGCAAGCACAGCGCGAACGACGCCGCTGGGTCTGACACGGGCTACGTGCTCGGTATTGAACTCTTCAGCCCGATGATGCTGCTCTCGGCATTTCGGGATGCCCTCCCGAAGGACGCGCAGACCTTCGACGACGCGTAATCCAAGGCCGTCGTCACCGAACGCTACGGATAGAGGGAACTCTGCACCCGCGTACACAGCGCATGATCGGGTGCGCTGATCGGCTCGACCGTATCCCCTAAACCCAAGGCCTGTGGATGGGAAGCCTGGTAGGCCGGCCACGTGGGGCGACGGTCGTCGCGGTTGAGACGATTGGGGTTACCCGTGGCCACGAATGCGGCCCAGTAATCCATCATGGCGTAGCCCAGCGGGCGGTCCACCGCGTCCGTGGGCAACCACGCATCGTGCGACCCAAACACATAAGGGATCTCGGCCCCGTGATAGGCACCCAGTCCAGCCTCCATGGCGCCGGGCCGAACGCGGGTGAAGCGGTAGAGATAGGCGTGGTGGTCGTGGCCGACCGATGCAGCGATGAATTGCGCACTGCAGCCCATGTCCAAAAAACTCCCGAGACGGTCTTGAGCCTCACGCGGCGTGCCGGCGCTCGCCACCCAGGCCTGTAATTCAGGGCGGATCGGGGCGGGCAGTTCGTCCAGCATATGCTCGACGCCTGCGGGGTCATTGTCGACGTACAGCAAGGACTCGTTCGCATTGCTGCCCACCAATAGGTCTACGTGTAGCCCGCGACGCAGGGTCGCAGCCGGGGAGCGCGGGATGACGCGACCGTCCACGGTCGGCAGGTATTGCTGTTTCGGCAGCACGCGTCGACCGGCCTCAAAGAGCGCACTGGCCGAGGCCTGCTGCAAGGCGGCAAGCGTCGGCGAGCCTAGCGCCTTGGCCAACTCAAGACCCGCACTCTGGAGTGCTGTCAGGGTCGGTTGTCCGCGTAAGGAATAGCCGCCGCTCTCAACGATCGCGCGTGCGTAAAGCCCATGCGCTGACGGCGCCGAGAGCAACCCCAAGACATCGGCACCGCCCGCCGACTCACCGGCGATCGTGACCCGCGCCGGATCGCCACCAAAGGCTGCGATTGAGTGCCGCACGTACCTCAATGCGGCGATCTGATCCATCAGACCGACATTACCGGCGCCGTCCGCGAGCGCAAGATCCGGGTGGGCCAGAAAACCAAACACGCCGAGTCGATAACCCACCGTGACGACCAAAAGATCGCCGCGCGCGGCCAGTTCAGCGCCCAGATAATTGGGCTCAAAGGACCAACCGGCTTTGTTACTGCCGCCATGGAACCAAACCAAGACGGGTAAGCGTGCCGTGGGATCGGGATGCGGCGTCCAGACATTGAGATACAGGCAATCTTCGCTGAAGGGCGGATCGACAAATTGGTTCGCCGCGGCGCCGAAGTACGCCCCCACCTGCCGGTACCAGCGCGTGTTGTAATCATCTTGAAAGCAACCTGCCGCGAAGGTATCCGCGCGACGCGTCCCGGGCTCCCGCAAGGGCGGCATCGGCGCTTTGAAGCGGCGCGCACCGAGCGGCGGGATGGCGTAGGGCAGGCCACGAAACTCAGCGACTGAGGGCTGCGTAGTGCTCCAGATCCCGTCAATGCGCGTGCCTTGTACGGTGACCTGCGGCGCGGCCTGCGACGCGCCACTGAGGCTAACCAGCACGAATAGGAGAACCGTGCGCAGCACCGGATGAATCACAATCGCAACCCGCCGGAAACCGGAATCACTTCGCCCGTGACGTAGGCCGCGCCTGCACACAGGTAGACGATGACGTCCGCATAATCGCTCGGCTCCCCCACGCGCTGGAGAGGAACGTGTTCGCGTGCTGCCGAGGCGATGTCACCGAAGGAGCATTCCCACGGCGAATTGACATAGCCCGGCGCAATGCCGTTGACGCGCACCTGCGGGGCAAGTCCTCGCGCCAACTCCCGCGTGAGACCAGCCAGACCTGCCTTCGCCGTCGCGTAGGCTGCGCTGCTCGCGCCGCCGCCAAAGGCCGCCACCGACACGGTATTCACCACCGCGCCGTGCGCAGACCGCAAAGCTTCAGTCACGGATTGCGTGACCCAGAAGGCGCTCATGAGGTTCACGCGCAGAATACGATCCCAAAAATCATCCGTCAGCGCGTCTAAATCGCTCGCCGGAATCGGCGCATGGGTTAAGGGGGCACCCGCGTTGTTGACGAGATAGTCGAGTCCACCGAGTGCCTTCAGGGTAGAACGACCAACCTCGCGCGCACTCGCCGCAACCGACAAGTCGCCCGGAACGGACAGCACCGAAAACCCGTCCGCACGCAATCGATCCACTGCATCGTCAAGACGCGCACCCGGTAAATCGTTCAGCGCCACCGCCGCGCCGCTCTCGGCGAGTCGTCGCGCAGCGGCAAAGCCGATGCCGGACGCACTGCCGGTCACCAGGGCACGCTGCCCAGTCAATGCATACCGTACGCGCACTGCACTCATGCCGACACCTTCGATGCACGTTGCTGCCAATTGATTAAGGTCACGGCAGGCATGACCCAGACCCAGCCCAGACAGCCCAACACGTTGAGCGCCGCCACGAGCCCAAAGGCGAGTTCAAAATGTCCCGTGGAGTACACCAGAAAGCCCGTGACCGTCGGTGCAATCAAGCCCGCGACATTGCCGGCGGCGTTCTGCAATCCCACCCAGCGTCCAGCCGCCTCGGGACCGGCGATGATCTGCGGAATAGCGAAGAGGCCCGGATAGGAGGCGCCTGCAATAATTTCGAAGGCAAAAAGCGACACGATGGAGCCGGTTTCCCCCAGCGTCATCATCCCGATCATGCACAGCACGGCACCGGCATGGCTCACACCCATGATGCTCTTGTACACGAGCGTCGGACTCGCGCCGCGACGCAGCCAGCGATCCGCGAGCGCACCCATCCCAAATGCCGAGCCCGCATTCAATAGGTAGGCCATCGAGGCCAGCAAGGACATCGTGTCCAAGGAATAGCCGCGGGCTTTGACCAAGTAGAACGGCAGCCAAGAGACGATGAAGTAATAGCCGTAATTCGAGGCAAAGTGACCGATGGATGCCCCCCACAGGGCGCGCTCCCGCAACAAAGTGCGTAAGGACGGTCCTGCAACTTGACCGGCCACATGCACGGGCTTCGGGACGTCCGCACGCATCCACGGAATGAGCCACAGCAGCGAGGCCAGTCCGAACAGGAAAAACACCGGCCGCCAGCCGATGCGCGCCATCAACAAGCCGCCGAGGAAGGTTCCGACCGCTGGACCCACGAGGTAGCCGAAGCTGAGGATGCCATTGGCGACACCCAGTCGATGCGGCTCAACGGCCGCGGCCAGAACTTTCGAGGCACACGGAAAGGCTCCGCTTTCACCGATCCCGAGCAAGATCCGCAGCAGCAGCAACGAGATAAAGCCACCGGCAAATCCGGTCAGCATGGTCGCCACCGACCACAACGCCAGCCCCACCGCGAACACGGGTTTGGCGCCGAAGCGTTCTGCGAACACGCCCATCAAAGGCATGATGGGGACATAGCCGTAATAGAACGCCGAAAAAAGGATGCCGAGCTGGGCTTCGTTCAGCGACAACTGCTGCTGCACGAGCGTCGCTGCGGTCGACAGATTGCCGCGGTCGACATAATTGATAAAGACGGCGGTACTCACCAACATCACGAGTCGCGAAGCCTGACGAGCATCAGCCATGGGTACGCTCCGGTGTGCGTGTTGCGCGCGACGATGTGCCGACGTCTCGGCAATGTCGCGACAAAGTGGTGAAATAAACGGTGAGTGCTGACAAGGCTGCCGCAGCGTCTCGTGTGGCTAGCGCCTGCACCACGCGTGAAAGCTCAGCCGCTACCGTGCGACGGTCACGGGCTTTGTAGACCACAAGATTCAGCACCGGTTGCAAGGAATCAATCAAGCTCGCCGCTGCGTAATCAAGAGCCGGGTTGTGTGCAGCCGCAACCAGCGCGCGATGGAAGCACACGTCGGCCGCGCAGAAGTCCACGTCCGTGGCCGAATGATCGGCTAAGCGCTCAAGCTCATCCCGCAGCTGCGCAAGATCCGCATCCGTACGCCGCTCGGCCGCTAAACGACAGGCCGATGATTCCAATAACGCACGCGCTTCGATGATGTCGTCGAACTGAAAGTCACCCATAGACACGAGCAGCGCAGCGGCCGTAGCCACCTGCGCCCGAGCTTCCTCACGCGTCGGTCGCGTCACAAAGGTACCGCCGGTGGGGCCACGGCGTGAGCGAATCAGGTTTTGCGCGGCCAGCCGCTTGAGGGCCTCACGAATGGTCGGGCGAGACACGGCAAAGCGTGACGCGAGTTCTTCTTCCGTCGGCAAGCGCGCGTCCACCGCGAGGCGGCCATCCAAGATGGCGTCACGAATTTTTTCCGAGATCTGTTTAGCCAACCCTTCGGTGACCAACCCGTCATATTCAATCGCCATACGACCGACCCCAATCCCGTCGATGGGGCCACCGTACCATTTTGTCTGACAAATGTGGAATACTCGCCGCGTCCCCTCAGGAGCCTTCGCATGTACCAAGCCCTCGTCATCCACAAAACCGAATCGGGCGTCTCAGCCGCGGTTGAAACTCGCGATGAATCGATGCTGCCTGAGGGCGAAGTCCTCGTCGCCGTCGACTACTCCAGCGTCAATTATAAAGATGGGCTCGTGGTCACGAGCGGCGGGGGCTTGGTGAAAACCTGGCCGCATGTGCCGGGCATCGACTTCGCGGGCACCGTGTTAGAGAGCGCCGATGCGCGTTATGCGGTGGGGGATGCGGTCGTCCTCACCGGCTGGCGTGTGGGCGAACTGCATGCCGGCGGTTATGCGACGCGCGCACGCGTCAAGGCCGATTGGCTCGTGCCCCTACCCCGGGCCTTGACGACGCGCGACGCCATGGCAATCGGCACCGCGGGCTTCACCGCGATGTTGGCGCTTGATACCCTCGAACAGCATGGCCTGCAGCCGCAGAATGGCGACGTACTCGTCACGGGTGCCGCGGGTGGCGTGGGCTCCGTGGCGGTGGCGTTATTGGCGGCGCGTGGCTACCGCGTGGTTGCCTCGACCGGACGGGCCGAGACCGCGGATTATCTGCGGGCGTTGGGCGCATCCGAAATCATTGATCGCAGCGCCTTCGCGGAGACCGCCAAGCGGCCCCTCGAGGGCGAGCGTTGGGCCGCCTGCATTGATTCGGTGGGCGGCAACACCTTAGCGCGCGTCTTGACGCAGATGCGCTACGGCGGATCGGTCGCAGCCGTGGGCCTCGCCGGCGGCGCGAAGTTCGAATCGACGGTCATTCCGTTCCTGCTGCGGGGCGTGAACCTGCTCGGCATCGACTCCGTGATGTGTCCGACCGGTCGCCGCTTACCGCTCTGGGAGCGTCTGGCGCGGGAACTGCCGATCGAGAAACTGCATGCCATGAGCAGCGAGGTGCGCCTCGATGAGGTACCGGCGATTGCGCAGTCCATCCTGGCAGGCCACGTGCGCGGTCGGGTGATCGTCTCGCTCGCGCCCTAAATCGAACTCAACCAACTTCCAACTGACTTGCCTCGGGGTAGGCTCGCGTGAAACGCATCACTGAAATCGCCCGCACTGTCGACGTGATCCATGAGACCGACGTACTCGTCGTCGGCAGCGGCCCGGGAGGATTGGCGGCGGCACTCGCCTCGGCGCGAGCCGGCGCGCGCACCTCACTCCTCGAACGCTACGGCTGCTTCGGCGGCAACATCACGCAAGTGGGTGTTGAAGGCTTTGCGTGGTACCGGCACGAGCAAACCATCGATTCCGAGGGCATCGGCCGTGAATTCGAGGAGCGCGCGAAAGCCATGGGCGCCGCCATCCCCGAACCCCAGTCGATCAGCCATGCGTTGGACGCGGAGATGTTCAAGTACGTCGCCGACATGCTGGTCACCGAGGCGGGCATCACCCCGCTCCTGCATCGGATGTTTGTCGCCCCGATCATGGACGGCAACCGGATCATCGGCGTCATCACCGAAAGTAAGGCGGGTCGCGAAGCGATCCTCGCCAAGTGCATCATCGATGGCACCGGCGATGCCGACGTGGCCACGCGCGCCGGTGCACCGACGCATCAATCGCCACCGGAGCGGATGATGGCCGCCTCGGTCATGTTTTCCATGTCCGGGGTCAACAAGCAGGGCTTCATCGACGCGGTCAAGGCTGACCCGCAGACCTATGCGAGTTGGTCCGGCAATGGCGAGTGGGATATTGAAACGACCGGCAAAGAGGACAAGATGTTCTCGCCCTTTCTCCGCAAGCCCTTCAAGCAGGCGGTCGAAGCGGGCGTCATCCCACCCAATCTCGCCACCATTGCAGGCACGTGGGGCACGGTGTCGGATCAGGGCGATCTGACCTATCTGAATCTCATCAGCGTGCCGGGCCTGGATGGCACGAATCCGTCTGATCTCACCCGCGGCGAGATTGAAGGGCGCGCTCAAGCGATGCACGCGATCGCAGCCCTGCGCGCTTTTATGCCCGGTTGTGAAAACGCGAAGCTGCGTAACTTCGGCATGACCCTGGGCGTACGGGACACGCGCAAAATTGATGCGCTTTACAACATGACGGCCAACGATGTCCGCGAGCAGGGTCGATTTGAGGATTCGATTGGAATATTCCCGGAATTCATCGACGGCTACGGCATTCTGATTCTGCCCACCACCGGGCGTTATTTTCAGGTGCCGTATCGGGCCATGGTGCCGAGGAACATTGAAGGCTTGCTGGTCACCGGTCGCGCCATCGGTGGCGATCGAACCTCGCACGCTGCGGTGCGCAACATGATGTGCTGCGCCGTCGCCGGCCAAGGCGCGGGAGTCGCCGCGGCGCAAGTCGCGCAATCGGGTGAGTCCTTCGCCTCCATCCATTTGGGGAACGTTCAGCGCGAGTTGCGACGCCAAGGCGCCCGTCTCGACTAAGCAGGAGTCCGCTCGTGAAGATCGTCAAACTCGAAACGTGGACCGATGAGTTCGTCTGCTTTGTGCGCGTCACGACGGAGTCGGGCGCCATCGGTTGGGGACAGACCTCAACCTACAACGCCGACATCACGGCGACAGTCTTCCACCGCCAAGTGGCGCCCTGGTCGCTCGGTGCAGATGCGCTCGACATCAATGGCCTCGTCGAGCGCATCCAAGAACGAGAGCACAAGTATCCGGGCAGCTACCGCTGTCGCGCCTTAGCGGGCCTCGATACGGCGCTCTGGGACTTGCGCGGTCGTCTCGAAGGCAAGCCCGTGGTGGAACTCCTCGGCGGTCAACCGGGACCACTGCGCGCGTACGCGTCCTCGATGAAGCGCGATATCACCCCGCAAGATGAGGCTGACCGACTGGTGCGACTGCGCGACACGCACGGCTTCACGGCCTTCAAATGGCGCGTGGCGGCGGAATGCGGCCGTGATGTCGATGAATGGCCGGGGCGTACGGAAGCGGTGATCCCCACCGTGGCACGCGCCTTAGGAGCGGGC
>CAIRLC010000021.1 GCA_903879335.1 uncultured Pseudomonadota bacterium
CGTTCGGATCATCGATTTCGTGGACACCGGCCATCCGGCGCTGCTACGGATGTGGGACAAGCGCCAGCGCGGCTACCGGGCGATGGGATACAGGATCGGGGCCGGTGGATCTCCGGAATGACGACGAATTCTCCCGTGGCCGCTGGGAGTTTCGCGTTGACCCGCAGCAGCCCGCGCCTGTGCTCATCAGCTCGGGAAGTCAATCGGCACATGGTCAACCGTCCGCCACCAATACTCAAAATCCTAACCCTTATCCGGTTGGGATTTTTTTTGCCTGTTCCCCACTGAAATGCGTCGTTGCCTCGCGAGCGTGACCACCCCAAACCCGGCGTTCTCGCCCCCGTCACGCCTTCTCTGTTCTCGGTTTTCTCTTCTGGTCTCGAGAGCGTTCTCTGGGTCATTCGCCTGATCCTTGATCCAACTTCGGAGCACCGTGTCATGGATGTCCAAATCGCGGCAGGCTTGAGCAATCGATATTCCTTGTTCCTTGACTAGCCTAACCGCCTCAACCTTGACGCTCTTGTAAATACCCTGCGTGTAACCATTTGCCGCCTCGTGCTCCATTGTCCACCTTAACTCGGTGTCCATGAAACCGGCAGCAGCCCACTCCTTCCGAATGAGTTGGCAGGAGTCCACGAAGGCGCTGTTCCGCGCGTGAGCCAAGCGATATTTGGCGCTGATCCATTCGCCGCAAAGAAGAGGTCCTGGCGCAGTTCTGAAAACCGCGCCACATTGGGTGTAAATGGGTGTCAATTTGGAATCGAGAGCGTCTATATTTCCCGATCGGGAAATAAAAACCGCATCATTCCCTAACCACACCGAAAATTCCCGATCGGGAAATATAACTTGCGCATAGTCCAGTTGTGACTGATAATTTCCCGAACGGGAAACTGAGCGAGCCATGAAAGCCATTCGATCACCTCAACAACTCGGCGATGTATTGCGTGCCGCTCGCAAGCAACTCGGACTGACACAGCCCCAGTTGGCGCTGGCGGCTGGGGTCGGTGTGCGCTTCATGGTCGACCTTGAAGCAGGCAAGCCCACCTTGCGATTGGAAAACGTGCTGCGAGTCATTGATGCCTTGGGTGGTGAGGTTCAATTGAGTGGATTGCCATCTGCTGCTTCCGGAGATCAACGAGCGGATGACAGCCATGGCGCATGAGCTGGAAGTCTGGCTATTCGCCGATCGTGTCGGCACATTGGCGCTGGTCGATGGGCGGCTAAACTTTTGCTACGCACCCGGTTGGCTGTCACACACCGACGCCATTGCCTTGTCCGCCTCGCTACCCCTGCAAGCGGAGCCGTTCGACGATCGCAAAACGCGTCCCTTCTTTGCTGGGCTTCTACCCGAAGGACAGATGCGCCGCCTGATTGCGCAACAGTTTCAGGTGTCTGGCCAGAACGACTTTGCACTGCTGGACCACATCGGTGGCGAATGTGCCGGGGCCGTAACCTTCCTTGAGCCGGGGCAGGCTTTGCCTGTGCCGACCCGCAGCGATGACGTTCAATGGCTGAGCGATGAGGAAGTCGTGGCCATCCTGGATGAATTGCCGCGTCGTCCCATGCTGGCAGGCAAAGACGGCTTGCGGCTGTCCTTGGCGGGTGCCCAAGACAAGCTGCCAGTGGTTTTCGATGGTGCGCGCATCGGGCTGCCTCTCCATGGCACGCCGAGCTCCCACATCCTAAAACCGGCCATCCACGCTGTTGAAGACAGCGTGATCAACGAAGGATTTTGCATGGCACTGGCTGCGGCCATGCAGCTCAAACCGGCAAAGTCAAAAGTTCACCATGTATTGGATCGCTCCTTTCTACTGGTTGAGCGCTACGACCGACTGATTGATGCCCAGGGGCACCGGCAACGCCTTCATCAAGAGGACTTCTGCCAGGCACTGGGCGTGGTGCCAGAAATGAAATACCAGAATGAAGGTGGCCCGGATCTAGCGCAGTGTTTTAATCTGGTGCGCAGTGCAACCCGCCCCAGTGCGCCGCAGGTCCTGCGACTGCTCGACTACGTGATCTTCAATGCGCTGATCGGCAATCATGATGCGCACGCCAAGAATTTCTCTCTGCTGTATTCAGGCAAGGCTCCTGTTCTGGCACCGTTTTACGACACGCTCTCGACGGCGGTGTATCCAACACTGACGCAGAAGATGGCGATGAAAATCGGCAGCAAGTACACGTTCAGCGAAGTCCAGGCGCGGCACTGGGAGCAGTTCGCCGAAGGCGTCGGCTTTACCAAGGCGCAGGCCAAACGGCGCATTCTGGAATTGGCAAAACTACTGCCAGCGACGGGGCGCAAGCTCCAGTCTGACCCCGGACAAAGTTTTTCTGGCAACGCCGAGGTTGAGCGAATCAACACCTTGATTGAACAACGCTGTGCCCTGACGATTCGACGGCTCACCGATCCAGCAGCCGACAATGACGCGGCCGCCGAACCTGCCGTCTGAACCACCATGCGGACGCGGGTTCGGTTCCGTGTTCCGCCCTCGTGGACAAATGGCCGAAACGCTGGACATCCGGCCAAAAGCAGGGACATCTGTTCGGGCTACGGTGCGGAATCGAACCGTGCTGCATCCTGTTCCCTGACGATTTCGTACCAGCGCTTGGCTGGCTCCGAAGGGGTTGCGGGGCTCTCGATTTCCTCGATGGCTGCTGCAGCGGCGTTGCCACGCACACTGTTGTCGATCTCCCATGCCAGGATCGCTGGAAGTGAAAACCGCAGGTTGCCCACCAGCATCAGGTGCGGCACGCGCTTGCGATTGCGTTCGGCCTGATCGCGGAAAAGGTGGATCGGCAGCGATGCGGCCTCGGCGATTTCCTTGGCCGTGAAGTAGTGGCTTTCAGCCTCGGCACCGAGGCCCTGGCCCAGGGCCACCTCCGGCTCGATGGGCTTGAATTCCCGATTGATGCCGAGCATCGCCATCAGGTGCTGCGCGCTTCGTTGCTCGAATTCGAGGATGTCGGCGTCGTGGTAGCGCACCTGTCGGAACAGCTTGTGCAACACAGGCCCTTCGCCATCGAGTCGCCAGCGTCGCAGCGTCTTGAGACTGACCTGCCAGCGGTCAGCCAAATGTTTCTCGGTCAGCACGGGGTAGTGCATCTTTTTCTCCTGAACAGATGACCCCATGACAACGCTGTTTGCCGGAGAAGCCAGGCTCGGCAATTGCTACAGGCTCAATCAAGCCTTGACGGAGTTCAAGCGCAGCATCAGCGTCATCGGATGCTGCGGCGACTCCTGGAAGCCGTAGTGCTCGTAGAACTGCTTGGCGCGGTCGTGGAGGGCGTGGACGAGCAGCGCCCGGACACCGGCGTTCTGCGAAACGCTCACCGCGCGACCGACTGCGTCCTGCAGCAAAGAGGCTCCGAGCTTGATGCCCTGCGCTCGATGGTCGACGGCCAGCCGGGCCAGAACCATCACTGGAACGGGATCGGGCATGTTGCGTCTCACGCTGCTCGTTGCCGCCTGATGTGAAACCGCTCCTGCGGCCATCGCGTAGTAGCCGTAGACACGGCCTTCCTGATCCGTGACGACGAAGGTGCGGCTGGCACCGCTCAATTGGTTGGTCAGTGCCCGGCGCTTGAGCCATTCATCGAGACTGGCTTCACCGCAAGCGAAATCGTCCAGGATGTGGGTGGCGGCGAGCGGGATCGGTGCGCACAGTTGCAAGCTCATGCCGCGCCGGTGCTCCAAGGTGCCTTGACGGCCATGAGACGTTCAAGCCCGGGGTTGGGGCCGGGAGGTGCGTCGAGCATCGCGGTGAACTGCTTGAACTTGTCGGCGTCCAGGCTGAAAAAGACCTGATCGAGCACCACGGACTGCGCGCGGTCGCAGGCCGCTTCGAGCATGAAGTCCGACCGGTTCTTGCCGAGCAGGCTGGCAGCGTGATCGATCAGATCACGCTGTTCGGGCAGGGCCCGCAGATTGATGGCAGCGTCACGCATTGGTTTCTCCTATTCGCGCATACACAACAGATACACGGAATGTGGCGCAGTGTGTAGCCGTTGTCAATACGCAGGCTCGCCCCATGCCGCAGGTGCGGGCGCCGACTGGTAGCCAGTACAGCGCTTCAAAACCTGCTCTCCGGGATTGTTCCAGTTCGGACGAATGTCCACGGAAACGGCCAAATGATCCAAACCCGGGACTGGAGACTTGCGGACGGACTACTATTCAGATGACGGACGCGGGTTCGGTTCCGTGTTCCACCACCACCAACACCAGAGCCTCAACTCGTCTGAGATGAGGCTTTTCAACTTCCGTGTGAGCGTGTCAAGCGCGAATACTCACGTCACGCCGATCAAACCCTCGAGGTTAACCGGTCACGGCCTAAGGGATCGGTCGTGTCTGATGGTCGACCGCTGGGACCGACATCCCCCACGGTCGGCTCCAAAGAGAAGCCAAACTGCTCAGGAACCGCCATGGCTGCACGCTTCGACTTGGGCGGTTGGGTCTTTGGACCGTCCTCAAATCGTCGTCGCCGACTGCCGTGTTTGCGAAACACCTCGAGCGCGGCATCACGATAGCCGGATTCGTGTCGCAGTGCCGTTAAACGAGCACGCGCTTGCCGCGCGGCCACAACGGGATCAACGATGGGGTCGGGATAGTCTGGAGTCGGGCGACGATCCGAGAGCCATGGCGTCTGCAATACCTCCAGCTGCAGGTGAGCCACTTCGGGCACCCACCGACGTGTAAAACGTCCGTCGGCATCTTGATCGAGGCCCTGCTTGACGGGATTGTACATACGCGGTGTGTTGATGCCGGTTTGCCCGGATTGCATCTGCACTTGGGGCCAGTGAATTCCGGGTTCGTAGTCCGTAAACAGGCGCGCAAGCCGTGCGCCGCTTTGGCGCCAGTCGAGCGCGAGGTGGTAACTGGCAAATGACTGAACCATCGCCCGCATGCGGAAGTTCAACCAACCGGTCGCAATCAAGCTGCGCATGCAGGCATCCACAAAGGGCAAACCGGTGCGACCTTCCGCCCAGGCTAAGAGCATCGGATCATCGGGAGCCGTGACGATCCGTGCCGACTCGTGGATCGGATGGAATGCGCCCACCTCAAGATCAGGCTGACTTTCGAGCTTTTGCATGAAGTGGCCCCGCCAGTGCAGGCGGGACATCAGGCTGTCAATCGCGGTGATCGGAACGCGGCGTTCCTCGGCCGGACAATCACTGAAGCGATCCCGCGCCGCGCTGAGTTGCTGCAGTACTTCTCGCACCGACACAGCCCCGGTTGCCAGAGACACCGACAGCCGCGAACAGGCGTTCACCGCCGAGATTGGACTCGACATACCACGTCGGTAATTCGCCCCTCGCCCATCCAAGAAGCTATCGATGAGCGCGACGGCTTCGCTTCGGGTGCCCACTTGCGGCGATGAACAACCATCCTCCGTGAGCCCAAGGTCGGTGGCTGTGGGCAGCGGCGCGGCCTTTGCGCGCGAGACCGGAACAAGACACGCCGGCTCAGGGACAACCCGGGCGGCTGCGAAACGCGCAAACCGCTCCGCCCACCGGTCGCGAGCCCCGACGCCGCAGCCACGAAGGACGCCCGTCTGGGAAACTTCGAGAACATCAATGCCTACCCGCCGACAAAAGGCTCGGACGGCTCGATCCCGCTGAAAAGTCCACAGATTGCCGGTCTCCTCATGCGCGAGGAGCCGTTGTATACCCACCGCCTGATGGATCTTCGCCAACACGTCAACCACTCGGCCCGTACGCACGATCAGCGGTGCGCCGAGCGCTCGCAGGCTTGAGGACAGTTCTTCAAGAGCGGCGCGATGAGCCAACCATTGACGACGAGAAACATCCGGCAGCCGCCAGTAATCCGGCTCAACGACGTAAAGCGGTAGCACCGGACCAGCCAACGCGGCCGTCGCAAGCGGAACATGGTCGACCGTGCGAAGGTCGCGCTTGAACCAAACCACCTGAATCATGACGATGGCGAATCCGTTGGCAATGCCCAGAGCGCTCGGTAGGCAGCGTCCGGGTCATAGACCGCGGCCTGGTGCTCGGGATCAAATCGACGACCCTGACGGGGATCGGCACCTCGACCAGCGATGTAGAGCCAGTTTCCGTGATTACTGCACACGTCATAGTCAATGAGCTGAGACTCGAACCAAGCCGCGCCCGCCCGCCAGTCACAGCCTAAGTCGTGAACGAGATAACTCGCCACCACTTGTCGCAACCGGTTCGACAAATAACCGGTCGCCTTGAGTTCCCGCATTCCAGCATCCACAAAGCGCTGACCTGTGGCGCCATCACACCAGCGCCGGAATGCGATCGGGTCATGCGAAGGTGGCGCGAGTGTGCTGAGGCCTTCAGCGCGAAATAGCCGTACGCCGTGCCGCTCGCTCCAGAACCGGAAAAAATCTCGCCAAAGGAGTTCGAACCAGATCCAGTAGGACCCATCGCTGGCCCCAAACACCTCTTCATGCTTTTTGAGAGCGACAAAGACGGTTCGCGGGGACAAAGAGCCAACCGCGAGCCAGGGGGAAAACTTGGTCGAATAATCAGTGCCCGAGAGCCCATTCCGGGTAGCTTTGTAGGTCGTCGGGAGGTCGGAGCGAAAATAACGGTTCACATGCGCTAGCGCTGCTTCCTCTGTCCCATGGAAAGCTGGATCACCGAAGGGAAACGACCCAGCGACGGGGCCTAAGGTCAGACGCGATGGTGTGAACGGCCGATACGGCAGCGACGCTGATGAAGGCATCCTCGGAAATACCACGGGTGCGGCTAGCGGCCATTGCGGCCTAATCCCCGCTCGCTCCACCCGTTGCCGGAAGGACGTGAACACTTCCGGCATCGCAGCGACGTCAAAGGGCAGATCCGCGGACTCTAGCAATGTGGACTGCCAGGTTGCCCGCACATCGAGACCTGCTGCCCTGAGCGCCGCAAGGTCGGAGCGCTCCTCCGGGGCCGGGATGTCCTCGCAATAGATTCTTGTCGCCCCAATGACGCGCGAGAGGTCGGTCAACACCGTCACCGGAGCCCCGTTGAGCTCTAGAAGCGCACCACCCCGCTCACGGATCGCGACGGCCAATCCATCAACGGCCGTATCCCGAAAGGCGCGTCTGAGGGGGCTCGACACTGGAAAGCCCCACGGCGTTGTCGATTCCTCGTTGGCGTGTCGGACATAAACTAGCGTGAGCTCGTCAGCCTCCTCGCACGCGCAAACAAGCGCACGGTTGTCCATCAGCCGCAGGTCATGACGGAACCAGTAGATCGCCGTGATCATGTAAAACCCATGCCCGTGGGGCCGCTCATCTTGCTCAAATATGACATCAGGTCCGTGTCGCCACTAAGATGTACTGGACGCGGATCAACTCGACCGACACCTTTCAGCTGAACCTCGTGCATCAGCGCCGCAGAGCAGTTGAGATCACGATGTGGCGACAGGGGATGAAGACCCTCAACCTCCTTGCACCACAAGCGAGGCAATCTCGGCGTTATCGATAAAGCGCTTGCAGCATAACGTTGCCCAGTGTGCTCGCGCGGCAACCGTCAAGGTCGACCAAAGGCAGCGCGACTGTCTTTTGAATTTTAGCAGAGCGACGCGTTGCTCTCTCAATGCAAGAAGCGGAATGGTACGCACTAACGCGGCACGCAGACTCAAGCTGAGGTGCCGGGCATCACTGTCCAAGGCGGCTTCAGTCATGTTTAACCGAGGTCGCTCATCGAGATATTGCTCGGACACAGCAAAACCAAGACGACGATCAAGCCGTACTGGACGCGTTCTAACTGGCCTGGCTAGCCGATGAAATCAAGTGATCCTGCTCAAACTTACACTGCCAATGCCTCACTGACCGAGGATGAGTTTTTGCGCCTTCCGTTAAGCAGTAGCCCAAGTTTCTAATGCAAGCGATGCGCACCCTGCCCTCTGTTAGGCCATCCAGCTTGTGATTGATCGCTGAGATCCGTACATCGAGTCGACGATCATTAGGCTCCAACTCATCTCGCCACCCCAACTCAAAGAGATCGCTTCGAGAAATACGTTCGCCGCCGGCACGCGCTAAAGCCGCGACGATTCTCGACTCAATGTGGCCAAGCTGTACAGACTCATGACCGCGCATCAAATGACGGTGAGACACGTCGAACTGAACATCGCCGAACATCGCAATAAGTCCTGTCGCTGGATACAAGGCCCGAGTCAATTGACAGGCACGATGGATTCTCGCTCGGATGAGGTCTGCCGCGTCACCGCGATAGAAACTGTCAAGCGCTCCAAGCATCAAAGCCACACCCGCATCAAATACGGGATCTACGCCCACACGCATCCGATCACGTAGCGAACATATGGCTATGAAGGGCGCTGCCACATGCTCTAAGAGATGCTTGAATTGGCGGCTAGGATCCGATCCTAGGCAACTGTCCGCAATGACGACCAAGGATGGCTCGTATTGACGGATCCGAGACGAATGACAATCGCCGATAACCAAATGACCAACGAAATCGACATCCTGAAATGTTCGAGCCATTAAGCCGAATAAACGTCGATCATCATCAATGACAAGGATAGTTCGTTCCATGCGTCTACTCATTTAGACCAAAGAGGACCGAATCAAGCTCACGTCGTGTGAGCTTTGCACAACACTCTTACGCACCTGTTCAGCGTAAAGCAATACGCAATTTCGAATTGCTGTAGGTAAATGCCAGTTCTCCATCGGTAAGCAAGCTTACGATTAGAGATGTTTCAGTATTACTCGATTCCTAGACTGAACCGGCAATGCGAGCGACGACATGACGTTATCGCTTAAGAAAAAACAATGTCTAGGAGTAATGACATGCGCTTACCGAAGCGAATTGTATTCAAAGCCGTCTCAACGGCCATAGCGGCTGCAGCATTCTTTACGATCGGCCTCACCACGGCCAACGCCCAAGTGGTCGATACCCTTACCGGTCCCACAACCCCCGCAACCTCAGCCGGCGCACCAACGGCCCCAACCACCGGGACAGCCACATACTACGTGGCTCCAGCGGGGCAACTGAACTTATCGACGCCCTTTGTCTATGACTTCGGCGCGGGGACGTGGAGCGCTCCAACCGGATGGACACAACCTACGGCCGGAGTCTTCACCAATGGGACCGCGACGGTTAATTTGACTGGGTTCACGCCAACCATTAACACGGCAGCCCCACCACCCGCGCAATGGTCACCCACCCCACCGTCCGCCAGTTACGCGACGGGGACTTACCTGAGCCAAGTATTTGGCGCCAGCGTTGGCAATGCGGCAGGTACGAGCACAGTCACCGGCGGTACGACCTCATCGACCCAAGAGACGGACGTCTATTACGCCACGCCATCCGGGACTGTCCTCGTGTCCAATGGCGATGGTAATTCATCGACGACGGCGAGCGTGCTCGACTCAACCCAAACCTTCCCATTGTCGAAAACAGGACCGAGCGCCCCGGTGCCTAACCCGGCAATTACTGAGCCTGGCGTGACGGTCACGAGTAACACGCCGTCCTATAACACCGGCCAATACATCATCAATCCAGCAGGGACTGTGAGCGGTACCGCCGTGAATTTGGATACGGGAGGACTCGTCATTAGCAGCATCGGCGGCACGGCTACCGTGAACTCCGATGGCTCCATCACCGCCAATCTCACACAAACCACAGCAACGGCCGTTACCGCTGAAGGGATCTCCACCACGGGTTATGGCAGCTTCGGTGGTCCAGTGACTGTTGGTGGCACGCTCGTCGCGTCGGGTAACGCTTACCTAGGCGGCAATTCGGAGACTGCAATTTTATCGGTGACCGGCGCTAACGGTGTGTCGATCAAAGCCGGCACAAACGTAGATGTAGGCGGCAATGTCCTTCACAACGTTGGCGGCGGTGTGGTTGGAACTGACGCGGTGAATTTGTCTCAATTACAGGGCGTACAGAATCAACTCAACAATCAATACAATTCGTTGAGCTCAACCGTCCAGGTCAACCGCATCGAAGCCCAGCGCGGCATCGCGAGTGTCTCGGCGCTCAATGGCATTCCTGGTTTGGATCAAAATTCCAAGTTTGGATTTGGCGTCGGCGTTGGCAGTTACAAGGGACAAACAGCGTTCGCCGTTGGGGCGAACTTCCGCTTCTCTGAGCATGTGACCGGCAAGCTTGGAATCGGATCGGCCTCGGGTGACACCACCGGCAATGCCGGTATCGGCTTCAGTTTCTAACGGAGCAAGCTTGAGGCTCGGGTGGGATGGCCTGGCGCTGTCCCACCCCACTCGTCCGCTGCAAGCCCTTCAATTTTCGCCCGCGTGGCCCGAGGTGTGGCGTGCTGAACTCGAAATATGTGGTGCTCAGTTTGATCTTTTTGGCGAGCTGTATAAGGAGTGCCACAGCGTTCTCGCAACAAGAACCCATACGAAAAAAGATGACCGTGGTTGACGTCTACGACGCAGGCCAGCCGCAAACCATCATCTTGAAACTGTTTGATCCGGGTACAGACGTTGTTTGCTACATCCTCATGCCGGAGCAAGCGGCACGCAAAGAAGTGGGCAGTAAATGGGTTTACGACGGCAATGCCGTGGGTTCGATCAGTTGTGTACCCGTGATGATTAAATGAAGAGCGAAACCGATCACTACTGAGTCAGTTCGTGACATCGTCGCTTAGCGGACTCCCAGCCGCTGAATTCAACCGGTTGAACTCCGCTGGAGGCAATGAATGCGTCGTCACCCAATTGTGCCTACGCCGCCCAGAGTTCATCGGCGCTCTGCTCAGGCTTCAGGAATTCGGACAACGAACTGTCGATGATGTTTTTACAGGCGGCGAGCGCATCCGCGATGCTTGCACACTAAAGTCGCCGCCACTCCAGTTGTCAGCAACAAACACTTGGTAAGCCATCAAGCCTGACCTACCAAATTATGCGGTTCGACCTCCAGCCATGACGAACTGACGAGCATCAAGCTCTGATTCACCCTGCCAGCGGTACGCCACCAGAGGACCATCACCGGCCGCCGAGTAGTCCACGCAGGCGACCTTAGGGCTCTGTAGCTTTGGAACCCCGCTCATCCAGTAATGTCCGACAAAAACTGGACTTCCCTCAATCACCACACGGCGATGAACGTCGGGCAAGACCTGATCAGGGATCAATGGCCGTGTCTCGTCGCTGACGAGGGCGATATCACGATAGGTGCTGCCAGTCTCGTGCCACCACTGGGTACGAATAGCCTTCCGACATTCGCCCGCGTGATCGTGGAAAACATAGCCCGACGGCAGATCGAGTTCGACACCTTTCGTCAGACACTCCATGGCGCGGCCGATCTTGCTTTTATCGTCAAAGGCCGCTTGGATGAAGTCGATCGACATCGCTTCACCCGATCTTTCAGCCTGCACGAGCAGTACGTCGGTGTCGCGCCAGCAGGCGTGGACCGCCCTGATGCCACCGAGGTCGAGCGTCACGGGAAGGGTTCTGAACCAGTCGATATATTCCCGATGACGACTCGAGCCCTCGCCGACCTGTCTCAAAAACTCGCGGTGCTGTTTGATGTTCTTTGGGCTGTGCGGGCGCAGGTATTCGCCTGGCTTGACCTCGCTCAGCGTTAAATAACCGATGGCGTTGAATTCGTGGTTACCGAGCACCGCTCGGGCGTGTCCCGCGTCCATCATCGAGCGGACGATCTCCAGCACCTCAATTTGCTCCGGACCGCGGTCAATCAGGTCGCCAATAAATAGCGCCTGACGCCCTTCCGGGGGACGCCAACTGCCAGAACGACGGGTGTATCCCATCACCTGGAGGAGCGCCTTTAGTTTTTCGGCCTCTCCGTGAATGTCGCCGATCACGTCATATCCGTTGCTATCCATTGCCACCTCTTAGTAGCATAATGCCACTAAGAAAGATTACTTCACTTCGTAGCGTGTTGCAACTAAGAGATCGCCGATTGAATACCGCCGTTTATCCAATGCCGTTCACCCGCGTAGAGGTCGCGACGCTCACGGTCATTGAAGGCTCGCTCCACGTCCTCTTGGCGCTCCGGGCCGAAGACCCGCACGCAGGCCAATGGGCGCTCCCCGGTGGCGTCCTTAGAATCGACCGTGATGCCTCACTGGAGGCCGCCGCCCGGCGAGTGATGGGCGAGCGCCTCGGATTGGAGGGCCTTGCGCTGCGGCAATTGGTCGCGACCGGGGGACCGAGCCGTGACCCCCGAGCATCATGGACCCTCAGCGTTGTCTATCGCTCACTCGTGCCGGCGCAGTCCGTGTCCGCGTCACCGGGAAAACGGATCAAAGACTTACGCTGGTATCCGGTCGACGATCTAAAGGAACCAGCCCCGTTGGCGTTTGATCACGCCCGCTTGGTGGAACTCGCAGTTGAGGATGTTCGGGCCGCTGTCGACCAACTGGAACTGCCCTTCGACTTCCTCCCGGCGACGTTTACGCTTGGTGAATTGCAACTGAGCTGCGAGCAGCTCCTCGGCCACGCCCTAGATAAATCCAGCTTTCGTCGGAGGCTCGCGGATCGGGATCTCGTTGAACCGGTACCCGGATCGATGCGTGGCGGAGCGTTCAGGCCGGCTCAGGTCTATCGCCGGAAGAGCGCAACCTGACCGTTGAGGTCAGTCGCCCGCAAAACCAAGGCTCGAAACCCTATAAACCGCGCCCATGGCCACGTGCCCTAGCGGACGATGGCCCGTTCGCTGTCGGTCTAGATCAACCAATCTCGGCTTGTATCCTATGGGCTCGTTTACCCTGCGCTAGCCTCAACTTTGGCTATACGGAAAACACCCGAAGATTCAGGAGACTCCCCATGTCGAGCACCACACAGACCAGTCCAGACACCTTCGTCCAGCGCGAATACTCGCCGCAGGCCAAGGCAGCCCTCGCGCGCGCACCGGCCCTGTTCATCAACAATGAATGGGTTGCCTCAACCCACGGCGCCACGATTGCTGTCGAAGATCCATCAACGGGCCGCGAAGTCTCTCGCATCGCAGACGCCTCAGACGCTGATGTCGATCGCGCCGTTAACGCCGCTCGCGCTGCATTTGATGATGGACGTTGGTCGGACTTGCCGCCTAACGTTCGTGAAAACACGATGCGTAAACTGGCGGACCTAATCGAGGCCCACGCGGCGGAATTTGCTGAACTTGAGGCCATTGATAACGGCAAGCCTGTGGGTATGGCACGGATGGTCGACGTTCCGGGCGCGGTGGATCACCTGCGATATATGGCCGGTTGGGCATCCAAACTCGGCGGCGAAACCATGCAGCCCTCCACGATGCCACGCGGCACCGTGTTCAGCTACGTCTCGCGCGAACCCGTCGGCGTGGCCGCGCAGATCGTGCCGTGGAACTTCCCACTGCTGATGGCGACGCTCAAAATCTCGCCGGCATTGGCGGCCGGTTGCACGTTGATCCTCAAGCCCGCCGAACAGACGTCCCTGACGGCATTACGGCTCGCTGATCTCGTCGTTCAGGCGGGATTCCCGCCCGGCGTGATCAACATCATCACGGGTAACGGCCATACGGCTGGCGACCGTCTCGTCAAACACCCGGGTGTCGACAAGGTGGCATTCACCGGTTCAACGGAAGTCGGCAAGATCATTAACCGCAATGCCACTGAAACGCTCAAGCGCGTCACGCTTGAGCTGGGCGGCAAATCGCCGGTAGTAGTCATGCCTGACGTCAACGTAGCCGATGCTGCTGCGGGCGCGGCTGGCGCGATCTTCTTCAACTCCGGACAAGTTTGCATTGCCGGTTCCCGTCTCTTTGCTCATCGCAGCATCTTCGATAAGGTGATCGAAGGCATTGCCGGAGCGACGGCATTCTGGACACCGCGCCCTTCGTTGGACCCAAGCGCGCACATGGGCCCGCTGGTGTCTCGCGACCAATTTGATCGCGTCATGGGCTATATCGAAGCCGGTAAGCGTGATGGCGCCACAGTCGCTGTGGGTGGTGACTCGCCAAGCTCCAATGGCTACTACGTCAACCCAACCATCCTTGTCGACGTCAAGCCAACCATGAGCGTCGTCTCCGAAGAAATCTTCGGGCCAGTCGTTGTGGCGCAGCGCTTCGACGATATCGATGAGGTGGCGAAGATGGCGAACGACACCTGCTACGGTCTGGGCGCCGGCGTCTGGACGCGTGACGTGTCCGCGATGCATCGCTTGGCGTCAAAGATCAAGGCGGGTACGGTCTGGGGCAATTGCCATGCTGTCATTGACCCAGCGCTGCCATTCGGTGGCTTCAAGCAGTCGGGCTTTGGCCGCGAGCAGGCTCGGCAAGGTATTGATGCTTACACTGAGCTGAAGACGGTCATCATTAAGTTGTAACTACAAGGCCGTGCGGACTTTCGTCCGCACGGCCGCGTTGGCCAACACACGCTTGGCGCCCCACCGGGGCGCCGAGGTGAGACCGACTAGAGACGCGCGGCTGCGATATCCGCACCCTCCCGAAGCGCCGCAAGTTTCTTCCACGTGATACCCGGATCGATTTTGCCGTAACCGGCAAACGTGCCGAATCCACAGTCCGTGCTCGCGATGACTCGATCGACACCGACGATGGCTGCGAATCGCTCAATGCGTTGTGCGATCAACTCGGGATGCTCGAGGTAGTTTGAGCAGGTATCGATCAAGCCCGGAGCCAAGATCTTGGAGTCTGGAATTTTCGCTTGGCCCCACACCTTCCACTCGTGGTCGTGCCGAGGATTGGCGGCTTCAAATAGGATGATCGAAGGCCGGGCCTTTAGAATGATGTCGATGACCTTTTCCAGCGCAATGTCATGGTCGTGAGGACCTTCATAATTGCCCCAACAGACGTGCATGCGGAGTTGCTCTGGCGGGATGTTGCGCGTCGCCGCGTTCAACGCCTCGACGTTTGCCTCAGCGATTTTGAGAAACTCGGCTTCTGTGAGCGACTGATAACCCGTGTGGCGCGACATGGCCAGATCTGGGCAGTCGAGCTGTAACTGGACGCCCGTCGCCGCGATGGCCTCATATTCAGGCCGCATCGCCTCAACCAAGTCAGCCAAATAAGCCTCATGACTGGGATAGTAGGCGTTCGGCTGAAAGGCGGTAATTAATCCAGGCGAGGCCGCGTTCATAAATCCACGCGCTGAATTGCCCTTGAGCGCCTTCTGGAAGCGACGAATATCTTCCAAACAGGGCTCGAGATTCACCAACTTGACCGGACCAATGCAGCTGGCGCGGACAAATTCTTGGTCGCCCATAATGGCCGCCAGTTTCTTGCGCAGCTCTGGATAAGGCGCGAGATCCAAGGCAGGCTTACGGCTGATATCGCCACCGAATCCAGACAATCGTTCGGTGATGTAGGTGGAATAACCCACCTTACCCAACTCGCCGTCACTCATCAAAGAAACACCGGCAGCCTCTTGTTTGGCCACCGCCTCGTCGACGGCCGCTTGAACGACGCGATCAAACTCGGCGACATCGTACGGCTGGCCATGATCACGGGCGAGCAATAACGGCGTGAGCTCGGGGCCCCTCGGCAAGCTACCCACGTGCGTTGTCAGAATAGAACTCATGAAACCCCCTAATGCGTCGAATCTTGTCGGTCAGGCTAAGCCGGCTCTGGGTCAGGACAACGGAGGGCTACTCCCCGAAGGTAACCCCGGCAGCGCGCGATTGAGCGCAACCGGTGGCACATCGGCTTCACCTTAACCCATGCGGTTCAGTATCCTGAGTATCGACGCTTCATTCGGCCTACAGCAAGCCACTTTTTAATGCATCGCTGGCGGTTGACGGCGCGTTCACTCTCAATCGAATCGGTACGGAGGAGTCGCCAAATGGGATCGACGTCAGCATGGATTTCGAAAATGGAAATCACGGAGCTTCTGACACGCTATGTCGCACTGAATGATGCGGGCGATTGGGAAGCTCTCGCAGCGATGTACAGCGAAGACGGTCGGATGAATCGACCGACCGCGCCGAACGACTTCGTGGTGGGACGTGAAGCGATTCTGGCGTCCTTCAAAGCACGACCACGTCGGATCTCGCGGCACATCGTCGTCAATATCCTGATTACTCTGGACGATGACACCCACGCAACCGCCACGAGCCAACTGTTGCTCTACACCGGAAAATCACATGCCGATGGCGGCTTACCCGAGCAAGCCGGCCCGCCTCTGATCGGGTCATACGTCGATCAACTCGTCAGAGTTGCCGATGGTTGGCGGTTTCTAGAACGGCGCGGGTCGCTCGATTTTCGTCCGTAACGCGCGTCTTCGGTGCGGCGCGACACTTCGTTTACCCTGTCGTGCCGACCTATTGTTCAATACCCTGCTGCCGTTGCAGTTCTTGTTCAAACTCAAGGCGGGAACCGAGTACGAAATCATGGAATTCCGTGGCGTTAATAAACGGATTCGTGCCGCCACATTTCTGTGTCTCTCGCTTGGGCCACAAATTAAAGAACTCTTTGTGATTCGCCAAAAAAACATCGGCGCTCAGATGCATGAGTTGCTCAAATGTGCGTTGGTAATCGGCGATAATCCCCGGATATTGTTCGGTTGGGGCCAAGCGATTTAACGCGACCGATGTGCTGCAATAGAACACAACGGTGTGCGGCACCCCCATGTCGAGCACCCGTGTCGTCCACGTGGTGCAACCCCGCGTGTGCCCCGGCGTGAGATGAGCCGTCATCTCGACGTTGCCCAACTGAAATTCTTGTCCATCGGCGGCCAACTGATCGACCTTTACCGGAGGCGCCGACAACTCGATCACACGCTCGCTACCGAGGTAAGTTCCCGTTTCCAGCGATTCCTGATCTCCGGCACTGGCGATCAACTGCGCCCCGGTGTCCTGCTTCAATTTGGCAAGCCCTCCGGAATGATCAAAATGCGCGTGGCTATTGAGTAAGAACTTAATATCGGCCAAGCGAAAGCCGAGCTTGCGGATATTCGCCTCAATCAGTGGCGCAGACTCAGGCAGCCCACCGTCTAACAAAAAGTGACCGTTCGGCGTCGTCACGAGCCATGCCGCAAGCTCGTCGGTGCCCACATAGTAAATGTTGCCGATCACGCGAAAGGGTTCCGCAGGCTGATTCCATTGCGCCCGCGTTGCGGCAAACGATGTAGACGCATCCGCAAGCGCGGGTTCCATCGCTACCACAACCGACAGCACGGTCAAGGTTCGCAACACGCTGAGCATAGGCCGTTTTATAAATGAGGCGTTCACTTGAATCGACTCCGCAGGACATGAGCTTAAGCCCGCCAGACATTAATGCTCGACGTCACGTCAGCCCGTGGGATTGGTGTCTGTACGTCTGTGAAAATAGCGCTTCCCTGCCATGCGCACCAGTCCGCTCGTTGAGGCAAGCCGACGTCACGGACGGCCGCCACCGGACGGTGCCGGGGGGGGGCGCTCGAAACCCCGATCGCCGATCCGGTATGGAATTGGACTGCACCAACGACTTCCGACCCGTGAGCGGTCACCCCAATGGCGTAGAACCCCATACAATCGGCTGACCTGACCTTCCAAGAGTCCGTCATGCTGTTTACTGTCTCTCGCTTGCGGATCACTTTATTCGCCATCGCGGTGTCTCTGGGCACGAGGGCGGATCCAAGCAACCTCCCCGCACCGTCGAGCACGGCGACGGACGCCGTGCATTGCAGCAGCTTCGGGTCACTGCAGTCTCGGCATGAGAAACGCTTTTCAGTGCCGATGAACGATTGGAGTCGCGCAAATCTTGCTGACCTTCAAGGTCGACCCGTACTCTACTTATTCTCTGGACCAGACATCGTCACAGCGTTGTCGCTGTTTCCCCTAGCGCCTCACATCACGCTGGTTGCCGATCAGTCTCCTGAATACGGCGATATCGGACAACCCGACGAGGCCGCACCCGGCGCGGTTGATCGGGAATGCAAGATGCTCTCGTTTTTTGCTCAACTGGGTTATTACCGGACCCATGATCTCAATGGGGTGAGCGGTGTGAAACCGCGATTCCTACAATTGTTACGCTACTCCATCGCATTTGGCGGTGGCACCGTACTATCCACAACAACACTAGAAATCTCCGACGCAGGCTCGGCCGAACCGTCGTCAAGCCATGTGGGACAAACCCCGCGAGGGGTACGATTCACAGTCCGTCGCCACGACGGTCATCCAGTGACGATCGACTATTTGGCGATTGATCTATCCAACCGAGGCCTTCGCGCTGACGTAGGTGGCTCGCAATTTCTGCAGCACAATCACGGCGATGTCCTGTTTTTGAAATCAGCGTCTCATCTACTACAGCGCAAGAGTTTTTCAGTGCTGGCTGGCATGCTGACGACGACGGCTGCACCCTTCGTTGTTCAGGATGAGACGGGATTGCCCGTGGATTTGTTGGTCAAGAATTATGCGCTCACGCTCTATGGGCATTACACGGCGCCCCAATCAATCTGGGCACACGATGGCGCCGCAAAGGCCTTCATCGACTTGTATGCCTCCCATGAGTCGATGGGATCTCTGCCTTACGTCTACGGTTACGAGAAGCGCGCAGGATCGGCCGTCATCGTCGGGCGTCGACTTTAGGATCGCGGCAACTCATCAAGGAAACGCTCAACATCCGCATTGAAATCTTGCACCGCGTCAACAAACAACGCATGGCCGGCGGACGGATAGATCGTGACTCGCGCGGTCGACAAATGAGCCGTAAGGGCAGCGCCTTGATCGGCGAAACGCGGACGGATGGCGTACAGCACCGGCACTTGAGCGCGGTAAATCGCTTCTTTGTAGTACTCGCGCGGATACGGTTTAGCCAGCAATTCGGCCGCCACCGCGGGCGGCACTCGCAAGACGGATTCCTCGACCGTCCTCAGCAAATCGCCCGAGGGAGGACTTGCGAACAACCCTCGCGCAAAGGCCAGCATCTTTTGTGTACGGGTCTGCGGTTGCGTCGGCGGTCCATTCGTCGCGGCCGCTGGTCGTGGCGGCGAGGCCTCGCCGATGGAATTATCGACCAGAACCAAACCGCGCAATTCCTGCGGCCTTGTGCGCTCGACGTAGTCGAGACTCTCCATAACGCCAAGCGACCAGCCCACCAAGACAAAGGTCTGCGGCTTGATGTGTTTTACAAACTCAGCGATATCGGCCGCACGACGAGCGGCCGTATGAGGGCCAGCGAACAACTCAGATTGGCCCTGCGATCGCGGGTCGAGAACCACCACACGATGTCGCTCCGACAACGAGGCGAGTTGACCCTCGAAAATCCGAGCGGGCATCAGCCAACCGGGCACGAATACGAGCGTGGGTTCCCCCTGCCCGGCTTCCAAGTAATGCAGCCGCACGCCATCCGACGTGCGAAAATCGTGGTCTTGGATCGACTCTGCGTTGGCCAATGGCGCGCCCAAGAGGGCCAGGCCCCAGGCACCGACGGCCACCGAAAGAACCCATCGACTGAGCTTACATGGCCCTTGCAAGAGCATCACTCCCGATGACGAACGCCAAGCCACAACCCATTTTACGCGTGGTTGACATCATATCGTTGATTGTGGGGACGGTGGTCGGCGCAGGGATTTATAAGTCCCCAGCCCTGGTAGCCGATGCGCTCGCCAATCCAATCGTAATTATGGCCGCATGGACAGCCGGTGGCATCGCCTCCATCATCGGCGCTTTGTGTTACGTCGAACTCGCAACCTCGTACCCCAGCTTTGGCGGGGAGTTCCATTTCATCGGGCGGGCTTTCGGCAACAGCGTGGCCTTCATTTACGCCTGGGCTCGCTCCGTCGTCATCTTGCCCGCCGCCATCGCATTGTTTGCGGTCACGCTCGGCGACTATTTGACGCCGGTCATTCCCCTCGGACCCCATTCCAGCACGGGCTGGGCGATCGGCATGATCGTTGCGCTCAGCGGTCTCAACGCACTGGGCGTGCGCCCGGCAAGGACCGCACAAAACCTATTTGCTTTGATCGAAGTCGGCACCGTGGTCGCCATCATGGTGGCGGGCCTGGTCAGTCACGATCACGCGGACCTCAGTCCAGTGGTCCACTCATCGACGTCCGGGGGACTTGGCTTCGCCCTTATATTTGTATTGCTGACCTACGGCGGTTGGAACGAAGCCGCTTACATATCCGCCGAGGTCGCGGATTCCCGTCGCGGCATCTTGCGGGGGCTCTTATTCGGGTTGGGTACCGTAACCGCCCTCTACTTATTGATCAATGCCGCCTATCTATGGGGTCTCGGCCACGCGGGCGTTGCGCGTTCTTCGGCCCCGGCTGCTGACCTCTTCCGATTGGCATTTGGGCATCGGTCTGGGACGCTACTCAGCGCGATCGTCGCGTTTAGTTGCATGAAGGCCATTAGCGCTACCGTATTCTTTGGTGCGCGCAGTAACTATGCTGTCGGCCAAGACTGGCGACTGTTTCATTGGCTGGGCCAATGGCACCCCTGCGGCGCACCAAGACGTGGAATCATTGCGCTCGCGGCGTTGTCCTTAGCCTTAGTCCTGCTCGCAACACTGACCCCCAATGGGTTTCAGGCCATTGTCGAGTTTGAAGCGCCGGTTTTCTGGCTCTTTATACTGGCCACCGCCCTATCGTTATTCGTCTTGAGAATCCGATTTGGTGTACCCAAAGACGCTTTCCACGTTCCTCTGTACCCCGTTCTTCCAGCGATATTCGTACTGAGCGCTGCAGGATTGCTCTGGTCCAGTGCTGCCTATACCGGCATCGGAGCACTCGTCGGCGCGGGCTTTTTACTGATCGGACTCATCCCATTGCACATCGAGCGACGCATGGGCCGCCAAACGGGCGGAGCGACCCATTAGAAACTGACGCGGACGATCGAGAAGTCATCGTCTAACGGGCCTTCTCCGTGGCGCACACGCGCCGATTCAAAGAGATCCGACAGTCCGGTCGGCCGTTTACCGCCGACCTGCATAAACTGCTCGAAGTCTTCAAACGTGCCTTCCGTGCCATCCGTCGAGCGAATCTCAAAACAACCATCGCACAGCACGAGCAGCGTCGATCCTTCCGACACCTGAACGGTTTGCGCCGTGTAAGGGATATCTTCCATCACGCCAACAATGAGCCCGGGCGCCCGCAATGGTGTGGACGGCGATCGACCATCCTCCCCAACCGGACCCAATAGCAGCGCCGGTGGGTGTCCACCACTCGCGTGACTCAGTTGACGAGTGGATTTCTGGTAAACGCCGTACCACAACGTAAAGTACATATCGTTGTGTTTCTCACAGAGGAATGCATTGCTGATACCGGCCAATACAGCGGCAGGGTCGCGAAAGTCGACACCAATTAGGGCTTGAGTCCGCATGACATTGATCGCCGTCACGGCGAGCAAACAGGCGCCGACACCATGGCCGCAAACATCCAGCAGATAAACTGCAAAATGTTCGTCATCAATCCAATGGTATCCGAAGGCGTCGCCGCCCAACTCCGTTGACGGTTGGTAAAACCAATCCACTTTAATCGGGGAACTCAGCGGCTCTGGAAAACTGGACTGTACGTAATGAAAGGCTTCGGCTAGCTCATGATCAAGCCGCTTTTGAGTTCGCTCTAGGAGGTCTTTTTCTTCCTGCAGTTGGCGGACACGCAGCGCATCGAGATCCCTCAGTCGCTTCTTATCGATCGATGAGGTGACGCGAGCGCGCAGCAGCGTTGGATTATAGGTTTTGGGCAGATAATCCTCAGCGCCGAGCTCAATACATTTCACCGCGGTATCGATTTGTTCGGAGCTTGAGATCACAATCACCGGCAACCGCTGAAGTGTCGATTCTGACTTCATAGCCACGAGCAGTTCTGTACCGCTCATGATGGGCATTTCGATGTCGAGCAACATCAGATCAAATGGTTCCAGCCGGATTCGATCCAGCGCCTCTTGCCCGTTAGCGGCTTCCGAGACCGTTTGCACTCCAAGTTCGCGCAACGAGCGGATCAGTCCAAGCCGCATTAAACGACTGTCGTCCACCACGAGCACTCTTGCAGAGGCCAGCAACGTGCTGACTGAGTCCAACTCATCACTCGCTACCACGGTCATGACGCACCCTGCTGTGACGCCACCGCGTCAGATTTGAAAGTAATTGGCACAATTCGAGAAATTTTGGAAATCAGAGTCGGACCGTCACACGGCTTAATGAGATAATCCCGCACGTGCAAGCGAGCGGCCGCAGCCAGTGTGTCTGGTGCGGAATTCGCCGTCAGCATGATGACATTGGTGCGAGCGAATTCTTCATCGGCGCGCAAAGCCCGCAAGAACCCCAACCCATCGAGCACCGGCATGTTGTAGTCCAGTAAAACCAGATTGGGAGGCTGAGCGCGGACGGCCGCTAAAGCCTGCAGACCATCCTCCGCCTCAACAATCTCGACATCATAGGGCGCCAGTAGGCTCACCAATGCCCGCCGCTGCAAACTACTGTCGTCAACAATCAGCAGTCTAACGGCCATCCATACTCTCCATCGAAACACGCAGGAGGCTGTTGCCGGCCAACCAGACGGCTGTGCATCCGCCATCACTGACCCAATCCATAACGGACCTAGGCGTTCCAAGCGTAACCGCCAGCCCAACGCTACCGCACAAACCAGCGAGATATCCACCGATCAAATTCAGAGCCTCGCTGACGGCCTCCTGCAGCAACTCCGGCGAATCGGGCGAAACGTCCGTTCCGACAATTCGAACGAACAACTGCCCGGCGAGAGACCGCGTTGCCGCCATCAGGAGGCGGAATGAAACGCCCTGAACATTAAAATCCAACGTCGCATAAAGCGATTGCTCCGAATCACCCAGTGCGTCGCCGCATCGCACCAAGGCAATGCCCAACGCCGAGCCCAGACTCGCCTCGACGGCGTTGGGAACCAGTGAACCAACGGATTGAACACTGGGCATCATTGAATCTCGTGGACGCCAAGCGCCGTTAAAATGGCCGCCGGCATCTCCTCCAGGGAGACCACTCGTTGTGCGGCCTCAAGGCGGATCGCCGCCTGGGGCATACCAAAAACGACACACGAACTTTCCGATTCGACGATCGTTAACGCCCCCGCCGCTCGCATGAGCGACATCCCCCGTGCACCGTCCGAACCCATGCCCGTCAACAGAACCGCAACCGCATCAGACCCAACCTGCTCGGCCGCGGAGCGGAACAACACGTCGACCGACGGTCGGCAATGATTCACCGGTGGCGATTGCACCACCCTTAAACGATGACCGCTCGACGAGCGCTGAATGAGGACATGATAATCGCCCGGCGCGATCAGGCAGAGACCACTACGGAGCTCATCCCCATCCTCAGCCTCCCGAACTTCAAATGGCGCAAGGCGTTGCAAATGCTCCGCCATCACCCGGGAAAAATGCGGCGGGATATGCTGCACGACGACAATCGGCGGCGAATTCATCGGCAATCGCGGTAAAAGATACCGCAAGGCCTCCACTCCACCCGTTGATGCACCGATCACAAGCACCTGGCGTCGCGCGCTGGCCATGAGCGGGGCAGCCGCAATCGCCGGTGTAGACGCTCGACCGGCTCGACGGGCGGACACGGCCGCCGCATGGACCTGCGAGGTCAATCGCCGAGCCAGATCATGGATTCCGTCACGGCCGTCCGGCTTCTGGATGACGTCAACCGCGCCGGCGGCCAGCGCCTCAATCGCCAGCGCGGATCCCGCGGGCGTGAGGTTACTCACAATAATCACCGGCACCGGATGGTGTTCCATCAGAATCCGGAGAAAGGTTAGACCGTCCATCAACGGCATCTGCAGATCCAGCGTAACCACGTCGGGCTTCAGCGCCAAAATCAATTCCCGTGCGCGATAGGCGTCTTCAGCCGTACCGATCACCTCAATTCCGGGATCGTTCGCCAAAGCCTCGACGATGGCACGGCGCGCCAAGGCAGAGTCATCCACCACTAAGACACGAGTACGGCGTGCAGGATTCATGAGCGCGTATAAATCCCGTGATGGACACTTTGAAGGCCAGGAATCAATCCAAGTAGGCTCTCGGAATATCCGACGACTAGATAGCCCGACGGGTGAAGATGACTGAGCAACCGCTCAACCACTGCCCTGCGCGTATCCACGTCAAAATAAATCATGACGTTGCGGCAGAAGATCACGTGTTGCCGGTGACCCACCGGGTATTCTCGATCTAATAAGTTAATCCGCTGAAAGAGCACTGACTCTCGTACCGCACGGCGTAACCGACACCGGCCCTCTTGCGGTCCAACACCCCGTTCAAAGTAGCGATGGAGGAAATCCTTGGGGACCACCTCGACACTCTGCATTGAGTAGAGGCCGCGCCGGGCGACTTCAATCATGCGGCGAGAAATATCCGACGCCAAGATCGAAAATTTCAATCCAGGCTGTCGGCGAGCTGCCTCGGCTGCGACCATTGCCAACGTATAAGGCTCTTCACCAGACGCGGACGCAGAGGACCATAGTCTAAACGGCTCCTCAGCCGACATCATGGAACGCATTTTCGGAACCAACAGGTCGAACACCAGGGAAAAATGTTCCGCTTCGCGGAAAAATCCCGTGTGATTCGTGGTCATTAAGTCAACCAGAGTCTCGATCTCGACGCCGGATGCATCGGCGCTCACGTATCGACCGTAGTCATCGATGCTCGAAAGGTTCAGCTCGACCACACGCCGGCGTAGACGATTGATGAGCAATTGGCGCTTGTCATCGCCCACACAAATACCACTGTACTGACGGACGATACTCGTCAATAAACGAAAGCCGATTTCAGAGACGACGAATCGGTCAGCCATTAATTCAGCCTGAGGAGACATCCAAGTACCCCTCAGAAGCTCCGAAAGTCTTTGTCTTCCTCTCGCAACGTACTGACGTCCGGCATTGGAATTTGATCGAGCGTTTTGGCGGACAATTGTGACAAGCGTTGGTGACGTTCCCAGTTGTGGAACGTTCCGGTTGAAACCGGGGTCCGCGGTGCACGCATGGTCGGCGCTTCGTAGGCCGTTTCCGCATGGTCAAAGCGACCCATGAGATTTTCGAGTTGCTCAACCGCCAACTTGAGACTCTCTGCTTGCGCATTCAATTCTTCTGCGGCACTCGCGCTCTGCTCGGCGCCGGCTGAATTGGACTGCGCGATTCGATCCATTTGACCCAGCGCGATATTGACTTGAGCCACCCCGAGCGCTTGCTCACTGGCCGCTTTCGCGATATCGGCCACCAACAAATCGGTTGCAACCACTTTCTCTGAAATATCTTTAAGAGCGCGAGCCACTTGCTCACTACGGGCACTACCCCGTTCAGCGCTCGCCATAGCGACGTCAATTTTTTGTGCCGTTTCCCGCGCCGCCGCCGCGCTGCGCTGGGCCAACGACCGCACTTCATCAGCGACGACCGCAAAACCTGCGCCCGCTTCGCCCGCTCTCGCGGCTTCCACCGCCGCATTCAAGGCCAAGATATTCGTCTGGAAGGCAATCTCATCGATGTTCTTAACGATTTTGGCGACGTCGGCACTGGCAACGCCGATATCGGCCATCGCGGAGGTCATGGCATCCATCGTGCTCACACCACTGCCAGCCAACATTCGCGCATCCGAGGCGAGAATCATTGCTTTTTGACTATTGTCGGCCGTCGAACGAATCATGGCGGACATTTCCTCAAGCGACGCACTCGTTTCTTCAATCGCCGCCGCCTGTTCGGCGGCACCGCTCGACAGCGATTGACTGGCGGAAGCCATCTGCCGCGCAGCCGACGCCGTATGCAACGAACTGCGATTGAGGTCAGACAAAATGCCGCCTAGCCCGGTGCGAATGTTGCGAATGGTCATCCACGCCAACGTCGCCGACACACCCACCGCAATCAAGGAGGTAATCGTGAGCAGCCACATCGTAAAGCGGGTGGAATTTTGGCTCGCCTGAGCCGTCCCTTGTGCCAGATGGTCATTGTAGACCAAGGATGCCTGAATCGCATTCTGGAAGCGGATGTAGTTCGGGTCTTGGACTTCACGCAGCAGGCGCTGCTGTTCAATCAAGGCCTCCCATTCGCTAGTCGAACCCGAATTGTCGAGCGCAGTGATGCGATCCCGCGTTTTTGCGATTGCCTCGTGTGCCGCTTTAATTTCCTCAAAGAGACGGCGGTCGTTATCGTCGGCAATCAGAGTTTCACCGTATTTCAGCAAGTCCTCGACGATCTTTTTTTCCCGTGCTTCCGTATCCGCCACGAGTTGCTTATTCGTCGCTTCGTCGGCGTCGATCAGGCGCAATCGATTGATATGCTGACCTTGGGCTTGGACGGCCATATCACTGAGTATCAGCACGGACGGTAGAGCATTTTGGGCCACGGCGGTGATGTCGCCACGCAACCCCGCGAGCCGCAGCACGGCCAAGGAACTGATCAGTATCAATACCGAGAGTAAAGCGCCGAGACCGACCGAGATGCGGCGGGTAATGGTCCAGGAGGAGGTATTCAATGCGTTCATGGCGACCCTGTGGACTCTTGGGCGGATAGTGAATTGACGTCAGGCAATCCGAAGCTGCTATCGGTCGACAGTATTTCATGCATCGACAGCACCGAACACACTCGTGTTGCGGTCGTCGCAACTCCAGCGAGGAACCGAGCGTCGACGCTCCCGGCGAAATCCGGCGGCGGCGCTAAGTGAGCGGCTGTCATCACAACGACATCATCGACGCCGTCGACGATGGCGCCGACATGCGTCACTCGACCCGAATTTCGGTAGTCAAACACAATGATACAGGCACGGTCGGAATATTCGGTCGACGCCATCTGGAATTTGGCCCGCAGATCTAAGACCGCCAGAACCGAACCCCTTAGGTTAATGACGCCGCGTATGTAGTCGGGCATCTGAGGCACCGACGTAATCGGGCACAACCGCACGACCTCTCGCACTTCGGTGACCGACACTGCGTAATACGACGTTCCTAAGTAAAACGTCAGATAACGTCCGGGAACCGGACTAGCCGCCTGATTCACGAGAGGTCCCTCTGTGCATGGGTATAACCATCGACAGGTTGGCGCGCTAAAGTTTCAGCATCCAGAATCAGGGCAACACGGCCATCGGCCAGAATTGCGCCGCCGGTGATCAACGACTGCTTTGCAAAGGTATCACCGAGATTCTTAATGATGACCTCCTGTTTGCCGAGCACTTCATCCACCAGTATGGCCCGAGTTCCGACGCTCGTCTCGAGCAAAACAACGATCCCGTCATCAGTCCGCCGTGTCTGAGCCGCAAGACTCAGGCAATTGGCGAGACGTAGGAGCGGGATCTGACGGCCGCGCACGCTCACCATTCCGCTTCGCTCATGAACCGAGGCGATGAGTTGCGATTCGTGGCGGAAACACTCCCGAACAGCTGCGGCGGCAAGAATGTAGCGCTCGCCGGCAACGCCAATCAGAAACCCGTCAATCTGTGACAGCGTCAGCGGCAATTGAATCGAAAACGTCGTTCCCCGACCGAGTTCGGTTTGAATGCCGACATGGCCCCGGAGCGCTTCGATATGTCCTTTGACAACATCCATACCGACTCCGCGGCCGGACACCTCCGTGACCGCAGCGGCGGTACTGAGTCCGGGCAGGAAAATCAGGGCTAGGCTCTCTGGGTCCGACAATTCCCGCCGCGGATCAATCAGCCCCTTTTCCAAGGCGCGCTTTTTCAAGGCCTCGCCATTGATGCCGCGCCCATCATCGGCCACTTGGATCAATACGCCGCCATGTGCATGGGAAGCGGACAGCCGGATGGTGGCCACAGGATCCTTGCCGTCGCGAATCCGTTGATCCGATTTCTCAACCCCGTGATCCAAGGCATTACGAATCATGTGTACCAACGGGTCTTGCATCTGCTCAACCAAGTGCCGGTCAAGCTCCGTATCCTCGCCGTCCAGCTGCAGCCGAGCTTGCTTACCGAGCGAAGCTGCAAGATCCCGGACGAGGCGGCTCATCTTTCGAAATAGGCCGGAAATTGGCACCATTCGCATCGAGAGTGCGTTGTGTTGCAACTCGCGCGTGATGCGGGTGAGTTTCCGGATCGCATAATCTAAATCGAGATTTTCGGATGCTTTCTGGGCCTGATTTTCCAACACGTATGCTTGGGTAATCACCAATTCGCCGACAAGGTTGACCATGGCATCAAGTTTAGCCGCGTCGACCCTGACCACGGCCTCATTGCGCTCAACGTGGGTTGCCGAGACCGGCTGGGGTTGAGTTTCGGTTGCTTGGGGGCTCGTCGATACCGAGGGCGCGACGTCAGCGTCAGGCTCTCGATCCAGCGCGCGCTTAATCAAGGTCAAGACGGGTCCAGCCGAAATTTCAATGGGCCCGGTGGGCTCCGCCCCGGAGACTTGTATCCCCACCTGTGCGATACAGCCGGCTAAGGCATCCGCCCCCGCCAAAATGGCGTCGATGACTCGGCGCCCAACCGCCAATCGGCCAGATCGAACCTCTTCAAGTAAGGACTCGAGTTCGTGCGCGAAATCTCGAAGCGCCTCTAACTGCAGAAACCCGGCACTCCCCTTGAACGTATGGAAGGCGCGAAACACGGCATTGACGACATCGGGGCCGGCCGTACCGGACTCAAGCTCCAGAACCGACTGTTCGATCGACCTCAACAGCTCGAGAGATTCGATGTGGAACTCTTGCAAGAGCTCCAGATCTGCCGGTAGCCGCAAGCTGAAGTGGGGATTGGGGCCTTGCGAACCCTCGGGCGTCGGAATCGCAGAAGCCGACTCCTTGACTTGGGGTCGATGATCGACAGCCGTCGACACGGCGCTGTCACCCAGCCGCCATTGGACGGGCATGGGCACAATCGGTCGCCCCGTCTCCCGTGCTAACAAGTGATCCAAGAACCAGTCATGCCATGCGTGCAGGTTCTGAATGGTCGACGCAGAAAAAAAACCATCTCCATCAAGGACTTGATCCATCCAACGTCGTGCTATTTCAATGGCTTGAGCCGGGATCGGGTCGGCCTCAATCCCCGGCAACTGCTCCAGGTCCATGAGTAGCGCATTGACCGGCAACACGCCGTCAGCAGTGCCGGGCATCAGGAATGCAAATTCCTCGGCGAAACGCTCAAGGAGGGTCGCCATGGCGTCCACGGGCGTTACGCCAGCGTCCTCGGCCTCCGTCCCCATGGCTTCCCCGTCCATATCGCCCCGCGCAGACCTGCAAAATTTCCCCGATAGTACCGCGGAATCTCCCGTACGGTGGCGTGACAGCGCCCACACCGTACGTTTACTCTAGGGAGTGGTCGCCATTTTTGCGCCCACGAGCCTGAGCACTACGTTATGACTATCCGTCGACTTCTAGTCACTGCAGCTGCACTGACGCTCTGCATGGCTGCGCATCCAGCTCCAGTCCGGCACTTACGAATTCTCACCTGGCAGGATTACGTCCCAGCGGACGTCGCTGCGGATTTCGAAAAAGAAACCGGCATTCATATTGATGTCACCCTGTCCAATAACGAGGACATCATTGCCCGCTTGCGCGCCTCGGGCGGCAGCGGCTTTGACCTCGCGCAGCCATCGCATGACCGGGTCGCCGGCGCACAGCAGGCCTACCATATTTATCGACCGTTTGACGAAAGCCGACTGCCCCTGAATCGCTACATCCCACAACTCCTCGCGTCGGTACGTCACAACACGTCTGTAAATGGGCAGTTGTACGGCGCACCTTATCTGTACGGCATCGAAGGGCTCGTGGCGGACACCCGTCGGGCTCATATTGCCGACTATGAAGACCTGTGCCGACCGGATTTAGCCGGAAAGACGGCGCTGCGAATTCGCCGCAACACATTGATTGCAATGTCGTTTGCATCTGGTCATGACCCGTTTTCGCTATACGGGGACCCTAAGGCCTATAACCAACTCATTAACCAAACGGCAGACCGACTGATCGAGTGCAAACGCAATCTGGGACTGGTCTTCGACACCCAAAATGAAATAGTCGACGCCATCAAATCCGGCCGAATCGTCGCTGCCATGTTCTGGGACGCGCCGGTGTGGGATTTGAACCGCCAAGCGCCGTCCATCCGGTTTATCGAACCGAAAAGCGGCTCGCTGGGTTGGATCATGACCTATGCACTGCCGTTGCACGGCGAAAATGAAGACGCCGCCTACGCGTGGATCAACTACACCAGCCGCCCGGAAATCGCCGCGCGAATCACCAAGACGGTTGGTAATTTCACGGCCTACAGTGGCACCTTGAAATATGTGAACGCGAGACTTAAAACACAGCTCTTCTTAAGCCTGCCTCGTGGGTTCGGATCGGTGCATTGGTACCCCAATGTCCCAGCGGGATATGAGGACATGGAAGCGAAAGCACTTGCTCGAATCCGAGCCGCGCACTGACGACGAGACTCGAACCGCTGAAACTTTTACGCCGCGCAAGACGCGCTGCATCGACGCAATGGACGAATTTATGACGGAAAAGCTCTTCTCACCGACCCGCATTGGCGCGATTGAACTCGCTAATCGCGTGGTCATGGCCCCCTTGACGCGTTGCCGGGCCGACGCTTCGGCTGGCGACGTCAGCGGTCAAGCGATGAACGTCGAGTACTACCGTCAGCGCAGCGGCGCCGGACTGATCATCAGCGAGGGAACGCAGGTCTCATCCATTGGCAAGGGATACCTGGCCACTCCGGGGATCTATTCCGCAGCCCAGGTTGACGGTTGGAGACGAGTCACGGATGCCGTCCATGCCGCAGGATCCAAGATCGTCGCGCAAATTTGGCACGTGGGCCGGATTTCGCACCCAGCGATTAACGGAGGTCACGAGCCAGTCGCTCCCTCCCCCATTGCACCTGGCGTGTCGGGTTATAGCGCGGAAGGCCGTGTTGAGTGCCCAGTTCCCCATGAACTCGATCTGAGCGAAATCGCTGCAGTGGTCGACGAATTCCGTCGCGCCGCCGCCAATGCAATTGCAGCAGGCTTCGACGGCGTAGAGATCCACGGCGCAAATGGCTACCTCGTCGATCAATTCCTGCGCGACGGGTCAAACCATCGGACTGACGCATATGGCGGGTCCGTTGAAAACCGTTGCCGTTTTGCGCTCGAATTGGTCGACGCGTGTGCGGCGGCGATAGGCGCTGATCGAGTCGGCATACGGCTATCGCCGGTGAGCGGTGTGAATGGAATTACCGACAGCAATCCTCAAGCGCTGTTCGGTGCACTGGTCGAAGCGCTAGATCAGCGCAATATCGCGTTCATCCATTTCGTCGAAGGGCAGACGGGTGGTGCTCGGGACATCAGTGATTTTGACTTTGCCGCGGCACGGCGTCGATTCCGTGGCGCTTATATTGCCAACAACGGGTATACCGGTGACACCGCGCGAGTAGCCATTGATTCCGGGGCTGCCGACGCCATCGCGTTTGGACGGCCGTTTATCTCGAATCCCGATCTGGTCACGCGGCTAAAAACCAATGCGCCGCTGGCACCGGCCAACCCAAACACTTTTTATGGCGGCGGCACCGAGGGTTATACCGACTATCCTTCGCTGTGATTGGACGCGCAGCAAGCCGCGCTCACGCAAGAGCGCGGCGTAGCACCTGCACAAAAGCGTCGTCATAACCCTCTACGCTTGCGCTACTCAGGACGCCTGCGGTCAATAATTTTTCGTACACCCGCGGGTTGGCTTCACAGATAAAAACACGGACTCCCCGCTCTTGAAGCGTATCGCGGGCTTCCTGCAACGCTTCAATGCCGGTCGAATCGATGAATGGCATCGCGCGTAGTCGCAGTATGAGTACCTGAGGGTCGGTGTGGGTCGATAACAGCGCTCGCTCAAGATTATCTACCGCCGCAAAAAACATCGGGCCAGAAATCTCATAAACCACGATCCCCTTCGGCAGCGCTGACAGGCCGGCTGCCGAAAGCTCAGCTGTAAGCGCTTGAGCTTCTGCCGGTCGAGTTTCGACAGTTTCAGCCATTCTGCGCAGAAAATGTAATACCGAAAGAATCACGCCCACGTTAACAGCAACAACCAGATCAACGAACACAGTCAGTAAGAAAGTAATCGCTAAAATCAAACGGTCCGCTCTCGGGGCCGTACGAAGAATATGAGAAAAATGCCTAACTTCACTCATATTCCACGCGACAACAAATAAGATTGCCGCTAAAGCAGCCAAAGGTATTTCGGCGGCTAAGGGAGCCAAAAAGAGCAGCACGGCGACCAAGGTCAAGGCGTGCACGATCCCAGCCAGCGGGCTTGTCCCGCCGTTTCGAACGTTAGTTGCGGTTCGCGCGATTGCACCGGTGGCAGCAAAACCACCGAACATCGGTGCAAGCACGTTCGCTATACCCTGTCCGATGAGTTCTTGATTCGAGTCATGGCGAGTGCTTGTCATACCGTCGGCAACCACGGCCGATAGCAGTGATTCGATGGCACCGAGCATCGCAATCGTGAATGCTGGTCCGATCAAACGTAATCCGTCAGAAAACGTGAGATCCGGCCAGGTGAGTGCGGGCAAACCACGAGGTATGCCGCCAAATTCGGACCCAATGGTCGCCACGCCGGACCAGTGAAAACTCGCTTGCAGCGTCGTAGCCACCACCATCGCAACCAAAGGGCCGGGTAGCTGCTTGAGCCATGGAATACGCGGTGTATAGATCACCACGAGCAGGCTGGCCGTCGCTAAGGCCACGGTCTCGGCGTGCATGTAGGGAAACGCCTCAATTAAATGCAGTAATTTCTCGTGGAAATGGATCCCGGAAATCTTCGGCAGACCGAAAAAGTCGCGCCACTCTCCGACCCAGATAATGACGCCGATTCCGGTGGTGAAGCCGGTGATGACTGGGGCCGGAATGAACTTGATCACCGTGCCCATTCGGGCAAGCCCCATTAGGATCAAAATCACGCCCGCCATGAGCGTGGCCATCTGCAGGCCGCCCATACCGTACTGGGCTGTGATACCGGAAAGAATGACCACAAACGCGCCGGTAGGGCCTGCGATCTGCAGCCGGCTACCGCCAAACAGGCTGACACAGGCGCCAGCAATAATGGCGGTGTACAGACCTTGCTCCGGTCGCGCACCGCTTGCGATCGCAAAGGCCATGGCTAATGGCAAAGCCACGACCCCCACGACGACGCCAGCGATCGCGTTGCGCAACCAGTGATCGCGGCGAAGCGCGCCGCTTCGATAGGCTTCAATCAATGCGATCATGCGGGTTTCCTAACTAGACACAAAACAGGCCACCTCACCGCTTGCCTGCATCAACTGATTTTGTCTCCGCTTTTTCGGTTCATGCATCAGGATTTTGCGCAAAAAAAAATACACGCCGAGCCGATTTATTGCGGCGAGCACCGAGTCGACATCCGATCGATGATCGGGCGATCCTCGGCCTTGCACCGAGACCGCCGGCCGCTGACCACGGACAAAAAACAGTCTTACGCTTGGAAAAGTGGGCTTTATGCTAGCGGGTGTAGACGAAATGAATGCAGACTACAGCGAACGACCATCCACCGGTTTCCAAAGGGCAGGCACCATGCGAACGATGCTCATGAGTTTACTGGCATGTTTTTCCCTCGCATGCATCGAGTCGAGAGCCGCCCAAGCGCATCTGCATGCGGTGCCCCAACTGGATTTAGCCCGTTATGCCGGCACTTGGTACGAGATTGCCAAATATCCGAATCGCTATCAGGCCATGTGCATCGCGAATACGACGGCCACCTACCGCATTCGCCCCGACGCGACGATAGAAGTGCAAAACCGGTGTCGACTGCGGGATGGCGGCTATACCGGCGTCACCGGCACGGCCCGGCGTGTCGGACCCAGCGGGTCAGCGCAATTGGAAGTGCGATTTGCGCCCGCATGGCTGTCATGGATGTCAGCCGTTTGGGCGCCCTACTGGGTGTTTGATATCGACGACGAATACAGCTTGGCGGCAGTTGGACAGCCGGGTTACGAGTATCTGTGGATTTTATCCCGTACGCCAACCGTGCCGCGGGCTCGCTATCAAGCCTTGGTGACGAGAATCGCCGCCGCAGGCTACGACGTGACCCGCCTCGAGGCCACGCCGCAGCCTTAATGGCTCAGTGTTGAGACGCGACGTAGACCGGCTTCCCCTGGAACCAAGTGGCTAACACTTGTGTCTTTTCGATCCGCTCCGGCTGACCTGCTGCAGCGAGTTGGATCGGATCTCGATCAATAATGACAAAATCGGCCGACTTTCCGGTCTCAAGCGTACCGGTCACCTTATCAATTCCAAGCCATCGGGCGCCGTTCACGGTGTAAGCCCTTAAAGCCTCTTGGATATTTAAGGCCTGGCTTGCGTTCAGCGCAGGCTCACCCGGAATACGGCGCGTGAGGGCTCGCGAAATATTGTAGAACGGACGTGGATCCCGGGTTTCTACTGGCGCATCAGAGCCTGCGGCCACGATGGCGCCTGCATCGAGCGTTGCCCGCACCGGGTAGGCATTAGACTCGTAATAGCTGTTCGGTGCATGCAGCGCCGAATAATCGTCGCCCGCGACCTTCTGCACGAATGGAATGACCGACATGTCGTAATCATGTTCGACATTCGCCCATGCATAGGTGTAAGCAATAAAAAGATGATCACGCCCGATGCGCGCGACATCATCCGGATGGGCGAGTTGGACGTGGGCAAGCCCGTCGTGTGTCGCACTGTTGCCGTCAATGGCTCGTGCTGCTTCGATGGCATCGACGGCCGTGCGCACGGCGCGATCGCCGATCGCATGGATATGCAAATTGAATCCCGCGGTATGAAACTGTTTTGCAAAGTCCATGATGACACTCGCGTCATGCTGCAATTGGCCACGCGACACAACACATTGCGCCGGATGGAAGCCATTGATCGCGATGAACGATTGAATCTCGTCGTCGCTGCGAGCGCTAGCTCGCGCGCGTTCGGTCAAACAGGCAGCGCTTTGGGTGTCGACATAACCTGCAAGAGACAATCGACCGCTCGAATCCGTCACGAACCTCGGCTGCAGTAGCGGCTCGAGCAATGCGCCATTCGGCAACGTCGGTGGATTCGACAGCGGGTTACCCTCGATCACACCGTCAGCGAAAATCTTCACCGTATTGGCACGTACCAGCGGATTCGCCGCAAAGCGTGCGCGAATCTCCCGTGCTTTGGCCACCATAGCACCGTAATCGACGGGTCCATCACCGACCCGGAATCGCTCCGGGTCATAAAACTGAGCCAAATTAGCGCGTATCGTCATCCGACCGCTGCCGGACAGTTTGTCCCAAAAGTCCATGCCGGCGGGATCAGCCATGGCATCCGTCACGGCGGTCAGACCCGCGCGATTGATTCGCTGGGATACCCATTCAGGGTGAGCGTAGACCTTGTCGTACTCCACATACATCATGCTGTGGGGGTTGATCGTATAACGCGCATCTTCATTGACGGCGCCATTCGGTTCGCCCACGGCATCGACACCGACCAGTTTCTGGTAGGACGAAAAATCAGTGGCCAAGGTCTGCTTCGATAACCCGACAATCTGGCCGTGCGCATTTTTGGCGTGCGCCAACGCGAAGCTATTAAATGCTCCGTGGTGCCCATCATTGCCGAGTAATTGCACCTCGCGATCCATCGAGGCGAGATCCAGCGCTGCACGGAGTGTTGGATGCTTCGGATCGGCTTGATTGCCGGCTACGTAGTTCCATTGGTGAACGACCAACCGCCCCCCGGGGGGAACCGCATACTTTTTAAGGCATGTGCTGACGACACTCGTGAGGGCCTTTAAGCTCACCGGATGGCTATCGAGATCGCAGACGGGTAGATCTACGATATCTAGCGGGTGCATGTGGGCATCAATGAGGCCCGGCATGACAAACCGACCTTTCAAGGGCACCACCTTGGACTGTTTGCCAATGTAAGTGCGCGCCGTCGCGTCATCGCCGACGTACTCTAACAGGCCCGCACGCACCACCATCGCCGTGGCCGCAGGTCCAGCGCCAGTCCATATGTTGCCGCCAAGCAACACCGTATCGGCATCCTTCGCGGCAGCAGCGGTTCCTCCCGCACAGGTCATCAGGACGAGAACGAAGGCCTGATGGAATGATTTTCCAAACATTTGAGCACCTATAGCCGTCACGAAGGCCTTGATTCTGACCTGCTTGGGTCGAATCGACCAGTGACAGGTGCGCAACGGATGTAGTTGCGGTAACTTTGCGACACCGCGAAACGCGGTCGAGGAGTGGCGTGCCGACACGAGCGCGCCCCCCGAGGGGGACAATCCGGGCGCCGATACCGCGCCTCACCAGTGACCGACGATATGAGGACCTCTTGATGAACAACCTGATCCTACGCACCACGATCGCGACCTTGCTCGCGACTTCTGCCGCGCCATCCTTTTCCGCAGATGCTGAAAAGGGTGCTTCCGCTGGCCTCGACGATGTCGTCGTGACGGCGACGCGTCGCGAAGAGCGCCTCATGGACGTGCCGATGAGTGTGCAGGCGTTCAGTCAAGAGAAATTGGACGCACAGGGCCTCAAGAACGTCGATGACCTGACGCGCGTATCGCCTGGCGTCACCTTCCTGCGCAACGGCATGGGCTTCTCGGGCAACTACAACGATGAAGGCTCGGACATCTCGATCCGCGGCATTGATTCATCCGCGGGTGCGTCGACTACGGGCATCTACATTGATGAAACGCCGATTCAGAGCCGACACCTCAACTTCGGTACTGTCGCGGCCTATCCGGCCCTCTTTGATCTTGAGCGCGTCGAAGTCCTGAAAGGACCTCAAGGCACGCTGTTTGGATCGGGTTCAGAAGGTGGCGCAATTCGCTTCATCACCCCGGAACCCAATTTACACGAGTACCAAGGCTATGCCCGTGCCGAAGTGGGCACCATCGACCACGGTGGCACGAACTATGAAGCGGGCGTCGCCGTTGGCGGTCCGATCGTCGACGGAGTCCTTGGCTTCCGCGTCAGCGCCTCATTCCGCGAAGATGGTGGCTGGGTCAATCGCGTGACCTACAACACCCCCTCATCGACCTTCGGCCAGTACGGTGAAACGCTGTATAACGGCGCACCCACCATCGATAAGGTTGTCGAGAAAGCAGCCAACTGGCACGACACTCAAACATTCCGCGTCGCCTTGAAGTGGCAACCGACGGACAACGTCACGGTTTCGCCTTCGTTCTTTATCCAGACGCTCCATATCAACGATACGGGCGCCTATTGGCAGTACCTCTCGGACCCATCGAGCGCCAATTACAACAACGGCAACGTACAACGTAACCCGAGCACGGACCCGTTATGGGTCGGTGCGCTGAAGATCAATTGGCACACGGACGCGGTGGACGTTGTATCCAACACCTCGTACTACTCGCGCTCGCAGCACTCAGTGTCTGATTACACGCAGTGGTACAACACCGTCTTCACCTACGACCAGTACAACAAGAGCCCTAACCAAGCGCCATTTACGGACCGGCAGAAGAACTTCAATCAAGAAGTGCGCGTCTCGTCGGCGGACAGCAATGCGGCAGTCACTTGGACGGCCGGCGCGTACTACACACACAGCTACGAGAACTCCAGCGAATACATCGTGTCTCCAGTCGGCGGCGCCGGGCTGGAGGGCAACTATGTCTATCTGCAGCCTGAATTCAGCATGTTGGACGAACAATACGCGCTTTTCGGCGAGGTCAATTGGAAGTTCACCGACACCCTGAAGCTGACCGCTGGCCTGCGCTACTCCAACATGAAGTACTCCGGCTTGGTGGATGAGACTGAGCAGGGCTCTTTTGCACCCGCAGGCTCCACGAACGGCGTCTTCCACGTGCGGACGCCGTCGTCCGGATCGGCTTCGCCGGTCACTCCGCGTGTCGTGCTGAACTATCAGCCAAACCGTGACACGCTGTACTACGTCAGCGCCGCTGAAGGTTTCCGCCCGGGCGGCATTAACTCAACCCTGCCGCAGAACTGCTATCCGGCAGGTCTGGATGCGAGCAGTGCAGCCAAGCCTTATGAATCGGATTCGCTCTGGCAGTACGAAGTCGGTACCAAGCAGTCGGGTCTGGATAACCACCTGACGGTCAGTGGTTCGCTGTATTACATCAAGTGGAAGAACATTCAGCAGTTCGTCTACTTGGCTTGCGGACTCGGCTTCAACTACAACCTCGGTTCGGTCACCGCCCAAGGTGCAGAAGTCGAGCTGTCGTGGAAGGCCAGCGACCACCTGACCCTCGGTGCGAATGCGGCCTACACCGTTTCGAAGTATGAAACGGGCGTGATCTTGGGTAACGGCACACCGCCAGACCAGTTGGTGGCGAAGGGCAATCACTTGCCGGCCAATCCTTGGAATGTGCAGTTGACCGGTGAATATGCGTGGAAAGACGTGGCGAACAAGCCATATGTCCGAATCGACTACCAGTACTCGGCACAGCAGACCACGCTGATTCCGTACCAGGATCCAGCCAACATTCCGAACGCTGACCCCACCTTGCCCGGCCTGCCGCAGATCAGCATGCTGAACCTGCGTGCTGGCGTCCGCATTGGCGGGTACGACGCGTCGCTGTTCGTGGCCAACGCAACGAACTTCCATAACCCAATGTACGTGTCGCGCGATTTCAACGGCACGAACTACGGTCTTGCGAACTTCAACGACAACTACTTTGCTCGCGGCATGGCCCCTCGCACCATCGGTGCGACGGTCACCTACCGCTTCTGATGAGGGTGACCCCGGCGGCTGGTGACAGCCGCCGGGGCGCAAACAGCGATGACAAATAAGACTGGGCTGGTCTGCCACGAACGCTACTTTTGGCATGACGCTGGCAGCGGGGCGGGTTTTTCTGAGGTCAACCCGTACGCACAACCCGACCGGCACCCCGAGTCGCCTGACTCGAAACGTCGATTTCTGGCCTTGCTCGAGGTCAGCGGCTTAGCCGACCAACTCATCCGCATCCCCCCGCGACTGGCCTCCCTTGAGGAACTGCAGTACTTCCACACGGCGGCATATATTGCTCGGGTAGCCGCCGTATCAGCTGCGGGTGGCGGCCCAATTGGTGACAGCGCAACGATAGGGCCCGGCAGTTTCGATATCGCCCGGCTCTCAGCGGGCGGCTGCATTGCAGCGGTCGACGCCGTTATCCACGGACAAGTCCGCAATGCCTATGCATTAGTCAGGCCGCCAGGTCACCACGCCGAAGCTGACCAGGGTCGAGGCTATTGTGTCTTCGGTAACGCCGTCATCGCGATCCGGCATGCCCAGCAATCACTGGGACTGGGTCGAGTGGCTGTCGTTGACTGGGATGTTCATCATGGCAATGGAACTGAAACGGCTTTTCTCGAAGACCCTTCTGTACTGACTGTTTCGGTCCACCAAGACCGGCACTATCCCGTGGACCGCGGCCATCTCAGCGAAACGGGACGCGGCGCCGGCGCGCAGACCAACCTGAATATTCCGTTACCAGCTGGCAGCGGACACGGCGCCTACTTGGCTGCTTTTGACCACGTCGTGATTCCGGCGTTGCGGCAGTTCAGGCCGGAACTGATCATCATCACCTCAGGACTCGACGCGAGCGCGATGGATCCCTTAGGCCGGATGATGTGTACCAGCGAAACCTACCGAGCGATGACGCAGCGGATCATGACGTTTGCTGACGAGTGCTGCGCGGGCCGTATCGTCGCTACCCATGAGGGCGGCTACTCCAATGCCTATGTGCCCTTCTGTGGCCTTGCAGTATTGGAAGCACTATCTGGGATCCGCAGCGACGCATCAGACCCCTACCTTGACGAATTGATGAGCATGGCTGGCCACGAACTTCTCCCGCATCAGCAGGCTGTGATCGACGCGGCAGCAGCGCTGGCTCTTCACATTCCAGCGCCGTAATGCAGCAGCGCTAGCGCAATTACATTTCGGCGCGAATCTCATCTCGACGCTTGTGGTGGAGTACGCCACCCCACACGACCCCGACCACAAGCCAGGCAAGTCCAAGCTTGATCGCCAGGCCGGCCATGCCGGTGAATACGCCGAGTACGACGATAATGCCTAGTATCGGCGAGAGCCAGTGCGCAAACCAACGACGGGATCGCTCGAGAATTCCAAAGCGCACCAATACCGCGACGTGTAGCAACAAGAAGCCGGACAACGCGCCAAAGTTTACCGTTGTCGCCAAATCATCGAGTCGATTGCGCATCGCCACCGCCACCGCCAGTGAAATAACGGCGGTCACCAACATGCCGACGTACGGCGTGTGATATTTGGGATGTACGCGGGAGAGCACATGCGGCAACTGCCGATCACGACCCATAGCAAACAGCACACGCGCAACGCCGACTTGCATTGGCAGGGCATTCGAAAAACCAATCAATGCCGCGTACCCCCATGCCAGCGCGACAGACGCCCAAGCGCCGATGGTGAGGCCCGCCATCTCATAGGCGGCGGCCGATGGATCCGTGATCGCAAGGCCATGCATCAAATTACCAAGCACCCAGGCGACGACCACGAAGAAAGTGCCTGAAATAATCAGCACTCCCATAATCGCGCGCCCAACCAAGCGCTTATCGCCACCTTTGACTTCTTCTGAAAGCGTGGATATCGCGTCGAAGCCTAAAAATGAATTGATGCAAATTGAGGTTGCTGCAAAAACGGCGCTCAACTGAAATGTCTTCGCGTCATAAAAAGGCGCCAGCGTCAGCCCGCCACTGCCCTGTCCGCGGGAGAGCGCCCAGACGCCAAGCGCGAGCAGAACGACCAGCAGCGCGACCTGGAGTCCAACGGCGATAAAGTTAGCGCGCGTCGTCACCGTGACGCCAAACCAGTTCACGCCGAGCGTGAAGGCGACCATCATGACGATCCAAACCGAACGGTCAACGGCAGGCACCAGCACGCCAAGCGCCACGCCGATCAGGACGTAAACCAAAGCGGGTATGAGCAAATAGTCCAACAGAATCATCCAGCCGGCCAAAAAGCCCGCAAAACGACCCAAGGCAAATCGGGCAAAGCCATAAACCGACCCGGCCGTCGGTACCGATTCGCTCATGAGCGCATAGTTCTGAGCCGTGAAATACATGCAAACTGCACCCAACACGTAGGCGAGCGCGATAAGACCATGGGCAGCGTCGTAGACGAACCCTAATGTGGACAATGGTGCGATCGGGGCAATGTAGGCAAGACCATAAACGACGAGATCCCAATACCCAAGGGTACGGCGCAGATTCGGTTCAGTAGATACGTTGTTCACTCAATCATCCCAGTTCCCACATTACGGGCAACGTGTTGATACCGATTGACCATTCGGAGGCATGGCTCGCGATCGCCTAAAGGTAGACCATCGCGGCGTTCATGGTTTGGATTTACGAGCCTTGGCACGCGCACGCAAGCGTGGCATCGGAGGGACAGCAGCGCTCGCGGGAATCCCTGTATCAGCGATCGGGCGACCGATACGTTCACTCACCGGGACGACACCAGCCCACACTGGCCAATCTAAATCCTTGGCTGGATCATCAGGACCACCATCACGGATCTTTGCGGAGGCCTCGTTGAGCGGAATTGAGTAAATTGAAGTGGCCGCCAGTTCTTTCTTGTTCACTGGCCTTAATCGGCCCCACCGCCCAGGGAACCAATGCTCCATGAACACTTTGAGTACTTCCGTTTTCTCCGCCACACCCTCAACGAGTTCTGGCCTGCCGAAACAGAGCACCGAGCGATAGTTCACCGTGTGATTGAATGCCGAGCGAGCCAATACCCAGCCGTCAAAGACCATCGCAGTGAGGCAAACCTCAGACGGTTCTGCATGGCTCTTCAGCATGCGACTGGCGACGCTGCCATGCCAATAAACGCGGTCACCAATCCGCCAATGTAAGGTCGGAGTTGCCACCGGCCGAGTGCCGATCGCATGAGCAACCGTCGCACAAGTCGCTACATCCAATACCTGATAAATGGCCTCTCGCTCGTAAACCGCTCGATCTGCGACTCGGCGCACTTTGGTAAACGAGCTAGGCGGACGCGCAACCGGTCTGCGTTCAGACATGTCATCCCCTACAATCGACCCTGGACGTGAACACAGAGTATGCCCAGAACAGGTCACGAAATCTCCGCCGCGCACCCCAAAGCCGCGACTTCGCGCTAACGTGGCATCGGTCGGCGGATTATTCGTGATGGAGATTACCGATTGTTTCAAGGCACTGACTCCAGCGGTGAGCCCCCCTTGGCGCTGAATTTTATTCATGAGCGCTATGTGGTCGTGGAAAAGCCCAGCGGAGTTGCTGTGCACCGCACCAGAGGCAGCAGTGGAAAACCGCTGTTGCAGCGTTTGCGTGACCAACTCAACCAGCACGTCTACCCGGTCCACCGACTCGATCGGGGCACCTCAGGCGCGCTGGTCATGGCATTGGATGTCGAGGCGCAGCGCACGCTGGGCCAGTTGTTCGAGCACGGACTTGTCAACAAATCATATTTGGCGGTCGTGCGTGGTTGGCCGGCCGAAACCCTCGAGATCAATCACCCATTACGTCGCCTCGACGATGATGCGGTAGCACTCAGCGATGGGAGCCGCCAAGACGCGCATTCGACACTATCGCGTCTAGCCACGATTGAGCATCCGATCGCGTTGGATCAGTTCGCGACAACTCGGTATGCGTTGGTCCGCGTAGAGCCTAAAGAAGGTCGCCGTCATCAAGTCAGACGACACCTTAAACACATCAGCCACCCCATCATCGGCGACACGACCTATGGCAAAGGGCTGCATAACCGATTGTTCCGAGATCACTTTGGCGCCAGTCGACTGTTATTGCATGCCCACACGCTTGCGTTTTTTGATCCCTTCAATGGACTCCAGCGCCACTTCACACTCAACCTACCCGATGATTTCAGCGTCCCGTTGGCGGCTTGCGGACTCGGTCTGCCGATGATGGACCGTCCATGAAAGATCGATGGCTCGCCATCGTCAATCTGACCGCCGGCAAAGGCCGTGCGGCAGGACGTTGGCCCGTGCTTGCGGACACGCTGCATGCCCGTGGCATTCATTTCGACGTGGCGACGACCACTGGGCCAGGTTCTGCCACTGAAATAGCCAGGTCCGCCGCGGCAAATTTCGATGGTCTGCTCGCCGTCGGTGGCGATGGAACCGTTCATGAGATTGTGAATGGGCTCCCGCGGAGTCAAGCGCCCATCTTGGCTGTGGCCCCGTACGGTACGGGGAATGATTGGGCCCGTGGGCTTGGCGTCGGCGCTGCCCCACAGCAACTTGCGGACCTGTTGGTCACTCGACAAACGAGGATGGTGAACGTCGGCGAAGTGAGCTACCAAGTTGGGGCCAACATAAGCACTCGCCGCTTTATCAACGGCGTCGGACTCGGCCTTGACGCCGCGGTCCTCGAGGGACTTCCCTCAGGTGGCCCGCCGGCTTTGGCCTATTTGCGCGGAACCTTAGAGGCCTTACGCCATTTCCGTGCTGTCGAGACGGTCATATCTTCAGGCCTGCACCGACGTCAGGGACGGTATTTACTCGTTTATGCGGGAATCGGTACCTACGCAGGCGGCGGCATGCGACTCGCGCCCCGGGCGGGACGCCACGATGGGCGACTCTATCTCAGCCTTGTGGCCCAAGCGCCGATGCTACAGATCTTGGCGCTGATACCTCGGCTATATCGCGGTACGCTTGATCGCTCGAGGCTCGTTCAGAGCCTTGCGGTTGAGCGGTTTCAGATTGAGACGGGGTTGGATGTGCGGCTAGAGGCTGACGGGCAATTGTTGGGCTACGGCCCTGCCAGCTGCAGAGTACTGGATGAACGACTCGCCGTTATCGCGGCCCGTGCGGCAGTAGCGGATAATGACGGCTCGTCGACTACTGAAGGCCTGCCGTGATTCAGATTCTGCGCCTCCGCCTTTTCGCAGTCTTAGCTGTGCTGTGCAGCGCGCTCAGTCCGAGCGCTATGGCCACCCCCGCACAAGCGCGACCGAAGACCTGTCTAGTGCTCTCCGGCGGCGGTGCCCGCGGGATCGCTCACATTGGTGTCCTTAAAGCGCTGGAAGAGATGCGCATTCCAATCGACTGTGTGGTGGGCACAAGTGCCGGAGCAATCATCGGCGGGGCCTACGCATCAGGCGCCTCACCCCAAGAAATAGAAACGATGATCCGCGCCGCGGACTGGGACCTGCTGCTGTCAGACCAACCCGTCCGCGCGGATCGATCGGTCTATACGAAAGAGGTCGAACGGGAGCACCTCTTGAGTGCGGAGGTAGGCACTCGAGCCCGTGGCCTGACATTGCCTCGCGGGCTGGTCGCGGGACAGCATCTCCAGTACTACCTGCAAAGCTTAGTCGCCCCGAGTCGCGGCGGAGATTTTGACCGTCTGCCCATTCCCTACCGTGCACTCGCCACCGACTTCGAAAATGGTCGTTTAGTCGTGCTCGACCACGGCGATCTTGCCGCGGCTATACGAGCTTCCATGTCAGTGCCGGGTGCTTTTGCGCCGGTAGAAATTGATGGTCACGTTTTAGTGGATGGCGGTTTGGTCAGAAATATCGGTATTGATGTCGCGCGTGGTTTAGGTGCCGAGAGGTTGATCGTTGTCAATGCAGGCACGCCACTGATGAAACGTTCCGAGATCGACTCACTCGTCGACTCCGCCGGACAAATGCTACGTATTTTGACGAACCAGAATGTAGAGGCGTCACTCGCGACTTTAGGCCCCGACGATATTCTGATTGAACCGACACTGGGCACTCTCTCTTCGACGGACTTCGCCAACGGCTACCGCTGGATCGCTGCGGCCGAAACGGCGACTCGACGCAGCGGCCGCGATCTGGCGAGCCTGGCGGTGGATGCAGTCGCTTATGAGGCCTGGCGTCACCGCCAGCGCATTGCTCGCTCTACGCCAGCGCCGAACCATATCGAAGTGGATGTCTCCGGGCTGAAACGGATCCCGGCTAGCGCTATCCAAGCGACCATCGGGATCGCGCCGTCTGACGTCGATAAGACCGTAGGCGCATTATTGGCCACCGATGATTTTGAAACGGTCAAAGGTCATATCCGTAATGATGAAACCGGTACGACGTTGGTACTTGAGCCGATTGAGAAGTCCTACGGGCCCGATTACCTACGCGCTGGCATCGAACTGGGGACCGATTTCGCCGGTGACAGTGACTTTTTAGTCACGGTGGACCATCGGGCCACTTGGCTAACGTCGCATGATTTGGAATGGCGAAATCGAGCCAGCTTTGGCCGAGTTAACGCGCTGCGCTCGCAGTTAAGAGTGCCCATTGATACCGGCAGACAGTGGTTTTGGGGACCAGAATTGGAGGCATCCGAGCGACTGCGGGATGTCTTCCATAGCAATGCGGACTCCGCTCGCTTTCGACTTCATGAAGAATCGGCCGCCGTGTTTCTTGGCCGTACGTTTGGCACTGTCGGCGAACTGGTCGTTGGTATTGAAAAAGGGACCGACGCGGCTCGCTTGGCCGTGGGAACTGCAACGATTCCACCGTCCCGTCTGTCAACCGGCGTTTTTCGCGCTCGCCTGACGCTTGATCAACTCGACAACCTCGATTTTCCAACACGCGGGTATCTGTTTCGGTCTGACGTACGAATCGCTGATTCTGCATTAGCCAGTCGCGAAATATATCGGCGATGGTCGACTGAGTATTCGACAGCCTTCGGTAGTCACAACGCGAGCATCCTCTTGACTGCACGCTATGAGACCGCGCTATCGACGGCACTGCCGCTATCTCAGGCCTTCGTGTTGGGTGGTTTTCAGGAACTATCGGGCCTCGCTGAGCAGCAAGTCTTAGCTGATCAAGTAGCGTTCGTGCGAGCGATCTATCGAACTCGATTCTTACACGGCAATGCCCTACTGCCTGATTTGTATGCTGGCGTTTCGCTGGAAGCGGCTGATGTGCAACGACCCTATGACCTGACGGCCGCTAAACACCTCTTTGGTGGTTCCGTATTCTTATCGGCACAGTCTCCCCTCGGCCAGTTGTACTTAGGTACAGGCGCCGCGAGCGGAGGTCACGGCGCCGTCTACCTGTTCGTAGGCCGTCCGTGGCCCTAAGCGATCGACGGCGACACCGACGACTGCTGACGATTGCTGTTCTAGTTGGCCTGATCGCTGCACACCTCGTCGCCGTCTACGCCTATTACACCCAAGCGCGGCAGCAAGCCCTGCTGGTTACGTTTCTTGAGGCTCGGGAGCAGTGGAAGGATGGCCATCTCGACGAAGCAGCGGCAACCTACAGCCATTTTCTGGCTGCTCGACCAACGGTCGCGTGGCCCATCGTCCTCATCCGCCACTACCCCAATGCCGCTGACGCGTGGTACCTGCTTGGGCGCGTTGAGTCGGATCGCCACGAAACCGATGCAGCCTTGGCAGCCTATGCTCAGTCCATGGCGAGTGGCGGGCGTGGCGCCCGGGAAACTCGCGAGTTACTTCTGACAAGCGGCCGTCTGTCCGAGTTGCTCAATTGGGCCACCAAACAGCTAGAGGGTGAGACCGTCTCACCGCAACCGCTCAAAGATCGCGCAGCGGCGCTGTTCGAATTAGGGCGCCCACAGGACGCGCTGCAGGACTATAGGGCAGCCATCGCGCGCTTACCGAACTGGCGTCGGCAAGTCGACCCGGCTGCACCCGCGGGTTTATCGGGGGAGGAGGCCGACCTTTGGAATCTATATGCCGCCGCTGCGCTCGCCGCAGGAGATCGTCCCACGGCCGTCGCAGCCTGTGCAGGCCTGACCGCGCGCCAAGCCAAAACAGCTCAACTAGACCGCCTCTGCCGCGCTCTCATTGCGCAACATGATGGCCAGGCAGGCATCGCCAAATCGATACTCAAAGGCTACCTGCCGCCAGCAGCCGAACACGAATGGTTGATTCGCGATCTCGTTCGGGACACGGCTCCTTAGCGAGACCGTGAACCATTGACCAATTGCGCAATCCGGATCGCGGTACTCAACGCGGCTCGCCCTTCTCGCCCACCCACCAGCGGTGCTGACCCAGAACTTATCGAGTCTGCGAAGGCCTGTATCTCGGCCAGTAGCGCATCACCCTGCTCGTAGGTACGCTCGTCGATGACCACCTGAGGCGTTCCGGATTCAGTGGGTGCTGCACCCTTGCGAATGACCGTGAGTACCTTCTGACCTAAATCAACCGAGACGTAACGCTCATCATCAAAAATACGAAGTTTTCGCTCGGTTTTTAGGCTGACTCGACTCGCCGTGACATTCGCCACACATCCTGATTCGAAGCGGATACGGGCATTAGCAATATCGATGTCTTCAGAAAAAACGGCCGTACCAATGGCGTCGATGTCAGTGATCGGCGAACGCACGATGCTCTGAATCAAATCGATGTCATGGATCATCAGGTCCAGCACGACACTGACGTCCGTTCCACGTTGCTTGAACGGCGCCAAGCGGGCCGACTCAATAAAACGCGGCGCAGTGACCAAACCCTCAGTCGCCCGAACGGCCTCATTAAACCGCTCAAGATGCCCGACTTGGAGTACGCGACGCGCACGGTCAGCCACCTCGATCAAATCTGTCGCTTCCTCAACCGTCGTGGTGATCGGTTTTTCGACCAACACATGAATACCGGCGAGCAAACAGGCACGGGCAATTTCGTGATGCAGCGGGGTGGGGGTCACGATTGACACTGCATCGACTCGCCCGAGTAGTTGCCGCCAATCCGCAACGGCTTCGACCCCTAATTCCGTACCGACTCGGATACGGGCATCTTCAACAGGGTCGGCGACCGCAACTAACTCACAACCCGCCAGCGACTTCCACTTTTGGGCATGAAATCGTCCGAGATATCCCGCTCCAATCACAGCTGCCCGAATGAGGGTCATAGGAACTCCGAAAAATCCAACTAAGGTCAACACCTAGGCATGCGGCCTAGATGGGGTGTGCGGTCGATTCTCGCCGATTTTGATGCGCAGCGCTTATCGTCTAGGCCCAGAACCTCACCCGGTGACCGAGCCATTCCATCCGGATCAGTACAACTCACTATCGTGGGTTTTAGGGGATTGACTACTCTGGCGCTCAATCAAGAATAATCACCACAGCGGTACAGGCCGCCGGAGTCTAGGTTCGTGAATTCACTCCAACACCTCTGTTATACGAGCAATGCCACGCGACCTCTTACGCCGGTTGACCTCGAACGATTGCTGGTCAGCGCTCGAGTGTTCAACGGCACCCAAGGCGTCACGGGCGTTCTGCTGCATCACGACGGCTCGTTTTTACAGTACCTCGAGGGGCCTACGGACGGCCTGCAGAGAGTCTACCAAAGGATCCAAGAGAGCCCTTTGCATACCGATTTGTTTGAATTATTGGGCGGCTGGCTCGACGAGCGTGTCTTCCCGGAATGGCAAATGGGCTCCACGCGCGTCGCTGAGTCTACGGTGCTATCTCTGCGACATGCCTCGTGGCAAATGCTCAGTAATCCCTACGGGCACCACCCAATACTGTCTCCTGGATTACTTCTGCTACGCGCGCATTTTGGATTTTTGCAGTCGAGTGTTTAATCGCGCGAACTCAGGCCGAAGGTGATTGCCGCCTAATCCGGCTCAGGCAGGTGGATGGAGACCTGATGTCCCGGCCTGGCCTTGAAGTGTTAATGTTTCCGCCGACCGACTAACCACGCGTGCCGGATGGCACGGCACGCCGTAACGCTTGGGGGGATTGCCGGATGAGTATCGATATCAATGCCGCAACAGCAGCGTATGTAGATGCCCTAGGACCGGAGCGCCTCGCCCGCGCGGCGGCGTACACCACCGGGGCGCACTGGATGTTACTCGGATCCTTTTTGGTGTCGATCCTGACGGCCTACCTGATCGCCCGCAGCGGTGTATTGCGCCATCGCTTGGTGCACAAAGATGGTTCCCCGAACAGCAGAGCGGCGCGCAGTGCAGCCGTATTTTTAGTGCTGACCAGCCTCCTCTCACTACCTTGGACCGTGTACGATAGTTGGTGCCGTGAGCATGAATACGGTCGTTCAAGCCAACCCCTCGGTGACTTCCTCGGACAATGGGCACTCGGCACAGCGATCTCGACCTTGATCGGTGCGGCACTCATCACCGCGATCTATATTTTTCTGCGACGCTCCGGCCGCGTCTGGTGGATGTGGGCCACGGGCGTGGTCGCAGTTGGTATGGCGGTGTTGATGTTGGCGGCTCCAGTCCTTATCGAGCCCTTGTTTAACACCTTCAAGCCCTTGCCGGCCGGCGTCGTTCGCGATGCACTGGTCCCCATGGCCATCGAGGCAGGTGTACCAACAGACCACATTTTCGTCTACGACGGCTCGCGCCAATCTAACAACTTCACCGCCAATGCGGGCGGCATAGGCTCAACCGCGCGGATTGCGGTATCCGACGTCGCTTTTAAGGATGCGACCTTGGCCGAGGTCCGAGGCGTGACCGGTCACGAAATTGGTCATTACGTCCTCAAGCATTCGCAGTGGGGGATTTTGCTCACCAGTGTGATGGCCCTCATTTGTTTTCTGATTGCTGAGCGCGCATATCCGGCAGTCGCTCGTGCACTCAAGATCAAGGCCGAATTTTCCGATCCCGTGGGGATACCGGCTCTTGCCGTCACGCTATCGATCGTTGGCTTTATCGCCACTCCGTTTCAGAACAGCATGTCGCGTTACTTCGAATCGGCGGCGGATCGTTATTCTCTCGAGCATGTCGGCGAAGCCGACGGGCTGGCTACTGCACTGGTAAAGACGGCTGACTACCGGAACCCAAGGCCGTCGCAGATCGAAGAAGTGATCTTTTATGATCATCCGTCCGTCGAGCGGCGCGTTCGTGATGCAATGATCTGGAAGGCGGCGCATAGCCCGGATGCAAGTCCGTCAGCGTCGCCTGCCACGCCAAACGAGTAACTTGAGATTATTCTTATGAGCCGAGCCAAACACTTTGATTCGCGTATCGAACTAAAGCGGGCACTACTGGGGCTTGGTCTTGGCCTCGTGCTTGTACCGTTATTCGTGTTTGTCTTTGGCCGCATCGCGCTCGGCCCGTATGAAGGATCTATTGGCGAATTTCTCGCAACGCTCTATTTAGATCTGCTTAAAGGCTCACCGGGCGCCGTCGGTCTGGTCCTCGGACCGTACGGTCTCTACGTCATCGCTCGAGTCACGTGGTTGCTCGCGGAGCGCGTCGGCCGCTGAAGCCGACGCGCTCGCAACACTCAGTGTTCCGCGGCGCGACTGGTGTTGCGAATCGCGCGAAACTCGCTTTTCGCGTACCACTCCGGCCAATGGCGTTCATTCGCCACCTTGGAGCCTACCGCGTAGAGCAACTGGAGATCCTCGACGATGCCGGAGACATCCCAGTCCTTCGAATACTCGTCGGATGGCTTGTGATAGCGATTGGCGGTGTAATCATCCTTAAAGGCCTGTCCGAAGCCCGCCGGATGCGTCACGGAATCGATACCAGTCTCTGTGTACAGCGAAGGGACACCGTGCTTGGCCAGATTGAAGTGGTCTGAACGGAAATAGTGCCCTTTTTCAGGTTCTGCATCCGGTCGGATCACGCGTGACTGCGTGGCGGCGGCGGCCTTCAAGTCATCTTCAAGCTCCGACGATCCATAGCCGACGACCTCAATATCATGCGTACGACCCAGCGGGAACATCGCATCAATATTGATTGCAGCAGCCGTTTTCGCCAGCGGGATGACCGGATTCTGGCCGTAGTAGGCGGAGCCAAGGAGGCCCGACTCCTCGGCGGTCACCGCGACGAATACGATCGAACGATCAGGTCGCTTGCCAGCCTTAAACGCCTTGGCAATTTCGAGAATGCCGGCAACGCCCGTCGCATTGTCCACAGCGCCGTTATAAATCGTGTCCCCGGTTCCGCCCGAATCCTTTGAATTGCCGAAATGGTCCCAGTGGGCCATATAGAGCACATATTCATCGGGATGGCGCGCACCCGTTAAGACACCGACCACATTCGCGGATTGCGTGCGTCGAACCGTGTTCCTTAACGCCACCGAGGCGGATAGCTGCAATGGGACCGGTTTAAAGCCGGGCGTTGTCGCCGCCTTTTCCATGGCATCTAAATCCCGCCCCGCGAGCTGGAATAGCTTGCGGGCCGAATCGTTGCTGATCCAGCCCTCCACCGCTGCCCTTGCGGCGTGTCCATCGGCAGCATCCGGCTCGAGCAGCGGCCCAGTATTGCTGTTGCGTACCACATCCCACCCGTAGGCCGCAGGACCCGTCTGGTGGATGATCAGCGCGCCCTCGGCCCCCTGGCGCATGGCCTCCTCGTATTTGTAGGTCCAGCGTCCGTAATAGGTCATGTTTTTGCCGCGGAATAACGCGGGATCACGGTACCCAGGATCATTGACGAGAATCACGGCCGTCTTGCCGTGCATATCGATCCCCGCATAATCGTCCCAGCCATATTCCGGAGCGTGGATGCCGTGCCCAACGAAGACGAGGGGGCTCTGGGACAAACCAGCGGTCTCGCGTACCCGACGCGTCCAGACGACGGCGTCATCGGCATAGGCAAGGGTCAGTTTCCCGTTGGCGCCGTTGATCTCGAGTTGCGCTGAGGGGTCGGCTTTGATCTCGACCAGCATCACCGGTTGGCGATAACCGTCCGCTCGGGCCGGCTTCAGGCCTAAGTGCTTAAATTCAGATTCGATCCAATTAAGGGTCTTCACCTCACCCGCCTGACCGGGTTTGCGACCCTCAAAGGCATCGGAGGACAAGGTGGCCACCGACGCTCTAAAGCCTGCGTCCGTGAGCCCAGGCGTGGGCGGGACGGCTAATGCCGCGGACACGATCCCCAAGGACGCAAGCGCGCCCAGCCAGTACAACCGTGATTTCATGCAATCTCCCTCCGGGTTCGGATTTAGCGGGGCCAGTAATGCCAAGCGAGCGCCGCGACGGTGAGCAGCGTCGCGCCCACCGCCCGGTACCGCCATGGCCGCAGCCGCAACACGCCCATAAAGGCGTACGACGAAACGAATGCAAGTACCAGAAACAAAAAGAAACTTTGCAATAATGGCGCGTATTCGCGGGCCAGCGCTGGATAGTCGTGGCTCATCAGTAAAAAAACGGCCAAGACCAGGGCGAGTCCGATGGTGATCGTGACGGCGGAGCCCATGATGATGCCAACGAGAACGGCCAGCGGGGTCATTTCGTGACTCCTGCATCGGCCGACTTGATCCGGATGCCCCTGTTCCCTACCCTGCTCAACATGCTTCACCTCAAAATCGCGACGCAAGACGCGGCTTACCCCACCTGCGGGACGCTAGTCTAACCCCATGACAGATTCATCGAACTCCTCTCGTCGGCATTCGTCGGGCCTCGGTCTGCGCCTTGCCTTGGTTTTACCTTCATTGGCCCTGGTGGGCTTACTCTTCACCGGATCAGCCTCGAATCATTCATCGGCCGGCACCACACCCGGCTCAACGGCTGCGACAACTGGACCGAGTCCTGTTGTCGAACTCCATGCCACCGATCGCCATCGCAAAGTCTCACGTCTGGTGGCCGAGGTTGTCGAGCGGTCGCATTATCGTCGCGCAATTCTCGACGAGAAATTGTCGTCGCAGGTCTATGACCGCTACCTCGATTCTCTCGATGGCTCGCACAGCTATTTCCTGCAGTCAGACTTAGCGGAACTCGAAACCTACAGGACCCATTTGGGCGAGGCCATTCGCACCGGGTCCGTGGAACCCGCGTTCGTGATTTATCGTCGACTGCTGGAGCGCAACCGCGCCGAAATTGCAGCGGCCATCGCCTCGCTCGACCAGGAGCCGGACTTTAAGATCGACGAATCGTACGGCTTCGATCGATCCAAGGCACCGTGGCCGGCTGACGCCGCAGAACAAGCAGATATCTGGCGCAAGCGCGTCAAGAATGATGCGGTATCGCTGCTGCTGGCCAATAAGACCTGGACCGAAGCGCGCGAAGTGCTCAAGAAGCGCTATGAAAGACTCTTAAAGCGCGTTGACCAAGTCACCGCCGACGACGTCTTCGAGAACTTCATGAACGCCTACTTGCGCGCGTATGACCCTCATTCGAACTATTTCTCGCCGCACTCCAGCGAGGAATACAATATCGCCATGAAGTTGTCTTACGTCGGCATCGGCGCAACGCTCCAACTGAACGACGACTATGTCACCATCGTCAATGTCATCCCGGGCGGCCCGGCGGCCGTCAGTGGGCTCGTGAAAGCGAACGATCGGATCACCGGCGTGGCGCAAGGCAAGGCAGAGTTCACCGACGTCGTGGGTTGGCGCTTGGACGACGTCGTTCAATTGATCCGCGGCCCGGCTGGCACGGTGGTTCGCTTACAAATTCTCCCAGGTGGCGCGTCACCGGGCTCTAAAGAGCAGGTTTACGAGTTCACGCGCAACAAGATCACACTGGAAAGCCAGGCGTCCAAGAAAAAGATCGAAACCGTGACGGTCGATGGCAAGACCTTCAAGGTCGGTGTGATTGACGTGCCGAGTTTCTACCAAGACTTTGATGCCAAGGTAAACGGCGACAAGGAATACCGCAGCACGACCCGTGACGTCGCCAAGCTGATCGAAGAGCTGAAAGCTGAAAAAGTTGAAGGCCTGGTGATGGACCTGCGCGGCAATGGCGGCGGCAATCTCAGCGAGGCCCAAGGTCTTGTCGGACTGTTTATCAAGAAAGGGCCGGTCGTGCAGTTGCGCGAAACCAGTGGCGACATTGAGGTTCTGGATGATCCTGAGCCGGGTCCCGTCTGGGATGGCCCGCTGGCGGTCTTGGTCGACCGCTCCAGTGCGTCAGCATCAGAAATCTTCTCGGCGGCGATTCAAGATTACGGCCGCGGTTTAATCCTTGGCCAGCAGACTTTCGGCAAGGGCACGGTGCAAAACTTGTACCCCTTGGACCGCTGGGCTTTAGGACCGAACGCCGGCTATGGCGAGTTGACGGTCACCATCGGTAAGTACTATCGCGTCACCGGTGATAGCGTGCAGAACCGCGGCGTGATGCCAGAAATCCCCTTCCCGTCATTGATTTCAATAGCGGACATGGGCGAGTCGACTCGGGATAGCGCCCTGCCGTGGGATCGTATACGCCCCGCTGACTTCAGTGCCTCCCATGCACTCGACAACGCCATCCCGGTGCTTGCCAAACATCACGAAGAACGGATGGCAACAGATCCGGACCTCAAAGAGCTGGTTGCGGAGGCCGCGGCTGTCGAGGTGATGCGCAAGGACAAATCCGTGTCGCTGAACCTAGAGACTCGCCGCGCGCAGCGAGATCAACTGGAAGCCGAACGACTGGCGCGCGTGAATGCACGCCGCGCCGCGCATGGGCTTGAGCCGGTCAAAACCTTTGAAGAGCTGAAGCCTGAGGAGGAGCCGGACGCAAACCTGGCCGAAGCCTCGCGGATTGTTGTCGAACTAGGCCAGTTTCAGCATCCGCCAGCGGCTGCGGTGAGCGCGAGTGCGGCCACTCACGCGGGAGCCGGGAAAGCGGCCCGGCGCGCTTCAAAACATTGAAGTTGAGTTCGTGGCTGTCGGCAGAAACCGGCAGCCACGGTCTGCGCAGTATTCCAACCACTTATTGAGCATCACATTCCGCGCCCAGCGTGGTCCGAGCTCATTACCGGCCACCGGCAACGGGCCAGCCTCATGGCCAACGATGCGAACGTCCGAGGCCTCCACAACGCGCGCATCGTGATAGATCCGAACGTACAGGTCAGGCAGTCCACTCGCCCCTTCTGTACTGGACGCATGCAGTCGCATCCTTAACAGCGATGTGTAAGGGCCACGCTCCTCGATCTGATAGTCCAGCGACATCGCCGCATCAATACGCGCCGTCGCGCAAGCCGCCAAGGCACCCAGGTCACCACACAACCAGCCGAGCCGTATGTAATTGCTCTCGTAGAGCGTCATGAGGGCGACGAAGCTGCCGGGGCTCGCACGCCACGTGGTTTCACACCATTGATCTGGGGTCATCATCCACGAATCATACCCTGCGCCCTGCATGCTGGGACTAACTCACTGTTCGACGACCAATGCCGGCTTCATGGACAACCCGCGCCCCAATCTCCTCGACTGAGCAATGGGTCGTGTCGATGTACGGGATACCCATTCGCTCGAATAACGCCCGCGCTGCGCGCACTTCAAAAGCGACCTGAGCTGCAGACGAATAGCGACTATTCGGCCGCCGTTCATGGCGTATTTGCTGCAAACGCTCGGGTTCAATCGTTAAACCATACAGCTTCGATCGCAAGGGGCCGAGCACGGCCGGTAACCGTGCGGACTCCAGGTCCTCATCCGTCAGTGGATAGTTAGCCGCTTGAATACCGTAATGCAGCGCCAGATATAAACAGGTCGGCGTTTTTCCGGACCTTGAAACACCGATGAGAATGACGTCGGCATGGCCGTAATCCCGCGTTTGCGCGCCATCGTCATTGGCGAGCGCAAAGTTCGTGGCGTTGATCCTCGCGGCATAGCCCTCGGAGTTGGTCATGCCGTGCGCGCGCCCTGCCGCATGCGAACTTTTGACGCCGAAAGCGGCTTCTAATTGGCCAATGAAAGCATCAAAAAAGTCGAGAAAAATGCCCTTCGAAGCCTGCACTTCGACACGCAAATCGTCCTGAATCAAGGTACTGAACACGATCGCCGGCATGCCATCGGCGGCACTGGTGGAGTCAATACGCTCACGCGCTTCAATGGCTTTTTCGCGCGAATCGATGAACGGCAAGGTCACCGTTCGCAGTGCCAAACCCTCAAACTGGGTCAGCAAACTGTGACCCATCGTTTCCGCAGTCACACCCGTTTGGTCCGAGACAAAGAAAACTGTGCGGTTTGGCACGACCATCTCCTCGAGTAATCACGCCAGTGTATCGCCAACTGAGGACCTCGCGATTGTGGTTCACCACCCCCATGTTGCGTCGCAATAAGGCACAATGGCGCCACTTACCGGGGGCATGACCATGACCGAATATCTGGTTCCGTTCGAACAGCTGCGGATGCATGACGTGGAGCGAGTGGGGGGCAAGAATGCCTCCATCGGCGAAATGATCGGCCAACTCGCCCAATTGGGCGTACAAGTCCCCGGCGGATTTGCGACGACAGCGGACGCATATCGGGAATTTCTAGCGCATAACGGCCTCGCCGAGCGCATCAACGCGGCGCTTGTCGATCTCGACATTGAAGACATCGACGCGCTGACCCGGGTCGGTGCCCAGATCCGCGGTTGGATTTTGGACACCCCTTTCCCAGCGGCACTCGAGTCTTCGGTCCTCGCCGCCTGGCACGCTATGGGTGGTGAGAAAATCTCGGTCGCCGTGCGCTCTTCCGCGACGGCCGAGGATCTGCCGGAAGCATCCTTCGCCGGGCAACAGGAAACCTTCCTCAATGTCCGTGGTGCCGAGGCCCTGCTGCACTGCATGCGCGAAGTCTATGCCTCCCTGTTCAACGATCGCGCCATCGCCTACCGCGTCCATCAAGGCTTTGAACACTCGCATGTCGCGCTCTCCGTGGGCGTACAGCACATGGTGCGCAGCGACTTGGGCGCAAGCGGCGTGCTGTTCACCTTGGATACCGATTCCGGGTTCCGGGATGTCGTGTTCGTCACCGCCTCCTATGGCTTAGGGGAGACGGTGGTGCAAGGCGCCGTGAATCCGGACGAGTTCTACGTCTATAAAGGCGCGTTACGCGCGGGTCGTCCGGCGATCGTGCGCCGCAACCTCGGCGGCAAGGCGATCAAGATGATTTATGCGAGCGGGGCCAACGCCGGCCGCCGTGTCGAGACGGTGGAGGTGCCCCTGGCCGACCGACGCCGATTTGCACTCACGGATGCCGATGTTGAGGCCTTGGCGCGCCAAGCCCTACTGATCGAAGCGCACTACGGTTGCCCGATGGACATCGAGTGGGGCAAAGACGGCAACGACGGTCAGTTGTACATCCTGCAGGCGCGACCGGAGACCGTACAAAGTCGCTCGAGCCGGACCATTCAGCGCTTTACCCTCAAAGCACGCTCGACCGTCTTGGTGGAAGGTCGCGCAATTGGCAGCCGCATCGGCGCCGGCCCTGCGCGCTTGATCCGTCATGTCAGTGAAATGGGTCGCGTGCGCCCGGGAGACGTCCTGGTTGCTGATATGACGGATCCCGACTGGGAGCCGGTCATGAAGCGGGCCTCAGCGATTGTGACCAATCGCGGTGGCCGTACCTGTCATGCCGCCATCATCGCCCGTGAACTCGGGATCCCAGCCGTCGTCGGTTGTGGCGATGCCACCGAACGCATCACGGAAGGCGCCCCGGTGACCGTATCCTGTGCCGAAGGCGATACCGGCTACGTGTACGAAGGTCAATTGGCTTTCGATGAGAGCGCAGTTGAGCTCGACACCATGCCAGCCGCTCCCGTGCGAATCATGATGAACGTCGGCAATCCTGATCGTGCCTTCGACTTCGCGCAATTGCCGAATCACGGTGTGGGGCTTGCCCGCCTTGAATTCATCATCAATCGGATGATCGGCGTGCATCCACGCGCGCTGCTCAACTTCGATACCTTGCCCGCGCCGCTCAAGGACACGATCAGCACGCATATCGCCGGCTACGATGGCCCGATTGATTTCTTTGTGCGCAAACTCGCCGAAGGGATCTCGCAGATCGCGGCAGCGTTTTATCCGCAGCCCGTGATCGTGCGCTTGTCCGATTTCAAATCGAATGAATATGCGAATTTGATCGGCGGCTCCTTGTATGAGCCGCACGAAGAAAATCCGATGCTCGGCTTCCGCGGCGCCTCGCGCTATATCGACCCGACCTTTAGACCCTGCTTCGAGTTGGAGTGTCGCGCCCTGCGTCACGTCCGCGACGCGATGGGCTTAACCAACGTGCAAGTCATGGTGCCGTTCGTGCGCACCTTAGGCGAGGCCGAATCCGTCACCGGTTTGCTAGCTGACAATGGTCTTGTTCGTGGCGAGAACGCACTCAAAGTCATCATGATGTGCGAACTGCCAACCAACGCCTTGCTCGCTGAGCAGTATCTGCAGTACTTCGATGGCATGTCGATCGGCTCGAACGACATGACGCAGTTGGTCCTCGGCCTTGATCGAGACTCGGGCATCGTCGCAAAGCTGTTTGACGAGCGCGACCCGGCGGTGCGCAAGATGCTGTCGATGGCCATCCGCGCCTGCAAATCGGCCGGTAAATACATTGGTATTTGCGGCCAAGGTCCGTCAGATCATCCGGATCTGGCCGAATGGCTGGTTGCGGAAGGCATCGACAGCCTATCGCTGAACCCGGACACCGTGCTGTCGACTTGGATGTTGCTGGCGAAGACTCCGGCGGCCGGATCAGCCTAAGTCGCTGCGAGCCTGTTCCCAGTTTTGACCATCAAAAGCGGTCGTGTGGGTGGCCTTGACCGTGCCCGGATCCAGACAGCGTGCGTTGACGCTGATCTGATCCGGGTGCGAACGCGGCACATAAAACGGCTTAATGCCGCAGTGCATGCAAAACGTGTGCTGCGCGACGCCAGTCCCAAAACGGTACGCCGTCAGATCCTGCGCACCGGTGAGCAAACGAAACTGGCCTCGGGGCACGATGAGGTGCATGAATCCGGCCTTATGGCAGATTGAGCAATTGCAATCGAGCAGTGACAATTGCTCCGGCGCATCGACTTCAAATCGAACACGACCGCAGTGGCAAGCACCCGTGTGGACGATCAGTGCACTCATGGCGTCTGCGTCACCGGTGCGCTCACGGCCATCGGCTTCGCCTTCAGTATGGCGTAACGTCGGCCACCCGCGCGCTCGATGAGCGCCTCAATCGAGGTGTGGCTCGGTGGCGTCACCGGCGGCGAGACCACGGTAATTGCTCGATGCTGATAGCCGAGTCGAGTCAGCCATTGCGCGGCTTTCCATCGATAATGGTCCTGCACCAACCACAAATAGCGCGTCTCACCGCCCCCATCCCGGGCATCGATCGCCCGGCTGGGCAGATGGCCCAGATAGAGCTCCGACATGGCCTGCGTGGTCTCATCGGGATCCAAGAGCACCAATGGATGTCCTGCAGCGGCGATTTCAATGTCATTCGCCGTGGACTCTAGGCTCACCAACGGGTTGAGCCCAATCCATATCGGCGCTGCGACAAACGCGAGCGTCACGCAGACCGAGAAACTGAAGTCACGTAAGACGCGCTCCCGAGATCCGTGGGCGCGCCACGCACGCTGTACGGCATAGGCTGTCGCCGCGAAGGTTACAGCCGCCAAAACCATGTGAGCGGTGTCGCGCGTGGCGGGCGCGAGCGTGAGTAGAAGCGCCATCGCCCCCACCAGAATCGCCAGACCCGCAACCAGCACACGCGTCCAGCCAAACGCTGCGCCACGTGCCGGCTCGTCCAAACGGGCCGAATCCGCAAACTCAAGGCCGACCATCAAGGCAAAACCCAGCAGTGGCGGACCGTAGTACACGCCCCTCGCCGTTGCGGCGAGTGACAACAAGACGGTGGCCGGCACTATGGCGCCGTAGGCCAAACGCCAAGCGGTACCCGTCGCACCCGCCTGACGCAAGCGCTTGAAACCACGCACAAACGCAACCAGCGCCAGGGCCGTCCACGGCAACAGATAAATGGGCAGTTCGATCAGATATTTGCCGGGCGAGTTCAAGTGACCGGTGGCATAGGCGTAGGACGCCGGCGCCTGAATCGCCAACGCTCGTCCCAGCGTGTTGTAAAAAAACAGCACCTTGAGCGACTCCAGACCATCCGGCCGGGCCAATACGGCCCAGACCCATGCCCCGATCCCTAGGCCAACGACAGGTACGACGATCCACGGCTCCGGCCGACGCAACTCGCGCCAGCGACCCTCCAAGGTCAGTACCGTGACGAAGGCGAACCCAGGCACCATCCATCCGGCCGGACCTTTGGCAAAAAAGGCGACCAATAAGCCGACGGCCAGCACAACATAGCCGCGCCGCCGGGCTGAGACGACCTCGGTGGTCAATCCCGCATACATGCCCGCCAACGCCACACTGACGCCAGCCACGAGCGGCGCATCGGTAGCGAGCCAAATCAGGACGTCATAGAGCTGCAAGGCCGTCACGGTCACAACACCGGTGACCACACCGGCGGCAAGGCCAGCGGCCCGCCGCGCGATCAGTGCAAGCGACAGCGCCGCGAGCAGCCCATAGAACAGATTCGGAAGGCGGGTGGACGCTGGGGACGGTCCCACTGACGCCACTACGGCGCCGCCTAACCAGTAGAGCAGAGGCGGTTTTTCGGCGAAGGTCTCGCCGGCCAGCTCCGGCAAGGCGTGATTCGCCTGCGTGGCCATGGCGACCGTAAGGCTTGCCTCGCGCGGCTCATCGGGCGTGTAGAAGGTGCGCAAAAATAGGCCTGCAGCCAACACAGGGATGAGGAGCAGCAGCAGGCGCGTGACTAAATTGCGGTTCATGCCGGTAATTTTAGAAAGTGTGAGCGGTAATGCGCCAGTTCGCTGATCGACTCCCGCACATCATCGAGTGCTTGGTGACTGTGGCTTTTCACAACGCCTTCAAGTACCGCCGGCGCCCACCGTTTGGCCAATTCCTTGAGCGTACTGACGTCCAAGTTACGGTAGTGAAAATAGCGCTCGAGCGCCGGCATATGACGGGCCAGGAAGCGGCGGTCTTGGCAGATGCTATTGCCGCAAATAGGCGACGCCCCGGCCGGGACCCACTGTGCCAGAAATTCGATGGTGGCCTGCTCTGCGGCTGCCTCATCTAGGCGACTATCTCGCACACGGGCCGTGAGACCGCTCGCACCATGCGTACGGGTATTCCAGGCATCCATGGCCGCCAGCGTCGCATCGGACTGATGCACGGCGATGACCGGGCCCTCAGCCAATATGTTGAGGTCACGGTCCGTGACGATGGTTGCCACCTCGATAATCCGATCGGTCTCTGGGTGGAGTCCGGTCATTTCGAGGTCGATCCAAATCAGGTTATCAGTTGAGGTTTTCATAGCGTGTTGCTCGAGATACTACCAGAGGCTACAGTGCCGGCACCCTGGCTGACCGACTGAGACACCCATCCTTACCCTCGCCTTTATCGCCGCGCTGCTCTTTATGCTCGCGACGCGCCTGCTGCTAAGCACTCGCCAGATTGTCTGCGTGAGCAATCACCGTGAATCTGTACCCGCACCATTCTCGGACGTGATCAGCCCCGAAGACCACCGCAAGGCGGCCGATTACACCGTCGCGCGCCTGCGCTTGGGCCGCGTGGACCTCTTGATCGACACGACCGTACTCGTGGTGCTGACCCTCGGAGGGGGTCTGGCGGCCATCGACCGTGTCTCTGCTCACTGGTTGGCAAGTCCCCTGCTGCACGGCGTGGGGACGCTGCTGCTGCTCATGATCGCGATGACCATCGTCGGCTTACCGACGGATTTATGGCGCACCTTCCGAGTTGAGGCCCGCTATGGCTTCAACCGCACGACACCTGCGCTGTATGCGACCGATGCCCTGCGCTCGCTGCTGCTGACCATCGCCTTGGGCGGGCCTTTGCTGGCGTTGATTTTGTGGCTGATGCAGGTGAGTGGTTCGCTGTGGTGGCTGTACGCGTGGAGCGCCTGGACGGCGTTTGGTCTGGCCGTCGCATTCTTTTACCCGCGGTATATCGCGCCTCTTTTTAACCAGTTTCGGCCCCTGGAACCGGGTCCGCTGCTAGATGCCGTCGAGCGGGTCATGCAGCGCTGCGGTTATGCGGCCGACGGTGTATCGGTCATGGACGGATCGCGACGATCCAGTCACGGCAATGCGTATTTCACCGGCTTTGGTGCTCACAAACGCATTGTGCTCTTCGATACCTTGATCGAAAGGTTGAGCCCAACGGAAGTTGAAGCCGTGCTCGCGCACGAATTAGGGCACTTTCGGCTCCACCACATTGTGCGACGCTTGATCATGGGCTTTGCGAGTGCGTTCATCGGCTTTGCCGCGCTCGGTTACGCGGCTGGTCAACCGCAATGGTTCGCGGCTTTTGGAGTTGAATCGGCTCCGGCGCATCTACAGCTCGCGCTCTTCTTGCTGGTGATTCCTATATTCCTATTCCCAGTCACGCCACTCTCCGGATGGCTGTCGCGCCGTGATGAATATGCCGCAGATCGCTACGCTTCGGCCCACGCGGAAGCGGCGGATCTTGCGGCGGCACTCGTTAAACTCTACCGAGATAACGCCTCTACATTGACACCCGACCCGTGGTACTCGGCTTGGCATGACTCTCATCCACCGGCACTCGCCCGCATTGCGGCACTGACCGGTCAGCGCTCGTGACGCAGGACGAGCAGACCCAGCGCCAAATTGGTCGAGTGGTTGCCAATCACGGCCGCCATGTCGAAGTCCAAGACCGTGAAGGTCACCGGGTGTTGTGCCGACTACACGGTCGAAAATTGCTGGTGGTCTGTGGCGATGAGGTCGAATGGGCACCCGACGGCACCGATGTCGGACTCGTGCACGCGGTGTTGCCACGCCATCACGTGCTTGAGCGACTATCGATGACGGGGCGTGCTGAAACGGTCGTCTCGAATCTCGACCGGATCGTCGCAGTCGCGGCCGCCAAGCCGACACCCGACTGGCAGGTCATTGACCGCTACTTGGCCGGTGCCGAATGGGCAGGACTCTCTGCCGCCATCGCCTTCAACAAATGCGATTTGGGTCTCAGTGCAGAAGACGATCGCCACCTCAATGACTATGCCGCACTCGGCTACCCCGTCGTCCGCGTCTCCACCCGCGGCGAACCCGGCGTTGAATCACTGGGTCAGGTCCTGGCTGGATTCACGTCCGTCCTCGTTGGGCAGTCCGGCACCGGGAAATCGAGCCTCTTGAATGCGCTCGTGCCTCACGCGCGTGCCGTCACTCAGGAAATTTCCGCAGCGTCGGAAGAGGGGCGGCATACGACGACACATGCCGCGATGCATGAACTGCCGGGTGACGGTCGACTGATCGATTCCCCCGGGGTGCGTGACTATGCCCCACCGCTCCCTGTACCCGCAGCGGTAGGCTCCGGCTTTCGGGAGATCCACCAACTGGCCGCCGCCTGCAAGTTTCAAGACTGTCGCCACCTCACCGAACCCGGTTGCGCTGTACGGGCTGCCGCAGAAGCCGGCACGCTGTCATCACGTCGATTTGCAAGCTATCGCCACCTATATCAGCTCGCGAAAGAGTTTGAGGAGCGCTTTCCAGCGCGACGGCCACCAAGATTGCGTTGAATTTAGCCAGACGCCAACACTGATTCGCGCTCTAAACCCGCGGGCGCTCAGTTTCTTTTGATCGCGTTCGGCTGTATGGAATCCGCCCGTAATATTGAAAGCGCAGACTTCAAAGCCGTTCGATTCTAAGGTTTGCGGGATCAACAACATTTAGCCTTATGCATCTAACTTCGATGAAATAAAAACTGTTCTTTTTGCAACAAATAATTCAAAAATTAATCGTTGATAATTCTTTTTAGAGTTCTTCAGCGGGTAAAGCGCTCTTAACTTCAAACGCCCAATTTCGGTAGTTTGATTGTCTACCGGCGTCCTTCAAAGAGCAGATCCGCTTCAGGTGATCGGCAATCGACCAGCCAACGCATGAGCGAGCGTACCGCCATCGACATACTCGAGCTCTCCACCCACCGGAACGCCGTGCGCGATGCGACTGGCTCGCACTCCGTGGCGAGCCGCAAGTTCAGCCAAGAAGTGTGCCGTAGCGTCGCCTTCGACCGTTGGGTTGGTCGCCAGCACGACCTCTCGGATCGCCCCTTCGAGTAGTATCGCTTCAAATTGATTCACGCCCAGTTCGTCCGGACCCACGCCATCCAGCGGCGACAAATGTCCAAGCAAGACGAAATAGCGTCCTCTAAAACTACCGGATTGCTCAACGGCAACCACGTCCGCGGGCATCTCAACGACACACAAGACATTGGGGTCACGACCGGGCGCGGCACAGATCGGGCACAACTCAGCGTCCGACAGCATCCGACAACGTTTGCATGGCCCGATGGCCGCCACGGCGGCTTCTAAGGCCCGGCCAATCTCCGTGGCACCAGCTCGATCTTTCTCAAGTAAATGGAACGCCATCCGTTGGGCCGTTTTTTGACCCACACCCGGTAGACGCCGCAATGCGGTGATGAGCTGCGCTAGCGCAGGCGAATACTGCACGACGTCAGAACGGCAACTTGAAGCCCGGTGGCAAGTTCATACCACCCATGAGGCCGGACAGGCGCTGTTGCGAGGCGCCGTCAATTTTCCGAACCGCATCGTTCACAGCGGCCGTGCACAAGTCTTCCAACAGTTCACGGTCATCCAACGCCACGGACGGATCAATGGAAATACGGCTCACTTCATGCTTACCGTTCATGACGACCTTGATGGCGCCGCTTCCAGCTTCGCCGGTCACCGTCATCGCCGCCAGTTCAGCCTGTGCCTTTTGGAGGTTGGCCTGCATCTGTTGCGCCTGGCGCATCATGTTTCCCATTCCACCACGCATCCCGTTGCCCTCTCGAATGAAGATCTCAGTGATTAAATTTGACCGTTTCGGACACGATGCGTGCACCGAACTTTTCATGTAAGCCGACCACCGTTGGGTCGGCGCCCAAGGCCTCATGTGCCGCCGCGTGCGCAGCTGCCGCTGCTTGGGCTTCAAGTTGAGCCAGCGTATTCGACGGTGCGGCATCGCCGCTGTTACCGTGCTCAATCGTCAGTCGCGTGGCTGCGCCGAAATGCTGCTGCAAGGTCTGCTGCAACCGCTCTTCCATCTGCGCCGTATGCAATCCCTCTTTACCCGGATCAAGGCGCAAGCGAATCGTCCCGCCGTCAAGGCCAAGCCAGGTGCAATTGGCCGCCAACTGGTGGGCAGCACCACCCAAGCCAAGTTTCGGCAACAACGACAACCAAGCTTCGGCCGATGTGGGCATCACTGGGGCTTGGGGTGAGCTGACCGGTGTACGTGGCGCGGGGCGCGCAGGCGCGGCCGAACGCGCGGCCCCACCTTGTGAGGCGGTGGGGGCCGATGCTGGCGCGAGCGCTCGAGTCCCCTCCCCGCCAGGGACCGACGGTCGGAACGCCAGCATGCGCAGCAAAGTCATCTCAAAGCCAGCCCGCGGGTCGGGTGCCAGTGATAAATCACGGCGGCCCAGAATGGCCATCTGGTAGTACAACTGAATCTCATCGGCCGAGAGCAGACCGGCCAAGCGCGCGACTGCATCCGGGTCATGGCCGGATTCCGTGGCTGACCCAGCCACCACCTGTTCCAAGGCAATCCGCTGCAGAAGGCTCGAGAGTTCAACCAAGACCTGGTCGTAATCCGGTGCCTGGTCATCCAATGAATGGATGGTTTGCAAAAGCGTCGGCGCATCACCGTCGGCGAGGCAGTCCACTAATCGCGCGACATGCGTGCGATCAATGGTGCCGAGCATCGAACGGACATCGGCTTCGCCGATACGTCCGCCACCGAATACCAGCGCTTGATCGAGCAGTGATAAGGCATCGCGCAGGCTGCCGTCCGCAGCGCGCGCAATCAATGGCAAAGCCGCCTGCTCCGTCGTGACGCTCTCGGCGTCGAGAATATGCGCCATTCGATCCGTGATCTGTCCGATCGGCAGGCGCTTCAGATGAAACTGCAAGCACCGAGATACGACGGTGATCGGCAATTTCTGTGGATCGGTGGTTGCCAGCAAAAACTTCACATGCGGCGGTGGTTCTTCCAAGGTCTTTAAAAAGGCGTTGAATGAATGCCCGGAGAGCATGTGCACTTCGTCGATCAGGTAAACCTTGTAACGGCCACGCGATGGCGCGTACTGGACATTTTCGAGCAGCTCTCGGGTGTCCTCGACCTTGGTGCGCGAAGCCGCATCGACCTCAATTAAGTCGACGAAGCGCCCTTCATCGATCTCACGGCAGGCTGAGCACGTGCCGCAGGGCTGAGCGCTCACGCCTGAATCGCAATTCAGTGCCTTGGCCAACAGTCTAGCGATGGTCGTCTTACCAACGCCGCGCGTTCCCGTGAACAGGAACGCGTGATGCACGCGACCGGAATCCAGCGCGTTAGAGATGGCGCGGACGACATGCTCTTGACCCACCAGTTCCGTGAAGGACTTGGGTCGCCACTTTCGGGCAAGAACGAGGTAGCTCAAGCGAGGGCCCCGTGAAACAGGATGGAGGCGACCCGCGCCGGCAACCCTCCGGCACCCGACCGCACCGCTACCGTTGCTCCCTTCCGGGCCTGGCGGGATTTGCGGCTGGTCGTCGCGGAGGAACCGGCGCGGGCCACCATTGACACGTCCGTGACCGGATTGACGCCGGACCGCTCGACCGATGGCCATCCGTCCTCGGCGGCTCACTGCTGCCTATCGGACATTGGTCACCGATCGAGCCCGGAAGTTTAACGCATCCCACCCGACCCCGGAACGATTTCCCGATGGGGCTGGGGGCCTAAGGGTGAGTCACGATCACTCGACCGGAGGGGTGGCTGGCGGGACGTCGAAGTCGCTGGCGTCGTGCCGCTCTCTTAACTGCTCGGCGGGATCCCCGACCACGCGATTGACCCGTCGACCTCGGCGCACGGCGGGTCGGTCATAGATTTGATCCGCCCAACGCAATACGTGCGGATACTCGTGGACCGACAGGAAATCGGCCGCCTCATAGAGCCAACCCTTGACCACGCCACCGTACCAGGGAAACGCCGCCATATCGGCAATCGTGTACGTGTCTCCGGCCAGATATTCGGAGTGCTCGAGACGCCGATTCAACACATCAAGCTGGCGCTTCGTTTCCATCGCGAAGCGGTCAATCGGGTATTCGAATTTCTTCGGTGCATACGCGTAAAAGTGTCCAAAACCGCCACCCAGGAACGGCGCGCTGCCCATCTGCCAGAACAGCCAGGACAGACACTCTGCGCGTCCGGCGGGCGTCGTCGGGATAAACACGCCAAATTTCTCAGCCAAGTACAGCAAGATCGAGCCCGACTCAAAAATCCGAATGGGTTCAGGCCCGCTTCGGTCCATGAGCGCCGGAATTTTTGAGTTAGGGTTCACCTCGACAAAGCCGCTGCTGAACTGATCGCCATCCAAGGTCTTGATCAGCCACGCGTCGTACTCGGCTCCCGTGAAGCCGAGCGCCAGCAGCTCCTCGAGGAGAATGGTGACCTTCACGCCATTGGGTGTCCCCAGCGAATACAGCTGCAGCGGGTGGCGACCGATCGGGAGTTCCTTTTCATGGGTTGGTCCCGCGATCGGGCGATTGATGTGCGCAAAACGGCCTCCATTCGCTTTATTCCAAGTCCAGACGGCGGGGGGTACGTACTCGGTGGAGTCACTCATGTTCGATTCCTCGTGAGGGGGCGATCCACTCTAACTGAGGGGCTGCAACGAATCGACGGGCGCCACCTGTCGCACGCTAAGATCAGGTGGTGGGCAGACAGATCTGGACTACGATTGATGCTCGATATGGCGAGCTTTAGTACGCCCGAGTCACAAGCGCCCGAACGTCGGAGACATTGATGCACCTGCACCCCACTGGACAATTCAACAACGACGCCCGCCCCTATCGGCATTTCACGGTACGCCCATTGGCGGCCGCCATGGGGGCCGAAATCGTGGGCGTTGATCTGCGCACAGTGCAGGACGCCGCCTTCGGGGAACTGCAAGACGCCCTCTACCATCACAAGATGATTTATGTACGCGATCAAATGCTCACCCACAGTGATCAGGAGGCCTTTAGCCAACGGTGGGGTCAATTCGCGGAAGACGCCTACACCTCTGGAATTGCAGGTCACCCCAATGTTCATCCCTTGATCAAAGAGGCTGATGACCCATCAACTATGGTTTTTGGATCCGGATGGCATACGGATTCTCCGTTCTTACCCAAACCGCCTTCCCTCACCATTTTGTATGCGGTTGAAGTTCCCCCCTGGGGCGGCGACACGATTTGGGCGAATTCCGCCCTTGCCTACGCCTCTCTGAGTGACACGTACCGAAAAATCCTCAGCAAGTTACAGGTTCATTTTTCTCTGCGAGATGTCCTGCGCTCGGCGCAAAGTGCCGTTAAGCCAAGTGACTCGCCAATCGGCAAGCTTGCCGCGACGCGAGCGTTGCATGATTTGCCTGAACATCTGCAACGCAAGATTGAAGGCAGCGTACATCCGCTCGTGCGCGTCCACCCCGTCACCGGAGAAAGAGCTTTGTATGTCGACGACACCTATGCCGTCGGTATTGCCGGCATGACACTCGAGGAATCGGCGCCCTTACTTAAATTCATCACTGAGCACCTCACTCAGCCTGCGTTCACGTGTCGTTTACGGTGGGCCGCCGGGACACTTGCGATGTGGGATAACCGATTGTGCGTCCACCAAGCCTTCAATGACTATGCGGGCCATCGGCGCGAACTGTATCGGACCACGATGGCGGGAGAGGTGCCGCAGAGCATCGCGTAGATGCCGTCGGCATCTGCACAAACTCTCAACTCCAAAAGGCGCCACTTCCAAAAACCGCCGGCCTCTGCAGAGGATTGCCGATAGACTTTGCCCACCATCGAGAAATTACATCGTTCGCGACGAGGAATGCTCTCATGTCAAAGCCACCGCTCTGGTTCACGCTGGTCTGTGCTGTTGCTGTCTTGTGGAATGCAGCCGGACTGTGGGCTGTGGTGAGCGACCTACGGCTATCCGCCACTGATATCGGGCGCCTATCAGAGGCTCAGCAGACGATGTATGCCGCCAGACCATTCTGGTCAGTCGCTGCGAGCGTGCTCGCGGTCGCTGGAGGGACGCTCGGATCCGTCGGACTGCTCATGCGGCAAGGTTGGTCGACGATCGTTCTCGCTGCTTCTGTCCTCGGCGTTGTCTTGCAGGACGCAAGTCTCTGGCTGATGACCCGCGGCAGCCCGTCAACGAATACAACGGCGATCGTTCTGCAAACCGTCGTCTTCCTCATCGCATGCGGACTCCTGCGACTTGCCTACCAAGCCCACCGACGTGGCTGGCTGCACTGAGCATTTTTCCGAGAAAAATAAGCCGTTGGAACTCTTCTTGGCGCCGCTCAGTATTCTGGCGCTCGATGACCAGCGTCTGTCGGCCAGCACACTGATCAAGTCGGTGCATCTGCGCTCCGCCTCCCGCTCAATGACCGACAAAATCGCAACCGACCCGACATCCAAATTAGGCACTCCCATAGGATGCTAGACGACGAGGACGTCGTTCGATTGAATCAGGCCATAGTCGTATTCTGAGGGCTCTCGGTCTCACCCCGATTCTTTTTGGCGCATGAGACCTCGTCGCAGTTATCGGACTTCGCGACCCTGAGACATTCACCCCTGTCGCCTTCCATCGCGACCTACACCTCGTTCATCGACTCTACGGAACATCCGGCAGGATCAGGAATTTCAGGTCGGGTCACGCCATCCAGTAAGGCGCCTTTGCCCTAGGACGCAACTGACCTGCAAACACATCAGAAAACATCAAGTTGAGGACATATTGCGAGTCTCCGTCACGGCTCACGCGCGGCATTTTGACAGCCGCCGCAATGATAGATACCATTGGTATATACTTTTGGAGATGATCACATGGATACGGCGCGACTCTTCCAATCTGGCAGAAGCCAAGCGGTACGACTCCCAAAGGAATATCGGTTCTCCGGCAGCGAAGTACGCGTAGCGCATGTGGGCAATGGCGTGTTACTCATGCCGGTAGATCAACCTTGGGCCATCATGGAGGCCGCGCTCGAGCAATTCGAGCCTGGGTTCAAACTCACACGCGAACAGCCGGTTCAGCAGGTCCGGCCGGAGATCGCGCGTTGATCCTGCTGGATACGAACATCTGCATTTACATTATTAACGAACGACCGTCTCAGGTGCTCTCTCGATTCCGAGCGTATCAAGCGGGCGATATCGGTCTTTCCTCCATCGTCGCCGCTGAACTTGCCTACGGCGTATCTAAGAGCGGTTCGGATCGAAATCGTCGCGCTTTAGATCTTTTCCTCGCGCCTCTGGTCATTCTGCCGTTCGATGAGCGTTGCATTTGGAAGTATGGTCAATTGCGAGCAGCACTCGAGCGACAAGGCGAACCGATCGGATCGATGGATCTACTGATTGCCGCGCACGCGTTACACGAAGGCGCGGCTCTGGTCACCAATAACGTGAAAGAATTTTCCAAGGTTCCGGGACTGGCGCTAGAAAACTGGGCGGCCTGAAAAGGCCGTCCGTTACGAATGGTTCAGAGTAAATGTAATGACCCACCGGTTTCTGCTCAGGTCAGGCTGCTAAAGCATACGCCGTAGCTGGTTTTCATAGGGAGGGCCTGGCCGGCTCTTTGGTGGTTATAGAAACGGATCCAGTCGTCGACGTCCCGAGAGGCCTGTTGCTGTGTCTCGAAGCGATGGCGATGAACACATTCTCTTTGAGGGTTCGCTGTCAGGCTGCAAGGTCAAAATGACTGTGCGTTTTTGTAAACAGAGGACGGCGCCTGGTATCAGCGCCGGATCTAGCGCTTCCGCCCCTCTCTCAGAGTCCTGACGCGCACGAATGACGCGTATTTCCCCGTAGAAAGCACAAAGCCGGCGTAAGCCGGCTTCATGTCAGGACTGTTTGGCGGTGGTAATAGTCACTACCGAACTCCGCTCAGTATCGATTAGCGGGTAAGAGGGATATCTGTAGCGATTTCGCTCGACGTTCGGCAGTACTTCGACAAGCGGTAACGTGCATCGCACCTGAATTCCAGGCCTTACCGGGACGCTAAATCAGCGAGAACCAGTCCGGACGGGCCACTGAATAGGGAAACCATCTGGGAATGGCGTCGTCTGATCTCCCAGCTGGATAAGTGGATGGGTCGGCTTGGCCGTGCGGCAAACGGCGATCGCTTGGCTCCGGCCGGCGTACACGCGATCCAGGAATGGTCCGGCGAAGACCAGCTGGAGCCTTGACGCCCCTCGTCAATTTCCGTACAGTCTGTACATAATATGGAGGTTAGGTCGTGAAGCCCACCTATGGTCTCGAGCAGGCTCGCGCGCAATTGCCCCACATCGCTGCCGAAGCACGCGCAGGACACACAAGCCTGATCACCCGTCACGGAGAACCGGTGGCGGCAGTGGTGCCCATGTCTTTCCTGCAGTCGCAACAGTCCGAACGAGTCCGCAAGGGCGGCATCCTTACCTTGCGTGGCACAGGGCGCGAACTGTGGCAAACGGGCGCGGGCAAGGCCGTGGCCGAGCTACGCGATGAATGGCAAGCCGAATGAAGTCAGGCGGCCGCCGTCAGCAGATCGAATGGGGCGGCCTACCTGAAGGCGCCACTGTCCTCGTAGACACGGCCCCCTGGATTTATCTGCTGCAGGATCATCCTGTATTTGCGCCTCGCTTCGAGGGCCTCTTTGCTGCGGCCGAAGCAGGCCGGGTGGAACTGGCATTATCTACCGTTACGCTCGCGGAAATACTGACCGGCCCGTACAAGGCTGGAGAGTTGGCACTGGCTAAGCGCTACGAAAAGGCACTCAACACCTACCAGATTGTGCCCTTCTCAGCTTCGGTATCGATTCAGGCGGCACAGATGCGGGCGCAGTACTCACTCAAATTACCGGACGCGATACAGGTAGCCACCGCGTTGGACATGGGCGCCGCCGCACTGGTGACACACGATCGAGACTTCGGGAACGTTAGGGGGCTGCCGATTCTTATTGGGGCTTGAGACCTCGTCACAGTCCTGAAACTTGGGGGACCAGAGACATCTCCCGCAGTGGCCTTCCGACGCACACATCCCCGGAAAATGGCGGGAATTATCGGATGTGCTTTCGCTTACTGTACGTCAAGACTAGTACACCGCGGATTTGACGGACTTTTTATCGCCATATATCATCGCTATATACTCTTTGGAGGCATCGACGTGTCTGTTGGAACAGTGTTCATCAACAATCGTACTCAGGCCGTCCGCTTACCCATGGATGTTCGGCTGCCAGAAGGCGTTCATAAGGTAGACATTCGCGTCAGAGGACACGAGCGCATCATCTCTCCACTGGGCCAAACTTGGGATAGCTTCTTTTTAGGCGGACCTTCCGTCAGCGACGACTTCTTACCCGAACGAGCCAGTCAGCATCAGACGGATCGCGAAGCGTTCTGAACATGCTGCGGTACCTGCTCGACACCAACATCGTCATCTATGTGTTGAAGCAACGGCCTGTTGAAGTCATGGGCACGTTCAACGCGAACGCCAATCGCATGGCAATTTCCTCAATTACGTTGGCTGAACTGGTCCACGGTGCAGAAAAAAGCAGCCGCATCAGCGAAAATCTCGCTGTGATTGAAGACTTTTGCAGTCGCCTCGAAGTTCTGCAGTATGGTCCTAAAGCCGCTCTACATTACGGATCCATCCGCGCGTGCCTAGAGAAGCTAGGACAGCCCATCGGCATCAATGATCTTCACATTGCGGGGCACGCACGCAGTGAAGGCTTGGTACTTGTGACGAACAACGTGACGGAATTTAAACGAGTGCCGGCATTAGAAGTGGAAAACTGGGTCGACCATCGGCCCTAGAAATATCGTTAGACGGATGTGGTTCGGCAGCCGTCAATCCACGGCAACTTTTGCCTGACTGCTCGGGCCGCATTTACTAATCCATTTCTGATATCTGCCCCACCAGCGAGTGACTGATTCCGCGCCCTATCAAAGCTTAGAAACGGGCCCGATTTAGCCGAACAGACTTCGCTCGATATCGCCCCGCTGTGTCCGAATAATTCTGTGTTTTTGCAAACAGAGGGCGGCGCCTCGAATCAGCGCCTGATCGGGCACTTCCGCCCCTCTCTCAGAGACCTTACGCGCACGAATGACGCGCATTTCGCCCCAAAAAGCACAAAGCCGGCGTAAGCCGGCTTCATGTCAGGACTGTTTGGCGGAGAGGGTGGGATTCGAACCCACGTATACCTGTGAGGGTATAACTGGAATTCCAGTCCAGCGCCTTCGACCACTCGGCCACCTCTCCGAAGCGCGCAAGGGTA